>JAQTRS010000006.1 GCA_028711705.1 Candidatus Moraniibacteriota bacterium
CCATCACCGGAGGAGCCACGAATAACTATTTCGGCACTGCCTTTACTGCGGGTGATTTCAATGCCGACGGCAAAACCGACCTAGCTATCGGAGCCAATGGCTACTCGACCAACACCGGCCGCGCCTATATCTTCTACAACGACGGTTCCATCCCGACCACCGCCGGAACAGCCGACGTCACCATCACCGGAGGAGCCACGAATAACTATTTCGGCACTGCCTTTACTGCGGGTGATTTCAATGCCGACGGCAAAACCGACCTAGCTATCGGAGCCAATGGCTACTCGACCAACACCGGCCGCGCCTACATTTTCTATAACGACGGTTCCATCCCGACCACTGCCGGAACAGCCGACGTGACCATCACCGGAGAGACCACGGACAATTATTTTGGCTATGCTCTCGTATCCGGCGATTTCAATGCCGATGGCAAAACCGACCTGGCCGGTGGGTCTTATGGTTATTCGACCAATACCGGTCGCGCCTATATCTTTTACAATGACGGCTCCATTCCGACTGCTGTCGATAGTGCTGATATGATTATCACCGGAGAGACCACGAATAACTATTTCGGCTATGCGCTCACCTCCGGCGATTTCAATGCCGACGGCAAAACCGACCTAGCTATCGGAGCCAATGGCTATTCGACCAACACCGGCCGCGCCTATATCTTCTACAACGACGGCTCCATTCCGACCACTGCCGGAACAGCCGACATGACCATCACCGGAGAGACCACGAATAACTATTTTGGCGGAGCCTTCACTTCAGGCGACTTCAATGCCGATGGAAAAACCGACCTGGCCGGTGGGTCTTATGGCTATTCGACGAATACCGGCCGCGTATCCGTTTACATTACCGAGGCAAAAGCTATTAATGAAGAGAAAATTATCATGCGTGGGTCGGTCAAGATGCTCGGCGATGTGAAAATGCGGTAGATTTCTGTACGATTCGTTCGCAGTAGGGCGAAAATGAGGTATACTGACTTTATGTGTGTGCCCGCCAAGCAATCTGAGCAATACGAAATATGACGTGGATCACTGTCGCTATCGCCGGATATTTTTTTAACGCGCTGGCGAATATATTGGACAAATATATCCTTTCCACCAAGATACCGCAGCCCTCGGTCTATGCTTTTTTTGTTGCCGTTTTCAGCTTGTTCGCTTTGGTGGATGTCCCGTTCGGCTTGCGTATACTCAGCCCGCAGATGATCGTGGCAGCCTTCCTAGCGGGAGCCTTTTTCATCTATGGATTGATATTTTTTTATCGAGCGGTGAGAGAGAGCGAGATTTCGCGCGTGGCGCCGCTTATGGGCGCTTTCATGGCATTGGGCGCCCTGACCTATGACTTCGCTTCGCATATCAATCGCTTGGATTGGCTTCATCATCCATTCCTAGGGCGCTCCGAAAATATCCTGGCTTTTTGGTTGCTTCTGATCGGGGGATTTTTGGTGGCGTTCGATCTGCCATTCCATATCCGCGATATATTCCGCGGCATCCGCAACACGTCTGCGGCGAGCGCGTTTATGGTCGTTTCGTTGGTCATGCTCAAGCAGATCTATTTTGCGGAGGGTTTCGTGAACGGTTTCGTGTGGTCGCGCATGGGCTTGTTTCTCGGCGGACTCAGTTTACTTCTGGTGCCGACGTTTCGGAAGGAAATCATCGGGAGCCTTTCGGACATGTCGCGCTCGAAGCGCGAGCAGCGCCTGACCGGGTCATGGTTTGTGGCCAATAAGGTTATCGGCGCTCTGGGGAATTTTTTGGTGCAGTATGCTATTTTTCTCGGGCCGCTCGTAGCGGTGCAGGCATTTTCGGGCGTTCAGTTCGCGTTCGTCTTTCTGGTGGCGGTACCACTTTCTATCCGTTTCCCGACTCTCTTCGGGGAAAAGCTCTATTTCAATGATTGGCTGCAGAAAGTGGTCGCACTTACCTTGATCGGCCTGGGCATCTATTTCTCCGCCTTAAGCGGCGCCGATCTGTTCGTGTAAAAAAATAACCCTCCTTCTCATGAAACATATTGTCAAAATTATCGGCTACACACTACTGAGTGTTTTGTTGCTCTCGGGACTTTTGTTTGCTTATTTCAATATGCCCGGGCCCGCGCCACGCCAGGACGTTTCCTTTGGCATCACATTCTCGTCCCGCTATGCACAGTTGCTGGGGCTGTCATGGCAGGAAACCTATACGGCGCTTTTGGATGACATGCGGGTGCGTAAGATCCGCATCCCGCTGTATTGGGATCTGATAGAGAAAAACCAGGGTGAATACGATTTTTCAGATGTTGATTGGCAATTGGATGAGGCTAAAAAACGTGATGTGGACATTATCTTGGTTATGGGGCAGAAGGTGCCGCGTTGGCCGGAGTGTTTCATTCCGGCGTGGGCGGATACGGATGCGCTGCGCAGGCAAAGGCTGCTCGCTTTCGAGCAGCACGTGGTTGATCGGTACAAAGACCGTTCGGAAGTGGCAATGTGGCAGATCGAGAACGAACCATTCCTTCGGTTCGGCAATTGCGTGAATTTCGATATCACGCTCTTGGATGATGAGGTGAAGCTGGTCAAAGGGCTTGATCCGACGCGTCCGATACTGACGACCGACAGTGGGGAATTGAGCTTGTGGTTTCAGGCGGCCGCAAGAGGGGATGTGTTCGGCACGACGCTCTACCGCGATATCTGGTCGAAGAAATTCGGCTATATCACGTATCCGATCGGGCCTAACTTCTTTCTCTTCAAGGAGATGATCGTCAGGGCGCTGACCGATCAGGAGCACTTCATCGTCATCGAGCTGCAGGCGGAGCCTTGGGCGAACGGTTGGGTGGCCGATGTGCCGCTTGAGGAGCAGTTCCGTACCATGGATGAACACAGACTGGTCGCCAATATCGAGTATACGAAGCAGATCGGTTTCCCGGAAATCTATCTGTGGGGAGCGGAGTGGTGGTACTGGCTGAAGGTGGAGAAGGAGTATCCAGCTGTCTGGGATACCGCCAAACAGTATTTCGTGACCAGTCCTCAGTACGCTCGGTAAATAATCGAAGAGGTATCCTTGTATTCAATATCCCTATGTCTTATATCGTTATCGCTCATAATATCCGCAGCGCACACAATGTTGGATCCTTGTTCCGGACAGCTGACGGGACGGGAGTGGACAAGATCTTCCTGACCGGCTATACGCCGATGCCCGCCACGAAAGAGACTATCTATCTGACGCGGGCGCACAAAGACCTTGCCAAGACCGCTTTGGGCGCTGAAAAAAATATCGTCTGGGAACACAGGGAGGATGTTTTGGCATTGCTTAAGGCGCTTAAAAAGGATGGCTATCAAATCATCGCTTTGGAACAATCCGAAAAGAGCGTGGATTATCGGGCGTATCGACCGTCGAAAAAGATCGCGCTCATCGCGGGCAATGAGGTTAGGGGAGTGGATGCTGATATTTTGGATCAGTGCGACGCGATTCTGGAAATTCCTATGCGAGGACAGAAGAATTCACTCAATGTTTCCGTCGCTTTCGGGATTGCTGCTTTCGAAATAAGGAGTAAAATGGAGTGAGTGGTATCATGTGGTCGTAGTGCGGATAAATAAGTTTTCATGACCATGGTGTACTCACGGAGGTCATGAAAACTTATTTGTTCGTACTGCTTCGTCCTTTTCCCAACCATGCTCTCAGTATTTTCCGTAAACATACTATGAAAAAAAACAAAATCGCTATTTTCGATATCGACGGGACGATCTTCCGCAAGAATCTTCATTTCGAGCTCATCAATGAACTGGTGTGGCTCAAGATATTTCCGCAGAAGGTGCGCAAGGAGTTGGTGGGGGTCTATTCTGATTGGTTGGAACATGAAGGTGTCTATGACGATTACCGCCGCAAGCTGGTCGGATTGTACGCGCAGCATATCACCGGCTGTTCACCGGAGGATGTGAAGCGCGCGAGCCGTATCCTTATGCCGTTCCATGAGAAGCGCACCTATATCTTCGCGGAACAATTGATGAAGAAATTTCGCAAGGAGAACTTCTACATCGTGGCCATTTCCGGCTCTCCGATCGAGATCGTCGAGGAATATAATCGCCGCTATCTCAAGTTCGACCAGGTGCTCGGCAGCGTGTATTCGGTAGGGACGGACGGATTGTATACGGGAGGGGCGGATTTTGAGCCGACGAAAAACAAGGGGTTGGCCGCGAAGCAGATCATCTATGAGAATCACTTGACATTCGCGGGCTCATATGGTATAGGTGATACGGAGTCGGACGTGAGCTTACTCAATCTTGTGGAGCACCCGATCGCCTTTAATCCCAATCAGAATCTCAAGGCGGTGGCGGAAAAGAACAAGTGGCGGATAGTGGTGGAGAAAAAAGACGTCATTTATGACGTATAGGAAAAGGATGCAGGCGCTTGTGAAACGGCGCTTTGGCCGGTGGGATATAATCAATCCAATGTGCTTAAGAAAAATATATGGATATCAACAAATCAGCGGATGATTTCATGAAAAAGACCCTGTGGGTGTGGCTGCCATTTTATGCGCTTATTCTCCTGGTCCGTGAATTCAAGCAGAAACACACTAAATAAATGTCCGGTAAAAATGCGCATTGCAAAACGCAGGTTCTTTTGTATGCCCCTTTGCTTGTGTGGATGGCGGGTATCTTTTACCTATCGTCCCTCCCGGGAAGCGGCGCGGCATATGAGATGCCCAGGGCGATGCTTATCGAACGCAAGGGAGCGCATATTTTCGAATACTTCATCCTGACCCTGCTGTGGGTAAGGGTTTTTTCGTTTCTTTTTTCGAAAAACGAACGGGTTGCTATGGGTTTTTCCATCCTTTCGGCTCTCATCTATGCCGTTTCGGACGAAATCCATCAGCTTTTCGTGTTCGCTAGGACCGGGAAACTGACGGATGTTCTGATCGATAGTATCGGTATCTTTATCGCCTCGGCGCTGTTTGTCCGTTTTTTCGATCGACTTCCGGCTTTTTATCAGGGTTTTTTCATACCGCGGCGAAAGGGTTTGCCACGGCGGGTAAAGAAGACTACAATAAAAGTGAAGAAATAATCTTTTTGTACATCACGGTTTTTTCCACGCGAGGTGTGGCAGGAATTGTGACAACAGTCCTATGCCTGAGGAAATGAAACAAGAGGATGCTGCCGAGGAATCAAGTCAGGGGAGCGGGGAAAAGGAGACACCGAGCAATGACGCCTCAAAGGATATGCGCGGCATGATCGATCAGTTCGAAGCGACGCTTGATGAATATATGGTCAAGAAAGCGCCGTTCCACATCCCTGCCGGAGGGAAGGATTTTTTGGTAAAGGTAGCGCCGTATTTTATCATCGTGTTCGCTATTCTGACGCTGCCGGTCATTGTTGCCGGTCTCGGACTGACAGCCTTACTGACCCCGTTTGCTGCTATGGGAGGCTACTATAGTTTCGGAGCGCTCGGATTGCTTTCGGTCGTGTTTGCGGCCGCGGCCCTGATCGTAGAACTGATGGCGGTCAAGGGGCTTTTCAAACAAACTCATGCGTCATGGCGTCTTTTGTATTATGCTTCCCTTATCGGCTTCGCGGGCAATATCGTATCGCTCAATATCGTTTCGGGTATCATCGGATCCATCATTGGTTGGTATATCCTCTTCCAGGTGAAAGAACGCTACAAGAATTAAGAAATATATTGACAAACTTTTTCCACGTTATACAATAGAGATAGTTCTTGGGCAAGGGGTGACTTGCTAGAGCATGAGGCTCTCAAGCGAGAACGAAAAAGAGTCGTGCAGAGTCGAAGTTCGTTAGAAACACAAATGTGTCAGCTTCAGCCACATCCGGACCATGCAAGAAATGGTCGCGCATTGTTCGGGAAAACGTTGGGCATACCGTACACATGCCTTACAACTGAAGTCGCAAACGTTGGACGCAACGTGGGTGAGAAACAGACTTGTTGAAATGTATCATGCTGATTCCAAGCGTTTGGAATACAGAGTTCGTTTCATTCAGTCTGTTTTTTTGTCCGCATTTTATTTCGTGCTACAATCAAGACACTCACACTATCGACTATGAAACGGATACCCCTCTTTTTTGTCCTTGCGTTTTGCGTCATGATCGCGCTGTTTTCTGTCGGTATATCCGCGGTGGCAGCTCAATTTCAGGTGCCGTTGATGCGGGAGGATATCGTTGCGCTCACCAAGCCGTCCGTGGTACGTATCGCGCAGCACGTGAAGGGGACAGCCACTATTCCGGCTTTGACGATCAATCTCAAGGATTGGTCGGTGAGCGTCGATACGAGCCGCCCATCAAAAACCATTCCTGTCGATGAGACGCTCAGTGGGAGCGGCTTTATCGTTTCTTCGGACGGCTATATCGTCACCAATTCCCATGTCGTTTCGCTTTCGACGATCAAGATCGACGTGATGACCCAGGCCGTATTGCCGGCCATGTACGACAGTGCGCTGGCATTGAATGAGGAAGAGGCGAATAAGATTTTCCAGGACGAGAGCGCGGCATTCGAATTCAGCAAGAAGGTATTCGACTACGCTTCGGTTCACAGCACCTTCGATGTCGTGCAGGATATCGTCGTGCTCGATCCTTCCTCGCAAAAGGAACGATTCGACGATCTGATGCAGGAGGGATTTCCTGTGCAGGTAGTGAGCGTTAATGACCGTTTTTACGATGACGATAAGGATGTTGCGCTCATTAAGATTGATCAAGAGGGCTTGCCAACAATCCCATTCGGGAACTCCCAGAGCCTGAATGTCGGCAAACAGATATTCATCTTCGGTTTCCCGGCCACGGCGGAATTCAATCAGCGCAATCCGCTCGAGTCGACCTTTACGCAGGGCGTCGTGAGCGCGATCAAGGATGCTGAGAAAAAAGATTTCAAGGTATTCCAGACCGATGCCAAGGTGTCGGATGGATCAAGCGGCGGACCGCTTGTGGATGATAATGGCAATGTTTTGGGCATCGTGACGTTCCAGACGGGACAATTCCAAAAAACATCAGGCGATAATTTCGCTTTTGCCATACCTATCGAGATGGCATTGAAAATGATCGCTGATAGCGGCGTGGCCATCAGCGCTTCGCCGTATCAGGAAGAATTCAAGCAAGGGCTGGGACTTCTCCGCGCCAAACATTGCCGGGACGCGCTCTCTTTGTTCAAGCTTTCGGGAGTGGGCAATGAGGCTTTTGATGTCGATAGGTATACGGCGCCGTACAGTGCGTATTGTGAACTGTTGATAGTGCAGGGGCAGTCGATCGATACTCTGCGCAGCAAGATCAAGGACTTTGCCGGGCTTATCTCGCCATCGATGTGGATGGCGATCGGTATCGTGGCGCTTTTTGGGCTGTCGCTGTGCTTCGTGATCTGGTGGCTTATCCGCGAGGTTAATAAGGAGGAGAGGGAAATTCAGTCACTGGAGAAACGTCTGCATGAGGAAGAGGAACAGTTATGTAGGGATCATAAGATGATCGAGAAACTCTCGCAAAGGAAGAAGGATTAATGGGTATGTGCTGTTTTGGTTGCGATATGCGGTAGCGGTATATGAGCGAGGAGTTGCGTATCGGTATGTACACGCAGGGCGTTTACGATAGCGATCACGTCGATAACTTCCTGAAGGATGGCGCCGAGCGCGGGCGGGATATAACCCAAGGAGGCGAAGATCATGAGCGTGATGGAGAGCCCTATGCCGATGAAGATACCTTGATGCGCGACCGTCAGGACTTTTTTTCCGATATGGAACGCCTCGACGACGCGCTCGAGCGTATTGACCGTGATAACGACATCGCCCGCTTCGGAAGCGGCGCTCGAACCGCGTGTTCCGAGCGCGATGCCCATATCGGCCTCTATGAGGGCCGGGGCGTCATTGATGCCATCACCCACCATGATGATGGGTGAAAATTTCCCCTTGAGGGCGCGTATCTCCTTGATTTTGTCTTCCGGCAGGCATCCGGAACGATACTCCGTGATACCCGTACGCTCTGCGATATGTTTGGCCACCGTTTCTTTGTCGCCGGTAAGCATGACGATTTTTTCTATGCCCGACTGTGTGAGGGAATGAAAAAGGTATTTGACTTCGCTGCGGATGATGTCGGCGAAATGGATGTCGCCGATGATTTTTTCTTGGGTGGCGAGGTAGGTGATCATGATGCCCAGGTTTTTGGAAGTCTCATGCTTTAATATCAGATCGTTTTCGATGGGAACCCCCTTCGCTTCAAGGAACGAAGGACTTCCGAAAAAATACAAGACCCCATCGATGCTTCCGGACACGCCCTTACCGATGACTTCCTCGAAGTGTTCGGGTAGAGAGAGACTTACGCCCTGTTTTTTGGCGTGCTCGGTAAGGGCATGGGCGATGATGTGCGCGGAGAACTGTTCGATGGAGGCTGCTATGCGGAGAGTGTCTTTTTTTGCCATACTATACGCATCGATAGATTGCACCTGCGGGGTGCCGAGCGTCAGTGTGCCGGTCTTGTCGAAGACGAACACGCGGGCATTACCGAGGTGTTCGAGTGCGCCGCCGTTTTTTATCATGATGCCCCGTTTGGCAGCGCGACTGATGCCGGAAGCGAAGGCGATGGGGGTGGCAAGTATGAGCGGGCAGGGGGTTGCGACCACCAGTACCGCCAAAACCCGCAGCGGATCACCCGAAACGAGCCATGCCAGGAACGCGAAGCACAGAGTGATCAGCGTGAAGCGCGCGCTGTACGTATCCGCCATGCGCACGAACGGAGCTTCATTGGATTGTGCTTCTTTGACGAGCCTGACGATGTGTTCGTATTGGCTGTTTTGGCTGGTGGCCGAAGCCTTGATTTCGATCACTCCTGATTGATTGACGCTCCCGCTCATGATACGCATAGGAGCTTGCTTGAAAAGCGGCATCGATTCTCCGGTGAGTGTGCTTTCATCGATGGTCGTCTCTCCATGTATGATGATGCCGTCGACCGGAATAATCTCTCCCGGACGTACGATGAGTATGTCTTCCGGCTGGATCGATTCAATGGGGACGTTGATAAGTGTTTCGCCATCTTTTTTATATGCTTTGCTCGGTGCTTTGGCGAGAAGCTCGGTGATTTCTTTGCGAGCGCGTTGGAAGGCGATATACTCGAGCGATTCCCCGGTAGCGAGCATCAGGAGGATGATGATACCCACCAGGTATTCCTGGAGCATGGCTGAAGCGATGATGGCCGTGATAGCGATGACATCGATGCCGAAATGGCGCCTCGCGAATGAGGCGAGTATCTGGTAGGCGAGCGGGAGGCTTCCGAAAATGAGTGCGAAAAAGAGGATGGCATGAGCGGCATCTTTTCGGTGATTCACTAAAAAAAGCGATGCGACACCCAAACTGAGAAGCAATGTTATCGGAAGCGCGATCTTCCAGATGAATCTTCTTGTATCGTTCATATCTTATTTGTATCTCAATGCGTCAAGCGGGTCGATGTGACTCGCTTTGCGGGCCGGGAAGACACCGGTCAGGAATCCGACAAAGGATCCAAACACGACGATGGCCACGACAAACCACAACGGGCTATAAAAGAGGCTCACGGATTGCCCTCCGAAGCGTGAAGCGACCAGGTTGATGAGCAGGTTGAAGGCGGCGCCGGCAGATATGCCGAAGATAACGCCGAACACGCCGCCCAAAAACCCCATGAGGCTTGCCTCGACGATGAACATGAGCGAAACGCTGGTCTTAGATGCCCCGATAGATTTCATGATGCCGATTTCTTCCGTTCGCTCCAAAAGCGCGATGGTCATAGTATTGAACATACCGATCGCACTCACGACGAGCGCGATGATGCCGAAGAGCATGAGGACGATCTGGATGATGCGGAAGACCTTGTTGGCCTGATCGACCGTCTCGGAAATGGAGGAGGCGAGGAGGTTCATGGAAACGATGTTTTCACGGACGGAGGGCATGACATTGGTCGACTGACACTTGACTTTGAGTTGACTGAGATGTGTATAGGCCGCCGCGTCGATGGTGTCCAGTGGGACATAGGCGATATTCTCTTCATTATCCACGATGCCGGCTATGGTATAGGTGTGGGTAAATTTTTTCCCCTGAGATGCATCCGTGCCGCTGTATTGTTCAGTAGTGTTATCGCTTTGTTCGAAGAGCGTAAGTGCGAATTGCTTGCCGATCATATCCTGAGGCTCTTTGCCGAAGATATTGGCGATGGCGGAAGTGAGGACGACCGTGTCTTCGGTTTTCGTTTCGTTCGGAAAGCTTCCGGCGAGCATTTTCTTTCCGCTGAGACGGAGGAATGAAGCCTGGCTGCCGGTGGTTTCAAGATCGAAGATAATCGAATCGAACTTTCCTTGACTGGAAAGCGATACGGCCGGAACGACATCGTTTACGCCCGGTATCTCGCGGAGCGTTTGTGTCATTTCGTTATCCAGCACCGGGGAATCGCTCCCGGCGGGCGCTATGTCGAGCGTCACGAGCGAATCGGACGTGGTGATGCGTTCCAAAAGGGTCTTTTGAAGGCCGTAACCGAAAGAAACAAGGAATAAGATGGCGGCGATACCGATGCTCATACCGAATACTGTCAATAGTGTCCGCATGGTGCGGGCCTTGAACATACGGAGGGAGAGTTTGATGAGGTCAAAAAAGCGCATAAGCGGGTGTGGAGTTGTGAATTATCGTATATCTTATTCTTCGGAGTACGGATATTTTTCTGCTGAAAAATTCCTCGTGCCCGCCTCGCCAGCCTCCTCAAAATAAGATATACGATAATTCGCCAATAGGGAGATTATTAATACTTAAGCAACATGATCATTTCCAATTCACGTACCAGCTTCTCGGCGGTTCCCTTGTGCAGGCCGACGCCGCCGAGGATTTTCGGCGCATCGAGTTTGTGCTTGAGCTCGAATTGATTGATCTTGCTCTCCACCCTCTGTTTGAGGAATGTCTGCAGTCTTAGCGCTTGTTCAGGATTGATATGCAGGTGCAATAGGTCGATCAGGTATGTTGCAAGTCCCGGAAGGGCCGCTTCCGGTGATTCTTGGATATTTTTGGATTGCTGCATGATGTTGCGTATCCTTTCGGAGAAGGAAGTAGCGCGTTGTTTGTTCCATCCAGCCCCGCCGTTGTCTAGGTCGGCATCGAGGCGTTCGGTCAGTTGGCTGGCATCGATATTGTTAAATAAGAGCTCCTTAAGCAGGCTTTCTGCCATGTTGACCTGTTCTTCCCGAAGCTCTGAGAGGGTATGGTTGAGGAGTTGTTTCGCTTTGAAGGGGATGAGTAAGATGTTCATCTGTTGCGATGAGAGGTTCTTGAAGGAGTGCATGAGCATCTTGAGCTCATTGGGTACTTCCACCGGATCCGATTTGATCTCTTCTTGCGCCACCTCTATAGGGCGTTTTTCCTCATGGATTTCCTCGCTCACCACCATGCCGTCTTTCATGTGGAGGACGCGATCGGCATAGACAAGATGTTCCGGATTGTGAGTCACCATGATGATCGTTTTCTTATCCACGTCATTGAGTTCTTTGAGGAGCGTGAGCACGTTCTGCGCGGATTCGCTGTCGAGGTTACCGACTGGTTCATCGGCCAGGATGATTTCGGGATTATTGATGAGCGATCGGGCGATGGCGACGCGCTGTTTTTGGCCGCCGGATAGTTGATTCGGAAATTTGTCGGCTTGTTCGGCGATGCCGAAACGACGCAGCAGGCGCATGCCCTCGGCACGTCGTGACGAGGGGCTTTCGCCACGGAAAATTTTCGGAAGGCAGACGTTATCGATGATGGTGAGCGAGGGGATAAGGTAGAACGCCTGAAAGATCATGCCTATTTTCGTCTGGTGGAGTTCAAGCTCTTGTTTTTCGTTCATCTGCGAAAGCGATATGTCCTGCACAGTGACATTGCCATAGGTGGCGCGCTGCAGCCCGGAGATGGAATACAAAAGCGTGGACTTTCCGCAGCCGGAAGGACCATAGATGATGATATATTCCTTGGGGAAAATTTTGAGATTGGTTTCCTCAAGCGCGCGCATTTCATTGGATTTGCCCTGGTTATAGATGACGCGCAATTTATCGACGCTGATGACCGGTTCGACCATAAGGAAGGAGTAGTTTTTATTTTGATCGGATGTGTGAATGATATGTCCATTATACTATAAAGATGATGGAATACATATATGCATCCCGCTGGATTTTTCACAATGCTTGACGGTTTGTATGTGCGTGATATAGTAGCATCATGAGTTAATCTTTTCAAAATAAAAATATGCGAAGTCTTACGACGGGGGCATTAGGGGTATATATGGGAGGGGTGTTTTGCGCATGCCTCCTATCAGTATCTATCGCGCATGCACAAGAAGCACCAGTAACACCTGTTAATAAAGGTGTTTTTTTGAACACTCTGACCGTTGCTACCGTCAATGTTTCGGACGTTAAGCTCGTGCGGCAGGAGGGAAAGGCACTGACTGTCGCTTTTTCGATTTCAAATCGTGAAGGCGTGCAACCGAAGGTTATTTATGCGGTTAATCTTGTACAGAAAGATGGTTCCGGACAAGATATTACTGTCGATCGAAAGGTGTATGATGATGTGTTGAGTATCGGGACTAATGATGTCGCGCATAAGGAGATCACCTATGTTGCACCGGACTATCTTCAGGGCACCTATTTCATCAAAGTAGAGGCTCGTAATCCGGAAGGACTGATTTTCGGTATGTCACAAATACCTAATGCCATTACCTTTTCCGGCACGGGTGAATATATCCGTATCAATCCTACAGCATGTTTTCTGACTGTGGATGGAGAAAACAAGAACACGCATTATGCGCTTGCGCAGGGTGTCGATATTTCTCAGGATGAAACCCTTACGGCTCATTGTCCTTTGCAGAGCGCCTTCTCAACAGCGCAGACGATAACCCCGTTTTTTGTGAGTCGTTATCGTTCCGCATTCGGCAAAGTCGTTCACAATGACGCTCTAGAACCTTTGACAATGCAGCCCGGTCAATCATTGGATTTTGCCGTTAAACTACCTCGGCTGACCGAGCCTCAAGCCTATGAAAGTACCCTGACTTTTGTGGATAGTGAGAGCAAGGCCGTTTCTTCCTCTATAGATTTCCACTATGTTCTGCGAGGGGAGAGCGCTACCATCCAAAATATCATTCTTGATAAGGATGGGTATATGGAAAACGGAACCGCTTTGGTAACCTTCGTATGGAGCGGATCAGCAGACAGGTTTCTCGGTTCAAGAATAGGATCGAATGGAGCCGACAAGGAAATTTCTGCGATTATCACATTGAGCGATGATGAGAAAAATCCCTGCGCCGAATCTTTGACACATACGCTCGATGTCAATCGCACGGGCGGTAAGGAGAGTATTTCCCTTCCTATTACTCGCAACTGTCGCAATCCGGTAGTCAGTGCCAAGATTGTTGATCAAGACGGCAGAATGTTGGCGGAGAGTACGTATGATATTCGATCAGAAGATACGTTTCCGACCGATGCCGCGACATTAGATGCCTCGATGTTGAAAAAGAGCGTATGGATAGCGGTTGTGTATGCTATAGCCTTTCTCTTGATTATGACATTGCTCGTATATCTGATGCGGAGACATAAACGGTCAGGTATGATGGTGTTGCTTGGTTTTATGATCAGTGCCGGAGTGCTATTGGGCGGTGCTGAAGTGAGGGCGGATACGTTTTTTGTTGCGAAGACGGGTGGCGAAGATACTCTCTTTACGACGTTTACGGCGAACTTGGACCAAGCGCTGTATGAGCCGGGAGGGAATATTACCGCGTCGGGAACCTATGCGTTTTCAGTATGTTCTAATGGTCAAGAGGCCACTCCTTTTATCACCGTCACGCTTACAGCAACTATCAATGGCGTAACCAAAGATATTCTCAATAAATCGGCTGATTTTACGGCTCAAAACGTCAGGGGTATATACAGCTCAATCATCGATGCCTCCGCGAAGTTTGAGGATGAGGATGAAGATGCTGGCACGGGTGGGATACTGATTCCTTACGCGGTTGCCGCTTCTTCGGGAACTGACGGCGTATGCGGCACAGCGAATGGCAAAGTATATGCAGAAAGCCAATCAGGCTATGGCGCCGACACGCAATGCGCGGTAGGGAATTCTACCAATCCGGCATTTCCAGCAGTGGGCGGGGTCGCTTCGTGGATATGTCGGGGTTCGGGTGGCGGATCGGATGAGGCGTGTTCTGCGACGCGTGATCGACCTTTGGTGCTCAAGATCTGTCCTGCAAACCCTCTTCCGCAGTTGACGATCAATCAAGGAGAATCCAGGATGTTGGAGCTTGATTATGATGCGAGGACCGATTGTTTCGATACGTCGTCAATCGCGATTCCCGTCCCTGCCACCTCTTGGGGTAAGGTCGATACCAATAATGTCATAGCCTCGCTGAATCCATCAAACGGTGCGAAGAACGCGTTGGTAACTGCTGCTGTAGACGGAATTTTGGCCAGCAGAACAGCAACAATCAAGGCAACCTATATGACAGAAACCGCGGATGTTGTCGTGACGGTCGTGTCGATTCCGCAACCTTGCATTTGCGATCCGGCAACCCTCGACAATACGTGCGATACGGATACTTTCACGGCATATACCCCTGTGGGTACATGTGTCCCGCAGGTGTGCACCGGCAGAAAGAGTTGTCGCCTGCTTTGGAAGGAAGTGCCGCCCGCGAATTAGGATGAGGGTATAGGGAAATGTCTGTGTTCCGCAAAAAAGCAGTTTTTTGAAGACTGCTTTTTTGTGGGCTATTGGGTGGATGAGCTGCGCTTCGGGTGTGGTATACTATGGAAGTAGGGCCTTTACGTATTTGTCTTATGGCTTTTTTCGACAACATTTTTTCTGCCCAGAATCCCGCAATGAGGTTGGGGTTCAAGATGCACGATGGAGTGAGCGATTTCGTGGCACGCTACTTGAAGCAGCTCAAATTCGGACTGCTGGTTTTAGCGCACGCAAGCCTATTGGGATTATTTTTTCCGCAATTCGCGAGGGATTTCGGCGAAGTCGGGAGGAATCTCTTATTGGTGATAATGCTCGTCAGTCCGTTGTCTAAGATTTTCCGTATGAGGATCCTGTATCAGATGATGAGTCTGCGCCGGGAGCTCGGCATCTGGTTTGCCTATCTGGCGATCGTGCACGGCGTCGGGTATATTCTCGATCCTGAGTGGTTTTCCGTATTTATCGCACCCTTCGTATCTGATCCGCTGTCCATTATGCCGCGATACATTTTCGGTATCATCGCTTTGATTCTGACACTGCCCCTTCTTATCACCTCCAACAATCTCTCACTCCGGCTCCTGAAGGGCAATTGGAAGCGGGTGCATTGGCTGACCTATCCTATGTTCGCCTTTGTGCTTGCCCATAGTTTTCTTCCGGACAGTTCCAAAGGTATGGGTGTATTGTTCGCCTGGATTCAGTTCGGCATCGTTTTCGGCGGATATGTTTTCCTTAAGATGCTAGCGAAAAACAATTTCTTGACGCCGCTGCGGGAGGTGAATGAATATGTCGGGCAGCAGTATCGGGAGTATCAAAGTAAAAAGCAGATTTCCTAGGATGGGAGTAGCATAAAGAAAGGAAAATTCATAATCATAATCATAATCATAATCATACATATCATGAATCAAGAGACTATACCGGCAGCAAATCAGAGTCATCCACTGCAAAAGCCGCTCATGCTCATCGCCATCGCTGTCATGTTTGCGGGTATTTTGGTAGCCGGGGCCATTGTTGCGACCCAGATATTGCCGATGCCGTCACTCCTTAAGAGTGAGGATGCCGCAGTAATACCGATCGATGAGGATCAAAAGTCCGCTCCGAAGGAAGTCAAAGATGGCATTGTTTCGCTTTCGCTCGGCAATGACCCGGTGCTCGGTGATAAAACGAAGGCGAAGATCGCCATCATTGAATTCAGTGATTATGAGTGTCCGTTCTGCAAGAAATTTCACACAGAAACGCTCGATACGCTTATAAAGGACTATGTCGATACCGGTAAGGCCGTGCTTTCTTTCAAGGATTTCCCGCTCAGCTTCCATGAGCCGATGGCGAGTAAGGAAGCAGCGGCTGCCAACTGCGTACAGAAACTCTCAGGGGATAAGACCTATTTTTCATACAGCGCTTTGTTGTATAAGAATACGGCGACGAATGGCAAGGGTATGACCGATACGAAAATGACGGACCTTGCTATCGGCTTGGGCATTCCCCGTGAAGTATTTGCGGATTGCGTGACCAAAAACGATTTCAAGGACGAAATCGAGCAGGATCTTGCGGAAGGTGAGGAGGCCACCGTGACCGGTACCCCTGCGTTCATTATCGGTACGCTCGGGAGCGACGGGTCTGTGACGGATGGCGTGAAGCTTGTGGGTGCGCAGCCTCTGGAGGCCTTCAGGAAAGCCTTGGATGCGCAATTGCAATAGGTGTGCTTTGGACGTGAGATATGTTTGTTTGACAGAAGTCAAAAAATGCGCTATAATGGCTACAGATAAATGAAACGGGTGCCCCAACGGGGAACCCGTTTCTTTGTATCCTCCTATGAACAACACCAACACACCATTCATTTCTCTAGCATTCATATCGTTCGCGCTTGCGAGCATTTTTTCGTGCACTCCTGCGGCATCCGCTTCGGAAATAACTCCGAAGAAGGTGGTAGAGCTCGTCAACCAAGATAGGGCCAAAGAGGGTCTTGCTCCGCTCCGAGTGAGTGAGGAGCTGACGAAGGCTGCGCAGGCGAAGGCGGATGATATGGCCAAAGAGGATTATTTCGCGCATACTTCGCCCAAAGGACGTACTCCTTGGTATTGGATCCAGCAGAGCGAATATGATTACCGTTTCGCCGGTGAGAATTTGGCTATCCATTTTACGGATGCCGAGAGTCAGGAACAGGCATGGATGATCAGCGTGAAGCATAAGGAGAATATATTAAGCCCGAAGTATCAGGATATCGGTGTAGCTGTTGATCATACGGTCCAGAACGGACAGTCAACGATTATCGTCGTGCAGATGTTCGGACTTCCTTCCGGCGTTACACCTCCGGTGGCAGTGGCCGGCGCAGGGACCGAAACGCAGGAACCTGTCACGAGCAATGCCCTTGTCTCATCGATCGGTTCTTCGCAGCATGATCCGGCCAAAGCCATGCAGGTATCCGGACAGGTAGGGGCGGCGCATCCTGGAACCTATGCCTGGTTTTGGTGGGTCAGTCTCTTTGCCATCACTCTTGTGATGACTTCCGGATTGTCGGTCATAGTGACGGAGCGCAGGATTCTCTATTATAGATGGTTTCGTAAGGATGATATCTTCCACTATAGAGCGTAAAGTAGAGCGAATGGTATCATGTGGTCGTAGTACAGATAAATAAGTTTTCAAGACCTCCGTGAGTACACCACGGTCATGAAAACTTATTTATCTGTACTGTTTCATCTTTTCCCCAACTATGATTTCGGTATTTTCCACTATAGAGCGTAAAGCAAATATACCCGTCTAGAGCGGGTTTTTTTGTTGCGTGTATTATAGTTTCATAGTGTAGTATACTTAAGGTAATACACATAATACGAAATAATATTCTTATGGGAAGAAAAAAGAAAAACGTAGAGGTCATTGAAGAGGAAGAGGAATCTTTGGGGTTGTTCTCATTCTTGCACGGAGATGCCAAGCGAAGCATTGTGGCTGTGATCTTGTTCGCTCTATCGATTCTTTTTGTGTTGGGATTTTTTGAGAGTGCCGGTTTGTTGGGGCATTTTTTCAACAGTATTCTGGGTAAGGCTCTCGGATGGGGAAAGTGGATTTTCCCACCGGTCCTGATGACAGCCAGCGTCTTCCTTCTGAAGCGACGGCAAAGCTCTTTGGCTGAATTTTTGAAGTTGACCGGCCTTGCCGTGGCATTCGTGAGCTTGCTCGGATTTTTTCATCTCTATCTTGATGGCGATCTGCTCAAGGCGGCAGAAGCGGGAGAGGGTGGCGGATACATCGGCTTCGCTATCGCGCATACCTTGCGGCAATTTACGGGAACGGTGGCGGGCACTATCATTTTGGTAGCTTTGATTCTGACAGGTCTTATCACTGCTTTCAATCTGTCATTGATACACTTTTTCGAACGGATGCAGGCACGGATGAAGCAAAATCGGGAAGTTGATGAGAGTGAGGGAGGCTATGATGAAGAGGAAAGCGTTTTGGATCTGGACGACATGATACCCAAGGAAATGTCTCTGAAGATGTCTTCGGGAGAGGTTGTCTCATCCGAGGACGCGGCGCCGATGCATACCGAGGAGGCGGTGCTTCAGGCGGAAAATATACAGCATCTGAAATTTTCGGGAGAGGATACGCAGGAGGATGAAGAGGATGAGGAGGATGAGGAGGATGTCCCGTATATCGCCCGTCCGAAACAAAGGAAGAGGCAGGCCCCGAAACGGCACTGGGTCTTGCCGCCACTTGAGCTTTTGGAGGCGGAAACCGCGAAAGCGAAGGGTATTAAGAATGAACAGAGCGCCTTTATTATCCAAAAGACGCTCAAGCATTTCGGTATCGACGTGGAGCTCGGGGAAGTTCAGACCGGACCGACCGTGACGCAGTATACGTTTCGTCCGACAGCCGGTATCAAACTTTCCCGTATCACGGCGCTCAACAACGACCTCGCTTTGGCGTTGGCTGCGCAATCTATCCGTATCGAGGCGCCCATCCCTGGCAAGTCCCTCGTGGGTATCGAGGTGCCTAATCAGACTTCGGCCGTAGTCCGATTGAAAAATGTTTTGCTGGGGCAAGCTTTCACGAAACGGGACGGCAATATGATGCTTGTTTTGGGGCAGGATGTGACCGGCGAATACGTTTTGGGCGATCTTCGCAAAATGCCTCATCTTTTGGTGGCAGGTGCGACGAATTCTGGAAAAAGTGTGTGCGTCAACACGCTCTTGCTTTCGCTTCTGTATCAGAATTCCCCGGATGATTTGAAGCTTATTTTGGTGGATCCGAAGCGGGTGGAGCTTTCCTTGTACAATAAGATCCCTCATCTGCTGACGGATGTGATCGTGGAGAATAAGAAGGTGGTGAATGTTTTGAGGTGGGCGGTTTCCGAGATGGAGCGACGCTATAAGGTGCTTCAAGAGACCGGATCACAAAACCTGGCCTCTTATAAGCAGAAATTCGATAATGGTGAGAAACGGGTGGTTGTGAATCCGGAGACGAATAAGAGTTCTGAGGAGGATCTGGAGAAACTGCCTTATATCGTGATCGTGATCGATGAAATGGCGGATTTGGTCATGGCGCACGGCAAGGACGTGGAAGGACTTATCGTCCGTTTGGCGCAGATGTCTCGCGCTGTGGGCATTCACCTGATTTTGGCGACGCAGCGACCGAGCGTAGAGGTATTGACGGGGCTTATCAAGGCGAACATCACCACGCGTATCGCTTTCCAGGTGGCGACGCAGATCGACTCGCGTACGATTCTCGATCAGGGCGGCGCGGAGAAGCTTTTGGGTCGCGGCGATATGCTCTATCTTTCAACGGGATCGAGTCAGCCGAAGCGTTTGCAGGGCGTCTTCATTTCCGAGGAGGAGGTGAAGAATGTGGTGGATTTTTTGAAAAAACAAAAGCTTGGGGATGGCAATGAGGAGGATTTGTTCGAGGATATCGCTGGATCGGGTGCGAAGTCGCGGTCCGAATCCGGGCTCGGCTACGCACCGCAGGAAGGCGGCATGCACTTCAGTATCGATGATGATGGCATAGAGGGGGACAGGTCGTCGGAGGATGATCTGTACAATGAGGCCAAGGAGCTGGTGATTGCGGCCGGGAAGGCCTCGGCCTCGCTCTTGCAACGGCGTCTGCGGGTGGGATATTCGCGCGCGGCCCGCATACTGGATCTTCTGGAGGATGACGGGGTGATCGGGCCGTCCGATGGAGCCAAGCCTCGAGAGGTATATGCGGATGGAGGCGGAAGAAGCGCTTCGCAGGGAAAAGCTGGTGATGAGGAGGAAGGGGAAGATGATCCTTTGTATGAGCAGGAAAAGCGTGATAAGTGGCAGATGTAAAACAGCGGTGCAGCCTTGCTTTTTGGCTTGATATTGCTATAATGCTGGTATGATGAAAGCGGGATTTACACGAAAAAAAGTGGAGTCGATGACTCTGGGGGAGAAATTGAAAAAGATTCGAAGTGAATATCGGATCAGTTTGAGCGAGGTCGCCAAGCACACGAAGATTCAGATGAAGTACCTTGAGTATTTGGAGAACGGCGAGTACGAGAAGCTTCCGGCGGAAGTGTATGTGCGTGGTTTCGTGCGAAGCTATGCCAATTTTTTAGGTACGGACGAGGTTGTCTTGGTGAAGATGTATGAGCGCGAAAGGAATATCCAGCGCAATCTCAAGAAGGAACAATTTGAAGAGCAGCGAGAAAACACGTTCAGCATCCCTCGTTTTTTTGTTACGCCTAAACTCTTTTTGGTGAGCGCGGCTATCTTTGCGGTGCTCGGAGGGTTTGTGTATCTGTATCGGGAGTTCCGATCATTTGCTGCTGTGCCACGATTGGTTATCCTAGAACCGCTGGATGGTCAGGTGATCACTGATCGGGATGTGTATGTGCGCGGCACGACGGAAAAGGACGCGAGTCTGGTTATCAATGGACAGCCGGTGCTCGTGCGCGATGGCGGGGATTTTTATGAACAGGTTCACTTGCAGCCGGGACTCAATGCTTTCACGGTTATCTCAACCAATAAATTCAAGAAGGAGAAAGTGGTGACGCTGTCCGTGCAGGCGGATTATGAGACGTCGCCGCTGGTTAGTCAGGAGGTTCCCGCTCCGGTCGCTGTCATGCCGGCCTCTTTGAAAACCGTTTTCGAAATTTTCACCCAGGATAAGCCGCTCGCCGTGAGTGTGGAGGTCGATGGAAATAAAGTCTATAATGGAGTGCTGGCGCCGGGCACCAATCAGGTGTTTCAGGTGGAAAAAGAAGTGAAGATCAGTTCCGAGGATGGGAGTAAGACTTTCGTGCGTATGGGCGAAGGTGCTCTTGCCAAGCCGATCAGTCCCGAATCCAAGAAGGTGAAAGATATCGTCTTTGTTCCGGGGCAATAGATCTGAGTCCGAGTATATTTTAGAAAAATTTCATCTGCGAAGGGATAGAATGAATAGTGGGGTAGTATACATGTGTTTACATATATTACACATAGAGTATACTGAGGATGTAGGGGTGATGTAAGAAAAATAAATTTTAAGAAAACAGATATGGCTGCAAAATTCGGAGCAAAAGAAAAGGCGCCAGATAAAGTGATGGGTTCGAAGGGGGATAAGACGATCGCCGCCTTGGTGGATGATTTGCAGGAGAAATTCGGAGAGGGCATCATCATGCGATTAGGGGATGTGCGCAAAGTCGACGTGGAAGCGATTCCGTCGGGATCGGTATCGCTGGATATGGCACTCGGTATCGGCGGTGTGCCGCGAGGAAGGATTATCGAAATCTATGGACCGGAATCTTCGGGAAAGACGACGCTTACTTTGCATATCGTCGCCAATGCGCAGAAGGCAGGCGGTATCGCCGCTTTCGTGGATGCCGAGCATGCCTTGGATCCGGAGTACGCCAAGAAAATTGGTGTTGACGTCGATAATCTGTTGATTTCTCAGCCGGATACCGGGGAGCAGGCGCTCGATATCGTCGAGACGCTGGTGCGTTCGAATTCGGTCGCGGTTATCGTGGTGGATTCCGTGGCGGCGCTCGTGCCGAAGGCGGAGATCGAGGGTGAGATGGGCGATCAACATGTAGGGCGTCAGGCAAGACTCATGTCGCAGGCCCTGCGCAAGCTTACGGCCATCATCGCGCGTTCCAATGTGACGGTGATCTTCATCAATCAGATCCGTATGAAGATCGGTGTGATGTTCGGCAATCCGGAAACGACGACCGGAGGCAATGCACTCAAGTTCTATGCCTCTGTCCGTATCGAGATACGTCGGGCCGCGCAGATCAAAAAGGACGATAGCGTGGTTGGCAATCGCGTGAACGTGAAGGTGGTCAAAAATAAGGTGGCGCCGCCTTTCCGTACGGCGGAATTCGACATCATGTATAACGAGGGCATCTCGCAGGCAGGCGATATCCTGGACTCCGGCGTGAAGCTCGAGGTCATCAAGAAATCCGGCAACTCCTACCTCTTCGGCGAGGTGAAACTCGGCGTGGGCCGCGAGGTCGCTAAGACATTCCTTAAGGCCAATCAGCCGATTTTGCAGGAAATCGAGAAGGCGATATTGGACAAAGTGAAGGAAATTTAGGGCGTATCCGGACACAGAAAACAAAAATGATCCCTTGCTTTTCGGGATCGTTTTTGTTTTCTTGACGATGTTTTTGAGAAGGAGTATAACTACATATGTGTCCAAAGGAGCATATCTTTTATCTGAGAAAATCACTCGCTGATTTTTTCGATGAAGGGCGTACTTCTTCGGGGTGGATTCTGGCGGTTTTTGTTGGAACCTGTCTACGATCCCATCGCGCAAGTAAAATAAAATCCGTCGCTTGTCGGCTGGAATCTTAAAATCTACGGTCCGACATGATATCGTAGACAGGTTCCAACATCAAGGCTACTTTCAATAACGGAGCAGAAGAGGGTATTCTTTTTGTTGTTCTAAATACTAAAATTCGTAGTATGATACCATTTTTTTCATCGATGAAAATACGATCCAATTGGAAACCAGGACTGACCGTCGCGCTCATCTCCATACCGCTTTCGCTTTCCTTGGCGATCGCTTCCGGAGCAACCCCTTTGCAGGGCATACTCACGGCCATCTGGGCAGGACTTATCTATTCTTTTTTTGCGGGAAGTAAATACAATGTGGTCGGACCGGCCGGCGCCCTTTCCGGTATTTTGGCGATATTCGCGTTCGAGTATGGGGCCGCAGCCTTGCCGGCTCTGGCCGTTCTTTCCGGGCTTTTCATCCTTGCGGCATGGTACTTCAGGCTTGAGCGTTACCTGGTGTTCGTGCCCGCCAGCGCCTTGCACGGGTTCACGATGGGTGTGGCATTGACTATCGGACTCAATCAGCTGAATTTCGCGCTTGGACTTTCTGAACTTCCCAAGCACGAGAAATTGATTGACAATCTTGTGGAGTCTATGTATCATGTCGGTGATTTTTCGCCGGTAACGCTGGGGATATTTCTAATCTTCCTTATGGGTTTGTTTTTGTTTGCCAAGTGGACGCCGAAAATGCCGGGTGCGGTCATCTTGGCGCCGATCGGTATCATCATCGGCATGCTTTCTTCGAACGGAACGCTCCCCTTCACGCTGTATACGCTTCAGTCGACCTATGGGGATTTGCAGATGCGATTATTCGAGTTTCCGCATCCCGTGATATCGCTCAATATTCTTGTGGCGGCGATGACGGTCGCTTTTGTGGCTATTCTTGAGACGCTTATTTCCGCGAAGATCGCCGACGGCATGGCGAAGACCCGTCAGAAATACGGTCGCCATAAGGAGATGAAGGCGCTGGCATTCGCCAATATCGCATCGGGACTGATGGGAGGTATTCCGGCAACCGGTGTGTTCGCCCGTACGGCGCTCAATGTGAAGACGGGCGCGACCGATAAGACGGCCTGTTTCCTGCAGAGTATTTTCGTGGCGCTTATCTCGCTTTTCCTATTCGGCTACTTCAGCTATATCCCGCTTGCGGTTATCGCGGCTATCTTGGTGTTCGCGGCTATCCGCATGGTGGAACTGCATCATTATCGCCGGGCATTCGATTTCGACCGCCTCGGTTTCTGGGTGATGATCTTAGTGGCCTTCGTGACCGTGTATCATGATCCGATGATTGGTATTTTTGCGGGAACAGCTATCGCGCTCGTATTGTTCGTGGAGCGGCTTTCGAAGGGGCAGTTTGAATTAGTCTTCAATCATCCGGAAAAGAAGGTGTTGGGCACGGTGACCGGGGATAGCGCGGCGGCGATGTCGCAGGAAGGGACATTTGAGGACTGCGACACGATGGTGTATTCTCTGAAGGGACAACTGGCTTACCTAAACGCTCTGGCGCATGTCGACCGCTTCGAGAAGAAGCTGACGGATTATGAGAATGTGATCCTGCGTTTCCGGGAATTATCGTTCATGGATCTTGATGGCGTGGATGCTTTCGATGAGATCGTCGAAATTGTCGAGCGGAAGGGAAAGATGGTCTATGTGAGCGGCGTGAACGCTTCCGTGGAAGCGACGCTCAAGCACTCCAAGCACTACGGCCGGCTCAAACAGGATGGCCGCGTCTTCGATAAGACGACTTCCGTGCTGGGTAGCCTCGGTTATGGCAAGCTTGGCTATTATGAAAAAGTCGTCGAGGCGATCGGCTAAGAACTTGCCTGAAAGTGTGGTATACTATCCTATATGCATAGAAATACAATGTGGGTACAATCCGTCTCTTTTGTGCTGATACTTTGCTTCCTTGTCGTAAGCGATATGCAGGGAGTGTTTGCTGCCATCTCATCGGCGGATGAGTATGATCAGAATAAGGAACAGGCGAGCGATATTAAGGACGATATCAGCAGCTTACAGAAAAAGCTTGATCAGGCGACACAGAAGAAACAGTCCCTCGAGAAGAACCTCAATCAGATTAAGAGTTCCTTGGGTTCGACTATCAACGCAATTAATAAGACGAAATCGGCCCTCCGGGAGACAACCGATACCATCAAGCGCAAAGAGCTCGAGGTGCAGTTGCTTGAAGAGAATATTCAGTTCAAAAAGGAGATGTTGACTGCCCTGATGCAGGAGATCTATTTCAATGCCGACAAGCCTTTGGCGGAAGTGGTCTTGAGCGAAGATGATTTTTCCGGATCGCTCGATGAGGTGTTGACTGTGACGAATCTGAGCGCGAAGGTGAAGACGATCCTGGATGAGGTGCAGGGACTGAAGGGGCAGACGGAAAGCGAACGCGTCAATCTCGAGAATATGAAGAAGGAGAATGAGCGCATGCTTGCGGAAAAGGCGGCGCAGCAGCGCGAGCTTGCCGGCGATCAGGCGGAAACCCAGGCGGATCTGAAGGAACAGGAGGCGACCATCGCCGAACTTCAGAAGAAGATGCAGAAGCTCAAAAGCGAACTCTCCAGTTTGCTCGGTGCCAATATCAGCACGGATGATGTGATGGAAGCGGCGGCGATCGCGAGTAAAGCGACCGGCGTGCGCAAAGCGTTCATTCTGGCGGAGCTTACCCAAGAGAGCGGATTGGGAAGGTTTACGGGAGGATGTCTGTATAAGAATACCCGGGTGAAGCCGGCGGATAAGGCGGCTTTCGAAACTATCATGAAAGAGCTTCATTACGATGTGAATAAAAAGAAGATTTCCTGTTCGCCAGGATACGGATATGGCGGAGCGATGGGTATCGCGCAGTTCATGCCGACGACCTGGATGGGATATAAGTCCAAGATAGCTTCTATGACAGGACATAATCCGCCGGATCCGTGGAGCGTCGTGGACGGCGTGGTGGGTATGGCAATCAAGCTTGCGGCCGGGGGTGCGACGAGCAAGAGCGGCGAAATCATAGCCTCGAAACGCTATTATTGCGGTGGGCCGACGTCGCCGTACTGGAATAACAAATGCAATACCTATGCGCAGAATGTCCAGCGTTTAGCCACAGGCTATGAAAAGAACTAGTCTTGCGCTTGCCAAACCGATCCTGATGTGATACGCTTGGGATACAATCAAGAAAGACCTGATTTATCCCGCTTTTTCCCCTTAGAGGAGTGAAGAGATAGGATGAATATACGACAAGCCTTGAGGCCTGTCGCCAGGATTTCTTGGCGGCAGGTTTTTTAATTCGTGAGTTGATATAATGTATATGATAGAATATGAATTGCTCTATTTGGTGGCGGAGTCAAAGGAAATCGATTTGGCTCGCATCCGGGAAGAAGTGAAGGCGATCGTAGAAGGCGAGGGCGGCATCTATAGCAGTGCCGAAAAGTTAGAAAAGCGCAAGCTCGCGTATGCCATCAAGCGAGAGATTCGCGGTACGTATATCGCGCAGCGATTCACAACACCGGACAAAAACGACCGTGAGGCAAGCGTCGAGGCGGGTGACCCGAGCATTATCGGGCTCATCAATCGCAAGCTGACACTCTATCGCGACGTGCTTCGCTTTATCGTCGTGCGTGCGGAAGGTTTGCCATCGCTTACCCCGGAAGAGGGAACCTCGAAGGTGGTGGCGGAAGTGGCCAAGGAAGCGCAGGCTAAGAAGGCTGCTATCGAGAAAAAGACTGTACGAAAGCCAAAGGTAGAGGCAGTTTCCGAAGCCATGAAGGCAGAGTCTGTCAAAGAGACGGCTTCTGCCGAAAAGAAGGAGGAGAAGGCTCCGGCAACCGAGGCCGAACTCGACAAGCAATTAGAAGAGGTTTTGCATATCTAACACACATTAATACATACGCGGTCTCAATAGAAAAATACAGAGAGTAAAACTATTGGCGCCCCGTATCCTTGGTCTATGAATGTTAACAAAGTAATACTTGTTGGACGTTTGACCCGTGACCCGGAAATCAGGACGACCCCATCCGGTCAGACGGTAGCCACCATCGGTTTGGCAACGAGTGATCGTTGGAATGACAAGAATGGACAAAAGCAGGAACGGACGGAATTCCACAGGGTCGTCTTGTGGGGGCGCATCGCGGAAATCGCCGGGCAATACCTTACGAAGGGACAGGAAGCATTCTTTGAGGGACGCCTCCAGACGCAGACGTTCACCGGAAAAGACGGCGTGGAACGCAAGATGGTCGAGATCGTTGCGGACAGCATGCAGTTGGGAAGTCGTGCCCAGGGAACGAGCGCCCCTTCCGGCAGCGCCCCAAGACAGACCGCCCCGGCGCAGCAAAGACCGGCCCCGCAAGCAAGGCAGCAGTCTCCGGTAGAAGAGGAGATCCCGACCATCAACCTCGATGACGAGCGCGATGAGATCAGGATTGAAGATGTGCCGTTCTAGTCGGCAGAGAGGATATTAATTATAAGAGTTTTATTATGGTAGACACCAAGAACACCGCTTCCTCAGAGAAGCTTGAGAACATCGATTACAAAGACGCCTATTTCTTGCGACGATTTTTGAATTCCCAGGGAAAGATCTACCCTCCGAAGAAGTACGGCCTGTCCACGAAGCAGCAGCGGGAATTGACACAAGCCATCAAGCGCGCCCGTTTCATGGCCCTTATCCCGTACGTGATTAAGTAGTTTTAGTTTTTACACAAGCGATATTCTATTGAATTTTTCTTGAGACATTTTGTTTGAAAAAACTTTTTACATTTTGAGAATACCCATTGATTGTGTTGAGTGAGGGGTATTATCAGGTAATGTAAAAAGCTTTTGAGTCTGTCGAAAGAAACATTCAATGGGATATCGCCGCACTTTGTTATGTTGAATCTCAGTGAAATCAAAACAGGCAAGAATATCTTGTGGGAAGAACAGCCCTATGTCGTGCTGCATCACGAGCATTCCAAAACGGGCCGTGCCGGCGCGGTGCTCCGCACGAAGCTCAAAAACCTCTTGACGGGCGCCGTGCTCGACAAGACGTTCCAGGGATCGGAGAAGATCGATAATGCCGACATGTCCAAAGCCAAGGCGCAGTTCCTGTACCTGGAAGGGGATCATTATGTCTTCATGGACAATGAAAGCTATGAACAGTTCTTCCTTTCCAAGGAAACTCTGGGCCAGAGCGCTTCGTATCTGGTCGAAGGGACCGAAGTGACCATCCTTCAGTTCAATGGGCAACCGGTCAATATGGAGCTTCCGATCAAAATGACGCTGACCGTCGTGGATGCGCCTCCCGGCATCAAGGGCGATTCCGTGTCCGGCGGCGACAAGGTGGTGACGGTCGAGACCGGACTGAAGGTCACGACACCGCTCTTCGTCAAAGAAGGCGACAGAATCATCATCAATACCGAGCAGGGAACATACGTTTCCCGTGCGTAGTTTAACATGATATATACCAAAAAACAGGGAACAAAACCCTGTTTTTTGGTATAAAAAACCCCTTCATCACCAATTGACTTGCATTGATGAGAAGGGGTTGTCGCATGAGGACTTTTTCCGGCGATGATTTTATGGAAAGTCTATCGGAGTCTATCTTATTCGTTAAAATTCTTTCATTGATCACCATCGCTAACGATGAGAATTTTAACCGGAAGCTCATTGGTGAATCTTATCGTCAATCTTTGTTGGAGCGCCAAGAGCTTTTTGTCAGATGCCTCGATATTTTGTTGGGAGTTCGGCAGTATCGTTTTTCCAACCCAGGCTTCATCTGTGATGATGGCCTTAATATCGTCACAGAGACCACGGACACCATTGGTTTTGTAATGATGATAAAAGTCGGCATAGTTCACGATTTTGATTTCACCTATGAAAAACCACCCTGGATTTTCAATGTAGACACCGTCTTCCGTGCGCCCTTGAAGCACTATACGAGAGCAATCAAAAATGGTGTTTCTCAGCCGGACGTAATCGTCATTTTCGGGTATTCTCCATGCGCCGTAGGGAAGTGGAATGATATCGCCCTGCTCGGTTATACGTACCGTCGGCGATGAAAAGTAGGTCGGATAAACGGGGAGTATTGAACAGACAAGTAGTAAACACAAGCTAATGAATCGCACTGCATCGATAGTATTTTCAACTTCAACCCTGAGATGATGAGCATCGTTTTTATACCGCCAGCTTTTTGGGGCATGTTTTTTAATAAGTCTTGCGACAACATAACAGAATACAATGGTGATAATTGCTACCAATAGCCACCAAATAACTATTTCAACACGATAATTCATGACTTTTCTCCTGAAGAATGGTTGCTCGCGAAATGCGAAATAAATTGGTAAATAGCCGTTTGTACGCGAGATATTCATCGCGACAATGAATAGTAGCATATTTGGGTGTTTTGTGTCAATGGTTGCTTGTCGGGCGGAAAAAGGCTATAATGATGAAGAAGCTCAAAGAGCTTATATAAAAGAAAAAACTACCTCCTATGTCGTTACAAGGCTATCTTTTGGGGTTGAAGATGAGCACGCTGTTCGCCTTTTCCGCGTGGGCGGGAGTGGTGCTGTATATCGATCCGGAGACGGCGGGTATGTTCGGGAGGAGCCTTTTTTTTATCACGCTTTTTTTGTGGCTGTCGGGTGCGCTCACGCTCATACTGACATGGCTGCAAAGGAGATGGTGCGATGATGAGCGGGCGGCCCGTTCACTCGGATCAAATATGCGGCAAAGCGTCTTTGTCGCATGCCTGCTTCTGACGCTTCTGACGCTTCAGTATTTCAAGGTCCTCGCCTTTTGGAATGGGCTTCTGATCGGCGTCGCGTTCCTTTTGATCGAATTGTATTTCACGCATGCCTCGGCGGCGTGTCATGATTCACAGAGTTCAGAACTTAAACCAAGAACCCAGCATTCCCGATTGAAGCCGCGGCGGATGTAGCGGAAAGGATTTGAGGGGTGCATTTTGTGAGTGAACGGATGTAATAGGCTAAACTTTTTTCTATCGATACTATGGCGAAAAATACAGTGCAAAAATCAGACTATGGCGCAAAGTCCATTCAGGTGCTCGAAGGCTTGGATCCCGTCCGGAAGCGACCGGGCATGTATATCGGTGGGACGTCTCTGGAAGGATTGCATCACCTCGTATGGGAAGTGGTCAACAACTCCATCGATGAAGCGATGGCTGGATTTGGAAATGACATTATCGTGCGGCTCTTGCCTGATAATGTGGTGGAGGTTGTCGACTTTGGTCGTGGTATTCCGGTGGAAATCCATCCTCAGACCAAGAAATCCACATTGGAAACAGTGTTGACCGTGCTTCATGCCGGAGGAAAATTCGGCGGCGGCGGGTATAAGGTGTCTGGAGGTCTGCACGGTGTGGGTGTTTCCGTGGTGAATGCTTTGTCCGAGTGGACGAAAGTCGAGGTGCATCGAGAGGGAAAGGTATGGCTGCAGGAATTCGCACGCGGTAAGTCCAAGGGTGATGTGAAACCGGTGGGTAAGTCCAAGCGCACCGGAACGACGATCATCTTCAAGGCGGATTCGGAAATTTTCCCGGAAATTGAGTACAGTTGGAATAAAATCCTTGATTATCTGCGTTACCAAGCTTATTTGACCAAGGGCATTCGCATCACAACGGAGGATTGGCGGAGTGTGGCAACCAAGGCGGATGAGTACAAGGTGCGTCGCTATGGATTCTATTTTGATTCAGGGATCATCTCTTTTGTTCGGTTTTTGAATCGCAATAAAACGGTCAAGAACGAGACACCCTTCTATATCGAAAAGAAAGTGGGAGATGTCGCCGTTGAGGTATCGCTGCAGTATGCTGATACGTTCAAGGAACACTTGTTTGCTTTCGCCAACAACATCGTCAATCCGGAAGGTGGAACGCATGTGACGGGTTTTCGTATGGCGCTAACGCGTGTCATTAATGACTATGCCAAAAAGAACGGTATCTTAAAAGAAAAAGACGGCAGCTTCTCCTCTGATGATGTATTGGAAGGGTTGACAGCAGTGGTGAGTGTGAAGCTTCCTGATCCTCAGTTCGAGGGTCAGACCAAGGCGAAGCTCAATAACACCGAGGTTCGTGGTGCTGTGTCTTCGGCAACGGCGGAGGGACTTTCGGATTTTTTTGAGACCCATCCTCAGGATGCCCGAGGCATCATCGAGAAGTGTATGCTGACGGCCCGCGCCCGTTTGGCGGCCCGCGCTGCCAAAGACGCCGTGCTTCGCAAGGGCGCGCTTGATGGCATGACGCTTCCGGGAAAATTAGCAGACTGCACCACGAGGGATGCGTCCAAGTCGGAAGTTTATATTGTAGAGGGAGACTCGGCAGGTGGCAGCGCCAAGCAGGGACGGGACCGAATGTTTCAGGCTATCTTACCGCTTCGTGGAAAGTTGGTCAATGTGGAAAAGACGAGTTTGGACAAGGTGGTGAAGTCCGATACGCTCAAGCCGATCATTATCGCTTTGGGCGTGGGTATCGGTGATACGTTCGATATCTCCAAGCTGCGTTATAATAAGGTTATCCTCATGGCCGATGCCGACGTCGACGGATCGCATATCCGCACCCTGCTGTTGACATTCTTCTATCGCTACTACGAGTCGTTGGTGTCCGGTGGTCATATCTATATCGCTCAACCGCCGCTCTATCGTCTGCAGAAGGGCAAGGATGTCCGTTATGCCTATAATGATGATGAGAAGGCGCGCGTGGTGGAGGAGATGAAGAAGATCGCGGAAGCGAAGGCCACAGCCAGGGCCGATAAGAAAGGCAAGGCAGCGGAGGTTGTCGAACCCGCTTCGGAAGGTGAAGAAAATGCCGAAGGCGAGGGCTCCACTGCCGGTGAAGAGAAGGTGGCCGGTATCAATATCCAGCGGTACAAAGGTTTGGGAGAAATGAACCCGGAACAGCTCTGGGAAACGACCATGAATCCGGAGAACCGCGTGATGCTCCAGGTATCCATTGAGGATGCCGAAGAAGCCGACCGTATCTTCGATGTGCTCATGGGTAATGACGTCGAGCCGCGCCGCCGTTTCATCCAGACGCATGCCAAGACCGTGAAGAATCTGGATGTCTAGGTTCTTGCGGCAAGGTTGACGTGCGCGATGTATCCGTGCTACCTTTGGCAGAGCCTTAAGAATTGTCGTTTGTTATTTTTTAGGTTACAATGGGCCTATGAAAACCTCTTTAGAAAATTTGAAGCCGCTGATGCGCTGTTCCGTGTGCAATCACAAGTATGAGCCTGTCAAGGCTTTGCTTTTGGAGGAGCAGGACGGGCAGACAACGTTTCATTTGACGTGCGCCCAGTGCGGCGTCTCGACGGTGGTATTCGTCTCGACCACCCAGTTCGGGGTGGTAAGCATGGGTATCCTGACCGATCTGGAGGGCGATGAGGTGAGGAATCTATTCGGCGACGAGGCCATTTCGAGCGATCAGGTGCTCGATGTCCATACTTTTTTCAAGAGTTTTGATGGAAGCGCGAAGGAATTCATGTAAGATTAATTGAAAGGGAAGCTCTCTGGTTTTCCTCTAACGAGAAATGTATGTCAAATATAGTATTGAAAGCGACGAAACGGGATGTTGCCGGGAAAGCGATGCGAGCCGCTAAGAATGCATTGCAATTGCCGGTGGTCGTTTATGGCCATAATATCGCTTCTCGCAATCTGTGGGTACCTTCTTTGGATTTTGCGAAGGCATACAAGGCTGCCGGAGAGAGCACGATTATCTCGCTCGATGTCGAGGGGGATAAGAAAGTGAACACCCTGATTCATGACACGCAGATGGATCCGATGTCCGGAGTCTTCACACATGCCGACCTTTTGCAGGTCCGTATGGATGAGGAAATCGAAGCGCATATCCCGCTTGAGTTTGTGGGCGAGTCCGCTGCTGTCAAGACATTGGGAGGCATGCTTTTGAAGAATACGGATGAAGTGTTGGTGAGTTGTTTGCCGGCCGATCTGCCGCATTCCGTCACGGTTGACATTTCCGCATTGGCGACATTCGATGACCACATCAAGGTGAGCGATCTGAAAATCTCTGACAAGGTGAAGGTGCTCAGCGAAGCCGATCTGATTGTGGCTGGCGTGACGCCTCCTCGAACCGCCGCACAGATCGCCGAGCTCGACGTGAAGGCCGAAGCCGATGTGACCAAGGTCGAAGGCGTGGTGAAGGAAGAAAAAACGGAGACGAAATAGTCCCTGCCCTCTTTTACAAAAACCCCGCGGAGTGTTCCGTGGGGTTTTTGCCATTTAAATTAGAGCGACTCAGCGGTGATAAACTTTTCGACTTCTTCCTGATACCGGGAAAGGCTGCCTTGAAGAGTCTCCCGTTCTTCATCGGTGAAGGCGTCGAGGACGAAATCATGGGCGCTACGTAGGCAAGAGGCGTCTTGCTGCTTGGTGGCGATGCCGATGCGGAGGCGGGAGAAGGCCTGTGTCCTAAGATGCTCGATGATATTTTTGATGCCGTTGTGCCCGGCAGCGGAAGAATCGGTTGCGATCTTGTGCTTTCCTAAGGGTAGGTCCAATTCATCCTGCACGACGAAGACATGAGCGGGGGAGAGCTTATAGAAGTCGAGGACTTTCCTGACAGATGCGCCGGAGAGGTTCATGAAGGTCTGCGGTTTCACGAGTAGCACCTTTTTCCCGAGGACGGTGCCTTCGGAAACTTCCGCATCGAATTTCTTATTGAGAAGGAAACCCGGAAATCCCCAGGCCTTCCTGAGCTCATCCAGGACCATGAAGCCGATATTATGCCGTGTCTTTTCGTATTTTTTTCCCGGATTGCCCAGGCCGATAATGATTTTCATGGTATTGTGGTTAGGTGAGTGATGAGGTCTTTTCTGGTCGAGTGAGTGATGTGATAATCCTATTCATCTCTCTTATACCCAGGAGAATTATGGAATAATATCTTTTATGGAGGCTTGCGAGCCTGGCGAGGCGAGTACGAGGAATTTTTTAGCAAAAAAATATCCGTACTCCATAAAAGATATTATTCCATAATTCGTACCTTGCTACAGTTTTTAAGGAGTCATTTCCTTCGGGTAAGCGATACTATCATCCTCCGCATTTTTGAAATCGTCGATCGAATCCTCTTCGAAATCCAGATCCTTGCCGAGTTTATCGCCCAAAATCAGAATGAAATCGCTTGAAGGCTCGTCCTCCTGCGTCATGCTTCCGTCGCTTTCCTTGAGCGTGATGGGGAGTTTCTTGAGGAGCTCGTCGAGACTGAAAGGCTTCTCCCGATCGGTGTTGTCTATAATGAAGCTATCATTTTGCGCCGATTCTGTCGAGTTGTCCGTCGCGATGCGGACCTGACCGGAGCCGAGGTTTTCCTGGAGCAGTCTTTTTACCCGATACGTGAGCGAAGGGCTTGAGGATCGATTGATGATGGTGATGCTGGCCTCTTCGGCGGCGATAGCCTCTCCCCGCCGTTTGATGGCATTGATATCGAAGAGGTTGGCGGCGACATCCTGTATCTCGCTGTAGTTGCCGACGCGCGGCACGAGGGTGAACATCCTGGTTTGGCCGACCATGACATGCGATACCCGAAGGAGGCTATCCGGTTTCCAGGCATCGACAACCACGTTGCTGATATTGTTCGTGTCCACTTGTTTGCTGAGCGCGATAAAGCTGTTGATTTCCTCGGGAGCGATGGTGGTTTTGATGCTGTCGCCCAAGATGGTGAGGAGGTCATTGAGCGCGAACGCATCGACGAAAGTCTTGAGGGAGAAGGCTTTGCTTTTGACGGCTTGGATGACTTGCTGCTGCCGCTTGGCGCGACCGAAATCCCCCTCGGGATCGTCGTGCCGTTCGCGGACGTACTTGAGTGCGGTCGCTCCGTTCAGCGTCTGCCACCCTTTTTTGATTTCGAAGGTCTCATAGCTGTAATTGGGTCCCGGGTAGCGGGAATCATAGATGTCCCGCATCACCTCCACATTGATGTCTCCGAGGGCGTCGATGACTTTTTCGAAGCCGTCGAAATCGATGATGAAGGAATAGTGTATGGGAAGATCGGTGATGTCGGCGACTGTTTTTTCGATAAGGTCTATGCCGTTACCCTGCGCAAGGCCGTGCTGATAAACGGCGTTTATCTTGGTGAAGATGGAGGTATCGGGTACCTTAACGTAGAGGTCGCGCGGCAGCGAGAGGAGGGCGATTTTATCGGTGTTCGTGTCGATGCTCATGACTATGATGGTGTCGGTCAGGTCACGACCGGAGTGGTGCTCACCGGCCCTTCCGAGAAGCAGTATATTGGTCCGCCCGTCTGCCGCCCCTTTGAGCGGGAGCTTGTCGGTCGCGATGAGCGATGTCGCAAGCGATCGCATGCGCTCAAGCGTTCCCTGCGATGGTCCTTCGTTGGCGGCCGTCTGGTCTTGGGAGGATACCTGCATCGTGCGGCTGACGCGTGCGATTTTCCAGGCGAAATACCCGCACCAGGAAAGGATGATAAGGAGGATGACGAAGAGGATTTTTTTCCACAAAGAACGCTTTTTTTCGGGAACTTTTTTTGAGAAGGGTCTTGGTGAAAGACGCGGCGAAGGAGGTGGATCAAGGGTTGGCAGAGGAGCGGGGGTTGGTGCGCGATAGGGAGGCGAAGCTGGCCGTATTGTGGGTTTTTTGCTTATACTGTCCATAAATAGGTACCTTGCCAAAAGACTATCTTTGTGATATCCTGTGGGTAATTAGTTTAATTTTTTTTGTCGGTGGTAACTTTTTTATGAGCCAGGATATTTCACAAAATCACAATGACGCTTCCGACGAGGATATATATGGTATCGGGCGCTTTTTATGGGAAATCGTCAAAGTCTGCATACTCGCTTTCGTTATCATTATACCAATCCGCGTGTTTTTTTTCCAGCCTTTCTTCGTACAAGGAGCGAGCATGGAGCCGAATTTCTCGGATGGGCAGTATCTGATTATCGGGGAACTCGGATATAAGAAAACGGATATGGATCTTTTGGGACTGCATACGATTTCTGTCGATCCGACAAAGGAATTGCAACGTCAGGAAGTAGCGGTCTTTCATCCGCCTTCCGCACCGAGCGCCGATCAATTCTTCATCAAGCGGGTCATCGGCCTTCCGGGCGAGACTGTTGAGATCAAGAACGGGCATGTGACTATCTACAACCCCACTCATTCGGAGGGATTCGTTCTGGATGAGAGCGCTTATTTAAGCTCAACCGTACCGACATTCGCCTCCAATGGCAATGCCACGTATTCGGTCCATCTGAAGGATGATGAATATTTCCTGATGGGGGATAATCGTTTGTATAGCCATGACTCGAGGGCTTTCGGTCCCGTGAGCAAAGATAAGATTACCGGACGGGTGCTGTTGCGGGCATGGCCTGTGAACAAGGCGGAGATATACTAAATTCCTATTCATACCCTTTATGATTTCAAAAAAGAAAATCCTTCCGCAAGCGAAAAAAAAGACTTCCACCGCGAAAAAGATTGAAAAGAAGGTTGTCAAAAAAACAGTAGCGAAGGAAATGAAGAAGGCGGCGGCTCCTGAAAAGGAATCGCTGCTGATGCAGCCGCCGCGCGGTATGCGGGATATTTTGCCGATCGATCAGCCGTATTGGGAGAAGGTGCGCAAGGCTCTGGCCGTCGCGTGCCAAGAATACGGCTATAATCGTATCGACCTTCCCGCTCTTGAATTTACCAATCTCTTTGTGCGATCTATCGGTGAAGGGACGGATGTGATCGATAAAGAAATATATTCTTTTGTCACAAAAGGTGGCGATAAGGTCTCTTTGCGTCCTGAAATGACAGCAGGTCTTGCTCGTGCCTATATCCAGCACGGTATGAGCGTGTTGCCCAAGCCGATCCGTCTGTTTTCTATGGGACCGCTCTATCGTTATGAACGTCCGCAGGAGGGCCGCTACAGAGAGCATTTTCAGGCGAACTTCGATGTCTTCGGAGAGGATGACCCTATTTTGGATGCTCAAATCATCCATTTGGCGCAGCGAGTTGTCTCTCAGCTCGGCCTTAAGAATATCGAATTCCGGATCAATAGCATCGGAACCGCCGAAAGCCGTCGCGAGTACGAGAAAGTCTTGATCCGTCATCTCGAATTCCAGAAGAATAAGTTGTGTCAGAATTGTCGCGAGCGATTGGTGACTAATCCTTTGCGAATCCTGGATTGCAAGGAAGATAAGTGCGCGCAGCTGGTGCAAAGCGCCCCGAAATTCGCGGAGCACCTCGATCAGGAATCCAAGAATCATTTCAAGCGATTACAGGAGTATCTTGATGAATTGGAGGTGACTTATGTTGTGTCGCCCCAGATGGTTCGCGGCCTGGACTATTATACCCGCACCGTATTCGAGATTTTCTCGACTGACGGCGAGGGCAGGAAAACGGCCTTGGGTGGCGGCGGTCGCTATGACCGATTGATCCAGTCACTGGGCGGCGAAGAAACGCCGGCTATCGGTTTCGGACTCGGCATGGACCGCTTGGTGCTTGAGATGCAGCGCAACAATGTCAAGCTGCATCAGGAGTTGAAGCCGAAAGTATTTTTGGCGCAGCTCGGCGATTTGGCAAAAAAGAAAAGTCTGCGGTTGTTTTCGGAGCTCCAGAAAAATGGTATCCTGGTAGCAGAGAGTTTCGGTCGCGGAAGCCTGAAGTCTCAGATGCGCGTCGCGAATCGTTTGAATGTCGAGGTGGCGCTTATTCTCGGTCAGAAAGAAGCTTTGGATGAGACGGTTATCCTCAAAGATATGGTCAGCGGAACGCAAGAAACGGTGACGCAGGACAAGTTGGTCATCGCCGTGAGGAAGATTCTGAAGGGCAATCAGGTAGTAGTGGCCAAGAAGGGCGAATAATAGTCTGTCGGTTTTTTGCATATGGCAACGATATTCACGAAAATCATCCAGAAAGAGGTTCCTGCAGACATTGTCTACGAGGATGATGAGGTGTTGGCATTCAAAGATGTTCATCCGATCGCCCCGGTCCACGTCCTCATCATTCCTAAAAAGGAGATTCCGAGCATCAATGATTTGCAGGACTCCGATCAGCTGCTTATGGGAAAAATGCTCTTGGTTGCGCGAAATATAGCCAGGGACTTGAATATTTCTGAAAAAGGGTATAAACTACTCTTTCGGACTGGTAAGCATGGCGGACAGGAAATCCCCCATGTCCACCTGCATCTGATCGGCGGCGCACGGCTGCATGAAGATATTCGCCCTGTCTGAGCGACGAGTATAATTTATTCGAGGTATTTTGTTATCGTATTGAACCCTGGCAATTTTTTGGAAAAGCCTTAAGAGTACATCACCGGATGGTTTTTTGGGAGAAATTGTCAGAGTTCAATCATGTTGACTCTAAGGAAAGGAGGTTGTCGTATGATTCAGGTAAAAAAGAAGGAAAGGGAAACACCGGAAAGCCTCATTCGCAGGTTCTCTCGTCGTGTCCAGCAAAGCGGAGTCTTGCAGCATGTCCGCAAGAACCGTTTCCGCCTTGAAGCGAAAAGCAAGGTAAAACGTCGTGAGGAAGCCCTCTATAAAACGAAGATCCGAAAGGAAATCAGCAAGCTTAAGAAGCTCGGGAAGTTTGATAATGAAGCCTTGCGAGAAATCAAGAAGAAAATCAACTAATGCGGTTGTTCTTTTTTCTCCAGCAGAACCATTTTTGCTGGAGGCAAAGAGAATAATTCCTTATTGTGAAATCCTATGACACTTCAAGAACAGATCCGAACCGATCTTAAGGATGCGATGCGCGCCGGGAACACCGTGAAACGCGATGTGTTGCGTATGCTCGAAAGCGCTGCGAAAAACGTCGCTATCGATAAGAAGATGGAGCGGGAAGTGCTTGATGACAGTGTTGTTTTGGAGGCTATCCGTCGGGCTGTTAAGCAGCGAAAGGATAGTATCGAACAGTTTAAGCAGGGCGGGCGCGACGATTTGGCAAAGCAAGAAACGCAAGAACTCGCCGTTTTGGTTGCCTACCTCCCAGCATCGCTTGATGAAGACGCTGTGCGCGAGCTGGCGCAGCAGGTAATTGCCCAATTCGGTCCTACGACCCCATCCGACTTCGGAAAGATTATGGGCAAGGTTATGGCAGCGACCAATGGTCAGTCGGATGGCGACGTGGTGAAAAAAATCGTGCAAGAGCTTCTGAATGCATAATGTTTTTCGTATGCATCTTACTGCAGAACTCGTCAAGCGGACCCCTGCCGCCATAGGGAAGCCTTTTATAATCACGGTGATCAAGGAGACGCTCATAGCTTCCGGATACGACGCCTTGGGGAACGGTAACATTTCCGTCAGTGTCGTTTTCGTTTCCGCGGAGGAAATCCAGAAACTTAATAAGGAATATCGACGGAAAAACAAGGTGACGGACGTGTTATCATTTCCGGAGTATCCAAGCAGAAAAGAGTTGCTTGCCGAGACGGCCGAGAGTATTTTTCTCGGCGATTTGATTATATGTTATGATTATATCGTGCAGGCGGCCGTCGAGGACGCCGTTTGTTTGGAGCAAGAAATGGCCTATATCGTTTCTCATGGCGTTTTGCACCTCCTAGGATTCCGTCACAGCAAGAAAATGTTCGCTTTGCAGGATGCTGTGAGTGAGGTATATGCCCTATAAATAAAATATATATGAGAAGATTCGCCAGAAGCGTCAAGCATGCCTTGCGTGGCGTGTATCATGCCAGCAAAATGGAGAAGAATTTTCGGCTCGAAATCATCGCTGCCATTTTGGTGGCGATACTCGCCTACCTGTTGCCGGTGACGGCGCAGGAGAGAGTTCTTTTAGTGTTCGTAGTGGCGGGAGTACTCGTTATCGAATTGATTAATACCGCCATCGAGCGGGTCGTGGATATGCTCAAGCCCAGAGTGCATCCATATGCCCGTATCGCTAAGGATGTGATGGCGGCCGCGGTGCTTATCGCCTCTATCGGCGCTATGATGATCGGTCTGGGTATTTTCTTGCCGTATATCCTCAAGATTTTCTCATGACAGATATTTTTTCGGAACCATTCGATGTGATCGTGATCGGTGGCGGGCCATCCGGCATGATGGCGGCGGGGCGTGCAGCAGAAATGGGTGCACGTGTTTTATTATTGGAAAAGAATGAGAGTTTGGGAAAAAAGTTGCGTATCACGGGCGGCGGCCGTTGCAATCTAACGAATGCGACAGCAGATGCCCGGAAGATGGCGGAGAAATTCGGGGATAAGGGAAAATTCCTCCTCCCGGCTCTGGCCCGTTTCGGAGTGGAAGCGACATTGGATTTTTTCCATCAGCATGAATTGCCGACGAAGGTAGAAGGGGAGAACCGGGTGTTTCCAGCCAGCGATCGGGCGGATGACGTGTGGGGCGCGCTCGTGCAGTATATGTTCTCGCACAAAGTCGTTATCCAATACGATGTGCGGATAGATGGTTTTGCGATTGAAGATGGTCGGGTGATCGGCGTGAAGATGAACGGAGGCGTTGTACGCGCGAAGCAATATATCCTCGCGACGGGCGGGAAATCGAAGCCGGAAACGGGATCGACCGGGGATGGCCTTGCATGGTTGTCCGCGCTCGGGCATACGGTTATCGAGCCCGACACCGCGCTCGTGCCGATCACTATCCAGGATCCTTGGGTCAGGAACCTTCAAGGAACGAGTCTGCAGAAGGTGAAATTGAGTATCGTCCATAAAGGGGAGAAACGGAAGGGCTTTGAGGGCAAGATGCTGTTCACGCATTTCGGAGTGAGCGGACCGCTCGTATTGAATATGAGCCGCTTGGTGCGGGAGCGTTTCGGGAAGGGAAAGACCGAACTTTCTTTGGACCTTTTCCCGCATACCGATAGTGCTGGGCTCGACCTGCGACTTTTGGATATTTTTGCAAAAAACGTCAATAAGAAACTCAAGAATGGTTTGGATGATTTTACGCTGCCATCCTTGATTGGGGCGCTTATCGAGCTTTCGGAACTCGATTCTGAAAAACCGGTACGGGAAATCACCCGCAAAGAGCGCTTGCTTTTGAGTCTGGTGGCCAAGGATATGCGTATGACGGTTTCGGGATTCTTGGGTTTCCAAAAGGCGATCGTTTCCAGTGGCGGAGTGGATGTGAAGGAAGTCGATTTCAAAACCATGCGATCGCGCCGTTACCCGAACCTTTTTTTGGTGGGGGATATTTTGGATTTCAATCGGCCATCCGGTGGCTATAGCCTTCAGATTTGCTGGACGACAGGTCGGCTTGCGGGAGAAAATGCCGCCGCCTCAGCACTGGTAGAGGGTGGACCTTCGGGCCGTTCGTCAATGCATCAAGCTCGAAGCGAGCGGGATGAAAGAAGCGAATTTCGGATTATGTAGTATACTATAGGTACTATGAAATCATCCGCCAAAAACAATACACAATTTTTTTTGAGAAAGAAGGAAACGCGGCAGGCAAGGGCGCTGCGCGTGCGACGGATCAAGGAGATGCTCATGCGGAGGAAAGAGATTCCCTTGAAAGTATTTTTCATCACTTTGGGCGCTTTGGTCATGACGCTCGTGGTGGCGACCACCAAATCGATCGAGTATGAGATGGCGATAACGGATTATATCCCGAAAGCGTTTCAGGAGGGTCCGTCGCCGCTCGAGCTCGAGATCAAAGAAATGGTCAAGGGTTATCCGATCGAGGATATGGTGCCCGTTATTGCCAAACAGGATCCGACCGTCGCGGCTTTCTTGGTGAGTATCGCGAAGAAGGAAAGTAATTGGGGCAAGCGCGTTCCGGTGCTCAATGGCAGGGATTGTTATAATTATTGGGGATATCGCGGCAAGAGCGAGGAAATGGGTACCGGCGGACATACATGCTTCAAGACCCGTAAGGAAGCGGTGACGCGGGTCGCCAAGCGTATCGAAACGCTGACCAAGGAGAATAAGCTCGATACGCCTTCGGAAATGATCGTCTGGAAATGCGGCTCAAGCTGTGCCGGACATAGCGAAGCGAGCGTGAGCAAATGGATCGCCGACGTGTCATTCTATTTCAAGAAGTTCAAGCGAAACGAGTAGCCCCGCCTGGATGGGTATGCAAAAACTTCCCCGAGCGGGAAGTTTTTTAGTGCGGATATTTTATTTGTTTTCGGTTCCTTGCGCCGGAGATGTTTTAGCGATCTCATCTTCTATAAGTTTTTTGAAAGCCTCATAATCTTCCGGGTTTTCGATCTTTTTGCCATTAAGGAAAAAAGAAGGCGTTCCGGGGATATTGGCCTCCGAACCCATGGCCTCATCCGATTTGATAGGGTCGATAATGGAAGCGTCCTGCATATCCGCGTTGAATTGGTCTATATTGAGGCCGATAGCCTGCGCGTAGGACTGGAAGCTGTCGGTCGGGTTCTCGCTCTTCGCCCAATCGTTTTGGTGCTGGAAGAGCAATTCCTGCATTTCCCAAAACTTGCCTTGCCTATGCGCCGCTTCGGCCGCCTTGGCGGAGATGGTGGCGTTTTTGTGAATCGAGGTGAGCGGGAAATAGCGGTAGACGATTTTGAGCGTGTCGGGGAAATCCTGGCCGAGATTTTTGACGAGCGGTGCATAGGCGGCGCAGGCAGGGCACTGGAAATCGGAGTACTCGATCAGAGTGACCGGTGCCTCGGCTTTGCCCTGGATCTTGGTATCCGCGGCGGTCGCTTGGGTCGTGACGGTGCGCAGATCCTCGTCCTGGGAGGCGAGCTTCTCGAGCCCGAAAACGAGCAGCCCGAAGAGGAGCAGACCTCCTGCGATAAGGGCATAGGTTTTCATAGGGGAAGATGGTTCTTGCATAGGCGTATGATTATGAATAGGTCTCATTAGGTATTGTAGTTTTTTTAGGGGCTTTTGGCAACGCGTGAAGTTTGCTATGCTAAGGGGTATGAATCAGAAGCTTCTGTATCGATTGCGGGCGTGGCGGGTGACTCAGGCTCAGAAAGAGGGCGTGGAGCTTTTTCGTGTCCTGCCCAATGTGACGCTTCAGGAGATCGCGCGCGTCGTCCCGAAAACGGCGGCGGAATTTTTGAAGATCAAGGGTATCAAGGAGGGCCGTTGGAAAAAATACGGGGCGATGCTGCTTGCGATAATGGCTGATAGCGTGCCCGCGGCGGAGGATACGGACGCCGTGCCCACCCCGCGCTCGACCATGAAGTTGGATTTCGCCCGCATGGACGCCATCGCGATGGAATCCATGTCCGTTTTCGATGAAGCGAAGAGTGTCGATGCGGCGCTTGCGGAGCAGGATACCGGACCGGAGATTCCCGGCCAAAGAACGCTGTATACGGTGAGCGCTTTTCTGGATGCGCTCAACGTGTTGTTCGCAGAGATGACCGTGCGCGTGCAAGGAGAGATATCCAGCGTCGACACGCGCGATAAGACGACGTATTTCACCCTGAAGGATTCCCAGGACGGCAGCATTCTCAGCTGCCTCATTTTCCGTTACCAGTACGATGTTTCCGGCGTGAAGCTTTCGGTCGGACAAGAGGTGATCGTCGAGGGTGTGCCCGGCATCTGGAAGCCGACGGGGAGACTGAGTCTTAAGGCGCAGTCGATCGAGGTGAGCGGGGTGGGCGCTTTGCAGAAAGCCTATGACGAATTGAAACAGAAACTTGAAAAAGAGGGTTTGTTCGCTCCCGAAAGAAAGCAGGCTTTGCCGATTTTCCCGGAACGTATCGCGTTGATCACTTCCAATCAGGGGGCGGCTATCGGGGATTTCATGATGAACCTTGGCAAGTATGGCTTCAAGATATCCCTTTTGAATGCGAGCGTCGAAGGGAAGAAGGCGGTGCTTGATCTGATCGCTGCGGTACGATTTTTCAATCGGCATCCCAAAAAGTATGATGTCTTGGTGATTATCCGCGGCGGAGGAAGTTTGGAGAGTCTGCAGGCATTCAATAACGAGGCCTTGGTGCGCGAGGTGGCGGCTTCGGCCATCCCGACGCTGTGCGGTATCGGGCATGAGAAGGATGTGTCGCTCGTGGCCCTGTCGGGGGATGTGATGGTGTCGACGCCAACGGCAACCGCAAGAGCGCTGCGCGAGAGTTTCGAAAGGGCGGATGCCCTGCTTATCCGGCAGGAGCAGCGGTTGATGAGCGGTTTTGGGTCAATGTTGCAAGCTGCCAGGAAGCGATGCGAGGACGGATCAAGTGTTTTGCTGCATCGGCTCCAGTTAGTGAAGGATGGCTCTATGCGGGTGCAGAATGCCTTCGCTCGCAGTGTCGAGAAATGGCAGTTCTCCATGCTTCATACGCGATCCGTGATTTCGCAGCTGCAAAAAACCATAGTGGATACCTATACGCTCCGATTGGAATCCGTTCAGGAAAGGATGCGGCAAAATGAAATGAAGCTTGCAGCGAATGATCCGACGCGGTTGCTTAAGCTCGGGTACAGCCTGATCGCGAAGCAAGGAAAGATCGTGCGGAATATCGGGGACGTTTCGGTCGGGGATATGATAGATATCCAGCTTGCTGATGGCAGTATCGGCGCGGAAGTGAGAAAGGCGTGAGCTATCGGTAGTGAAACGTGATGTCGTATTTTGCGAGAGTTATGTTTTAGGGTATACTGAAGGGGTACATATACTTTGTTATTTTTGTTTTTTCTTAATGCTATTTTAGTATGTCTCAACGAGGGCATTATATTGTTGGATTGGATATCGGCTCTGCAAGTATCAAGACGGTCATCACACAGGAAGTCCCGGAGGAATCCTTGCTGCGTGTGATCGGCGTGGGCGTTTCTCCCGCGGTCGGTATTCGTCGTGGCGCCGTTGTGGACGTGGAGGAGGCGATGCAGTCCATAGGCGCGTCCATCAATCAAGCGGAGAAGATGGCGGGCGTTCCTGTAGAGCAGGTCACGGTCAATGTTTCCGGGACGGAAATCTTTTCGCAGAATGCCAAGGGGGTCGTGGCTGTCGGCAAGGCCGATGGGGAAGTGCTCGAGGATGACATCACCCGGGTACTTCATGCCGCTCAGTCGGTTGCCATCCCGCTCAATAAGGAGATTCTGCATGTTCTGCCGCGAAGCTATCGGTTGGATGACCAGAAAGACATCAAGGATCCGTTGGGTATGCACGGCGTTCGCTTGGAAGTGGATACCCTGATTATCGGAGGATCCTCCTCGCATCTTAAGAATATCGCCCGTTGCGTCGAGCAGATGGGTATCGCTTTGGACGGTTTTACTATCGAGCCGATTGCGGCCGCGACGGCTGTTCTGAGTCGGAAACAGAGAGAGCTCGGTGTCGTGGTGGTTAATATCGGGAGCGCGACCACATCGATAGCTGTTTTTGAGGAAGGCGATATTTTACATGCTGCCATTTTGCCTATCGGCGCTTCGCATATTACCAACGATATCGCTATCGGGCTTCGCACTTCGGTGGAGGTTGCCGAACAGGTGAAGCTTTTGTTCGGCACGGCGATCGTGCGGGATGTGGATAAGGAGGAGGATATCGACTTGTCGCAGATCGATTCTCAGGAAGAGGGATTGGTATCCCGTCATCATGTGGCGGAGATTATTGAGGCCCGCACCGAAGAAATCCTGCATTTTGTGAACAATGAGCTTAAGACTATCGGACGCGCGGGGCTTTTGCCTGCAGGTGTGGTGCTGACAGGAGGCGGATCGAAGCTTGTGGGTATCGTGGAGTTGGCGAAGGATATCTTCCGTCTGCCGGCACAGATCGGATATCCGCAGCCGTTGGGGGGTATTTTGGACAGAGTGGATGATCCTGAGTTTTCTACCGTGGTCGGCTTGGTAGTGTGGGCTCGTGAGAATACCGTGAATGTCCCGAATGGATTGCAGTGGGGAGGGGCGCTTTCAGGGGGATTTTTGGGCGGAATGCAGGGGATATCGAAAAAGGCGAAGGCGCTTTTCGATAAGTTCCTGCCATAGGGCTATTTTTCGGCCTCTTTTATCCATTTTGCTTTCGGGGTAGAATAAAGGGGTATAAAGATAGGCTCGCAAGGCGTACTTTTCTTGACATACGTGAAAATAATATGCTAGATTGAGGTATCTGGTTATGTGTAAAATCCACGCCACGCAAGACAAAAATCAATATCAAAAGTAATAATGAAAGCCGATGGAGAATAACTAAAGGAAAGAAAATATATGGCTGAAATTAAACCTGAAATTGAAACTTTTGCGAAGATCAAAGTCGTGGGCGTGGGTGGATCGGGTGGAAATGCTATTTCACGTATGATCGACTCCAAAATCAAGGGAGTCGAGTTTGTCGTGGTCAATACCGATGCGCAGGCGCTGCATCATTCCAAGGCCCAGGATAAGATCCATATCGGAAAAAATCTGACAAAAGGACTGGGCGCGGGTATGAATCCTGAGATCGGTCGTCAGGCAGCCGAGGAAAATCGGGACGAGATCCAAGAAGTGCTCAAAGGTGCCGACATGGTATTCGTGGTGGCGGGATTTGGCGGAGGAACAGGATCCGGTGCCGCGCCTATCGTCGCCGAGACTGCTAAGGAGCTCGGTGCTCTGACGGTGAGCGTCGTGACGCGCCCATTCGCTTTCGAGGGCGCTCAGCGAAGAGCTATCGCTGATGAGGCTTTAGCGAATATGCGTGATCGTGTGGATACATTGATTACTATTCCGAATGACAGGTTGCTTTCTATTATCGACAAGAAAACGACCTTGATCAATGCGTTCCGTATCGTGGATGATATTCTCCGTCAGGGCGTGCAGGGGATTTCCGATCTGATCACGCGTCCCGGTATCGTCAATGTCGACTTCGCAGACGTCCGTGCCATTATGGAGGACAGTGGCAGTGCCCTTATGGGTATCGGTGTCGCTTCCGGTGAGGATCGTGCTGCGGAAGCTGCCAAGGCTGCCATCAACAGCCCGTTGCTCGACCTCTCTATTGACGGTGCCAAGGGTGTGTTGTTTAATATTTCCGGATCTTCCGATTTGGGTATGCTTGAAATTAACGAAGCTGCCAATATCATTACCGAAAACATCGATCCGAATGCCAAGGTTATTTTCGGTGCGGTGGCTGATGATCAGGTCCGTAAGGGTGAGATTCAGATTACGGTCGTGGCGACCGGCTTTGATGCCACCAAGAACAGCAAGGAGGTCTTGTTCGGAGGGCGTTCGCGTACTGTCAGACCGATCGCTGTTCCGGAATCCGCTCCGATGGACCAGCAACCGCAGGCACAGCCGCAGCCGCAGCATCAACCGATGACACCGTATTTTTCCAGACAGACAACATCCTATTCTCCTCATGCCGCTTCGGCACCGCAGACCTCAGTCCCGGCAACACCGACCCCTTCCGCGTCGCGCCCAGCGCCTTTGTCGGACGAGGATTTGGAATTGGAGCAGGAGTTGACGTTTACGCGGAGGGAGATGGAGCCGAAGATGATTATCGAAGAAAAGATCCAACCGCGAGGGATTTCCATGCGGGGTGAGACCAATAATGTGTTAAATGATGGCGAAGATGATGACTTGGAAATCCCGGCGTTTATCCGTCGCAAGATGAAGAAATAAACGAATTTTGTTTTATTCGTGAGGTGAGATTGCAGATATGTTTCAAAAAGATGCCCTAGGGCATCTTTTCTTTTTTGAGCTGTTTGCGGATGTGGGATTTGGCAGCGGAAGTCTTGACGGATTCGAGCCAGTCCCGATTGGGTTTCCGCGGCTCTTTGGAGGTGAGAATTTCGACTACCTGACCGTTTTGGATGTGATAATCGAGGGATACCATCTTGCGATCGACTTTGGCACCGGCGATACGGCTGCCGACCTCGCTGTGGATGGCATAGGCGAAATCCACAACAGTCGCTTCTTCGGGAAGGTGGATGATGTCGCCTTTCGGGGTGAAGGCGAAAATATGGTTTTTGAAAAAATCGATCTTGAGGCTTTTGAGGAACTCCTCGTCATCGCGGCCGATTTCCTTCTGCCATTCCTGGAGCTGCTTAACCCATTCGAGCTCTTTGTTCGGGATGACGGTATTTTGCCTGAAGATAATATTGCGCCAGGTTTTGCTTTCTTTTTCGGTGTAAATCCAATGGGCGGCGATACCGAATTCCGCTTCGTCATGCATTTTCTGCGTACGGATCTGGATTTCGAGGATGCGTCCTTCCGGACCGAAGACGGTGGTGTGCAGCGATTGGTAGCCGTTGGGTTTCGGGAGGGAAATATAGTCCTTGATGCGGCCGACCATCGGGCGGTATTTTTTGTGCACCAATCCGAGCGCTTCATAACAGTTGGTGATGGTGGGCACGATGATGCGGATGGCCACGAGGTCATAGATCCGCTGCATGTCCATATCGTGCTGCTGGAGTTTTTTGAATAATCTGTAGATATGCTTGCTTCGGCCGCTTATCTCTATGACGGGGATGCCTTCTTTCTGCAAATCCTTCTTATAGGTGTCGGTGGTCTGCTTGATATAAGCATCGCTTTCGTGAATGTGTTTTTTGACAAGCTTTTTGGTGATGGCGTAATTTTCCGGATCGAGGTACTTGAAACATAGATCCTCGAGTTCGCCCTTGATTTCCCCGATACCGAGGCGGTTGGCGATAGGCGCGTAGATTTCCATGGTTTCACGCGCGATGCGTTCTTGTTTCTCCGAAGGGAGGTGACCGAGCGTACGCATATTGTGCAGACGGTCGGCGAGCTTGATGATGACGACACGGATGTCGGCCGCCATCGCCAAAAACATCTTACGCAGATTTTCCAGGAAGTATTCTTCGCGGGATCCTCGCAGCTTTATTTTTCCCAGTTTCGTGACGCCGTCCACCAGATCGGATACTTCGGCGCCGAATTTTTCCTTGACCTGTTCGAGCGTGAATGCCGTGTCTTCGGGAACATCGTGCAGGAGTCCGGCAGCGATCGTGCGCGACTCCATGCCGATTTCCGCCAAAATTTTGGCCGTCTCGAGGGTGTGTTCGATGTAGTCGACGCCCGATTTCCGTTTTTGTCCGACATGAGCCTCACTGGCGACCATGAAGGCGTCAGTGATGAATTTTTTCCCTTCGCTTGAGAGGGGAAACTTCGATGCTTTGAAAACATCTTCGAGTGTCATAGGGAAAAATGAAGAATCAATGTCTTTAGTATAGGATAAATAGCGTGAATTGTCATGTGAGATGACCGATTTGACAGATGCAACACAGTTGCGTTAGTATGGATGTATGAAGACCTATCAAGAAGCGATACAACAGATACGCGCACGAGGATACCGCCTTACCAGGGCTCGCCAGGGTGTTTTGAAATTGCTCTGGAAAAAACGAAAACCGCTGGCTGCAAGCGACATGCAGGATTTGCTGGCAAAGCAGGGGATTATTGTTAACAAAACGACTGTCTATCGTGAATTGGAATTTCTGGCGCAGGAAAAGCATATCGAGGAAGTGCGGCTTCATGACGGAAGGCGGTACTACGAGTGCGTTTCCTCACATCATCATCATTTGATCTGCGTCACGTGCAAAAGCATCGACGATGTCATTTTGGAAAATGAATTCGAGAGGGAGGAAAGGCAGATTGAGCGTGAAGCGGGGTTTAAGGTGTTGAACCATTCATTGGAATTTTTCGGTGTGTGCGCTCAGTGCCAATAAAAACGATAACGATATACATATGAAACGACCACTCCTCATCCTTAGTACGATACTCTTTGTACTTTTTATTCTCACAGGCGCCGTCATTTTCCGGACGCGCACCCAGGTTCCGGAAGGTGCTGCCATCCGCAGTACCGAGGCGACCGTGCATGCGGTGGCGACGTTTTATCCGTTGGGAGAGTTTTCGCGCCAGGTGGGAGGAGACCGTGTGTTCGTTTCCGCAATCGTCCCTGCCGGGGTCGAGCCGCATGAGTATGAGCCGACACCGGCAGACATCGCTTCGATATATGCTGCGGATGTGCTTATCGCCAATGGCGCGGGTATGGATGCCTGGGCGACCAAGCTCCGTCCGGATCTTGAGAGCAAGGGCGTGAAGGTGATCGTCATGAGTCAGGTGTTGGGATTTGACGACGGCCTGGGCGATACCGGCCTTTCGGATGATGAAGGCATCGACCCTCATTTTTGGCTCGATCCGAAATTCGCTCAGCGGGAGGTGGCGAGCATCAGGGATGCCTTCACCGCGGTTGATGTAAAAAATCAGGACGTGTATACTGAAAATACGATAGCTTATACTGAAAAACTGGACAATCTTGACAGGTCTTATAGCGAAGGGATAGCGATGTGCCGCACCAAAACCATCGTGACCTCTCATAACGCCTTTCACTATCTGGCAAAGCGGTACGGGTTCGAGGCGCTTTCGATAGTCGGCTTTTCACCGGAAAGCGAGCCGTCGACACGGCAATTGGCGGATCTTGCGACGCTTGCCCGCCAGAAAAACATCCGGTACATCTTTTTCGAGACACTGGTGAGTCCGCGATTGGCGCAGACGCTGGCGGATGAGATCGGTGCGGAGGTATTGGTCTTCGATCCGCTCGAGGGATTGACGGATGAAGACATCGCACAAGGGAGAGACTATCTTTCCGTGATGTACGAGAATTTACATAATTTGCAACTGGCGATGGATTGTTATGCACAATAATAATTGTATCGAATTCGCCAATATCAATTTTTCCTATCCGCACAATCAGGTGCTGGACGATATTTCGTTTACCGTACAAGAGGGGGATTATGTCGGGTTGGTCGGCGGAAACGGCAGCGGCAAGACCACCATCCTGCGCATCATGCTCGGGCTTATCCCGTTCGCATCAGGGAGCGCGAAGCTGTTCGGTGAGGATGTTGAGGATTTTGATGCCTGGCACCTGATCGGCTATGTGCCCCAACATGTCGCTCGCGGCGAGGCATCTTTCGGGACGACGGTGCGAGAGGTGATCGAGAGCGGACTGGTTTCACGGAAAAAATACTTTCTTCACAAACAGCCCGCCGATGAAAAGCTGATCCAGTGGGCGATGAATGTCGCGGAAATCGCCGATCTGGAACACCGGATGATCGGGATGCTTTCCGGAGGGGAGAGGCAATTGGTATTCATCGCGCGCGCGCTCGTATCCCGCCCGAAACTTCTGGTGCTCGATGAACCGACGACGGGCGTGGACGCGCAGTCTCAGGAGCGCTTCTACCGACTGCTTTCCGCACTCAATCAAAGCCACGGCATGACGATCATGCTCGTGTCGCATGATCTGGAAGTGGTGGCCCGCGAGGTGAAGACCGTCATCTGCGTCAACCGGAAGCTGGTGTGCCATGTGAATAGCCGCGAATTCATCGAAGGGGACTATCTGAAGCGGTTGTACGGCGAGGATATGAAGTATATCCATCACGAGCATAATCATTAGTTTGTCAAAGTGCCATGAATTATGAGAGAAACCATTTTTATGGAGTACGGATATTTTTCTGCTGAAAAATTCCTCGTGCTCGCGCCGCCGCGACTCGCAAGCCTCCATAAAAATGGTTTCTCTCATAATTCAGACAATATCCTATGTTCGTAGAAATGTTCCAATTCGATTTCATTATCCGCGCTTTCCAGGCCGGCCTTTTGCTCGCGGTTATCGCGCCGATTATCGGGGTATTTTTGGTGGTGCGCCGGTATTCGCTTTTGGCGGATGCGCTGTCGCACGTTTCGCTGATGGGCGTGGCGATCGGATTTTTGCTCAAGCTCAATCCGGTGCTGACGGCGCTCTTCGTATCCGCAGCGGCCGCCTTGGGCATCGAGCGTTTGCGTCAGAAGCAGAAGATGTTCGGTGAGTCGGTGTTGGCCGTGTTCCTGTCGGGGAGCCTGGCCATCGCGGTGGTGCTGATCGGCATGGCCAAGGGATTCAATGTGAACCTGCTCAACTTCCTGTTCGGCAGCCTCTCGACGGTAAGAGAGAGCGATGTGTGGCTTATCGGCAGTCTCAGTCTCGTGGTCGTCGCGTTCTGCACCATTTTTTACAGGCAGCTTTTCCTGATTTCCTTGGATGAGGATTTGGCCAAAGTGAGCGGCGTATCCGTGAATATGCTCAATACCATCTTGGTGATTTTGGCGGCCTGTACGGTGGCGCTCGCGATGCAGATGGTGGGCGTGCTGTTGGTGGGGGCACTTATGGTGATGCCGGTGCTTGCGGCGATGCAGGTGGCGAAAAGCTTCCTTCAGACCTTCGGTTTCGCGCTGTTCTTTTCCATCCTCTCCGTTATCACGGGGCTCTTCCTTTCGTATGCGCTCAATATCGCGTCAGGCGGCGCGATCGTCTTGGTGTCGCTGTGCTTTTTCCTCTTGAGCCTTCTTTTTCCGAAACAGGGGTAGTATAAAAACCGCTCCTGCTGGCACGCCATACATATATGCTATACTGACGATAGAGTTATTAACCGCGAGATTTATGCGTTGTCCGTTTTGCCGTCATCTTGAAACACGCGTGGTGGATTCCCGGGAAACCAAGGATGGGGAGGTGACCCGTCGCCGTCGGGAGTGCGAATCCTGCACGGCCCGTTTCAGCACCTATGAAGAGGTGGAAATGTTCCGCTTGTCGGTGGTCAAACGCGATGGCCGCAAAGAGGAATATAATCGGGAGAAGATCCGAAGCGGCCTCTTGCGGGCTTTCGAGAAGCGGCCGATGAACGATGAGAAGCTCGATAGGGTGCTGGGCGCCATCGAGTATGAATTATCTGTCAAAAAATTGGACGAAATCGCCAGCAAGGAAATCGGCAGGCTCGTGATGGAGAAATTGCGCGCTATCGACGATGTCGCCTATATCCGCTTCGCGAGCGTGTACAAATCTTTCGGGAGCATCAAAAGCTTCGAGAAAGAACTTGAGAAGCTGAAGTAAAAACATATGCGAGGATGGATGATAAAATTGGCATGGATCATGGCGACCTTTTTTGCGGGCCTCGCTATGATTTTCGTGCTGCTGGTGCTCGGGGTGCAGCATGGGGACACGTATCAGGGTCAGGCCTACCCTTCGTTTACGGCTGCCGCCAAATATGTCGTCAAGAAATCGCTTCGCACGGTAAAGAACGGCATTTACCATGAGGCGACTATCCATAATCCCGAGGGAGACACTATTCCCGATTGGGTGGATGATGCTATTTTCGGTACCATCAAGAAGGCGTTTTAGACATTGTTGATGCATAACTCGCATCTTTCGGTTGTCTTGTATCGAAGGTCCAATTGATTATGGGGCTGATACTTTTTATTTTTTCTTCATATATGGTATGCGAATATATGTACGGGTCGTGCCTCGCGCCTCTTTCGATGCTATCGAACAGCTAGGCGAGCATGAATATCGGATCAGGATGACGGCGCCGCCGATACAGGGGCGGGCGAATGAGAAGCTGATCGAAATCCTTTCCAAGCATTTTCATGTCGCGAAAAGCCTTATCGTTATCGTGGGCGGCAAGAGTACACGGACCAAGATCGTCGATATCGCGGATTAATCTGTGGTCACATGGTTTGGTACTTGATTTTCATAGGGTATGCTCTGGGCATAGAGGCGGGGTTGTTTTTTGATACCCCGTTTTTTGTGGGAGGGAGTTTCGTTTGGGGTGTGAGCGCCATTGTGGTATGGCAGCGGTCGAAGCTGGCATGGGGGATGGCTGTGGCTTTTGTGCTTATGGGCGCCGGCTATGTTCAGGCACATGCCACGCTGAGGTTATGGCAGGCAGCGCAGCGCGAATACACTGTCTTTGGGCGAGCTATCATCGTGCGCTCACCGGAAATCAAGGAACGATCGCAGGAAGTTGTACTTCGATTCACACAATGCTCGAACGGAGCGTGTCCGGAGCATCTTGTTTTGGCCTATTTCCCGATATATGATGAACTGCGGTATGGCGATATCGTCACCACGGAGTGTCCTTTGAAAATACCTAAAAATATCGGGATCGATTTCGATTACCGGATGTATCTGGCCATGAAGGGCATCGGCTACACCTGCTATCCGAAAGAGTGGCATGTCGAGAATGATGAGGGAGGAAATGCTCTGGTGCGATGGGTGCTTGGTTTGCGAAGCCTTATGGAGGAAAAGCTCGATGCGTATGTGGCGTATCCGGAGTCCGGCCTTGGCAAAGGATTGCTCTTCGGCGGTAACGGGTATCTGACCAAGGAGACGCAGACGGCTTTTTCACGGACAGGCATGTCGCATATCGTGGCGGTGTCGGGAGCGAATGTGGTCATCGTGTCACAGAGCCTTTTCTTGCTGGCGATACTGTGCGGATTGTGGCGCAGGCAGGCGCTGTGGGCAGCGGGGTTGGGGGTAGTTTTCTTCGTGGTCATGGTCGGCGCGTCCGCTTCGGCGCTGCGCGCGGGGCTGATGGGCGGATTGGTGCTGCTTTCGGGCTATAGCGGCCGCGTCTCGGACGGGCTTCGGTTATGGTCATTGGCATTGGCGTTGATGCTGTGTTTCAATCCTTTGCTGCTGCGATACGATTTGGGTTTCCAATTGTCGTTCATGGCAACGCTGGGCATTCTGCTGTGCATGCCGTTGTTCGAAAAAATCGCTGCGCGAAAAAATGTGCCTGCTTTAGCGATGCTGCAAGAAATTTTTTGGATGACGATGTCTGCTGAAATGTTCGTCCTCCCGATCATCCTGTATAATTTTCATGCGCTCCCATCGCTTTCTTTGTTGGCGAATCTGCTCGTGCTTCCGGCTATACCCGTCGCCATGCTGTTCGGTTTTTTGGCTTCCGTTTTCGGGTTTTTTCTTGCACCGCTCGCGAAGCTTTTCGGTCTGCTGGACTATCTGGTGCTGCACTATATGATGTCCGTCATCGGGGTGCTGAGCGGGCAGTCGTTTGCATCTGTCGAGGTGAAGTCGTTCGGAGTGATGTTTTTATTGGGGTGGTATGGAGTGCTTTTTATGGTAGTATTTTTTCTGAGGAGAAGATGTTTGTCCGATATGGAAACGTCTGTAACCGATAGCTGATATTCGTTTTCAGGGTACGGATATTTTTCTGCTGAAAAATTCCTCGTACTCGCGCCGCCGCGCTCGCAAGCCCCTGAAAACGAATATCAGCTATCGGTTACAGAAATTAAAGTGTTGCGATAATATAAATGTCTATGTTCAAGAAATCATTTCTATACGTCGGGGGAATGGTGCTCATAACGCTGGCGTGCGCGTTGGGTTTGATGCTGTGGTTTTGGTGGCAGGATTTTTCCGATACCAAGGTCGTGTTTCTCGATGTGGGGCAAGGTGATGCTATTTTGATCATTCAGGGGAGCAATCAGGTGCTTATCGATGGCGGACGGAGCGGTAAAATACTTTTGGAAAGGTTGGGAGCGTATATGCCGTTTTGGGATCATCAGATCGAAACGATAGTGGCGACGCATCCGGACGAGGACCATATCGGCGGATTGGTGGATGCGATAAAAACCTATCGCGTCGGCACAATGCTGGATACGAAAATGAACAGCGACACGGCGGTGTATCGGGCGCTACAGGAAGCGAAATCCGATCGGCATATAACGGATATGGAAACTTTTTCCGGTCTCTTAGTCAAACTTCCCGATGGCGGTGTTATGGAGGCGGTGCATCCATTCGAATCGCTTGAAAATAATCATTCCAAGGATACCAATGCGACGAGCATCGTGATGAAACTGACCACCGCATCCGGCGAGACGTTTTTGTTTACGGGGGATCTGCCGGATGAGCAGGAGAATCTGATCGATCCGGGAAAAGTGGACGTCCTCAAAGCGGGGCATCATGGATCGAAGTCTTCTTCCTCGGATAGTTTTCTTAAAAAACTCTCTCCGCGCGATGCCATCCTTTCCGTCGGCGCAAACAATCGCTACGGACACCCGGCACCCGAGGTGATCGATCGCCTCAGAACGCATCATGCCAACATCTTCCGAACCGATATGCAGGGGAGTATCCTCTATCGGTGCCCTCCCGAAAAGGAGCGTGATTGCATGGTAAGCACGGCGAAAAATTGATATACTGGTGATGAAAGTCTTGTTGCCGTAGATCGAGCTGCCGGACCATGTAGCGATAAGCGGTTTCATAAATAGATTTGAATACTACCCCTATGTCGACACTCGTACTTGATATCGAAACCATCGGAGAAGATTTTGAACAGATGGATGACGTGACGAAAAGGATGCTCACTCGCTGGGTGAAGAACGGGTCTTTGGGTGCCGAGGAACAGGAGAGGGAAATCGAGAATGTGAAAAACGGTCTCGGGTTCTCACCGCTCACCGGACAGGTGGTGGCGATCGGGATGCTGGATTATGAGAAGAATAAATCGGCCGTGTATTTCCAGGCGCCGGGAGAAACTCTCGGGAACTTCGAGGAGAACGGCGTGATGTATAAGCAGATGACGGAAGTGGAAATGCTCGAGGCGTTTTGGCGGGTATGTGAGAACTACGATCAATTCGTGACCTTCAACGGCCGGGGATTCGACGCGCCGTTTCTGGCGATACGATCGGCGATCCATAAGATCAAACCGAGTAAGGATCTGCTCTCCAATCGTTACCTTGGCATGCAGAAATTCGGTGCCAAGCATTTCGATCTGCAAGACCTTTTCACTTTCTATGGATCGACCATGCGCCGGCCGAGCCTGCATCTGGCATGCCGGGCTTTCGGGATCGTAAGCCCCAAAGTGGAGGGTGTGGACGGGGATGATGTGACAAGACTCTTCGCCGAGAAGAAATTCCTCGATATCGCCCGTTACAATGTCCGCGATATCGTCGCTACCAAAGAATTGTACGCCTACTGGGAGCAGTATATGAAATTCGAGCGGTAGGATTGACTTTTTGTATGAAAAATGCTAGCATGAACCATTGCTGCTATAAGCGGCAACAATGGGTGTATTTTGCACCTTGACAACTGAAACGAGAAAAGGGGAAAAGAAATGAAAATATGGGCTAAAGCTTTGCAATTGTGCTGGCTACAAGGTATTCTTTTGATTGTGTTTGCAAGCGGGTATTTCTATATACTTGGACATGATGACATTCTATTGCATGAAACTGGTTATAGGGTAGCAATCATTACAGTTACGTTAGTGTTTATATCGATGAGGTTATTCTATATTGTCGGAAAGTTGGCGCATCAAAGACAAGTTCTTGCTGATGTGATGGAAAAGGTGTCTTTTGAAGAAGATATAATCGCTGCCGTTATGAACTCTTTGCGTATGTGCCAAGGTGATTTGGAGATGCAGTTATTGTTAACTCATATCTACAGCAGCAATATCGTATTGAGAAAAATGGAATCCCAGGATATTTTTGAGACATTGGTTTTGCAGCTCTATTCGGAAGGTGCTGATAAACAGGTGATTCAAGCATTTCGTAATCATCTTAGACTATCGTTTGAGGACGTGCTTCAGAGACGATTGAAAGGGCTTCTGAAAGAGAAGGATGAGTTTCCTAGAGACGATAAAAACTTTGTTGAAACATTCCTTCAAGCATGTAATACCCTGATGATTCTGGGTGGCTATTTCAAATTGTATGATGACATACTTGATGCGATTGTCGCCTATTTGAAAAGCCATCTTCCTTCCAGTGTACCGCTTTCTGATTTTGCGCACTCTCTTTTTGGCCAATACATGATGAAGTATGCCGATGCTCTGGATGGTAGAACGATCGCTTCGATGCATGAGGCATTGGAGAATGCATTGAAAAGGGACGCGGGTGGAATTTGTTGATACGATGCAGTGATTGAGGTAGAATAATGGAACGTGGAGAAACCTCCGCAATAGAACCGGTAGTAGTTTTAAGTAACTATGCCGGTTTTTTCATGGCCAGACATCGCGATGCAGCTTGACTTTTTGTATGAAAAATGCTAGCATGAACCATTGCTGCGATAAGCGGCAACGGCGGGTGTATTTTGGCACCTTAACAATTCAAGAGGGGAAAAGGGTATGAAAATCTATGAGAAAATTTTCGAAACGCTGTGGATCTATGTCCTGTTTATGCTGGTCTTCTTTGTATATTATGGGTATTTATGGATGCATGACGGATTGTCCGCCGGCGGTTACTTGGCGGTTTATGTGGCGTGTATCGTAGCAATAACGTTTATTGCGATAGTACGGTTATTCGTGCTGACCTTGGAAGCGCGAAATCGATTGCGGTCGGTCATCAATCTGCGTAAATGGATAGCTCATCAAGATGCGGAGTATGTTTATCGGGAAATCGAGCAGTATGCCGGGGATAAGGAAATGCAATTGCTGGTATCATATGTCTGCGCAGGCACCATCAAGTATCGGCCGCTTTTGCGAGACTCGATCCTGTATTTGTATGCCAATAACGCGGATGACACCATTCTTCAGATTTTTCGGGATCGATTCGCGCCGGGGACTATCGCGTCGCTGGACGTGTCGCTCGCGTCTTTGTTGGATACGTATAAAACGGTCCGACTTGAGGATCGGGACTTTATGGAGGCATTTCTGGAAAAGGTACGCATAGCGTTGATTCTCGCTCAAGAGGAACGGCAATGTAGGGAGGTGGGTGAATATACCGCAGGGTATCTGTATGAACATTCGAATAGGGATGAGTCCGCAGTTATCTTGGCAGCCAGGATTGCAATCGCATTAAGTTGCGAAACAAGAGAGAAATCACGTTTGCGAGGAAGGATCGAATGTTTCCGAACGAGCATGCAGCAAGAGCTGCGCGCGAAAGTCGATGATTCATTAAGGAAGCTTACGGCGAAAACCTTCCATCTATGGCGTGCGTAATCGGCGCCCGATGAAATTGGAGAAATCTCCATACGAAACCGGTAGTAGTTATCCATCTACAGCCGGTTTTTTTATACCAAAACCTTGAAGCTGGGCCGCTTTGATGCTACACTTTCGGTAGGTATAATACTTTCGCTATGGATGTTTTTCAAGCCATTTCACCCGCAAACTTTTTGCCCGCCACCATTGCGGGGGATGTCTCGTTCCTTCTGGTCTTTATCGCGGTCTGTTTGGCGCTGGGTCTTTACCTGGGGCGATCACAGCTCGTGAGCGTGGTGATGTATGGGTATATCGGCGTGGCGCTCCTGACCGTGCTCCCGGCTGATGTTTTCGCCTTCTCACTCTATAGCAAGGCCATTATTTTCGCAGGCATCTTCTTTTTCCTGTTTTTCGTGGGGGATTATGTGTTGGATATCCATATCCCCAATGCCGGGGCCGACTTCTTTTGGCGCATCCTGATCATGAGCTTTCTGGCCGTGGGGATGCTGACGAGCATCATCTTCGCGCTCCTGCCGAAAGCGGATTTGCTGCAATACCTTTCTCGGACCTCTCTGACCTATTTCATTTCCCCGAATGCCCAAATCGCCTGGATGATAATCCCACTCTTTTTCCTCCTGTTTATCAATAAGCGATTGAGATAGCGATGGTTTTTTGCGATCTAAGCTGCCCTGGTATTTTATTTCAGATTGGTATAGTATGATGGTGCGCAGTTGTTGTATAGGTGGAGGATGGCATGAATAAAGCGTCATTGATCGTATGGGAAGGTTGTGACCCGGTTCATTTTCAGTTTTCAGACAATGAACGGGAAAATGAAGCGAAGGTAGTACGTTTTTTGGAGGAATTAGCGGTAAAAATAGAAACTATTTTTTCTGACGAGGAAAGGCGATCGCAGGTATTGGGCGTATGTCTCGAACTTCTCACCAATACATGCGATCATGTGTGCGGTGATATAAAAACAGTCTCACTGAGCTTTCTTTTTGCAAAGAGCAGCGTTGCGGTGCGATATAGCGATTCCGGGGATTTTTTCTCGAGAAAAGGGGTTAAAAATACCCTGGAGGCGGGATTGTCTGTCGCCTCTACGCGGACAGTCTGTGTTGGAGGGATGGGGACGCAAATGCTCGTGAAATATGCAAGCGACCTTTATATAGATACGCATGGTAATAACCTTCAAATAATGTTTGAATAATGGATGCCTCCTGAGAAGAGTTTTTCTCAGGAGGCTTTTTTATATCTATCTTCTTGGATACGGCGTAGATTTGTTACAGAGTTTTTTGATACATCGAAAGAATGATGCATTTATTATAGCTTAATCAAGCCATAATTATAGCATCATCTACCTGAAGGAAAGATCATTTCGGCACGTATGGGCCAAATGCTTGACAAGTTTTTCAAGACTGCTATACTGAGTAAGCAAATTACAAGTTTGCGTTTTTATTTACAAGGGATTGCAGATAAGAATCATATAAGAACTTTGACAAAATAATAACCTAAAACAATCACAATTTATTGTGGTTAGTCCTAAATTATCTCGGTCGTAAGATCGGGAGTACAAAAGTCTATTCAAATCTTTACATTTGAGAAATTTATTTCTCTTTTGTATTCGGGTAAGTATGTCTTCGGATATACTTACTTCATTATGAGAGTTTGATCCTGGCTCAGGATGAACGCTGGCGGCATGGATAAGGCATGCAAGTCGAGTGGGTTTAGGCCCACGGCAAACGGGTTAGTAATACATAGGAATCTGCCCTGAAGTCGTGACTAATCCGGAGAAATCCGGAATAATGCACGATATGCTCTACGGAGTAAAGATTTATCGCTTCAGGAGGAGCCTGTGTCCTATCAGCTTGTTGGTAAGGTAAAAGCTTACCAAGGCTATGACGGGTAGGGGGTGTGAGAGCATGGCCCCCAACATTGGAACTGAGACACTGTCCAAACACCTACGGGTGGCTGCAGTCGAGAATATTTGTCAATGCGCGAAAGCGTGAACAAGCAATGCCGCGTGCAGGATGAAGGCTTTCGGGTCGTAAACTGCTTTTATTAGGGAAGAATCAAGATGACGGTACCTAATGAATAAGAGGTTACTAACTCTGTGCCAGCAGTAGCGGTAATACAGAGACCTCAAGCGTTATCCGGATTTATTGGGCGTAAAGGGTGCGTAGGCGGGTATGTTAGTCAGATGTCAAATCCTTCGACTCAATCGAAGAACTGCATTTGAAACGGCATACCTAGAGAGTGTGAGAGATCAGTGGAATTTATGGTGTAGTAGTGAAATGCGTTGATATCATAAAGAACACCAAAGGCGAAGGCAACTGATTGGCACATTTCTGACGCTGAGGCACGAAAGCGTGGGTAGCGAATGGGATTAGATACCCCAGTAGTCCACGCCCTAAACGATGCATACTAGGTATTGGGAGAATCGACCCTCTCAGTGCCGCAGCTAACGCGTTAAGTATGCCGCCTGGGAAGTACGAGCGCAAGCTTAAAACTCAAAGGAATAGACGGGGATCCGCACAAGTGGTGGAGCATGTGGTTTAATTCGATAGTAAGCGAGGCACCTCACCAGGGCTTGAAATCTAGCTGCATATTTTGGAAACAAAATAGCCTTCGAGGGTGCTAGACAGGTGCTGCATGGTCGTCGTCAGCTCGTGTCGTAAGATGTTCCGTTAAGTCGGGAAACGAGCGCAACCCCTGTTAAGTGTTATATGTGTCACTTAAGACTGCCCCGCCCAAAGCACGGAAATAGGATTTTTTGTTTCAGAGAGGAATTCTTTAACCTGAAGAGGTTTTAGATATATATTTCTCTCATGAGTGTAATTGTAAAGTCATTATCTGTAATTCGATAGTGGTGAAATATTGCAATTTTCACTCATGTTTTTTCTGAAATATGAAATTTTATTTATTGGTTTTGGGTGGGGAGGAAGGAGGGGATGACGTCAGATCAGCATGGCCCTTTGACGCCCTGGGCGACACACGTGCTACAATGGATAGGTATAAAGGGTCGCCAAATCGCGAGATGGAGCCAATCCCAAAAAACTATCCTCAGTTCGGATCGGAGTCTGCAACTCGACTCCGTGAAGTTGGAATCACTAGTAATCGTTGATCAGCCACGCAACGGTGAATACGTTCTCGGATCTTGTACTCACAATAAAAGCGCCGGGCAGTTTAT
>JAQTRS010000010.1 GCA_028711705.1 Candidatus Moraniibacteriota bacterium
CGTTCGACTTGATACAGAGCAACTCCGACAGCATCAACTGATGCAGTCCAGGTAAGGTCCACCTGCGCACCAAGGGTGACATTGGCAGCAAGATTGGTTGGAGCGGTCGGAGGGGTGGTATCGGGAGGGGGTGGATTCACCGTTCCGGAACCATAGTAGGTGGTACCACGGTCTTGTCCATCCGAAGCATTATGGTATCCGAGAGAAGAAGAAGTCAGCTGGTACCCCGCCCATGTGCTTGGGTTCGAGCCGCCGGTAAAGGTCGGGGTGCCGATGATCGTATTGGTATCGCCCGCATGGACATCGCTGCTTGAAGTGTAGAGATTGTGGTCATACACGCAGCCTGAGGAACATCCCGGCTGATCGCCCGCATCGTTGATCCTCGTTCCCGCAAATATATTGTCTTTGTAGGTCGCATTATGAGTCGGCGTCATTCCGGCTTTTGTTCCTTGCGCGAGCGACCAGCCTCCTTTAAAGGTGTTATGAAGAACATTAAATCCGTTGACCGCACCGAACTGCAGCGGAAGGCCGTGGGTATTACTGTCACCCGGACCAAAAACGTTATCTTTCACGAGGATACTGGCGCTGCCGTCATAGGCGCCGATATACATCGTATCTTTGTCGAAATAGTTTCCGATGATAGTGACGTTACTTGGCACAGGATTGGAGCTCCAGAGCTGTATGGAATCGATATGCGGCCCGCAACCACCTTGAACTAATCCGGTAAAAGTATTGCCCGGTCCAATAGTACCGCCGTTTCCTCCGGTCTGTATGCCGTCCGTGCAGTTAGCCCCGCTTGTATTCGTGTTGTTGAAAATATTGTTGGAAATGGTTACTCCCATCATATCGTAACCCTGCAGCCTACCTTCAATTCCGCCCTCGTTCGGTATATTGGTGAAAGTGTTGCCGTCAATAAGGATGTGAACATCGGTTGACGGGCTTAATCCTCCCCCTCCACAGACTTTAAAATGGTTAGTGAATGCGTTATTGGTAAACTGCAGATCGTGGTTGAGCTCACCGGGATCGCATACGTCTCCGCCCGCAAAAGTCATGTCATTGAAAACCAAATGATTGCTGTTGCGCACCGTAAAAGTAACGGTGGCTCCCTTTGAGGTTGACGATCGAATCGTAACATTGCTCGATTTTGTGATGTTTGAAATGGTGACAGAGCCATAATTGCCGCTATTCAAACAGATCGTGGATCCGGCGGCGGCGCTTGATACCGCGCTTGCGATATTGGCGCCGGTACTCAGCGTCTGATCACAGGCCGCTCTTGCCTCCCCTACCACGCCGAATAATACGAAGGGGATTCCGAACAGATACAAAAATTTCTTCCACATAGTCATAGGTTTATTTTAATAACCCCCTTTTATTTTTTTCAGTATACCACCTCCTACACACTTCCACCATACTCCGTCCGCATCACCCCGAAGTCGAGCATATTCACCACCCCATCGAGATTGACGTCCCCGGCGGCATTCGTGGTCCCATAATTGGTATTGAGTAATCCGAAATCCGCGATGTTGACACTGCGATCGAGATTGAGGTCGCTTGCATAGGTGAGGGTGAAGGACGGGATGGACAGGATACTGCTTTGGTTACCTGCGGTATCGGTCACTCTGATCGAACAATTGGAGTGGGTGCCCCGGGTCAACGCGCTGAGGGTAATGGTATTATTGGAGGCGCTAGCGGAAGTGCTGGATGAAGAGCAGTCCCCGGTATAGGAAATGGTGCCCGCTTCATTGGAGGAAAAGACATAGTTGGGAGTCTTATCCCGGGTAAGAGTCGGGATGGCGGTGATTTGGGCGAGGGTAGGGGCTTGAGTGTCTATGGGAGGAGGCGGGATGCCGCCAGCAGGAGCATAGGCTACCAAACCTGATACCCAACCGCCTCCGTCCTGCATTTGCAGTGTAAAACCGTCACCCCACGTGCCAGAAGTAACAACCCTATACCCGGCCATTAATTTTTGCTCAGGTTCGGCATCAACCATCGGCGCTAATTCGGTATAACCTGAACCCACGGTAATGTCCCCGTGCGCTCCTTCATCACCGTCAGTTCGGATGGCCTCAAACAACAGCGTGTCATTCTGCCCTGTAGTAATGTTTCCAGTAGCTACCGATGTGGAAAAACCTTTGTTGTTCGCTGAACTGATAACGTGATTGCTCGTTGCGATACCGCTAAACTCTACCGCATACCACCGAATATAATCAGAATTACTCGCATTAACAGTGACTGTATGGCTGCCCCCTGTTACATTAGGGGCACTCCAGATCGAAAACGAATCTTCTATAAATGGGTTCCCACCGCCAGTATTAGATGTGTCCTGGGAAAAACTCAGTCCTGGCGAGCTGACGGTGAATGTGGTAGGACTGTTACTATTCGCAACTACTATTACCAACAAATTACCAGCTGTTGTAGATTTGGTGATATTGAACGATGTTACTGGACCACTCGTGATGCCTCTGGCATGCCCAACAAGAGCAGGAGTCGCCGCACTTGCACTAATCGGAAACATCACCGCACTTATGAAAAACAAAGCTCTTGCGATAAGTATTTTCTTTAGCACAAGCTTCCTTATAAAAATGGTTAACAAAAATCACAAAAATTCAGACAAATGCTTAGTTTTTTCTACACCCGCGTAGATTTATTGTATCTTGCAGGTGCCTATTCTTCCGTTACATACTCATAATCCACCTCATTACCCTGCCAGCCGTTCACAGCATAGTAGCCCGGGGTTTTATTGGATTGAGAGAGGCTTATATTCCCGGTCGCGACATCGATAAGGAAAAGATCTGCTTCGACAAAACTGCTCGTCTCCGTTCCATCCGCCGTTTTGACTCCGGCAAAAGCGATCTTCTTCCCATCTTCCGAAAGCATGGCATCACCAAAATCATACAACCCTCCATCGATACTGAATTCCTTAATCTTCCCGGTCGCGATATCCTTGATAAAGATTTTATTGTTATCCGTCCAGTAGTTGCAGTACACAACCTGTTTTTCATCCTCGGAAATATCGGTTATAAATAAATCAGTTCCCCATGAATTCGAGACGATCCCGTCCCCATTTCCCTTCTCGGCATCCAAGGAAAAATCAACGACCTTAACAAGGCTTCCTTGAGCTGTATTCGCCTTATACAACATGGTCGGTCCCCAGTAGTATTTATTATCGATACCCGATCCGCTCATCGAAAAACCGAAATATTCACTCCCATTGCCATACGAAAGAAAATGTTCGACACGCCAATCTCCCATCAGATCGACATGGCCGAAAGTCTTTCCCTTATACGTGAAATCATAGGCATAGGCATCATCTACATGCCGCTTCATCACCTTCATATCCGGCACCTCATTAAAAACGATTTCATTCTCCTCTTCGGATATGCTGTCATTTTGAGAAACAGGTATCTCTTCCTCATTTCCTTCACCATAAGGGATCTGAGTCGCATCCTGCGGCAAGAGAAGCACCTTCGCCACCAATACATACGCCAAGGCAGCGAGTAAGACCATAGGAACAGCAATCAGTATTTTTGTATTTGTTTGTTTTTGCATAGCAATGTATAAGTATATCTTTTAGTTTTATAAATTACCAGTATCGTATACTTACTACCTTTCCATTTGCGAGCGTGATACCGGCCGTTTTCTTATTCCCCAGGTTATCCAGAGCGATAATGTAGAATGTCTTGGTTCCCTTGTTGATATTGCTCTTCGCATAAGTATACGAGATGGCGGATCCGGCAGACTTCTTTTTCACATACTTGTTATCGATGGAGAATACCATATTCTTCACACCGCTCCTGTCCCGAGCCGTCGCCTGTACATACAAGCTCTTTGCCGAAGCAGTACCGACACGAGGAGCGGCAATCGTGATGAAAGGAGCTATCCGCTCACCTGCTCTGGTCTTTGCAAGAGTGGCTATTTTCTTCTTGGCAGGCTTATCTTTTTTATGGTGGCCACCGGAATTGCCCGACGAGGAGCTATTGGAAACGGTGACCGTGAAGGCGGTTGCGGTTGTAGTGTTGCCTGAAGTGTCTGTCGCAACAGCTGTCAAGGTGTGCGTGCCATTGGAAAAAGGTTTCGTATTCCATATCATGACATACGGATATTCGGTATCCAAGGCACCCAGATCGGCGCCGTCGAGCTTGAACTGCACGCTTGCGACAGCAACATCATCGGTTGCCGTGGCTGCCACGGTAATCGTCGTGCCATAGACGGCCAATCCATCAGCAGGATCTGTCATCATAACGGTCGGTGCGGTCGTGTCGGTAGGCACAGGATCTGGATCCGGAACAGGATCGGCACTGCCTGTCACCGTGACCAAACTCGGTGTTCGCGTGATGATAACATTTCCGCTCTCGTTATCAGCTGATGCCAAAGAAGCGGTCGTAAAGGCGATCGGGGAATTGGTAGCATTTGACAAGGAATGGAATGAGAAGGTTGCCACGGTCGTGGTGGTCGTTACAGAAGGAGTGGAAAGAGGTACGCCCAAAGCGATGGAAGCTGTACCATTGGTATTATTGATACTGGCAGCTGCAAGCTCCAATGAAAACGAAGCTGAAGCCGTGATGCTATCGAGCCTGAATTTGGTCTGATCGAAGGTGACGCGAAGATCGGCGGCGCTCACCGCGTTGGTACCAGGATTAACCTGCGCCGCCAAAGAAAATTGCGTATCATTGGCGATCGAGGTACTCGCCGGGTTGAAGAACAATGTGGTATCGGCGGCCGCTTTCGCGGCATGCGGCAATGCAGCGAGCAGCAAGGAAAACACGACCGATGTTATAAGATATCCGCTGCGATGTCCCCTTATGTTCGATGGTTTCATATACGATACAGCTAATAAAGTTATGTGCGATTGAATTCTTATTGGTATAATATCATACTAACATGCTATGCAAATAAATAACAATACTTATGCATATCAAAATGCCCGGTAATCACAAAGCGCTCGCCACCGCTACCAATATCTGCACCAAAACGATCTTGAGTATCATCGCAAAAGGGTAGACGCTGGCATAGGCTATGAGCGGAAGCTCGGTTGTCGCCTTCTGTTTGGTCACTTCAAGCGCGGAAGGCTGCGTCATGCCAGCTGCGATTGCTGCCATGGTCGCCAGAGTTCTGACACCTGCAAGCCGCATGTACAAGGCTCCGGAAACGAGCGTCACCAAGGTGATAAGCGCGCCTTCGATGATCAATTCGAATCCATATTGATGGAATACGTTTATAAAACGCCCTCCCGCGATCAATCCGGCACCCGCCATGAAGAGCATCAACCCCAGATCCTGCGTTACCTTGAGCGCTGCCAGCGGGACATATATTTCCAACTTCCCTAATCGCTTTTTCGTGGAAAGGAGAAGCCCCGCGATCAAGGCGCCTCCCGCATAACCCAAAGATACCGGCGACCCGCCCATGATCGGGACGGAGATCGCACCAAGCGCGAGCCCGAACACCAATCCGAAAATGAATGTCAAAAGGCTCGTCTCTTCCAGCTTCTTGTTCTTCGCACCAACCAGTCCCGCAAAGGCTATCGTGTCCTTATACAGCCCGACGAAGCGGAGTATATCCCCGAATTCCAAGACCGTGTTACCATTGGGTGAAAACTCCATGTCCCCACGGGTCACCCGCGTGATAATCACCTTGCGCTTGGACATATCCAGTTCGGCGATCTTCCTGTTCCCGATCTGCGACGAAGTCACTTCAGCATCGAGCATCACGATATCCTTATCCAATTTGTGCACCGGCACTTCGCTCCCGAACAATCTTAGGTGAGTAACCTGTTCCTCTTTGCCGACCACTGTGATGATATCGTTTTTTTGTAAGATAAAATCGGCATTGGCAACATACTCCTTCTGTTCCATCTCGCCGTTCTCGCCCGCCTCTTCCCGGAGCACGCGCGACATCACGAACGAATTCTTTTCGGTCATATATCGCTTGCCGATAGTCTTGACGCTTTGACCGACACAGTCCAGATTCTCCAACCGGAATTGCCGAAATACCAACGGTGGATGCAGTATCTTCTGCTCCGCTGCCCACACCTCTTCTTCCTCTGCGATATCCTTGCGCACGATCTTCGGAAGAAGCTGAACGAAGAGCACGGCTGCGATAACTGCCAAAGGATAGGTAATGCCATATCCGGCGGTCACATTGGACGCATCGCCCAATCCGTATTTTTCAATGACGCCCACGGCGGCGGCGAGCGCCGGGGTATTGGTCAGTGATCCCGAAAACAATCCCGCCGCCAAACCAATCGGCAGGTGACGAAGATAGGCAATGATGAGCGTCGCTGCCATTCCGGACGAGACCATGACAAAGGCGACCATCACCATGTGCCGTGCGTCCTTCCGGAAATTTCGGAAGAAGCTCGACCCGACCTGGATACCGATCGAATAGACGAACAGCGCCAAACCGAGCTCCAAAACGATACGCGGGGTCTCGACGCCGTAATGCCCGAACACGACCGCGGTCAGAAAAACAGCGCTCGGCCCGAGGCTGATCCCTCGCCATTTGAAACTCCCCACATACTGCCCGATGAGAATGATAAGAAATAGGAGAAGCAAGGTGTTCTCCGACAGACCCTCCAACATAGGCGTTTATTTATCAAATAAAGGTGTCACGAATGACTCCATCATACTCGATACACGGATCGTTGACAATACGATGCGGCTGCGATCGAATATATATGCCAAAATAATCCCTGCGATATGCGAGGCCTCCGATCGGCATATATGTTCATTCATCAATCTGTCCGTTCAGATATTTCGCAACCCTCGACGTCTCGGTCAATGGAGCATTCTCGGTAGAAGGGAATGCGATTCCACCATTGTGCGGACAGTACCTCTTTGGGATGAGTGTATTGACCGAAATTACTTTCGGCAGATTGACGCCCCGGTCATCTTTTTTGACGGAAGCGGAAATAAGATGTATCGGCGCCGAATCATTACTAACAAAGAAAGACTTATCATCCCCCAATACATAGGCCAAACATCCGAATTGCCTGTAGCTGCACAGCTCGCTCCGGCTCTCGCCATAGGCATCCTGAGCTTCCTGAAATCCTTGATTTCTCAAGAAAACTTCGTGGAGATTGACAATGTCGATCTGCGCGTCGGTACAGAATTTCTCGATAGCCTCATCCCGCCTGGTATCGGAAAAATGCGGCATGATGACGACCTGAAAATCTGATATCTTCTCCACCTGCTTCAACAGGGCTATCCAATCTTCGGGCGCATAGGTGAAGTGCGGTTTTTCCCGTTTATCATTGGGAACAATGATCAGTTTCGGCTTTTCGAAATGAATCCCGTTTTTCAAAAGCAAAGCTTTCGTCACCGCTGTCTCTCCTTCTGAATACCGTAGGAGGGTCCTGGAAGAGGGGTCGCCCTCGAAAGACTCTCCCTCCAATGGAGTGATGCCGTTTTCCGCGTACCGTTCATCCTTCTTAAGGACATATTCCACATCAGACAAGCATCCTTTCGCCATATCATTAATCAGCGACCGGTATTTTGACGGGAAAGAGTCCATATCGATATATACCGCGATGTCTTTTCCTGTTTCAACAGCCAGGGCATTGAGAGAGCCGATCTGATTGATAATATCGCCTATGCCCAAATATCTGAAATCTATGCTGTCGCCCTTATCACCGCATTCCAAAGGAATCGTTATCTTCTCTTTCGACGTATCGATGCCGTGCAGCCGCAACAAAAACTCCGCCGGGCATTCCGACTTCGATGTCACGTATTCATCGATTGGCGCTTCCTTCGCGGATTCGAAATAACCTTCTTTCATAGTTTGATGGTTTATTTATTTTTCTCCAGAAGGCACATCGCCATTTCTTCGTTCACTGCGAAGAAGGGGGTTGAAACTCTTCTGCATTATTTTGCAGATCCAATGAAACCGTAGCAACACTGAAAGTTTTTTTGAATCGAACGGCAGTTACTGTTGTTTTTTCTTCTGTATAATTTCCCGCATTATCATAGGCCCGTATATACAAATCGTAACTCCCACCAGGAACGCCTTTGGGAATCTGATAGAAATCTTCATATTGTTTTCGCCAATCACGGGCACCGGCCAACTTAACTTTGTAATAATCGATACCGGAATTATCATCGGTGGCAGAAAAAGAAACCCTTTGATTCCCGTTGAGCATAATTTTTTTGGAAACAGGCTTCTCGAATTCCGGAGCATTGACATCGACTTTAATTCTGGCTTTATCAGAAGAAAGCAATGTTCCAAATCGGTCATACTGCCGTATTTTCAACCAACCGGAAAATGTATTCGTAAGCTTGATAACTTTATCCCAGGATCCATCAGAAAGTACGTCGACACTACTGATTCTTTTATTGTTTTTGTATATTCTTACCGTACCATTAGCCAAATCGCTGTCCTTCTGCCCAAGCTTCAGCTTATTTTTAGTGATACGCACCGTATCCTTGAAGGCATTGATTTTTCGCCCTACTGTAATTTTAGCGCTTTCTACGGAAACGCCACTATTTTCCAAAGGGGAAACAGAAAATGAGACGTGTCTTTCGACCGATTGATTTGCGGCCGCATCCTGACATACGATAAAATAATCATGGGCTGTACCGGGATTGAGACCGCCTATAAAAACGCTGTGGTCGCGCATATCGTTTCCCGTCACATCGAAATCCGTCATCGATGCATAATCGGTGCCGGAGACAGTGGAGTATCTGCAAGTAGCGCCTTCGGTCGTGGTCGAAGTAAGATTGACACTCGTGGTCGCTACTGAAAATACCGTATCATTCGGATATGATTCTGAGATAACTGGTACGCCTTGGTCCACATTGATACTGCGGGTCAAATCGCTTGTTGCGTTATTTCCCGCATCCTTGAACCTGACATACACCGTTTTATCCCCATCATCTGCTGGCAGAGTAAGGGTCTTGGAAGAGATGCAGGCGGTCCAATCGCTATTAGGGTTCGGGTTATTTCCATACGCTACCTGCAGTGGGGCCCAAGAATCATCAGGACAAACGATATTCAATGTTACGGTAGCGGAACGAGTATATGCCGCGCCGCCATTGATAGCAAAGTCCCCGCCGGTTGGCGCTATCGTATCGATTGTATATGTTTTTGTCTGATATGTTTCGGAATTCGAATTTTTATCGATGGAAAAAAATTTCAATATCGTTGTCGATGCGATATATATTGCCCCGGAATACTGCGATGATCCGGTAGTCGGAGTATCGCCGTTTACCGTGTAATATATCTTATCGCAACCGACACCTGCCCCGTCATCACAGATCAATACAACGGATTGAGCGGAATTATATCTACCAGTATCGACATTGGCCGTTGTTGTCGGAACGGTACTGTCCTGAAATTCATACGCGCCGATATCGAAGTTCGGGCCGCTTTTCGGGTTTCCGTCATAATCGGCAACAAGCGAAACATCCGTCCCTGCATTTATAGCGGGCGAATCATTTTGAAGATGAAAATCGAAAGAAGCCGGATTGACAAACCCTATATCGCCCGTCATATCGCCCACCCCTTCTCCTGAAGCAAACTGCCAGTATCCGGCAGAGGAGCCTATGATGTGATTTATATCATAGGTAACGGCGTTTTTCTCAATCACTCTTGCCGAATCCCATGCCGTTCCGGATCTGTAGAAACTATTATTGCTTTCGTTTACATTGTTATTGGCGCTTGGAATCCATACATCGCCCCTATACGTTCCCGTCCGACCGTTGTTATAGAATGAATTGTTCTTAACATTCATTGTGGCGGCCGCCGTCAAATTATTAGCATACAGTACGGCATTTCCATAATTGAATGCGAAAACATTATTCACAACCGATACCCCGCTACAAGAAGCGGCGCAACTGGCGATGTGGAAAGCATTGGCTGTACCGGTAACATCGTAATTGGAATTATTGTACACGATATTATACGCAAAGGTTCCACCGAAAAAGCCTCCGGATATGGTTCCCATTCCGAGCGCTTGGTTATGATTTCCCGAAAATCTCGTCCGTAAAATATTAAAATCGGAAAGCGTGAACGCGTTGCTTGTGCCAACATATACCCCGGCACCAAAATGATTGGTATGTCCGTCCGGCGCACCGGAATTGGTAATGAACGCATCATGAATAGTCACTCCGGAAATAACGCCTCCCACACCGCCGATGCCGATATTATCGCCATCCATTCCATAAGCCAGGGTAGTTCCATTATAATGCGGTTGTCTGCCGTTACCGGAGTACGTTCCCGAAATATCGATATTCGAACTATTCCCCTCTATGAGCACGCCTGACCATATATTATCCGAAATATTATTGGAAGATGTGATTGTCAAATTGGTAACCGCATTCGCATTGATAGCCGTCGCGTTATTGGTTATGGTCGATCCGTCTATGGTTATGTGATCGCCGCTGACGATCACTATGGCATTGCTGGGCACGGTGTTGGCGTCATTATTTTTTATCGTGAGATTGCTGAATGTGAGATAATTTTTTCCGCTCGCATACACCAGTCCCGACTGCCCGTCCAAATCCCTTCGAGAAACCCTTATCGCATGGCTGGCTGGCGGATTACCATCCGAAGAACGATAGTATACGAAGTTGCTGTTGTATGTATATTGCCCTCTGGCAAGAGTCAAAGCCCCGGTCAAATCGGTGGTTACGATGGGTGTCAATTTCACACCGTCTTCAAGCAATTGGTACGGCGCCCTCGTCATGGTCTTTTTGTATATTTCTCCGCTCTGTTGAGACCAAGGGCTCGTATTGCTATACGTGTTGGTGGGATTAAACGAATAGGACCCATCTATACTCAGCGTTCCATCCAGCGTAAAATTCTGGAAAGTGATGTTCCCACCGGAACTTCCCGAGCTTGGTACGGCTAACCGTTCATAATATGTCTTATTTTGTCCATCGATGACATCTCCGGGAGAATACCCTCCTACCTTCGCAACCATATTGGCAACGCTATTGAAAGCGCCTGCGGCACCCGGTGATGCAGCGCAAGAAGTTGTTGTCCCATCGCCGTTATTGGCGCAGGTGTTATCCGTATAATAATTTGATGCGAGCGCTTCTTCCCAAAAACCAAAACACACCAGATATGCGAAAAATAGCCATTGAAAAAATAGCACCCGCTTTCTGTCTGTCGATTTTTGATTGCCGCTAACGCGATTCTTGCAAGTCTCCATTATTTTTTATTTTAGATCCGAAAGCTTTAAAGCTTAATCTTATACCTCTTCAAGTATACCATGATCTTCGTAAAAATTTTCTCGCTTGCACTAAATTTTTTGAAAATCGGAAGTTTCTTTCTGCGGAGAGGGGGGGATTCGAACCCCCGATACCTGTTACAGTATACCTGCTTTCCAAGCAGGCGCACTAGGCCACTATGCGACCTCTCCAATAATCCGGGAACATTGTTTATTCCCGGGATATAATCTTGCGTTAGGCGACTTCCTTCATACCCACCAGCTGCAGCTCCGCATCGGCGCTTTTGCCGCGGCAAACGACGATTTTGTCCCCGGAAGCGAGGCGTCCGTCCGCTTTGGCCGACTGTGCCAATCTGTCCGTAAAGGTGTCTAAATCATTATCACCTTCAAAAAGGTATGCGTCAACCCCCCACACCAAGGCGAGCTGATTCCAGGTCTTGCGAACATTAGTCGCAGCGAACAGATGCGCGTCCGGACGGAAGTGCGACATCAGGCGTGCCGTCAGGCCGCTCATACTCAGCAGTAGCACCGCTTTGGCCTCAAAACTCAGCGTCAGTTCATAGATGCTTCTCACAAGCGCACTGTAGGCGGAAGAGTCGGTCTGGGTCGGCATCGCTTCGCGCACGTCGTCGAACGGCGATTGCTCCGTCTTCTGCAGGATCTCCGTCATCATGGCTATCGTTTCCACGGGATACTTCCCCATCGCCGACTCCTCCGAAAGCATCACCGCATCCGCGTGGTCGATCACGGCATTGGTCACATCCGATACTTCAGCGCGCGTCGGCCGAGGATTTTCCGTCATGCTCTTCATCATCTGCGTCGCCACAATAACCGGCTTGGCCCGCTTCATACTCTTGGCGATGATCTCTTTCTGCAAAAGCACCACCTCGCTTTCGGGCATCTCGATGCCCAAATCCCCGCGTGCCACCATCACCGCGTCCGTCACCTCGATAATCGCATCCAGATTTTTCATCGCTTCCTTGCGCTCGATTTTCGAGACGATTTTCGGAAGCTCGCCATCGGAGACGCCCGGCATCGCCTTGTGCATTTCCTCCCGCACCCAGGCGATATCCTCCGCGGATCCCACAAACGAAAGGCCTATATAGTCCACGCCCTCCGTCACGACGAATCGCAGATCCCTTTTGTCTTTTTCGGTCAAGACCGGCAGATTGATTTTCGAATCCGGCAAATTAACTCCCTTCCTACTCTTGATCAATCCATCATTAAGCACCTCCGTATGCAATATGCCCGCCTCTTTCGAAACGACCCTAAGCTGCAAGAGCCCGTCCTCGATCAAAAGCAGATGCCCTAAGGCGATATCATCGCTCATATGCGGTTGGTCAAGAAATATCGCCTTTTCGCATGCTTCGGGCGCGAGGGATTTTTGATACGCGATGTCGCTCACGATAAGCGTATCCCCTTGCATCACCTTCAGCTCCTGCGTAACGTGCAAACGGATGCGAGGCCCCTGAATATCCGCCAAAATCGCGATCGGCCGCCCCAGCTCCTCCGAAAGTCCCCGCACGGTGTCGATGATAGTCTTGTGCCATTCGTACTCGCCGTGGGAAAAATTCAGACGCACAACATTAAGGCCTGCCTCAATCATCTGTCGCAAGACTTCTCTGCTTTCCGATGCCGGTCCGATGGTGGCGACAATTTTCGTATGCTTCATACCTATATTTTTGAGAGTCGATTATACTCACAGTATAGCCTAAAAAAGGCAAAATAAAAAGCAGCGTGGTGAGTATAACGAAATATTCATTCCGTTATACTCACCCGCTGCATCAACTAGGCTATCTCCCGGTCGTCGCACCGACTGCTTGCGCGGCAACAGGGGTTGATACCTGTGGATTAACAGGGTTTAATGTTTTCCGTTTGTGATTTTCCTGTGCCAAGAGCTGATCGAACAAAGTTCTTTCGAATTGGCCATAGCTGAGCAATCTTCTTCCATGAGGATTGACCGCGAGCACCAGCACCTTCAATGATGTGGCGTCGGTGTGCACTACTGAGCCGTTCGTATTGCCAAAACCGAGCGCGCCTTGTACAAAACCATCTACGCCTGGCGTGCCAGAGCCTGACATACTTAGACCTATGGTCGTAACATCGCTTGCTGACCCGGATCTGAATTTCATCGAACCGCGAGTATATACCGATACTACCTTGCCATAGCTACCGAACTTGCTTGATGATGTATATGCACCGATGGCATTCTGCAAAGTATCATGATCCAATTGCTCATTCACATCATCTGGATCGACATTGATAACACCCAAACAGGTGTACGTGTCATTCCAGTTGACTTCCTCATGATAGGTTACGAATGCAGCACTCGGCCTTTGACCTTTATTTGTATTTTCTTGAAAATCAGGTCTCGGTGTAAAAGTCAGGTTCACATCGACACTATCACCACTATCGTCTTCGCTGGAAAGCGTCGTTTTAATGGTTTTAAATTTTCCTGATGTATAGGCCTTAGGCCCACATACCTGTCCAGCGTACAGATTGAGCATAGCTGCTTCCTGGGCACTTCTGCTGTCTATCGTGAATTCCTGCATAACACCGGGAACCGGAACGAAAGCAGTCGCATTTGTGGCGTGTTGCGATTTTGGTATTTTTGAACCCACGCTCACGCTTGTTGGTTTATATTCAAAATTTATTTTGCTTTCGCCGCCTTTACCGATAGGATTAATATCACTCACGGAAGAACTGGCTGCCGAATTGATATCATGTATCGCAGCGTCGCCCCCTGCGGCTTGCGGATTGAGCGTGACATTGCTTATCGAAGCGTCGCCACCACTAGCACTGCCGCCCTGACCAACTGCGGCAGCTGTGGTCACTGGAGCAACAGTGATGTCGCCCGCCACACCCACACCAATGCCATTGGCTTCTGCGGCTGATGTCGCTGTTGTTGTATCGTCCTGCGCTCTCGCAACACCCGAAAGCGTCACAAGCAGCACGAGAAATACCGCGCGAAACGCGTGGTTAAAAATACCGCTTAATTTGGTTTTCATACTACGATCCTCTTTTTGAACACAATGAACAATAAAAAGAGGGAAGGTGACACATTTTTTCGACGCTTCTGCGACAAATTTTTGTGTTTTCCTTCCCCCGATCAAATCAAGAGATGCGCTGACATATTCATCAATACATCCCTTCTGGTCAATAGCCTTTAGTAGACACTTGTCCCAGCTATGGTTGTCCCGAATGAGGTGGCCAAAGGAATGAATCCAGTGGCGACATCGAGGCTTAGCTCCTGGGCTGCTGATTGAGCAAGCGAACTCGGCC
>JAQTRS010000007.1 GCA_028711705.1 Candidatus Moraniibacteriota bacterium
TTCCCCGTAATCTTTGGCTGCTTCTTTGCAGTCTTGGCATTCCGGCCTTTCGTCCGGCTCTCCCCAAACTTCGTAGCTCATCTTAATCTCCAGTGTCTAACCCTGCGCTCAACCGGAGCGCGGTTATAATACGGTTTCATTGTTCATGGGTTTCCAGGCCGAATGGGTTTTTGGCATTCCGCATTGGTAAAATTTTGCTTTTATGCTGGGCGCGTATTCCCATGTCCTGCCGCACTCCGGGCATTGCCATAAAGTAGCGGTAAATGTCGCGATATATCCGCAGGCGCATTCAATCGTTTTTGTCGTGTCAGTCATTGGTTTCCCAAAAATCCAAAAAATTAACAGCTAGTGATCCACTGGTGATCCATTCAATGGATCAAACCATGCTACTACATGAGTAAGCATAAAATATTTACTCATTATAATTCAAAGTCTTGTGAAATAAAGCATTGATTTTATTGGCTTGGCGTGGGATTCATAACCCCAAGGTCGGTGGTTCGATCCCACCCATCGCCACCAAATAAATCAAAGACATATCAACTCTACAAAAACAATACCACGGCTTTTGATCCACTGGTGATCCACCGATAAATATTGCCGCTGATAAATTTATCATTATAATCCAGCCTTATGGCAACTTTTACCAAACGCGGCGACTCTTGGTTTGTCCGCATCCGCAGAAAAGGGCACAGCAGCATCTCGCGGTCGTTCAACACCCGTTCCGAGGCCGAACGCTGGGCGTTGACGATTGAATCCGGCATGGGCGTCGGCACCTATGTGGATAACCGGGAAACCCTGACCACCACGCTGCATGAATGCCTGGAGCGGTATGCCCGCGAAGTCATGCCGCTGAAAAAAGGCGCGGCCAGGGAAGCCTACCGGGTGAAAATGTGGCAGGCGGACAAGCTCGCGGTAAAAGCCATCGGCGCGATCAAGCAAACGGATATGGCGCGGTGGCGTGATAGCAAGCTGGCTTCCGGCTTGAGCGGAACCAGCGTCAAGCTGGATTTGTCGCTGCTGTCTCATGTGTTTACTATTGCCATAAAAGAATGGGGGTTCCCTTTAACAAATCCGGTGGCCATGATTCGCAAGCCCAAATCCGGCATGGCCAGAAACAGGCGGTTTGAGTCCGGCGAAGAAGAACGATTATTGAAATCGTGCAGCCCTGAACTCAAAGCGTTTGTGATTCTGGCTCTACAAACCGGAATGCGCCGGGGTGAGCTATGTAGTTTGCGCCGATCCTGGATAAAAGGCCGGGTGGCGTATTTGCCTGATACTAAAAACGGCATGCCAAGAGCTGTGCCGTTATCAACACGGGCGCTAGAAACCATTGCATCCCTGCCTTTGCGCATTGACGGCGTATTGTTCGGGTTGTTGCCGGATGCCTATACCAAAGGTTTTATGCGGGCCTGCCGGAAGGCGGAAATTGTTGATTTTCACTTGCACGACCTCAGACACGAGGCCACCAGCCGATTTTTCGAGAAAGGGCTTGACGTGATGCAGGTTAAGGAGATTACCGGCCATAAATCGCTGCAAATGTTGAGTCGCTATACGCATTTAAAAACGGATGACTTGGCGCAATTATTGTGCTAAACCGCCAGCCGTGGACGACCGCGCTTAGGCCTGTCGGCAATCCGGTCAGGCTCCTTCAAGCTTTCAGACCACGCTTCCAGATCCCGCACCCGCCAGGACTTGCGCCCGCCCAGGCGCACCGGCGCGGGGAATGTCCCGGCCTTGCACATGCGGTCGATGGTGGCCGGGCTGAGGTCTACGGCTTTCGCGGTATCGTTAATATCCAAGTGTAAAATTAGCATACTAGTATCGAGGCCGTGCCGAACTCGGCCATCAGGCTGAAAAAGGTGGAGGTTTTCATGGTAATCCCCTCGTCAATAAATTCTTGAATGGCTCGCTCAAAACTAATGTTTCTGTGTTTGGCTGCATGGCTCGCTCCCCTAGTCTGTTTCTGTTTTTTCCCATTGGCTCGCTAACAATATTTGTTTCTGATTTTTTTCAATGGCTCGCTACATTCTTATGTATCCGGTTGATTAATTGGCTCGCTAAGCATTATTGTTTCTGTTCGCATCCCTTGGCTCGCTAAGTTTAGCTGTTTCTGTTTTTTGTTTATGGCTCGCTAACTTTACCTGTTTCTGTTTGGGTTATATGGCTCGCTTGTTTTGAATGTTTCTGTTTTCCTATGATGGCTCGCTAAAAACGGCTGTTTCTGTTTGGTTTCATTGGCTCGCTAGGCTTTGCTGTTTCTGTTTTATTGACTTGGCACGCTAAATAATGCTGTTTCTGTTTATGAATTATGGCTCGCTAAGCAACAATGTTTCTGTTTTCTCAAACCGGCAAAATTCAATCAGGCGGCTTTGCTGTGGACAAGGCCCAGCTTTTCCTCGGCGTAACGCGAGCGCACCGGCAAGCCTTCAATCGTGCGCCAGGTTGTCCAGCAATCCGCTAAAAACTCCTTGATCATATAGCGGGTCGCCATATTATGAAGATGGCCCTTGGTCTTGTCTTGATGCTTCGGATGGTGTTGCAGGCGGTGTTTATAGCCGTCGTAAATGTCCCGGTACGGCCCGCCCAGTTTGATGAAACTCGCGCCTAACACGCCGACCATTTTGGTTTTCAAAAACGGATTAAAGGTAATGCCCACCGTGTCCACGGCAGCGCCGTCCCGGTTGACATAGGTTTTCGGCGTCAAGTGGTGTTTCTTACGGCAGCGGCCTTCTTCCAACGTGTCACCGTCAGCGTTTTCCGAGACCACGACATCGAGGCCCGCGTATTTCCACAGGGCGCTGATGGAATTGCATTTGTGAATATCGATTTCCGCAATCATCACCGCCGCCATCATCGGCCCCACGCCTCTTACGCCTTTCAGCCAGTCGTAAATCGGGTAGTTGTCCAGCTCGATTTCCAGCAGCCGGATATGGGATTTTTCCGAGTCGATTAGCTGCTCGTAGGATTTAATCAGCAGCACTTCGCCGCTCGAAGTCAGCAACTGCGAGTCCGGCTTGAAGTGTTTGGTGACGCGCTTGACGCCGTCGGTGATCAGTTTATACTCGCCGCGCAACTGTTCCAGCACGGCGGCGGCTTTCTCGTTCTTCTCGCTGTCCTCGGCCTCCCCCGGCGCGATGCCCAGCTTGTCCCGAAAGGCCGCGACAATGCGGTTGCCGGACTGAATGCGTAGTTTTTGCAATTGGTACAACGAATGCACCGATACTCTGAGCAAGGATTCGGTTTTCATAAGGTCTCGCTAATTAATTAAGGTTGTGGGTTGGGTTGAATGGCTCGCTGTCCGGGTGTGTTTCCGGTTGGCAATCCTGGCTCGCTCGTCATGCCTGTTTCTGTTTCCCTTGCCTGGCTCGCTGGATATTATTGTTTCTGTTCAAAGTCCCTGGCTCGCTAAATCAATATGTTTCCGGTTGGACGAATTGGCGCGGTTTTCATTTGATCACCAAGGCCCAGCCGTTTTCGATATGCGCGCCGGGCACGTCGCCGGCGACCTTGATCGCCAGTTTGTTGATAAATTTGCTTTCCCGGATTTCGGTGAACGCGTCGGGTATCAAGGCCTCATCATCGATAATGACGCGGCCCGAGGTTTTACGCAGACTCACCTCGAATTCGGGGCAGCTTATTTTTGAGATGGCGCAGGCCAACATGTTTTCCTTTAAGTAGTCTTTTAGTCTTTCTGACTTGTTTTTTATCGCTTCCCTGCGTTTTCTCATTTTTTCCTCAGCCTCCTTAATCATGCGTTCTTCTGCATCGAGGTTTTGGAAATACCGGGCAATATTTTTCGCCTTCATTTCAATGTCACCTGACAAAGACTCCAAGGTATCACTAAGTGCTTGCGGATCAATATCTTCCATTTCGGATAATTCCAAAAATGCACGTTGGTATTGGGCTGCCAATTCATATAAATTATTCATCTGAAAAAACCTTTTCTTTGTAAGCTGCTGATAAGCTTTTCTGGATTTGAATCAACGGTTTCCCGCAGTAGCAACAAAATCGCATGCCATTGGCTTCAGGAGTAGCTTCGACGAGACAAAATGAATCGCCGCAAGCCGTGTTGTACACGTCAGCATTTTCCCAGTCGTCCTCCTGACGCCAGCAGCAGCAGCCGCCGCCTAAGTCGTTGTCTTCACCGCTCATGCGGGCTCCCCGAGGAGTTGCGCCTTCCTAGTGTTCTTTGTTTCTAAACAAAGCGGCTGCAAGGCCTTTGGAATAGTGCGCCAAACTTCGGCCAGTTGCGCGATGTGGGTCACGGCCTCGAGCTTGCCGCGCCAGTCGGCGATGAGTTTGGCCGCCTGCGCCTGTTTTTCATCGGCGCTGGGCTCTTGCGCTTCCGGCTCAACATGCAGCTCGCCCTTGTGCCACAAATCCAGGGCCGCGCCAAAGCGCATGGCGGCATTGCGCAAGGCGTCGCCAATGCGCTCTTTCATCGCGTCGCCGCCGGTTTTGCCTTGGGCGTCGCCATAGCCTAAGCGAGTCACGCCGCACACCGTCAGCTTTATCCACATGCCGCCGTTGCCATCGATCACCGGATAACCCTTGTCATCCAGCGCCAAGGGCTCCCAAGTCCAGGCCGGATCGCAGTCCAGCAGCCTGTCTGTCAGGGCCGCATGGCCGACATAGGATAAGTGCACGGCAGGCAGGCCGTGATAGCCGCCACATTCCTTGCAATTGCCTTTTTGCGAGTCCTTTTTGTAGGGCTTGGGCAGCTTGGAAATCTGGTTGTCTGGAAACGGCTTGCGCAATAATGCCAAGCCGGTTAGTTGTTCGCTCATCACAGCCACTCCAAAAATACCGCCAGTAAAATAACCGGCGTCAGGATCACCAGGACGCCGTAGAAAAACATCAGTCTGAGTTCGCGGTTCATCAGAACACCCCTTCCTCAGCCCACGCCTCGACGGCCTGCGCCCGTGCGCTTAACTGCTCCGAGCGTTCGTACTCTGCGGCATAGCCCAAGTCGTAAGCGATGCCCTGGGGCGTGTGCGGCAGGCCCCGCGCCGCGTCAAGACGGCCCCTGATATGGTCGTTTTTATAGCGCAACGCTTCTATCTGCATCTGTAGATATAAGTCGCTCATGCCGTCTCTCCCGGCGCGTTCAAGGCCAGCAGCTCCTGTTTGCGCTGGGCCAGTTGCTGAATCTCGACCATGGCCTGCTCCTGAATGGCCGCGATTTGCCGGTCCAGCACGGCCACCTCTTGCGTGATGACGGCGTCCTCCGGCAACGGCGGAAACTCAATGTCGACAAATTCCGTTAAGCGGACATAGTCGCGGTGCTCCGCGCACCAGTCGTCAGTAATGACTTCGTAATCCACGCGGATATTTTTATACTTGGCCAGTCTCATTTCACACCTACCTGATAGGCCATAAAAAACCGATTCCGGCGCTTGTTGCGCCAGCATTGGGCGCGCGCCAGGCAGGTCTCCCGGCCCACCACCAGCGCCCGGCCGTCCACGAATTGTAAAAGTTGGTAATGCTTTTTGTTCATTTTCGTCCCCTTCTGTCTCGATTAAAGTCATATTCTTGTTGCGCCGCGTCCATCGCCTTATTCAGCGCGTCGGTGGCGTCGGTAATATGCCTGAAGCACAGCGAGCGCCCGCCCCCCGCGCGCCGCCGTAAGTCTTGCAGGCGCATTTTTGAGGCATACAGGTCATCCAGCAACGCTTTATCCATCCGTTCCTTCGCCGGTGGTTAAAATTAAGGTTCCCGCCTCGCACGGGATCGGCGGTTCAGTGAAGCTACGGTCTCCGCGACGCGAGAAGCACTACCGCTAAGATTCGGTTATTCCAGCGCCGCCGACAGCACCAGGTCGGCGAACTCCTCCAGCTTGACTTCGTTGTCGCGAAGCTGGAGGTAAGCCCGGCGCTGGGGCGTGATGTCGGCAATCTCGATGTCGTCAACGTGTTCTACTAGCATGATTAGTCTCGGTTTAGGTGGATGTTTGGTCTAATATAAACAAAAAGTTTGCACTTGTCAAACAATATGTTTGTTTATTTTTCAGCAGGCATAAAAAAACCCGCGTTAGCGGGCTTGATGGGGTGAATTTTTTGGGGTGTTTTAGTCGTTTAGCTCTAACCGGCGCTCAATGTGATCCAGGCGCTGTTCAACCAGCGCCTGCGCCTGCGCCTCGGTAAAACCGGCGTCGGTTAGTTTTTTAAACTGTTTCCACGTATCAAAAGGGAAAAAGGTCATGGGAAAAACGCCTTCAACACGAGCGCCAGCATCCCGGCCATGAGCGACAACATACCCGCGACCAGGAAACCCAACAGCCATTTGAAGGTCGTTGCGTCGGCTTTCAACACCGCGATATCGGTTTTTAAGGGCGCCAGCGCGAGATCCATATCCGGTTTGGTCGCCAGTTCCCTTAAGTTGACCGCCAGCGCTTCCGCCAGCGCATTAGCCTGGGCTTCCGCCTGGACAGCAGGCACGCCGCCCTCTTTTAAGGTATTGGAATATTTCAAGGTATCAAAAGTAAGGGTGCTCATGGCTTAGTCTTTTATAAAATTGAGAAACGTCACGGTTACGCCGTTGTCGGCGATGATTACCGTATCAAACGGCAGGTAGAACTGATCAAACGGCAGGTAGACCTGCATGTAAATTGAGGCCTTCCCGATTTGCAGACGCAGACTGGCCGGTTTGATTCTCGATCCGCGACGCTGTGCATGACGCTTCTCGGTTTCGGGTGTAACTCTGACTTCTCGACGCTCTTTTATACGCTTTTCAAAATATTCACTATAGAAATTATTATCGCCCGACATCACGTTTAATCCTGTCAGCTTTCAGCGATTGTTCAGCATCCACTAGCCAGGCGTCTTTACGCAATAAAAAAATAATTCTTTCCGGCGCCGGCAGCACCAGGGTCTTTTTAAAAATGTCAGCGGCTTTTTTACCAGACAGGTTGTAAAGCGCTATCCTGCTCGCTTCATCGTCCGCGTACAGCCCTTCCTTGATTAATTTATCGCAACCATCGCCAAGCTTTTTCAAGTAGTCCTCCATGTCAGCCTTGGATTTTTCCCGCAGGATTACCATCAGCTCACCCATCTGAATTGTAGAATCAACGGGCCGGTCGGATTGGTCGGCTTGGGGCGCGTTATTGCCCCCCGGAGGCGGTTGTGTTGACGGGTATTTCGGTTGCGCTCCTGAATCCAGCCATTCCGGCATCACGCCTAATTCCTTGGCTAGAGGGATTATTTTTTTTGCCGGAACACCTCGAGACCTCCAGTTTGTCCAGTCCTGGCTTCGTATGTTTATTTGCCTTTGGAAGTCCGCATATTTGATCTTTTTTTCTGCTAAAACTTCACAAAGTCTGTCAAATGCCGATTGCTCTCTCATAAACAAAAAGTTTATATCAGAAAGATCAGGATTTAAACAAACATATTGTTTGCTTTTTACAAACGATTCGTGTATTGTTGAATTCATGACAAATATGCAACCTGCAATTGATTATTTCGGAACCCAAGCCGCCCTTGCCAAGGCCATCGGCGTTAACCCTATGTCGGTAACGCAATGGAAGCGGCGCGGGCTGCCCCCTAGGCGTGCCAAAGAAATTTCAGAGTTAACTCACGGCACCATAAAAGCTTCTGATCTGTTGCCTAACTTCTTTCATAGCCAACAATGACCCCTTTTCATATCTCCTCCTTGAGATACCCCCTCGCCGGTTTCTCCTGTCCGGCTTTTTTTATTCGATTATATCGCCGGGTTTACGCTCCGGCTATGGGCTTGATCAATAGTGTGTAAGCGCGTCGCCGCCACTTTGCTTAATCCGCTGACCTTGACGCCGCGGGAAGCCGATGTGCTGCGCCTGTTGTGCGTCGGTTATGGCGATAAAGCCATCGCCCACGCCCTGGCTATCAGCGTTTGCACCGTGCAAAAGCACCTGCAGGCCATTTACAAAAAACTCGAGGTCGATCAATACCAGGGCAACACCCGCGGGCTGACCTCCAGTCTGGCGATTGCGGGCGGCATGGTGCAAGTCCAGGTTGGCGGCGGCGACCGAAGGCACGGGCGCGGCGGCGAGCGGCGGCTGAGGGCGGCAAGGTGAGGCAGTATTGCAGCACCCATCCCGATGGCGAGATGGAAATAATCGAATGGGGCTATGAGCCGGGCCGCCTGCTGGGCGACTGGTATCAATGCACGCACAGCGGCGGAAATGCTGATAGGTGCACCGTGACGCGGCTGATAGAGAGCCAATCTCTGATTGAGTTTCACAAAACCGGCAAGTGGCCCGCATGACCCCCGGCGATAAACGCGCGCGCGCTTTGCAACTGAAGCCGGGACGCAAATGTTCAACACCGTGGCGGCATTTTGTGATTGCGCCGCCGTTAACCGAGAATGAAATCGCCGCCCGGGACTGGTGGCGGCGAGTGAAATAAGTCAGCCGCACTTTGAGTTATGGCCTTTATTCGGGGCTGAACGGCACGAAACCGGATACCGAGACACCACGATCCACCAACTCTGGGCGCTGTCGACGACTGACAACCCAGGCCTCAGATGCTCCTGATTACAGGAGTCGATTCGCTGACTGGAAGTCGGTCACGGGGGATTAATGAGTACCTTGCAGATTGTTGGTGATCAGTCTGCGCAGATGAGGGCAAGGGCCGAACAGCCCGGGGCAACCCCTCATCAGGGGGAAAAAGTCGACCTATGGGCAAAAGAAAATTTTACTACTGAGGGGGCGTTATGGAATTACAAAAAGGCACGAAAGCGCACAGCGCCTATCAGGCCGGGGTCAATGCCTACGCGCAAGGGAAAGGCCGGAACGACAACCCTTACTTTTCAGGAAAATATATGGCTTTCAGTAACTGGTGGCTTAAAGGGTTCAACGAGATAGAGCGAGAAATGCAAGGCGTAAAAAAGCCCGGAAGAATCGCGAAATAAGACCGGGCTTAGTGTTAGAAAAAACCAACTAACAGATATTTTTCAACCCATTAATTCTTAACTAACAGGTACAAATTATGTCAGAAAATACGCAAGAAATCAACCAAAACCACGATGACCAAGCCACGTTAAGCGGACCCGAATCGTTGATGCTATCAGCGAATTTGACCGCCTGCGAAGCCGCGATGAACTGGAATAACGATAACGTAGCCGTTTCCGTAGCGGAAATGGGCGCGGCGTTGGTGGACATGAAAAATTCGTCACCGTCCGCTTATGCTGAATTCATAAAAGACAAGAAAATGTCAGCGGATTCTCATGCGAAAGCCATCCGCTGGTATCGCGCCTTCCCGGAAATCCTGCTGCCCACGTTTGAGCCGGGCGCGAATGCGGCGGTCAATATCGCGCTCCGAAAACACCCGGACAATCCCGCCGATAAACTGCTCGATAACCTGCTTCATTCTATCGAAAACCACCCGGATTTTAAGGAGTAAAAAGGCCGCTGAGTCTAACGTGAAACTTGTGTTTTAGCACAAGTTTCAACCCTAAAAAATCCGAGTGAGAGTATTTAAAATGAACACCAATTTATCCAAAAACAGCAAGATTTCACAGTTTAAAAAGGTCTGGTTATCAGCAAAAGCGGACGCCAAAAGCGCCAATATCAAAGCGATGGAGGCTGGCCGAATTCTCAGCGAATTAAAAGCCGAAAATAACCGGGGCTGGGCTAGGTATGTTGAAACTGAGCTTAAAGGAATTATCGGATTAGTCCAGGCTGACAGTTTAATTAAGTGCTATGAAGGGCGCTATCTGGTCAGCCTGTTGTCTGATGGCGAATTTATGCCCATTAGCGACATTAAAAAGCTAATCAGCGAAGCCACGCCGGAGCAAATAGCCCAAGCCCGGCAACTGGAACTGGAAGAAGCCGAACAACTTGCGAAAGCGCAAGCCGAAAAAGCCGCCAAAGCGATCCCCGCGCCCAAGCCTGCGCCGGACATCATCGACGGCGAGTTTACCGAGGTCAAAGCCGTAAAGCCCGCGCCGGTCGTGGAGCCGGAAGCCAAAGCCGCGCCCGCGCCGGAGCCGGAGCCGGAAGATGAAACGCTGGCGCTGCTGGAAGAGTATGAAAGCCGGGTCAAGCATCTTGAAAAAGACAATGACCGGCTGGAAACAATACTTAACGAAGATGATCAACTGGCCGCCGCATTGCGGGAACTGAAACGGGTCAATGCCGCCTGCCGGAGTCTGGAAGAACGTCTGGCCGGGGTGCAAAACCAACTGAACAGCAATATCAAGCTGGCTAATTACTGGAAAAAGAAACACGACAAGCTGGAGAAAGCCCATGCTCCAGCTTAGAGATTACCAGGAAAAAAGCCTGGACGGACTGCGGGCCGGATTCGCCGCCGGGCACCGGGCGCAAATGCTGTATTTGCCCACCGGAGGCGGCAAGACTGAAATTGCTATTTCCATGCTACAAGCCGCTGCGGATAAAGGCCATCGTTCCGCGATGGTGATGGACAGGCGGGTATTGTGCAACCAGACCAGCGAACGGCTGGAAAAATACGACATCGACCACGGCGTTCTGATGGCCGGGCATCCGCGTTTTTTGACCTATAAAAGTATTCAGGTATGCAGCGCACAAACCCTGGAAAAGCGCGGCTCGTTTCCGGGCCTGAAACTCCTGATTGTTGACGAGGCGCACGGCGTTAGAAAATCCGTTGCCGACTTTATCCGCAATAATGAGCAGATTAAAGTCGTCGGGCTGTCGGCCTCGCCTTTTACCAAAGGGCTTGGCAACATTTATTCCAACGTGGTCAGCCGGTCAACGACTAAAGACCTGGTGGATACCGGACGCCTGGCGCCGCTGCGGGTGTTTATCGCGAAACAGATTGACATGACTGGGGCCAAAAAAGTCGCGGGCGAATGGTCGGCAGGAGAAGCCGGGACGCGCGGCATTGAAATCACCGGCGATATTGTTACTGAATGGCTGAAAAAGACGCTTGAAATATTCGGTGAGCCTAAGAAAACTATAGTGTTTTGTGCAGGGGTTGCTCATGGAAAGGATTTAGAGAGGCAGTTCAAAGCCTGCGGCTTTAACTTTGTCCCGGTTAGCTACAAGGATGAGGATGAGTTTAAAAAACAAACCTTGATCGACTTCGCCAAGCCTGACAGCAAAATACAGGGCTTGATTGCTACGGACATTTTGTCAAAAGGCTTCGATCAGGCCGATGTCATGATCGGCATTTCCGCCCGCCCCTTCACCAAATCCTTTTCCAGCCATGTTCAGCAACTGGGCCGCATCATGCGCCCGCATGAATCCAAGACAGCGGGCATCTGGCTTGACCATTCCGGCAATTATCTGCGATTTAAGGACGAGTGGGAAGCACTCTACGAGGGCGGCGTCACCGAGCTGGACGACGGCGCGGAAAAGCCCAAGGCGGAACCCTCCGACATCGAGAAGGAGCAGGCCAAGTGCCCGGAGTGCGGCAGCCTGTGGCAGTCTAAATCGGATATGTGCCCGCATTGCGGCCATGTCCGGGTTCGCCGCAACGAAGTCATCACCCTGCCGGGAGAGCTGCACGAAATCCGCATTGGCGGGGAGCTGGCCGCCGAAACCCCGCACCAACTGTATCAAATGTGCTGCTGGTACGCGCGCACCCACAGCGCCCCGGATAAACAGGCGGGCCGCGCCTATTATTTGTACAAAGGCATCACCGGCGCCAAGCCGGACTGGGACTATGAATCAACCCCCAGCGCGCTGCTGTCCAGGCCCGTGCAAAATAAGATCACGCAATTCAACGTGGCTTATTCGGCTTCTCTGAAGAAAAAAAGGATCAGGGCGTATGAAACTCATGCCTGAGATAAAAGATCAGTGTCGCGGAAAATGGTCGTCGGTTCTTTTTGCCATCGGTTTTCCCGATCAAGCACTGAACGGCAAACATCAAAAATGCCCATTTTGTAATGCGGGTAAAGATCGGTTTAGATGGGATAAAGCCAAAGAATTTAGTTACTGCAATCAATGTGGGCCAAGGCAGCCAATGGAAATGGCTATGCAATGGCTCAACCTGCCCTTTAAACAAACCGCCGACTTACTACGCCCCACTGCCCGGACCGCCAAAATGACAACAATAATACCTATCGATACCAAAGCTAACGAAGACCGCCTGCGCAAAATTCACGGCGGCCTGCAAAAACTGCATTCGAGCAACGCCGCCGGTCTGTATCTGATTAAACGCGGACTATCTACGCCGCCCAACAACGTGTTTTACCATCCGGGCCTGCCGTATTACGAGAACGGTGAGAAACTGGGCGTCTTTCCGGCTATGGTCAGCCGCTTCCAGACTGCCGCAGGCCTAACCGCCAGCTACCATATCACTTATCTGACCGAAGGCGGCCAAAAGGCCAGTGTGCCGACCCCGAAGAAGTTTCTGCCCACCGTCCATGACCTGGCCGGGGGCGCGATCCGCCTGGCCGAGGCCGGGGACGCATTAGGCATCGCCGAAGGCATTGAAACCGGCATCGCCTTGATGGCCGGGGAAGGCCTGCCGGTCTGGGCTACGGGCAGCGCGTGGCTGATGGAAAAAGTGCAGGTGCCGGAATCCGTCAAGCGGGTCGTGATCGCCGCCGACAATGACAAGAGCTTTACCGGTCAAGCCTCGGCTTACGCGCTGGCGCGACGGCTCAAGAGCGCCGGTCATGACGTGCGCGTCATTAACCTGCTGGGCGACGGCAGCGGCATCCAGGCGCAGTGGGACGCCGGGCTGAATCTGGATTACTGGGACTACCGGCTGCTCGATACGGGCCACGCCCTCCGCACCGTGGAACAGTCATTCGGGACGCTGGCCCGCATTGACACGCAACTGGCGGGGGCTGTATGAGCGCCGACCCCGAAGACTTCTTTTTCCGCTACGAAGAAACCCTGGACGCCATCATTCGGGAAACCGGCTTTTCCCCGCGCGCGCACTCCCGGCGCGAGTTTCAGTTAGCCGAAGAGTGCGCCCGCCAGCCGCGCGGCAGCAACGGCAAAACCGAGCGGAAGGATTTGATGGAAGCGCGGGCGAAAACCAACACCGAATTATTGCGCCAGTCGTACATCAAGCGCATCCAGGAGTATTACCCGTTTATGGACGACCGGGCCAAGCGGATCGCCGCCATCACCATTAAAAAATTATCGACATGAGCGAAACCGCGCCGCCTTATCAGTGCCCGCATGTGTGGATGGTGTTGCCGAGTCTGAACCTTCGGCTGTGCTATGACTGCCTGAAAACCGAAGCGCTGAACCCCCAAAAACCCGTTATCCCCTTACCGGAGCCCCGTTATGCCAAGCCCCACTAAAGCTTTGATCCTCGCCGTCCTGATTGTCTGGGGCATTATTTACGTCAATGTGCTGTCGTTCACCGATCCGCCGTGCAGCAACTTTGCCGACCGCCCGCAAGACTGCCACTCGGATTTGAAGCGATGAGCTGGAATGACTGGATCGTGGGCCTGCTGCTGCTGATCGTGGTGCTGCTGCTGTCCGTCGGTGGTGAGCTTGCCGAACCATGCCTAGCGCATTGATCGCCGCCAACGCATTCCTGCCCGGTCTGGCCCTGGGCTTGTGGCTGCCCGCCTGGTACGGGGTCGATTGCCGCAGCGACGGCCTGGACGCCCCGGCGCTGCTTGAAATAGCGGCGATGCTGGCGGTGGCGGTGGGCGTATGGACGGGGCTGAGGCGATGAGCGGGCGCTACGCGGCCTGCTATGCGAGGCGTAACGAGCCGTTGAACCAGATCGCGGCCCTGGAGTACCGGCATCAACACGGCTATCTAACCGCCTGGCCGCACCTTATCGCCGCCCTGCCGGAAGCGAAACGCTTTTTCGAAGGCAAAAAACTACGCTTGAAAGAGATTGCCAAATTGACTTTCGCCTTTGACCCGGAGGCCACGCTGACTATCCCGATCGGCCCCGACTGGCATCCGGTGTATTCCAAACAGCAATATGAGCTGTTCAAGGACGAGTTGGCCGCGCTGATCCAGGCGCGCCTGAACCCGTTAACCGAGGTCCAGGCATGAAATCCCGGGGCTATCTGATCCTGGACAGCGAGGCGCAAAAAGCCAAGGCGCGGCAGTGGCTGGAGTCATTGCCGCTGGAACCCGCGCAGATGCTGAGTATAAAGCGGTATGTGAAAAATAGAAGCCTTAGCCAAAACCGGCTGCTGCATCTGTGGATCAACTGCATTAAGGATTTTTGGTACGAAAGCACCGGCCAAAGCTTTACCGCCGAGGCCTGGAAGGAACAAGTAAAGCAGCAATTTTTAGGAATCGACTGCTTTAGCCTGCCGGATGGCTCGATTGCCAACCGAACCCGCCGCACCCGTGATTTAAGCACGGCGGAATTCGCCGAATTTCTGAATCAGATTGAAATGTATTCGGCGACTGAACTGGGCTTGATTTTGCCGAACCCCGAGGATTTATATTACGAGGCGCTAATGAAAACAACCAAGGAAAATCAATAATGAGCAATGTAATGAGTTTTACCGGGACTATTGTCAGAGACGCGGAAGTACGGCATTTATCATCCGGGCAGTCGGTTTTGAGCGTCACCGTCGCCACTAATCAGGGGTTTAAAGACAAGCAAACGACGCTGTTTATCCGCGTGACCTTGTGGGGGAGGCGGGCCGAAGGCCAGTACGTGAGCTTTTTAACCAAGGGCGGCACGGTTTTTTGCAGCGGCGAACTCTCACAAAGCGAGTATCAAAGCCAGGGCCAAACCAAAACCGGTCTGGAGCTGAACGCCGTGATTCTGGATTTAGTCGGCGGCAGAAAAGACAGCGCCGCGCCGCCTGCCAGAGCGCCGGAAACGGTCACCGACGCGAGCGGCTATGATGAATCAGACGATATTCCATTTTAAATCAACCATTTATGATATAATTAAGCGATGAAATTCGCCCTTGAAAAATCGCTAAAATCGAAGCCCAAGCGCAAAATATCGGCGCGCGCGATGGATAATTTGCGCGCGCCGAAAGCCAAATACGGCAATACCAAAGTGGCGGCGGTCGCCAACGGCGAGGACGTAGTGTTTGACTCCCGCGCCGAGCATGAGCGCTATCAGTATTTACGCTTGCTGGAAAAAGCCGGCGCGATCGCCGCCCTGGGCTTGCAGCCGAAGTTTGAGCTGGAGCCGGGCTTTGTGCGCGACGGCAAGAAATACCGGCAGGAATGGTATATCGCCGATTTCAGCTACCGGCGCGACGGCCGGGCCGTGATCGAGGATGTCAAGGGCAAAAAAACCGATCTGTACCTGTCCAAAGTCAAGCGCTTTCTGGCGCAAAACCCCGATCTGATCTTTATCGAAGCGTATCGGGACGGCAAAGGCTGGCGCGAGGTCGTGAAATGAAGCCGAAACTTTACTTTACCCGCGGCTGGTGGGTGTGCCAATGCCCACCAGCGCTGCGCAAGGGCATTGGCCGCAGCCCGCACGAGGCCTATCGGATATGGGCGTCGTGACGCCTGGAGCCTTGAGCGGAGCCGGATGAGCTCGCCGAGCCTGCTGGAGCGGATGCGCATGGATTTGCACGAGCGCCGCTACCGGCTCGTGCAAACCATGGCGCTGCTGCACCCGCTCAATCCCGACCGGGTGCAGCAGCAACAAGAGCATGACGAAATTGAGCGCACCATCTGGCGCGTGGACGACTGGATTATTGATGAGCGCCAAAAACCATGACTGACCCGCTGATTGAACAACTGTGCAGGCATGAGGGGTTTTCGAAAACGCCGTATTTATGCACGGCGGGCTTTCAAACGTGTGGCTACGGCTATAACCTGATCGCCAACCCGCTGCGGCTGTCGGCGTTTGAACTGGCCGGCTACCGGCGCACCGGCATGACCCGGCCGCAGGCGCTGGCTTTGCTGATCCGGCAGGTGGCCGAACTGCGCACCACCCTGGCCGGTAAACTGCCGGTCTGGACGAAACTCAATGGCGCGCGCCAGGATGCTCTGTGCAATATGGCGCTGAACCTGGGCGTGAAAGGGCTGCTGAACTTTAAGCGGACCCTTAGCTTTCTGGAGCTGGGCGAGCACCAACAGGCCGCTGAAGAAATGCTGCAATCGAAGTGGGCCGGGCAGGTGAAAGGCCGCGCCATTGAGTTGTCCCGGCAGATCGCTACCGGGCGTTATGCGTGAGACGGCTTGAGGTTTTTCGCCGTGCGGCAGGCGCCACGGGCTTGCGGCTTTGCGAAAAACTTGGCAGACCATCCTGCGCACCGCCAGTGCGCGTGAAAGGATACCGGGGGGGGTGAGCCCCAGTTTTAACGCTCTTCTCTTGAAGCGCAAGAAAAGTATTTTTTTTATTTTTCTGTTCATTTTATGCTCCCGGTTTTTATTAAAAATAATTCAAAATCCGCTTTCGGCTTGACAGCCGTGGATTCTGCTATAATTGGACGAAAGTTTAACAAGAGATTGGACACCGGACATCGTGACACCGAAGTTGAGCGATAAGCAACGCGCATTTTGCGATGAGTATCTAATTGATTTTAACGGCACTCAAGCGGCTATCAGGGCCAAATACAGCGCAAAAACAGCACATCAAATGGGCGCTGAAAACCTGTCAAAACCTGTCATTCAGCAAGAAATCGCCCGATTACAGTCGGTTAGAGCAAAACGCACCGAAGTTACTCAAGATCGTGTACTGCTGGAAATAGCGCGATTGGCGTTTAACGACCCGCGCAAGGCGTTTGCCGCGGACGGGCAATTATTGCCGGTGCAGCAATGGCCGGATGAAGTGGCGGCGGCGATCAGCGCTATCAAAGTGACCGAACTGCGCGGCGAAGAAGGCGTCATCACTCAGCTCAAGGAAGTCAAATTTTGGGACAAGGGCAAGCAGTTGGATTTAGCGGCCCGGCATTTGGGCATGCTCACCGATAAAATATTATTGGCCCTGGTGAATCCGGCGACTGAAATGGATAGACTGAAGCACAAAAAAGCCGATGCAACAGCACCCTGAGATTGAGCGCTTCCTGATTCAGACCGCGCATGAATTCCGGCATAGCCCGCTGGCGTTCGCGCAATTCGCCTGGGATGATCTGCGTCTGCACGACTGGCAGCGGGCTATTCTCAGCAGCATCGGCGATCAGCTCAAAACCGGCGCGATGACCACTCAGGCCGCGATTCAGGAAGCGATCGCCTCCGGTCACGGCATCGGCAAATCCTGTCTGGTGGCGATCATTATCCTGTTCTCACTGGCGACCGAGGCGGACACGAAAGGCATTGTCACCGCCAATACCGAAACCCAGCTTAAAACGAAAACCTGGGCGGAATTGGCGAAGTGGTATCAGGGCTTTCGCTACAAGCATTGGTTCAAATTCACCGCCACGGCCATTTATTCCGCTGACCCGGCCCATGAAAAGACCTGGCGCGTGGACATGATTCCCTGGAGTGAGCGCAACACCGAAGCCTTTGCCGGTCTGCACAACGCCGGGCGGCGCGTTTTAGTCATCTTCGATGAAGCGTCGGCCATTCCCGACAATATCTGGGAAGTCACCGAAGGCGCGTTGACCGACGAGGATACCGAAATCCTCTGGCTGGCGTTCGGCAACCCAACCCGCAACACCGGCAGGTTTAGGGAATGTTTCGGCAGGCTCAAGCACCGCTGGCGCACCCGGCAGATCGACAGCCGCACGGTGCCCGGCACCTCGAAAGAACAGATACAGCAGTGGATCAGCGATTACGGCGACGATTCGGATTTTGTGCGGGTGCGCGTCAAGGGCGAGTTCCCGCGCTCCGGCTCCCGGCAGTTCATCAGCTCGGAAGTGGTGGAAGCGGCGATCAAACGCACCGTCGAAGTGCCCTTCGGCGCCCCGAAGATCATGGCCGTGGATGTCGCGCGGTTTGGCGACGATCAAAGCGTTATCGCCCGGCGGCATGGCCGCAAGCTCGAGGATTTTATCAAATACCGCGGCCTGGATTTAATGGCGCTGGCCTCCGAGATTGCCGCAGCGATCAAGAAATACCGGCCCGATGTGGTCTATGTCGATGGCGTCGGGGTAGGCGGCGGCGTGGTCGACCGGCTGCGGCAACTGGGCCATAACATTATCGAGGTCAACGCGGGCGCCGCGCCCGAACAACAAAACCGGGAAACCCACTATAATAAGAGGGCGGAGATGTGGGACCGGATGAAAAACTGGCTCGATACCGGCGATATTCCCGATGACCGCGATCTTCGCGACGACCTGATCGGCATTGAGTACAGCTATGACAATAAAATGCGCTTGCAACTGGAAAAAAAAGACGATATGAAAAAACGCGGCTTGAGTTCCCCCGACTGCGCCGACGCGCTATCACTGTCATTCTACGCGGCTTTGCCGCCGGTCATTCACATTAACGAACACGACTGCTACCCGGAAGAGGCGTTTTTATCATGACTACTCCCGCCAAACTACCCCGATTTCAGAGCCACACCTTCAAACAGGAATGCCAGATTGCCGACGGCCCGCAGCCGTTCGCCAAGCCGGTTGTGGGCTACGAGTTCAACGGCGGCAAGCGCAAATTTGACGATAAAGTGAGCAAGACTAAACGTTATGACTAAGATCGAACTGGAAGCCGCCAACCAAACCATCGCCCGCACCCTGGCGGAAACCCTGAACAAGCACTATCCGGGCCATGCCTGGGCGGTCAAGGCCGATGTCGAGCAAGGCGTCGCCAATGTCTTTAACCTGGCGCTGTCGGGCGAATGGGGTTTTGTGCTGCGCCTGGATGAGCTGATGAATGACCCGAACATGAAACTGACCATCCGCGCCGGCGGCGAACTGCTGGAACGCTACCGGCTGTCCCGTGGCAAGCTCAAGGAGCAGGACATGGCCGAACTCAGCTTTGATATTAAGGGCAACGCGCGGCCATGCTGATCGATGAGCCGGCCCACGCCGAACCGATGCTGGAGCCTGCTGCCGACTGGCTGAAGCTGGCCCAGGACGCCTATGCGTCATCCAAGCCCTACCTGGACTCGTACCTGCGCCCGCAGTGGGAGAAGAATCTGCGGCAATGGCAAGGCAAGCACCAGACCGATTCCAAGTACCAGAGCAACGATTACGGCAAGTCCCGGCTGTTTCGGCCCAGAACCCGCGCGGTCATCCGCAAGAATGAAGCGGCGGCGGCGGTGGCGTACTTGGCTACCGCTGACGTGGTGTCGGTGTCGCCGTCTGATGATTCGAACCCATTGGACTTGCTGACCGCCGAGATCGCCCAGGGCTTGCTCAATCAGCGCCTGCAAAAGACGATCCCCTGGTTCCATACCGTCATTGGCGCGTACCAGACCGCGCAGGTGTACGGCGAGGTGGTCAGCTACCAGTACTGGGATAAGGCCAAAGACCAGCCCTGCATCGAGCTGGTGCCGCCGGAAAACTTCCGCATCGACCCGGCCGCCGACTGGGTTAACCCGATAGCCACCAGCCCGTACCTGATTCACCTGATCCCGATGTATGTGATGCAGGTCAGGGACTACGAGGGCTGGTTGCCGGTCGATGACAAAACCCTGCTGGCCGCCGGCAACGAATATTACGACTCCACGCGCATTACCCGCGAGGACTCCACGGATTCCAAGTCCGGCAGCGACGCGCAAAGCAGCGAGTACGCGATTGTCTGGGTGCGCCGCTACATCGTCAAAAAAGACCGCCGCGACTGGCTGTTTTACACCTTGGGCGAGGAAACCATGCTGTCGGAGCCGGTGCCGATTGAGGAAGCCTACTGGCACGGCGAACGGCCCTATGTCATGGGCTCGTGCATTATCGAGGCGTTCAAGCCGCACCCGTCCGGACTGCCGGAACTCACCAGTGATGTGCAGCAGGAAATCAACGATACCTGCAATCTGCGCATGGACAACGTCAAATTTGCCCTGAACAAGCGCTATTTCGTGCGCCGGGGCACCCAGGTTGATCTGCGCTCATTGACGCGCAACATCCCCGGCAGCGTGACGCTGATGAACGACCCGGCTAATGACGTGATTGTTCACTCGACCCAAGATGTCACGGCCTCGAGCTTCCAGGAGCAGGACCGCCTGAACCTGGACTTTGACGATCTGGCCGGGACCTTCTCCGGCTCCAGCGTGCAGGCTAACCGCAAGCTCAATGAGACCGTGGGCGGCATGAACATGATGAATCAGGGCGCTAACCAAGTCGCCGAGTATCAGCTTAAAACCTTCAACGAAACCTGGGCCGAGCCGGTGTTGCGGCAACTGGTTAAATTAGAGTTATTGTACGAGACCGATCAGGCGATCTTGAAAGTGGCCGGGCAGAACTCCGAGACCTTCAAGCAAGCGGCGCTCGAGACCGTGACCCAGGACATGCTGGGCGGCGATTTCACGCTCAATGTCAATGTCGGCACCGGAGCCGCCAACCCGCAATCACAGGTCGAACGCTTTTTCTACGGCCTGCAAACCCTGGCGGCGGTAGACCCGCAACTGGTGGCGGCGCTGAACACCGAGGAAATCATCAAGGAAGTGTTCGGCAAACTGGGCTACAAAGACGGCAAGCGTTTCTTTAATCTCGACGATGACCCGCAAATCGGCCAATTGCAGCAACAAATCCAGCAATTGCAGCAGGAACTGGCGAACAAGCGCAATCCTGAAGTGGACGCCGCCACGGTCAAGAAAATCAACGCCGAAACCACGGTCAAGAACATCGAGGGCATTTATTCAGCGATTAACGCGGCCAAGGAAGTCGCCATGATTCCGGCCATTGCGCCGATGGCCGACAGCATCTATAAATCCGGCGGCGGCCAGGACTACAACGGCTATCCGATTGTCGATCATGTTCAGCAACAAACCCTGCCGGACCCTATCACGAATACCGACCCCCGCTTTCCGCCGAATCCGCAGGTCGGCATGATGGAGGGAATTGAGACGTGACCGATGACCAAGCCTTACTCAAGCAGGCGCAACTGGGCATTGAGGCCGAAGCCTTTATTCATACCGACCTGGGCAAATTCCTGATTGACAAGGCCGATGACGACTTACAGCGCGGCTATGAAGGCTTTTTAAGCCTCACGCCGGGCGATACCGATGGTTTGTTGATGCTGCAAAGCCAGTGCCAACGCGCCATTCATTTTAAAAGCTGGCTGTTGGAAGCGATTAGCAGCGGCCATTATGCAGAGAGCGAATTAAGCGATGACTGACGAACTAGAGCCTACCGATGGCGGCGCTATTGAAGCTGAACCCAACGAAATAACCGAAACACCTGACCCTCAGGAAGCTGAGCAGCCGGTATCGGCCCGCGACCTGATACAAGCCAAGCGCGAGGCCGAATTGCTGGAAGAGGTGGCTGAAAAACCTGAATTGCCACAGGATTCCGATGACGCCGGGCCCGTTAAAGCGCCCGGCCGCGTCAAGGTCAAGATTGACGGCGTGGAGGAAGAGCGCAGCCTGGACGATCTGGTCAAACATTACCAAAAATCCGAGTCCGGCGACCGCAAGCTGCAACAGGCCGCGTTATTGGCGAAGCAGGTGGAAACCGAACGCCTGCAACTGGCCGCCGAGCGCCAACTGTTTGAAGCCGAACGCCAAGCGCCGCGCACCCAGGAAGCCGAGCCTGCCGGACGGTCTGATACCGACCTGGACGAACTGCGAGTGCAGCGCCGTGACGCCCTGGAAATTGGCGATTACGACGAATTTGACCGGCTCGATGAGGAAATCAACCGGGCCAGGTCACAGGCGTCCGTCAACCCGGAGCAGATCACCCGCGCGGCCACCGAACAGGTGCGCAACCAGCTTCAGTACGAGGCGGCGTTTGAACAATTCAAAAATGACAACTACACTCTCATGAGTGATGACGTGCTGTATAATCTCAGCATGAGCACATTTACTACGATGTGCAAAGAATCAGCCAGCTACGGGGAGGCGTTTGCCAAAACCGAGCGGGTGATGAAGGACTGGATTGGCAGTGTTGCGCAGGCTCAAGGGCCTGTCGATACCGCGATGACGGACCGGATCGACAAAAAGAAAGCTATCCCGGCAGAGCCGGGACGCCTGAATGCGCGATCGGCCCCACCAACAGCGAGTAAAGAAGAAACTGCATCCGAGATCATAATGAACATGCGCAAGGCCCGAGGTCTGCCCGTGTAAGTTAATGATCCAGCTAGCCGCGTCGCGAGACGCCATGATCCCGGCCCGTATGGGCTATACAATGCAGGAGTTTTTTTATGGCAGGTCAAGTATGGGGGACTAACACCCTCGGCGGGTATATGTACTCGCTCAATTTATCCAAACATCTGCGTATGTCGTTGCAGACTTTGGTCAAGTTTCGTCAATTTGCGGATGCGCATGACGCCACCCAGCAAGGCAAGCACAAAGGCGATAAATTTCATTGGAACGTTTTTTCCGATGTGGTTACGCAAGGCACGACGTTAGCCGAAACAGTGGTCATGCCGGAAACTAATTTTACGATCAGTCAAGGCGAGATAACGATCACAGAGTTTGGAAATTCGGTTCCTTACACGGGCAAGTTAGACGATTTGTCTGAGCAGCCGGTCAAAGAAATCATCAACAAAGTGTTAAAGAATGACGCGAAAAAAGCCTTTGATAAGGCTGTTTACGATCAATTTAATCTAACGCCGCTACAAGTAGCGCCTACCGGCGGAAACTCCGCCACAGCGGTGACGCTGACTACCAGTGGCACGACCGCGACTACGAACAACATAGCGCTGAATAAAGACCATGTGAAAGCTATTGTTGATATTATGAAAGAGCGCAATATCCCCGGCTATCAGGGCGATGATTATTTTGCCATTGCGCATCCGTCCACGTTCCGCACTTTCAAGAACGAGCTGGAAACCATTCATCAATATGTCGAGTCCGGCCAGACCAAGATCATGAACGGCGAAATTGGCCGCTACGAGGGTGTGCGCTTTATCGAACAGACTAATATTCCTAAAGAAACCTGGTCTAACAACAAATCCAACTGGGCGTTTTTCTTCGGTGAACAACTTTGCCGCGCTGCCTAGTAATAGGCAGATGATAATCTCGTGAATTGCTGGAAGGCTAAGGAGTAAAATCTATGCTAATCAGCAGCCAAGCGTTCAGGAAACTGAATGAAGGTTCAACGACTAACCGCGAAGGCGGGGTACAACTCAAGTGAGTTGGAAGTGCGAGACATCCTGTTATCAGGATGGTGATATAGTCTGAACATATAGGAAACTATATGCAGTCCATTTATTAATGGACGGTAAATAGAGAGAGTAAATTTAAGGACATGGAATCATGTTTGATAGTTTACAACGCACATTTACGAACATATTGGAAGATACAGTTGCCGAAGCTATTGCAGTACCGGAAGAAATGCGCGGAAAGATACCCACGGATTACGGTCGCAGTAAAGGGATCGCGTGGTATTTTCTAGGCGGTTTCGGGCTTGTGCATGGTAGTGACCAGACACAATCGCGCATCATCAAATGGGCTAGCGCAGCGTAGGTCATTGTTATTTTGACACGTGTTATAGAAATTATTTAAACCTTAGTAAAGGAAAAAAATTATGGCTTACGATAATCCAAGCCGCATGCAATATACCATTGCGGCTAACGATTTCGGCGGCGGCGCAGATACTACGCAAATAGTGTCTGGCCCTGCCGGTAAGAGAGGTCGAGTTAAACACGTCCTCATTTACGATGTAACGGAAACCTTTGTTGGCACCACGTCAGGCGGACAAGTACTGGTAGGCAAGAGTGGCGACACGGATGCGTATTTTGTATCGTCGGCTCCCGTTCTGGCCGGATCGTCACCGGCGGTCGGGGCATCGGTGGTGTTGGTTAACCAGTTAACACCGAGCGACGCTACTGAAATACCAGCCGATACGCCGGTGCACATCACTTGTGTTAAGACGGTGGGCGGTACGGTGACAGGCATTGCCTCAGTTGATGTAAGTATTGACTGGTATTGATAAAGCCAAGGGGTGTAATGCCCCTTGATTTTTTGGAGATGAATGATGAATAAATTAAGAAATACCGAGGTGCGCGGCGATGATGCTATGTCGTTAGTCGATAAAGGCGGCGCGAGGGAAGGTGACTATGCTAATTCACTGGGAGACTGTTCCCGGTCTGATTTGACCAAGGGATACCATGATATGGGCCCATTTGAAGGCCATACCAAAAGCGATGCAAGGGAACGCACCAGAAATAACGGGGGAAATGACGTATGAAACTCGATAAGTCCAAGCCGTACGGCTCCGTACATGGCGATAGTAAAGCCGCATTTGAGCAGGACGGCGTCTTATTTGACGCGGATGGCGAGGCATTGCAGGATGGGGATGCGGAAGAATCCGCCGTGGTTGAAACGCCTGCGCCGCTGAAGAAGCCCGGAAAATGACCCTGGCCGAACTCCTTAGCCAAGCGCGGATACGGCTGGGCGATACCGGCGTGGATTTGCTTTGGCCCAACGCGCAGTTGTCAGCCTGGGCCAATGAAGCGCATATGGAAGCTTGCCGGCGTTTGCGTTACTTGTCCGATGACTCGGTAACGCAGAGTTTGGTTGCCGGACAATCCGCCTATGCCTGGCCGGAAGGCGCTATTTTTATCCGCCGCGCGCGGCTAACCGAGGAAGATCGGCCGTTGCAGTTCACCAGCTACAAAGCGCTGGACGAATTCTGTCCGGGCTGGGAAGATCACAGCGGTACGCCGACGCATATTTTTACCGATTTGAACAACACCACCTTCAATCTGTACCCAAGTCCCGATGCCGCCGGCGTGTTGAAAATGCTGATTATCAAGGAACCGGAACCGCTAACCGGCGACACCGACCTGCCGAGCCGTCTGGCCTATGGCCTGGTGGACTGGATCTGCGGGCGTGCCTATCAGGTTAATGACGCCGATACCTTTAATCCGCAAAAGTCGGCCGAGCATTTTGCCTTGTTTGACGCCGAATACGGGCCGCGCAGCAGCGCCAGGGACGAGGTATTTAATCTGAGAAACCGGCCTTTCGACAACTTTGACGGCGACTATTGACACATGACTACCGACGAGCCATTAATTTTCACCCTGAACGGCAATGTGCCCCTCTCCAGCCTCGATTACCGGCATTTCTGGGAGGACGGCCTGGTGCTCAATGCCAAGCCCACCCTGGACGGCGGGCAGATGACCCTGGCGATTGAAAAGGACGGGCAGATGGCCTTTGTCGAGGAATACACCGACAAACAAACCGGCGAACTGGTCAAGCGCAGTGTCGCCATTTACCGCTTCAAGGGCTTAAGCCTGGGCGCCGACGCCGGACAGTTGAGCTGATTTATTCGTGTCGTAACGGCACTTAACCGATAGGGTATTTTTATGAGTAATAGCGCGGGGATAGCCACCAGCTTTAAAACCGAATTACTGAACGGCGTCCACGCCTTCGGCGCCACCGTCGTGCGCGCCGGCACCACCAAAGACGTGTTTAAGGCCGCCCTGTTTCTGGCTTCGGCCACGATCAACGCCGCCACTACCGCCTATTCCACGACCGGCGAAGTCACCGGCACCGGTTATACGGCGGGCGGCGTCACCGTCACCAACGCGACCGCGCCCAGCGCCTCCGGCACGACCGCGATCTGGACGCCCAGCGCCGCTTTTGCCTGGACCACCGTGACCTTAGCCACGGCCTTTGACGCGGTAGAACTGTACAACAGCACGCAGGGCGACAAAACCGTGGCGGTGTTTACCTTCGGCTCGCAAACCGTGACCGCCGGTAATTTTTCGCTATCGATGCCGGTTAACGACGCATCCAACGCCTTATTGCGGATAAGCTAAGTCGCGTGACCGCATGACCACTTACTCCCTCTGGGACGCTAGCTACGCACAATCGGCGGGGTTTATCGCCGACGGCGCGGTCGAACTGGGCGTCAAGTTCAGCTCCGATGTGGACGGCTTCATTACCGGCATTCGCTTTCATAAGAATGCGTCCGCTACCGGCGTCCATACCGGCAGTCTGTGGACGAATGCGGGAAGCCTGCTGGCGACCGTTACCTTTACCGGCGAAACCGCGTCCAACTGGCAGCAGATGCTGTTCGCCTCGCCGGTGGCGATCACCGCCGGGACCGTTTATGTAGCGAGCTATTACGCCGCGTCCGGCGGCTACTCTTACGAAGTCCCGTACTTTACCGCCGCGCGTGACAGCGGACCCTTGCACGCGCTGCAAAACGGCGGCGCAGCGGGCGGCAACGGCGTATTTCGCTATGGCGGCGGCGGCGTCTTTCCGACCGGCACGTTTAATTCCGGCAACTACTGGGTCGATGTGCTGTTTGAGCCTGCCGTCAGCGACATCACCGTGGCCCTGACCGGCCAGGCGATGACCGCCGCGCAGGGCAGTCTTGCGCCGACCGCCGCCATCCCCTTGTCCGGGCAGGCGTTAAGCGCGGCGACCGGCAATTTGCAGCCCAGCCTGGCGCTGACCTTAACCGGCCACGCGATGACTTTGGCCCAAGGCTCATTGATCGCGGATATTTCGCGCCTGTTGTCCGGGCAGGGCCTGACCGTGGCCGCGGGCGCGCTGGCGGTATCCTTGACGATTAATTTAAGCGGTCTGTCGCTGACGTTGGCCTTGGGCTATCTCGGCACCGGCTTGATGCCGGATTCTATCGACTGGCTGATTGTCGAGCAATCCGCCAATACTCTGATTGTCGCAGGCGGCGCGACCACTCTCATTATTAATACGGCAGGCTAACCTCATGATTTACCCCGCACTGGCGAAAGGCCCCTATAAAATTCCCGGCGTTCACGACAAAGACTGCAAACGCCTGTTCGGGCTGATTTTACGCCCCGCTTCCTGGTCTGCGTCCACCGTTTACAGCGTTCGCGCCGAGGATGATTACGATGTGGTCATGCCGTCGGTATTCACCGGCTTGTATTATAAAGTGATCGCGCCCGGCAAGTCCGGCGCTCTGGAGCCTGCCTGGATCGCCACGGTGGCCGGGCAAACGGTGGACGGGACTACCGGGCTGACTTGGGAAGCCGTGGCCTACAACTTAATGCCGGTGTCGGAGTCGATCAGCAGCGTGGTCTGTACGCCCACTAATAATGTCGTCCTATCCGGCGATTCCAATACCGCCGGGACCTTGCAATTCATGATTGAGCCATTGCCCGCCGCCGCCATTGCCGCCGGGAGTTTTGAAATCGACTGTCTGATCACCAAAAACAATGCCGAAAAAGTAGCGGTAACACTTAAATTCAAGGTCGGGGAACGCTAGGCGCAGCCCTCAGCAACGCTGATTTTCTGCTATAATGAAGGCGTAGGCGGTTTCCCCTTGTTTCCGTCCCGCCGTTCGCAGGCTCTCGGCCCTACCCAAAACCTGCACTCCCTTTTTCATGGATAAGACATGATTATCGACAGCTTTTTAGCCATTCGCAACACCCAAACGGCCCGCTCCATCCCCAAGAACGCCCTGACTGCCGCCGTGGATGTCGATATTTCCGACACCGGGGTCTTGTCCGCGCGCGCCGGCTATGTCTTATCCCAAACTATCCCCATCAGCAGCGCCTACGGGACGCTGGACAGACGCGCGTTTATCGTCTCCGCCGGGGTTTTGTACGAAGTCCTGGCCGATATGAGCCTGATCCCGATTGCGCCCTGCACGGCGGCTGAATTCGACGAATTTAAAGACGTATTGGTCACCGTGGACGGGCTGCTGGTGCAGGATCGCCTGGCCGTCAACCTGAAAATTCCCGTACCACAGGCCGCGCCCAACCTGACGTTAATCCAGGGCGGACTGCCCGCCGGAACCTACCGCGCGGTGAGCTGTTTTCGAACCGCTGCGGGCTTGGAAGGCGGCGCGTCGCCGTTAGCCGAGATGACGTTAACCGCGCCCGGCGCGTTTACGATTGCCGAACCTGGGCCCCCGGCGGGCTTTAGCGCCGTGACTTATGTGACCGAGGGCGACGGCAGTGTCTTTTATGACGCCTCCGGGGTGCAGATTAACCCCCTGCAACTGACTTCCGGGACCCTGCCGGACGGCGAACTGATCGCCTTTCATGACAGCCGCCTGTGGCTAAGCCTGAGCCTGCCGAATGGTTCCAGCGTCATTTATTTCAGCCAGCCGTTTCACTACCACCTGTGGAACCTGGAAGCCGATTTTCTGATGATTCCGGGCCAGGTCCGGGCCATCAAATCCGCCGGAGCCGCGCTGATTATCGGCGCCCATAACGCTTTGTACGCTTATGCGGACACGTTGACGGTGCTGGCCGATTACGGCGTGGTTCCGGGCCGCCCGATGGTGAAAACCGAAACCGGCGGGGTGCTGATCTGGACGCAACGGGGCGTTTGTTCAGCGCTGCCGTTCGCCAATCTGACCGAAGCCAAGGCGTCGTTTGCGCCGGGAACGCAGTGTTCCACGGCGCTGATGGACAGCAATGGCATTCGCCGCTTCGTGGCGCTGACGCCGGGCGACGGGGAGGCGTTCAATGCAAGAAGCTGAATTCAACGACAGGTCACGCCGAACGCAGTTCTTCATGCAGAATCTGCCGCAAGGCGGCAGCGGTGAGGGGCGCGGACTCCGGCGACAAGCTCACGCGCAAGGCTTCATTAATCAGGGTTTGGTAGCCCATTCCCTGAGTAGCGGCCTGCTCCCTGAAGGCGTTCAGAATGTCGTCATCGATAAATATAGTGATGCGGGTTTTGCCGGCAGCTACTATCACTGCGCCACGTTTGCCTTGGGAAAAATCATAGTCTTTTTTCATCGTCTAGCCTTCTTGGTAAGTGCGCTGCTCGTGTGGTTCAGCTTTGCGCGCGGAAATAACCCGAATTTCTTCCTCACTCCGATAATGGTAAGCAACTACCAACAAACGACCGAAGTTATCCATGCCAAGGGTCACAAAGCGTTCCTCGGTATGGTCTCGGTCTTCGATGGTAACAGCATAGTCATCGTAGAAAACCCCCTCGACATCATTCAAATCAATCTGGTGGCCTTTGATGTTGATGAGGTTTTTGATAGGGTCGAAAGTCAGTTTCATAGCCTACTATTATACATATTGAATATGTATAAGTAAAGTAAAGTAATGTCAATCCCCTTCGCGTCGTGACGACGCCTTACTCCCTTAGCAGGAAACCCCATGTTCAAATACTCCACCAAAGATTTTAACGCGATGTTGGCGGCGCTGGATACCCAGCATACCAACGGCGTCATCGAACTGTACACCGGCGCGCAACCGGCCTCCCCGGATGACGCCGCCACCGGCACCTTGATCGGCACCGCTACCAAAGACGCCGGGGCGTTTACGCCGGGCACGGCAACTAACGGCCTGAATTTCGCCGCGCCGGTGTTAAATGCCATGTCTAAAGAAGCCGCCGAAACCTGGAAATTCACCGCCGTCGCCGCCGGAACCATCGGCTGGGGCCGTCTGAAGGGCAACGGCACTGACGCGGGCGGCTCATCCACCGCGCTGCCGCGCATTGATTTCACGGTCGGCATAACCAGCGGCGACGCCCGCACCAGCAAAGTCACCTATGCAATAGGCGAAATCGGCACCGTGGACAGCTTCACCATCACCCAAACCAACAACTAATTCGCGCTGTGAAGCGTCACACTCCTGAAAGGACAACGCCATGTTAAAAGCATCCACCGCCCTGCGTAACGCCATGCTCGTTACCGGCAGCCTGAAAGCCCGGATGGACGGCGGCTTTTTGAAACTTTACTCCGGCGCGGTGCCTAGCGACGCCGACGCCGCGCTGGGTTCCGCCGTGCTGTTGTGCCTGATTACCAAGGACGGCGACGGCACGACCGGGCTGACCTTCGCGACTACGGCGACCGGCGGCGCGGTCACGAAAACCGTGGCCGAAGTGTGGGCGGGCGCCAATGTCGCCACCGGCACCGTGTCGTTCTGGCGCTTTGTCAAAACCGGCGACACCGGCGGCGCATCCACCACCGAAGAACGGGTGCAGGGGCAGGCGGCCCTGACCGGCTCGGAATTGCTGATGACCAGCCTGAGCCTGACTTCGGGGGCCCCGAACCACATCGATTATTGCACCCTGGCGTTACCGGCATGATTGACTGCCATGTGCTTACCCTGCCGGACTCGCCTAAAGACTGGCTGGCACAGTGTCTGGATTCCATTTGCCATCCGCAAGTGACCGTGCATCGGGTGGATGGCGTGATCGGGCATGTCGGCGCCGGGCGTAAAATGGGCCTGGCACAGGGAACAGCGCCCTATGTCACCTGGATTGACCCGGATGACTGGGCGGAACCGGGGGCTTTTGACCGGATTTTGGCGGAATTGCGGCCTGACGGCTTATGCACCGCCGAGACGGTGCGGCTTCCGGATGGCCGCAGTGAGCTACGGCAAGCGCCGGAACTCACCATTCATGCGCATAACTTTTTTATGGCGCATCACTTTATTGTCTTGCGCCGCGAGCTGGTAACGCCTTGGCTGGACGGACTGTTAGCGTGGCGCAGCCACGCGGAGTTCTGGCTGATGAAACAGATTACCCGCGCCACGCCGCTGCATTACCTGAAAGAACCGCTGTATAACTGGCGCATTCATCCCGGTCAATGGCACACGCGTTGTGAGCGGCGCGAACTATGTCTTTTGTAGACCATACCGCTGATTTTATCGCCGTCCAGGGAAGTGTTTCCTTCAGCGGCGGGCAATGGCAGATGCCCGGTTACGACGTTTTTTCCAAACTGTCCGCCTCCGGCTCCTGGCCCGACGGCTACCGGCCCGCGCAAATGCGCATCACCACCACCTGCGCCGCTGATATGCCGTTCGCCTTTATGCAAATCTGGAATGCGTCCGAGTATACCCAGATCGGCGGCGATGGCGGCTATGTCACTTATTTGGCCGGCACCCACGCGCATGTGTTCGATTTGACCTTCGCCGGTTCGGATTTAAAATATCTGCGCATCAGCGGCTATTCCTATGTGGCGTTCTCGTTCACCATTGAATTTGGCGACGGCGTCATCCTGCCGTTCTGGACCGACCCGGTCAACGCCTCGGCGGACTTTGGCTAACCATGGTTATCCAGGTTGAAGTGACGACGGTGTGTAATTTTGAGTGCGGGTATTGCACGATCCGCCATTACCCGCACAAGATGTTGTCCATGGCGGCCTTCAAAGCGCTGGTTGAGCCGCATTTAAGGTCCGCACAGGTTACCGAATTCCGGTTAAACGGCACCGGCGAGCCGCTGCTGCATCCTGAATTCTGGGACATGGCGCGGCACATCAAGGCGCGCTCGCCGCGGGCGGCAGTGACGACTATTTCCAATGGCTCGGTCATGACGAAACGGCATCAGGACGCTATTATCCGGTATTTAAGCTGGCTTTTTATTTCCATCGATACTACCGATGTGGCGCAGGCCGGGCAAATGGGCAGGCACGGCATCGATAAAGTCATACTCCATCTTCGTGAATTAGTCGCCAGAGGCTATCGGGCCATTACCCTGCTGGCAGTCGATTACGGACAGGATTACACGGACGTTCGGCAACTGGCGGAGGACTTGGGCATTCAGTTTGCCAGTAAACCGTTACAGCCGAAAAACGATTATCGGGAAGTTTATGACGATCGCCGGTTAACGCCTCAATTAGCGCCTGTCCCGGACCTGATTAATACCGTGACGTGTCCGTTTATACAGCGCGACATCCTGCGTTTTTACACCATTGACGGCGTCGAAATGCCCTGTTGTTTTATCAGAGACACCACGGACTATGCCGGACGGGACGCGTTAAAGACGGACATGGAGCAAGGCGTCATTCCCGGCTCATGCCGGGGCTGTGGTTTTTTAAGTTTCAATCAGCCGGGGCGCTGACGTGATCCCCCGGCACCGCATTCTGTTTGACGGCGATACGGAAGCGTGCACGCGCTGGCTGCCGTTCGCCCTGAATTTGCTGGTTCAGGCCGCGCAGCAGAAGCTGCCGGTGCTGAAACGGCAGATGAACGAGTCCGACTGGCTCAGGGTGCAGTGGAATCCCAAAGGCATCAGCACGGTGTACATCAGCGCGGGCGCGGCCAGTTTGTTTGTCTGCGGCTTGAATAACTGGGGGCAGTTGGGCGTCGGCCATGAAGTGCCGGTAGCATGGGAGCCGTATATATTTCTGATCGGCGGCCTTTATATTCTGCTGTTGCCGATTCCTGCGCGGGTGAAAAAAAGCATGACGCAGATAGCCGCCGGGAAAGAACACAGTCTGGCGTTAACAGCCAACGGCGATTTGTACGCCTTCGGGCGCAACCAGCAAGGACAATTGGGACTAGGCGACACAACGTTACGGGATATTCCTGTGAAAGTTGGCGCGGGTTTTACCGCGATAGCGGCAGGCGATAGTCACAGTTTGGCGTTAAAAGGCGAGGATTTGTACGCCTTTGGCGCGTATCATTGGGCTAACGTGAGTTATGAAGTCATTTCGCACACGCCGTTATTGATCGGCGCGGGCTTTCACAAGATAGCGGCGGGCGGCGGTCACGGCTTGGCGCTTAAAGCCGGCGGCGATCTGTACAGTTTCGGCGGCAATGGGGCCGGGCAACTAGGCTTGGGCGATGCCGTCAATCAATTCACGCCGACCTTCGTGGGGGCTGAGTATAAGGCGATAGCGGCTGGCTTTGCGCACAGTCTGGCGATTAAGGCCAACGGCGATCTGTACGCCTTCGGCAGTAATACCGACGGGCAACTGGGCCTTGGCGTGTTCGGCTATGTCGATGTAGATTATTCTTACCGCCTCGAACCGACACTGATTGGTGAAGATTTTAGCGCGGTTTCCGCCGGCAGCGCCTTCAGTCTGGCCTTGAAAACCAACGGCGATCTGTATGCCTTTGGCGGCGGGCAATTGGGGCAGTTGGGCTTAACCGATACCGACGGACGCGCTTCGCCTACGCTGGTTGCAGGCGGCTTTAAAAGCATTTCGGCGGGCGCATCGCACACCTTGGCAATCAAAAGCAACGGCGATTTGTACAGCTTCGGCAGCAATATCAACGGTGCGTTGGGGTTGGGCGATTACGACAACCGCGCCAGTCCCGTTAAAGTCGCCGTCAACGTCAGCGCCGTGGCAGGCGGCGGCGAATTCAGTCTGCTCTTGAAATCAGGATAGGTTATGAGTAACTCTCTCGAAAAAACATTCCTGACAGAATACACGCTGATCCCCGGCTACACCATCCGGCGCTGGCATCCGGCGGAAACCGTCACCACCACCCGCTATGTCACGACCACCAGCGCCGATCCGACGCCCCGACTGATTCCCGAAGGCGCGGATTTTAGCTATAGCCTGGGCGATACGGTGCTGACCGGCTACTGGAAGCCCAATGTCAATCCGTTGTTGCCGGATGAGTTTGTTTATTACCGCAGCGATCACGCCACCCTGGTCTATGGCCTGCGCACCGTCACCGAGGCGATTACCGAAACCCATACGATTCCGGGTTATTATACCTATGACATCCAGCCGGACACCTATGCGCTAAGCTACAACCCGAACCTGGGCTGGAATGCCTCCGGGCGCTCGCTGGATGTCATCAACGGCGATGGAACCGCGTCTTTTTCGGTGCCGGTCAGTTCGGTGGGCGTGGTGGTCGGCCTCAATGAGCCTGGCGACAGTTCCGGCAGCGATTATTTTGAAATCACTTACGGCGTCTATTGCACGCGCGGCATTTATCGGGTGCTGGAAGCGGGCGCGGTCAAGTATGGCGGCCTGGCCTATAGCGAAGGCGACGTGTTCAGCATCACCCGCACCGACGGCGAAGTGGTGTACGCGCTCAACGCTACGCCGTTTTACACCTCGCTGACCGAATCGACCGCGCCCTTATTGCTGGACGCCTCTCTGTACGCGGGCGGCGATGTCATCCTGGATGCGTCGTTAGTCGCCAGCGCCGCCAATCTGCACGCGCAAACCAACTTTGTCGGCGTCATTGCGGCGATCAGTTCCGGCGATACCTTCACCTTCACCTATGACGGCGATCCTTACACCGCCACGATGGGTTCCATTGCCGGGGGACTGCTGGCGGCGATTCAGGCGGCGATTGATGCGCAGGTGGGCGCGGGACTGGTGCTTGCCAGTATCTCCGCCTCCGGTTTAAGCCTGATTCTGACGGCGGCGACGGCGGGCATACCCCTGGTCGGCGGGGTGTTTACCGATGTCGATAATGGCAGCGCCGAAACCGCCGCCATCGACGGCGATTTAACGGAACTGGTCGGCGCGTTTGGCCCCCTGTCCGCGCTGCTGACCAGCGGCTTTAGCGATTACGCGGCCATTAACGGCGGTTTCGCGCCGATGACCGCCCAATTGCGCGAGAGCGAACTGAGCAACAGCTACGCGGCCATTGCCGGGGCCTTCAGCCCGATGACGGCGGAAGCCCGCTGTCTGGTGGGCACGACGACGCTGAATACCGTGCAGGCGTTCGCGCCGATGATAGCGATTCTGGCCGATCACGCCCATCACGAAATCAACGGCAGTTTCCGTTCGATGGTCGCGGCATTAGGCTCCATTCCTCCGATTGTGGGCCTGAATGTTTACGGCGGCGCGTTCGCCACTACCTTGACGGCGGAGCTTAGCGCGGCTGAAAACCTGCGCGTATCCGGCGGCGCGTTTCATACCTCGCTGTCGGCCCACTTCGGCGCAAACATCGCAGGCGGCGCGTTCCACACGGCGCTGACTGCCACGATCAGCGGCGCGCCGTCATTGTTTATTTCCGGCGGCAGTTTTACCTCCGCGCTCACGGCGACGATTACTAACGCCGCCAAGGTCACGGTCGCGGGCGGCGCGTTCAGCACGGCCCTGGACTCCCACTTCGGCTGGCGGATAGCGGGCGGCGGCTTTGCCTCGTCACTGACGGCTACGCTTACCGGCTGGGCGTCGATGGCGGTGTCCGGCGGCGCGTTTCATACCGCTGTCGATATCGGCATTACCGGCTATCACCCGATGCACATAGCAGGCGGGGCGTTCCACTCGCAGTTATTGTGGATGGAGATAGCCGGGGGCGGTTTTCACACCGGCTTGCAGGCGACTATTTCAACGACGCTCGCCAACGCCGTGGCCTATGTGCTCAACATCCACAGCACCGAATCCACCCGGTACAGCAATTATCCGTTCCTGCACATCATCGCGATCGGCTCAAAATACTACGGCGTCACCGGTACCGGCCTGTACGAAATAAACGCAACGATAGCAACGGATGCCTTGCCGGTTGCAGGCACGGCCATTAACGGCAAGGTGACGCTGAAAGACACCGATTTCGGGGATTTTCACAGTAAGCATGTGCCTTATGTCTATCTGAATTCGGATACCGCCACGCGCGTGACGCCGATTGTCGATGGCGCGCGCAAAGGGACGTACGCCAGTTCGTTTTCCGGAAAAAAGACCAAGCTCGGGAAGGGCAATTCGGGGCGCTATTGGACGTTCGAGATTGAGCATATTATCGAACTGCAAGGCGCGGAATTCTTGCCGGAATCCCGGCAACGGCGGGTTAAGTGAGCGCCAATAAACGCTTCAGGTTAGCGGTGAAGGCCGCTTGGTCAGCCGTCCCGAGCCTGCCCCAACGGGCCAGAATCAAGCGCTGATCCAGGGTAAACAGTTTCAGGCGGATAACCGAAGCCGCCGGTAGTCCGGCGTCCGTCCACGCGACGATCGGCGTATCCAGCGGCCATTGGGAATGGTGCGCGGTGGTAATCATCGCCATCACGCTTTGACCGATGGCGTCATTAAACGCCGAGCCGTCGGACAACACTAAAGCCGGTCGTGTTTTGGCCGCCGGCCGGTCGGTAAACGGAAACGGCACTTTGACAATCTCAAAGCGCTCATAGGTTTCCATAAGCCGCCTCGTCTTCCGGGCTATCCCATTCGGACAGCGTACGGCTGACGGCGGCAAGATACTCCAGATCTAAAGGCTCGAGACGGCGCACCCACAGCCGGCCATCGGCGTCCGTTTGCCACAGCAAGGTATCGCCGGTTTCCAGATGTAGGCTCTTACGGACGGCGGCGGGGATGGTGACCTGGCCTTTGCCGGTGATTTTAGCGGTGGCTGACATGGGCAAACCTCAAAAGTAAGAAGTCCTTACAGTAAGGCATATTACTCGGAAAGTCAAGCTCAAAAGCTAACTCGGAGTTAGCTTTTGAATGGCGGAAAGCGAATAAAAACCGGAACTTAGGCGTTTCAAATCGGAAATGGCATTTCCGATTTGCCCGCTGTCCTTAACCGCCGGACGCCGCGGTTTCTGCTATAATGGACTGATAAAACCCGCGTCGCGAGACGCCCTTCCTGTAAGGAAACGCTATGGCTTCATCGCCCGATACCCTGATCGCCAATGCCGAACTGCGGGCGCTGGCTTTTTCCTCCGCAGTGGACACTCTCGTTACCGAACTGCGCACTTTTGTTCATGACTACGAGCCGTGGACGGTAGCGCCCTCGACCCTCAGCCTGAACCTCACCGACGTGGCCTTGCCCGCGTACGCAGCGCCCGCGCCGGAAACCTCGCCGCTGCCGGTGTACGAGCCGCCCAACGCGCTACTGCCCACGGCCCCGCAACTGGCCGATGTCGCCACCATAGACACGCCGAACTTCCCGACCGCCCCCACCATCACCACGACAGGCCTGTTCGCGCAAGTCGCCCCATCCGCCAATATCCCGGACTGGAACAATAGCGAGCCGGATTTACGGGTGGACGCCCTGGTGGCCGAAATGGACGCCCTGACCGCGCCGGTATTGGCCGAGCTGGAGTTTCCCGAAATCGCCGCCCTGAACCTGGGGCCCGCGCCGACCTTGACCCTGCCCGGTTATGACGCGCCGCCGCCGCCGGACGCCCTGCGCGATCCAACGGATTACGCGGCCGCTTTGGAAGCCAAATACCACGCCATGCTGCCGTCCATGCAGGCCTTTATCGACGATAAGGTATCAGGCTGGATCAGCGCCTACGCGCCCGAATACGAAGCCGTGCGCGGGCAGTTGGCCGACAAAATCAGCGCCGGACTGACCGGGCAGGTATTGCCGGATCAATTTGAAGCGGCGTTGTTTTCCCGCGCCCGTGGCCGCGCCGAGACCGAGTTCGCCGCCGCCGAGAGCAATCTGGCCGCTAACTACAGCAAGCGCGGCTTTTTCGCGCCTCCCGGTGCGCTCATGGCGGGTCTGCATCAAGGCCGCTTGAAAGGCGCGGAAGCGCTGGCGAATCAGGCCACCGATATTTACGTCAAGCGCCGGGAGATGGAAGTCCAGCACCTGCAATTCGTGCTGGGGCTGGCGTCATCGCAGGTTCAGGGCTTGCGCGGCATGGCGATTCAGTACGCCGGGGCGGTCGCCAACACCCAGCAGCAGGCGCTTAGCTTTGCCGGTCAGGTCTGCGACATGGCGGTCAAGCTCTATGATCATTTAATCGCCCGCTCGAACCTCGCCATCGCCATCATGGGGGCGCTCAACAGTCAGTATGAAACCCGGCTGAAAGCGGCGTTGTCGGCGCTGGACGGCTTCAAGCTGCAACTGGAAACAGAGAAAGCCCGCAAGGACGTGGAACTGGCGCAGGTGCAGATCATCGAGGCCAAGATCAAGGCGCAGGAGCTGGGCATCCGCCGCTACAGCGCCATTATCGAGGCCATTTCCCGGAAAGCTGTGGTCGAAGAATTAAAACTCAAGGGCTACAGCACCCGCGCCGATGTGTTTAAAACCCAGATTCAGGCGCAGGTGGCCGGGTTTGATATTTACAAGGCGGCGCTGTCCGGCGATCAGTCCAAGCTGGACGGCGAGTTGTCCAAGCTGAAGATTTACGAAAGCCAGTTGCAGGCTATTGAGATGGAGCTTTCAGCCAATATCAAGTCCACCGAATCCACGGTCGCCTCCAACGACGCCAAGATCAAAATATTCCAGAGCCAGGGCGATGTCTACAAGCTCGACGCGCAGGCCGCGATCCAGAAGTTTTCCGCCTACGCGGAAGTGAAAAAGCTCGCGCAAACTATCCACGGGCAGGAATTGAGCAACGCCATCGAAAGCTTCAAGGCCAACCTGGAAGTGCCGAAAATCATGCTGGAAGCGCTGATTACCGAATACAAAACCCGTATTGACACCCTGCTCAAGGAAGCCGACCTTCGCATCCAGGCCATCAAGATCGGCGAAAGCGCGAGTGAAGCCGCCGTCGCCGCTTACGGCGGCATGGCGAGCGCGGCCCTGGGCAGCTTGAACAGCATGGTGTCCTCTATCTCTAACGCCGACGGCTAACCCTATTTATCACAGGAACTTATTATGCAAGCACCCGCTCTCTCTCAAACCGGCCCCGTCAAAGGCCCCGGCACGTCCACTTCCGACAGCATTCCGGCGAAACTCTCGGACGGCGAGTTCATTATTCCCGCCGCCGTGGTCAAGCAGTACGGCAAGGCCTTTTTCGAGAAGCTCATTGGCGGCCAGCCCGCGCCCAAGCTCAATGCCAAGGGCGTTCAGAAACTGAGCGCGGGCGGTTTTGTGGTGGACGAACTGCCTTTTGATGAAACCATTGAAGCGCAGCCGGTCAGTCCTGAACGTCAGACGTTTGCGAATCGGCCGGGGCCGGAGACGATTGAAGCCGCGCCGGTTTCCGCCGAACGGCAGGCTTTTATGGAGCGCCCCGCGTCCGCTCTGAATGTAAAATCAATCGCCAAAGGTATCGGCAAAGCCGGTTTGCTCGGGCTGGCCGCCGAAGGCGCGAGCCGGGCCAACCAGTACCGAATCGGCGACAACCTTAAGAATGGCGGGTTTAGCGAGGACAGCAGCCGCGCCAAAGATGCCGAAACCGCGCTCAGGATGGGCGCGCAGGGCGTTTACAAGGGCCTGACGGATTTGCCCGGACTCTATGGCGCGCAAGGGGCTTATCAAGGGTCTCCGGCGCAAAAAACCGTGGATTACCTGTTCGCCCCCAAGAGCGGCAAACAGCCGCTCGCCGCCCCTGCCTTAACCACGCCTACCGCCTATCAGACGCCGCCGGTGATCAAGCCCAATCTACCGGCATTAAACGCCACCGCCATTGAAGCGCCGGATGCGAACGGCGTTTACCGGGGCCTGAACCGCAACGGCAATCCGGCCTACAGCGACCAACCCTTAGCCAATACCGGCATCCAGACGCCGGAACAGGTAGCCGCCCGTCAAGGCCGCGCCGGGGTTATGCAGCAACAGGCCGGAGCCGCGCAGTTAAGTCAGGCGCGTAACGGCACGCTAACGAATCCCGGTCAAGGCAATGGCATTGACGGAGCGCCGTCACAGGATTTCGGCGGCTCGAGTTATTCAGCCCCGGTGTATGGCGATCAGATTGCCCAGGCCAAGGCCGAACTGGATCGCAATGTCATCGATTCCCACGACAGCTTAGGCACGGTCGCGGCCAAGTCCCGGCGCAACAAGGATTTGGGCAACTACATCAACCAGTTGGCGGGCGTCCAGGCGCACAGCTCCAGAAACAACGGCAGCGTCGGCGCGACCCCGCCCAGCCGCGCGCCGGAACTGGCGCGGCAGGCCCAACAGGATGACGCCGCCGCGACCCAGCAGGGCTTTGATAATAAGCTGGCGCAGGACGAGCTTGACTGGAAGAAGAGTCAGCCGCGCGAGATCAAGAATGTGCAGACGGAAAAGCTGGACACCGTGGACGCCAATAACAACCCGGTGCAAAGCCTGCTGGAACGCAACGCGCAGGGCGGCTGGAATACGGTGACGCCGAGTGTGCAGACGTCCGGCCCGGAACAAGCCGCGAAACGGACGCAAAACGCACAGGCCATTCTGCAAGACCCGAACGCGACCCCCGCCCAAAAAGCGGCGGCGCAAGCCTGGATGCAGCAAAACCAACCTAAACGATAAGCGGACTTCTCATGGCCGATAACTTTGCCGAACTGGACAACTACAGCGCCGATCCTTTTGGCGAACTGGACAGCTACGCGCCGCCCAAGCCATCCGGCACGCTGGGCGCTTACGGGCAAATGCTCAAGCAGGGCGTCAAAGGCATTCCGGCGTATGTCAATGCCGCCATTGAAGGCGACCGGCCATACACGACGCTGGATCGCGCCGATGAACAGATCGCTCAAAATGCGCTGGGCCAACGGGCCTTTATCGAGGGGCCGAACGCCGATGCGCCGGTTTTAGGCGGGCTGGCTAAAGAGCGGGACATCCGGCAGGGCGCAGACAGTGCGTCAGGCACCCTGGCGACTTTAGCCCCGGCCTTGGCGGGCAGCGCCTATGGTTCGCTGTTCGGGCCGGTCGGCACGGTGGTGGGCGGCTTGGCCGGGGCTGGATTAGGACTTTACGGCATGAAGCGTTATGATGAAAACCGCTTCATCCGCGAGAATGTCGAGAAAGCCAATGCCGACCGAGCCGCCGCGGGTCAACCGGAGCTCAGCCAGCCGGAAGCGGTAGCTTTACAGGATAAACTGGTGGCGACCGGCGACCCGCAAGCGCGCGGCTTATGGGAAGCCGGTAGTGAAACCCTGGGCACGGCGGCGGAACTGGCGATTGCCCTAAGCCCCTTGAAGGCGGCAAAGTTGTTGAAGCCGATAGCATCCCCCCTGGCACGGGCGGCGCTGGTGGGAACCGGCAAAGCACTAGGGATAGCCGGAACCGAAGTGGGCGAGGAAGAAGTCACCCGGCGCGGGCAAAATCCTATTCAGGCCAAGTACGGCTTGCCGGAAGCCACAGCCGGGGAAACCGCCAAGCAAACGCTGATTCAAATGTTGCCGCTGGCAGGCGCGGGCGGCGCGGTCGGCAGTTATCAAGGCTATAAATATCAGCCGCCATCAGGCCCCTTAACCAACGCCGCCGCTGCCGCCGGCGTCAACACCCAACCCGAAGTTATCAATGAACCGCAACCAACCAGCCCTGATGAGGGACAAGATGGACTTTTACAGGGCGCAGGTAGACCTCTACCGGAGGCAACTGGAGGCGCAGATACTGATCTTCAAGGCGCAGGCGAAATACAAAACGCCGCTGCCGGACAACCCGGCGTCGGGCCTGTCTTTCCGCCATTGGCAAACGGCGCAGACCCAAACGCAGTTGATTCTGAACCGGCTACAGGAACAGGCGAAACCGTAGCCGGTTCGACAGACTCACGGCCAGTACCGGATAGCCGCGCCATAAAATTAGGCCAGGACACTTACGCCGCCGATGACTTCATTACCGAGCAAATGGACAGCGGCCTTAGCCACGCTGACGCTGTCCGGCTTTTTGATGACCTTTTTAATGCCCAAAACAATAACAATAATGCCCGAACCGAAGCCCCATTACCTGGCCCTGGAACAGCTCGTCCTGGCGCAAGCGGACGCCCTGAGCCGGATGCACGAACAACTGCAACAGCTAGTGAAGCGGATACAACAACTGGAGCAACGCCTCCCGGAGACCTGAATGTTCAACCACAAACTGAAACAGCTACTGGAACTGCAACAGGCGCAACTGAATCAGCACAAAGAAATGATTCTGATGTTGCTGAACCTGCTGCAAACCCTGCCGCAGCGGATGCAACCAGCGAGCGCGCCGGATTACGAACTGCCGGAACCGGACTTGCTGACGATGGCGCTGGACTGGCAGAGCCGCCACCCGGAGCAGGACATCCTGCTGCCGCAGGCGGCGTTCAACCGGCATTAACGCCGTTTACGCCCACCCATGAACTCAGCGACGGCACGAAAGTGGTCGCCGTTGACGATGCCGGGGATACCTGGCGCGATAAGGACGGCGGCGAATGGCGGGAGTCCGATGTCCGGCCATTAACGCCGCCGCCAGCCGCTAAGCCGGTCAAAACCCAGGATGCGGAAAAACCTGTGTCTACGGCGGCGCAGACTGAACCGCCCGCGCAAGCTACACCGCAATCGCCGCTTGAAAATACGTTAAAAAGAAAGGTGCTGAGCCGTCAATTTAACAATCGCTATCCACACGACAAAGAATTTGCTAAAAAAATAGTTGATTCAAAACTGTCTGGAAATATCCATTTAGATGATATTGGCAATCAAGTCGAATTGAACCAAGGAAAACACATACAGTACATCAACAACGAAAAGGAATCAGGCGTTATCGTAACCAGAACCAATGCCGGCGAGGTATTGGTGAAATGGGATTCCGATGAATCGGCAAAACATAACCATGCGGACGCAATATTATCAAAACGAGGAGAAGTAATTGGCTATAAACCCTCATGGGTGCTTAAAGCGGAGCTTAATCAGTATTACTTTACCAATAAAAAAACACCCCCCGCGCTAACCGAAGCCCAAGCCGTCAAGCAGGCGCGTAAGGAAGCCGGGCAGAAAGCCAAAGCCGCCGGAGCGCCGTTAGGCTCGACCGCGATGGCGAAGGCTATGAATGACGCGGAAGCTAAGGTCAAGGCGGAGCATGGGCTGGCGCAAGCAGCCGAGACGGCCCAGCCGCCGTCAGCGCCGGATAAAAGCGCCGTTTATCACTATACCGTAGGCGAGTTGGGCATGACCTCCAGCAGTGCTATGACCCGCGATAAATCCAGATGGATAACCTTCGATCATGACTATGTAAGCCGTCTGTCAGGTCTGGCTGATAATCGTCCTTATGGCGCGACTAAAGCCGGACTCTACACCAACGCTGAGACGGGCGTCAGCTTTAAAGCCAACGAAACCCCTACCACTAAACTAGCACCCGATGAGCAAACGCACCCAGCGCCAAAAACAGAAAACCCGGCGCAAACGGCAGGAACGCAAGCAGGCGTAGCGCCGGCATTCGTCAAAGTCACCGATACCCACGGCACTAGCCATAGCGTGCTGAAGTCCGAACTGGATTCAGGCCGAACGATGCTTAAGCGCTTTAACCGTCAGGGCGATAAGATGGACGGGCTGCTGCACCGGGACAATATCGACGCGGACGGCGCGAAACGCAGCGAAGCCTGGCAGGATTTGCCGACCATCGAAGGGCGAGGCGGCAAGCCGTTTATGACCCGGAAGGCGGCGGTTGATAAAATCCGTTTGCTGGGACAAAAAGCGGATGACTTCGAAATAAAGCCGGTATCGGGCGGCTTTGTCGGGGTGCGGAAAAGCCTGCTGCAAGCAAAGCAAAAAGCCGACGACGAGAAGGCGACCTATCAGCCCGGCACGCGCGTGGATTTGACGCCAAGCCGCACCTGGCCGGATGCCGTGGTGGTTAAAACCGAGTTTATCAACAGCATGGGGCTACCCGTGGAACGGGTGACGGTACGCCAGCCGGACGGCAAGGAGCTTCAGGTTAATGCGTCGGAAATCAGCCGGGTTCTGAAGCCGGAAGCCAAGGCCGCCGAGGACAAATCCGATTGGGAAATTAACCGATGGGAAAAAATTATTGTTAAGCCAGGCGGCAAGGAAAGACTTCGCAGTTACTTGATAAGCCGTTCAATGGGGCGTGAGTTTGGCGAGGATGCCGAAGCGTTTTACCAACGATCCGGTTTGACCCCGTTTAAGGACTGGGCAAGATCGGCTTTGCAGAACACGCCGGGCGCGATACCGGTTAAAACCGAATCGGAAGCGCCGGAAGCCGCCGAAAAGCCCACCGACGTAAAACCCAAAGTCCCGCCGAAAACTCGTTTTCTCGCGCCGCCAACCGGCCTTGAGGAATTGCAGTCCGCCATTAAAAAACTGGGCGGCATTATTCGCGCTCACGCCGATAGAGCCGGATTTTCCGACTTTAAGGGCCGCCGCTATCAATTGCTGTTTAACAACGGCGTTAACTCGCAGCCCTTTGACGGCATGGCCGAAGCCTTGCGCCAGTACGGGTATGATGTGGACGGCGAGAATGCGCTGATTGAACAACTGGATAGCTCCTTGCGCGGCCACGGCGTCTATACGCCGTCCGGCCATGAGGCGCTACTGGAAGTGCAGCAGCAGGAACGCGTTAATGAGGAAACGGCGCGCCATGCGCTGCGTATCGAAAGCTTGCTGGAAACCGCGCAACAGCATGATAATGACTTCGGCACCCCGTATTATCAAACGCTGTTAGCCAAAAATGACTTGTCCGATGAAGATATTCAAGCCTGGGAGCAAGACTTACATGACGACCGAGAAGATCGACACCAAGAAAGCCTTCGAAATAGCCAAGCGCCGTCATCTGGCGAAGCAGGACTTACCGGCTACACCGAACAAGACCTTGCCGAGCGCGAGCGAGAACAAAAGCAGCGAGCCAAGGACGCCGCCCAAGCCGAGCTAAAGGCCAAACAGAAAGCCCAGGCCGACAAGGAAGTCGAACCCAAAGCCGAGGCGGAAGCGCCCAAAGCACCGGAAACCGACCGGAAAGACCTTGCCAAATCCCCGGAAATGACGGCGCTGGACGCGGAAATCGATGATGTGCTGGGCGACATTGGCCGCGCGTTAATGTCCCGGCTGTCATTGAAAGCCGCGCCGGAGCAGAATGTCGATTTGCTGCCGCTGATGTCCAAGTTAATGGGCTTGGCGGCGAAGAAGGGCTATCTGACCTTTCAGGAAAACGCCCGCTATGTGCTGAATCTGATCCGGGAAAAGTTTGGCGACAAAATAGCCGACACCCTGGATATTGACGACTTGCAGGGCGGCTATATCGCCATGAAGAAAGGCAGCACCCCGAAAAAAGACGTGGTGCAGTTTGAGTCCATTGATGACTTGCTGGCTCCCGACCCGTCCGCGCAGACAGCCGCTGCGCCCGAGCCGGGCGACGCGATTGATTTCAATGCCTCGCAAGCCTTTGCCGAACGTCTGTTAAAGGGCGAGTCGTTCAAAACCATTATCCAGGCCCGCAAAGCCTTGACCAGCCAGCCGATTGAACCCGGCACGGCGGCGGCGAAACAGGCCGATGAAGCGATTGAACTGGCCGGGGTGCTGGCGGGTCGGCGCATTATCGAGCAAGGGTTAAGCGCGGCGGCGACCTATGACGCGCTGGTAAAGCTGGCCGAGCAAATGCCGTCGCTGAATGTCCGCAGCAGCACCAGTATCAGCGAACAAGCCTATTCGACGCCGCTGCCGATTGCTTACGTGGCTTCCGTGCGCGCCGGGATTACCCAAAATACCACGGTACTGGAGCCAAGCGCCGGTAATGGCGCGTTGGTAATGGCCGCCAAGCCCGCCAACGTGGTCGCCAATGAATTTAATAAAGACCGGCTGACCAGCCTGAAAGCGCAAGGTTTTGACGCGCTTAACTTTGATGCGGCCCACTATGACTTTGCCGGGCAGGAAAAGAAATTTAAGGTCGTGATCGCCAACCCGCCCTTTGGCGTCGTCAAGGGCGCTAACGGCGAATCCCTGACCTTTGACATCAGCAAGGAGTATAAGACCAACGAAATTGACCACGCCATCGCCCTGAACGCCTTAAAAGCCATGAAGGATAACGGCAAGGCCGTTCTGATTGTCGGCGGCCCGGCCAAAACCTTATCGACGGAAGGCCGTTCCGACGCCTATAATGGCAAGGCCAAACGCGCGTTTTACTATACGCTGTATAACGCCTATAACGTCACTGACCACTTTACCGTGGCCGGGGAATTATACGCCAAGCAGGGCGCGGCTTGGCCGGTGGATGTCATTGTCATAGAAGGCCGTGGCAAATCGGCGCTGCGGCTGCCGGCCGCCGATTTGCCCCGATTGATTACTAACCTTGCGGAACTGAAAAATGAACTACAAGACCATCGAACTGGCGTGCCGGAAGATAGAACGGCTGCTGTACAAGGAGACGCCGGAGGAACAGCAGGCGATCATGAGGCAGGCGGCGTTCGACCTGCAACAAGCCGACCTGACCGACCAGATCAGGACGGACCGCCCGATGGACTTTTGCGCCGATCTGGAAGCGGCCTTGAGGATGATACCGGAGGATTGCCGGGCGCAAGTGCTGCCGGAGGAAATTCAGCAACAGACCGAGCCGCTGCTGGCGATCGAGCGCCTGATAAAAAGGCCGTAACCAACGCCTTTCAATCGCCTTATCAGCCCGGCAGTTCCGCCGCCGCCATTGGCACGCTGGTGCCGGTTAATATGCAAGGCCCCATCGAGAGCGCCCTGCAAGCCATTAAAGACGAGCATGGCGGTATCGACGCCTATGTCGCCGGGCAACTGGACTATAAACCGGCTGACATCGGCCGGTATTTCAGCGCCGAACAGGTGGACGCGATCGCGCTGGCGCTGAATAACATCAATAACAACAAGGGCTTCATCATAGGCGACCAGACCGGCGTCGGCAAGGGCCGGGTCAATGCGGCGATGATTAAATACGCCTTGCTGAACAAAATCACGCCCATTTTCGTGACCGTGCAGGATAATCTGTACGGCGACATGATTCGGGATTTAAACGATATCGGCGTCACCGGCATCAAGCCGCTGGCGACCAACCCAGGCTTCAGCATCCCGATTGATGAAGCCGCCAATGAATGGTGCGCGGAAGCGGAGAAAGCCAAGGAAAATGGCGACAAAGCGCCGCCCCGCTATGGCGAATTTATCTCTACCCCAGGTTCCGCCTTGCATACCAAGGCGCTCATGGCGATGAAAGCCGACGGCGATCTGGGCGGCTATAACGTGATTTTCACCACCTATAGCCAGATGCAGACCATTAAGGGCGAGTCCACGGCGCGGATGGATTTCCTGGAGGCTTTCGGCAACGGCGGCCTGTTAATTCTGGATGAAAGCCACAATGCCGGCGGCACGACTTTATCCGCCCGCAAAGGCGGCAACGGCGCGGCCACGGTGGAGGAAGGCGCTAAAGGCGGTCGCGCCGGCTTCACGCGCAAGCTGGTCAATATTTCCAAAGGCGTCTTTTATTCGTCCGCCACCTACGCGAAACGCCCGGACGTGCTGGATTTGTATGCCAAAACCGATATGGGACTGGTGGCCGACCCGGAAGCCTTAAAAACGTCACTGATGGCCGGCGGCGTGCCCTTGCAGCAGGCGGTCGCCGCCATGCTGGCTAAATCCGGTCAATATATCCGCCGGGAAAAGTCGTTTGAAGGCATAGACTACGCCACCCGCGTCGTGGAAGTGGATCGGCAGTTCGCTGAAAATGCGTCCACCATCATGCGCGACATCATGCGCCTTGACAACCTGAAAAAAGCCGCCATCAAAGCCCTGGATAATGACCTGAAAGCCGGTGGCAGGCAATTGAGCGGCGATCGCTCCACCGGCGGCGCGGGCGCGACCAGCACTAATTTCACCAGCGTCATGCACAACATGATCGGGCAGATGCTGCTGATGCTGAAAGTGCAGCCGACCATTGATGAGGCGTTGAGCGCCTTAAAGCGCGGCGAGAAGCCGGTGATTACCCTGGCGAATACGATGGGTTCCGCCATTGATGAATACGCCGACGATGCCGGTCTAAACCCAGGCGACGCCATCAGCCTGCACTTTGGCGACTTGCTGAAGCGGTATTTAAGAAAATCGCGGCGGGTGACGGAAGGCAATCCGTTCGGCAAAAAGGAATCCCGGTACTTAACCGATGCGGAACTGGGCCCGGCGGCGGTCAAGTTCTATCAGGCCATTGAGAAAAAGATTGACGGCTTCCACTTTGACGCCTATCCGATTTCACCGATAGACGCCATTCACGACGCCCTGCATAAAGCCGGTTACCAGACCGGCGAGATTACCGGGCGCAGTTCGGTCATCGATTATTCCGGCGCCTTGCCGCTCTATAAAAAGCGTTCCGGCAGCCAGAAAAACGCAGCGGGCAAGCGCAAAACCATCAGCGACTTTAACCATGGCGTCATTGACGCGGTGATTTTAAATCAATCCGGTTCGACCGGCCTGTCCCTGCATTCCAGCCCGAAAGTCGGCAAGGACACGCGCAAGCGCTATATGATTCTCGCGCAGCCGGAAGCCAATATCGACACCCACATGCAGATGCTGGGGCGGGTCAACCGCACCGGCCAAACCGTGCTGCCCGCCTACGCGCAGATGACCGCCAATATCCCGGCGGAAAAGCGCCCGTCAGCGATCCTGGCGAAGAAGATGGCGATGCTCAACGCCAACACCACGGGGGGCAAGGAATCGGCCGTCAAAGCCAAGGACACGCCGGATTTCATGAACGCCTATGGCGATGAGGTCGCTGCGGCGCTGATGAACGACAACCGCGAAATTCATCAGAAACTGGGCAAACCCCTGACCGAATCGCAGACCACCGGCTTTGATGTCGAGGACGCGATGCGCAAGGTCACCGGGCGTATTCCGGTGCTGCCGCTGAAAGAGCAGGAAGCCCTGTACGCGGCCATCGAGGACGCCTACGACGAGTACATCGACATGCTCAACAAGACCGGCCAGAACCAGCTGGAAGCGGCGGCGCTGAAGCTGGACGCCCGGCTGGTTGAGACCAGGGAAGTGGTCGCGCCGCTGTCGCAAAGCGCCTCGCCGTTCGCGCAGGGCGTTAATGCGGAAACCGTCGATGTCAAGCGTTTGGGCAAGCCGTACACGCTGGATCAAGTCAAGGAGTTGCTGGCCAAACGCGGCATTACCGACGATAACAGCCGCGCGGCCTGGGATGGCGCGCTTACCGCCAAAATAGAGGCCGCCGCCGCGCAAGCGCAAGCGGCTATTGAGGCGCTGCCGGAAGAAGATGACAAGCAAGCCCAGGTGAAACGCGGACAGACTGACCGGCTGGCGCAACAGGCGGCGGCGATCAAGGATACGTTAGCCCGGTTCGGGCCGGGAACTTCAATCAATCTGCTTTCACCCAATGGCGCGGAATACCTGGGCTATGTGGGCAATCTCGAGCGCAAGGGCGATGCCAAAAACTTTTTCGCGCTCGGTCAATGGAAGCTGACGGTGTATGTCGCGGATGCCGCCAAGCAGTTTGTGCTGCCGTTGTCAAGACTCAGCGAAGGCGGCGATACCGGCTGGGCGCTTCGGGCCGTGAGCAATAAGGCGGTAAACGAGGCGCTGGCAGAAGGCCAGTCCACCACCCGCGAGCGCCGCGTGATCCTGACCGGCAATATGCTGTCGGCTTACGGCTTCAACAAATCCGGGCAGATTATCAGCTACACCACGGACAGCGGCGATACCCGTCAAGGCGTGTTGATGCCGAGGAAATTTGACTTAAAAACCGCCATCGACGCCCAGCCGGTGATCATGACCACGCCGGAACTGGCAATCGGCTATCTACAGCAAGCCAACGACCCCGCCCTGGCGTTGCGTTCCGCCGGCAATGAAGCGCGGCTGATTCCGCAGCACAAAGGCCATGCCGTCCTGTACGTGCCGGCGTCAAAAGCCAAGGGCGGCGCTATTTACCTGAACCGGGCGCTGACCGCGTTGACCGGCGATTTCTATAAGTCCGGCCATGACATGTCGGCGCCCATCGCGCAGGAAAAAATACCGGCGGTGATCCGCCTGCTGTACCCGCTAACCGGGCCCTTGCAACCGGTGAGCAAAGACCGGGGCAAGCAATTCCTCGCAGACCAAGGCGTTAAATTCAGCCAAGCCGGTAATGCCGCCACAGCCGCCAACCCGCACAGCAAAGCCACGCTGACCGCCGCCATCACGCGGGTGCTGGACAAGCAGTTCGGCAACGGCTGGACGCAGGCGCTATTCCAGAGCGGCAGGTTCCGGGTGATTGACCTCAACCAGGCGCGGCTGCTCGATGCCAAAGCCGGGGACGCCAAGGGCTTCTACAATCCCGGCGATAAAACCACCTACCTCGTGGCCAATAATCTGTCCAAGGACATGACCGATGACGAGATCACCGGGCTTTTGAGTCACGAGATTGCCGTCCATGCGCTCCAGCTTAACAAGAGCGCGCCTGAATTTCAGGCCATTCTCGCCACCATCCAGCGCCTGAAAGACGCCGGTAACGCCAAAGTCCTTGCGGCTTATGCGCGGGTGCCCAAGAAAACCAAAGCGCATTTGGTGGACGAGGAAGCCTTGGGTTATCTGATTGAAGCCCATCCGCAGTTGCCGATAGTCAGAAAGCTGATCGCCTGGCTCAGAAAGCAAATACGGGCGCTGGCGAAACTGTTCCCCGTGACGACGCGCTTTAAGTTCGTGCAGTGGGCCGAAAACTTGCAGCCGGATGACATGATAGCGATGGCAAGGGAAGCGTTAAGATCAGCGCCGATGCAATTACAGGATGCTGCTGTTCATGGCAACACCGCTATCCTTCAATCCGCCCAAGCACAAGGCTATAAAGGTGAAGATACCGGCGAGGCCAAGGAATGGCTTAGGGCCAAGGCTAAAGGCCTGGATATGTCCAGGGAAGCCAGAATGGAACGGGCTAAGGCAATGGGGTACACAATAAAAGCATTTAAAGCAATGTATCCTTACGATAATGAAGGAAATTTAATAGCAACAATTAAATCAACCGGGGCAAAAAACTTTCCTGAATATGCGGGTAGACATGGCGGGTTTTCTGGATTCTTTTCTGATTCAACAGAAGCGTCAAATAAATTCGGCATGAGAGGATGGGCTTCATATCCTGTTATTTTGAATATGAATAATGCTATTACTATTGATGCTAAAAATAAATATGCAGCAGATTTTCAATTTGATGACGGGACAAACAACAAAAACGATTTATTAAAATTTGAATCTGCAATTTATGATAAATCAAAAGGTGGCGTCATCTTAAAGAATACTCGAGATGAAGGAACCGTATTTGTCCCAAGCAAGCCTAATCAAGTTAGGTCAATAAACGCAGCCTTTGACCCGGACTACCAGGACAGCGGCAATATCCTGGCAAGCTTCGCCGGAGCCAAATCCGCTACCGCCAATATCCACGAGCTGAACACCGCACAGGAACGCCTGGCCGCGGGGGATAACCCGGAGGACGTGCGCCAGGAAACCGGCTGGCATATCGGCGTGGACGGGAAATGGCGCTATGAAATCGATGACAGCGAAGCGGGCTTAACGGCAGACTACGAAAACTATAAGGGGCAGCCGTGGGGCGTCGATAAGACCCTGAACCATCCCAAGTTATTCGCCGCCTACCCGCAGCTAAAAAAGACGCTGTTGTTCTTATCCATTGCTGACAGCTATAAAGGCAATGGCAGTTACAATCCCGTCCGTAATGAAATTATCGTCAACGCCCCGTCCGAGGACGCCGCCTTGTCGATACTTTTACACGAATTGCAACACGCGGTGCAAAACGCCGAGGGCTTTGCCCGGGGCGGCAGTCCGACCGGCTCCGTGTACCGGCAGAAAGGCTTCGCCAATGCGCAGGAATTCCAGGCCGCCATCACCGACTTGCGCAAGCTGGCCGTCAAAACGCAACGCGACTTTGAAGCCAAATCGCAGGCCAAACGCTATTCCGGGCAAGTCCACGAAACCCGCAATCTGCTGACCCAGGTGAATAACCTGGAGCGTAAGATCAAGGAATTGGAAACCTACGACTCGGCGCAGGCGTTTTCCGACTACAAACGCTTGTACGGCGAAGTCGAGGCCCGCAACACCCAGGCGCGCATGAAGATGACCGCCCGCGACCGGGAAAATATGCCGCCGGATTTGACCCAGGACACACCCGACCGGCAGGTGATTGTCGTTTGGCACGGGCAGGAGATGGCGATGGCCCCGGACAATGCGGAAACTCAAGGCAGCTTAGCCAGGCATCAGCTTGAGCAGTGGGCTAATGGCAGACTGCCCGGCGGCGCTATTGTCAAGCTAGGCAATCCTTCGGCGCTCCTGCAAAGTTTCGGGATGGATGAGTTGCCTATTCATTTAACAACATCCGTCCTGAATAAGGCCAAAAATAAACACGCGGTTGATCCGGCTGATTTAATTAATCTGGCGGCTGCCGTGCAGCGCCCGATTGCGATTTTTGCTTCAAAACAAGGCGACGGTCATTTAGTGCTGGTGACGGAACTAAGCCACAAGGAGGGCAATATCGTAGCGGCGCTTGAATTAAACAAGTTGCGCGATCATTTTGAAGTGCATGATATTCGCAGTCTGTATCCCAAAAATACCGATAATATCATGAGATGGATAGAGAATGGGTTGCTACTGGGCTTGGAAAAAACCAAGGGCCGCCAATGGCTTGAGCGCGACTCCGAGTCCAATTCCCGGCGCGGTCAAATCAAAGCAGCCCTTGATAGAGCCAGATTATATGAAGCCCGTGAAGAAAGCAACCCCCAAAACAACGACATCCGCTATTCCCGCGCAACCCCCTTATCCGACAGCCCCCTGGCGCAGCGCCTGAACACCGCGGCGAAGAAACTGGGCAAGCTGGATGAAGGCATCCTGAACGAAGTGTCGGAGCATTACGGCCTGTTCGCCAAGCACCTGTCCACCCTGGATAACTTGGTGCGGCGCAACCCGGACGCCAAGGTCAAGCCGTTCTATGATCTGGGTAAGGATATGCAGATGGAGAAAGACCGGCTGCTGTCGGCCACTAACAGCGCCGTCAAAGTCTATAACGACCTGGGCGGCGGCCTTCGCGCCACGGCCCGTGGCCTGCTCGACCCGGAACAAGGCAAGACCGCCATGCAGAAGGCCCTGGATACGGCCCTGTACGAGGGCACCCTGGCCACTACCGTCTACGGCGCGGATGAATTGCGTGATCAGTTTCACCTGGACGACCAAGCCATTGCCGCCTATCAGTCCCTCCGCGCCTATATGGACGCCATGACCGATGACTATAAAACCGCGATCCTGCAACGCATGGGCCTGAACCCGGATTTATCGCTGATCGAGCCGTACACCGGCAACAACCCCGCTAAAATGCTGGCGGCGGCGGAGAAAATCGCGGCGGGCAAACAGGTACTGAAAGACTTCAAGACCCTGAAAGGCTATTTCCCCTTGATGCGCTTTGGCGATTACACGATTGCCGTGAAGGATTCAGAGGGTAATTTGGTGTATTTCGCCGCCGAAGCCAATACCGCGAAACGCAACGCCCATGCCAACCGGATCAAGGCGCAGTTTGACGCCGGCCATCAAGTCAGCGTCGGCAAATTGTCCAACAAGGCGCGCGAGGATTTGGCGTTTGACCCGCGCATGTTGAACCTGCTGGGCGAGTATGCCGAGAAAGTGCCGGGCTTCGCCGCTACCTTTGATGAAATCGAACAGAAGATATTGCGTGACTTTTCGTCCAGCGCCTTCAAGCAGCGTTTTATCCACCGGAAAGGCATGGAGGGCTTCAGCCGCGACACCACGCGCACCCTGGCGAGCTACGGCTGGTCCTCAAGCAATTACCTGTCAAAACTCCAATTCGTGCCGAAGATGCAGAGCTTCATTGATAAAATGGACCGGCACAAGCACCCGAAATTGGCCGAGCATTTTCAGGCGACCCTGGATTACATCAAGACCCCGCGCGAGGAATTTCAGGCCATCAAGTCGTTCACCTTCATGTATTACATGGGTTTCAATGTCAAGTCCGCCGCCGTCAACCTGACCCAGATTCCGACCGTGCTGGGGCCGTTCCTGGCCGCCAAGTTCGGCGACAAAGCCGCCTTTGGCGCGATTAACCGGGCCCTGGTCGCCGCGGCCAAGAACCCCGGCGGCGAGTTGGGGGCCTTGCTGGATTGGGCGCAAGTGGAAGGGCTGACCATGGACGCTTATCTCGGGGAGTTGATCGGCGCGGCCTCGGGATCGTGGGGCGCGAAAGCCCGCTTAGCCAGTCAGACCCTGGAAGCGGCGACGCTGCTGTTTTCCCATGCCGAACGCTTTAACCGGCGGGTGTCGGTGGCGGCGGCCTGGCAGTTGGTTAACGGCAAGTCGTTGGCTGAAATCAATCAATTACTGGCGAAAGCGGGCTATGCCGAACAGGATAACAAAGGCGATGCGATCAAGGAATTCGCCAAGCTGACGGTCACCAAAACCCAGTTCGACTACGGCAAGTTCAATAGAGCCGCGGCGTTTCGGGGCTGGGCGTCGGTGCCGTTGCAGTTTCACCAGTATATGCTCAACTACCTGCAATTTATCAGCGGCAACGGCGGCGATAAAGGCGCGGCCATCCGTTCATTAGGGATGATCCTGGTATTCGCCGGATTGATGGGGGCGCCGGGGGCCGATGACTTGCGGGCCGCCCTGGAATACCTGTACACCAAGCTAACCGGCCTGCATGTGGATATTCAGCAGGAATTGCGCAAAGCCCTGGTGGAAGCGGCGAGTACCTTCCTGGATGACGACAACGCCCGCGAGCTGGCGGAACTGGCGCTGTACGGCGGCTTCGCGCAAACGCCGCTGGATATATCCGGCAGTTTGAGCGCCGGGCGCGTGGTGCCGGGGCTGGCGGATTTCTTCGATACCAGTAAGGACAAGGGCGAGCTGGCGGGACTTTCGGAAGGCTTGCAGAGCGCGTCCGGGGCCGCCGTTGGCATCGCCCGCAAAACCCTGATGGGCGTGGAGGAGTACGAAAAGTCCGGCGATGTCAGCCGCCTGGCCGAGAAAGCGGTGCCGAACGTGGCGATTCAGAACTTGGTTAAGGCGCTGCGCATGGGGGTTCAGGGCGTGGATCGGAATTACGCCGGGAAAGTCTCGGTGGACTACACGCCGGAGGCGATGGATACGATTGCCCAAGCGCTATCGTTCACGCCTGGGGAGAGAAAACGCCTGTACCGGCAAAAAGACAGCGAATATAGGGAGAGCCAGTTCCTCATATTAGCCCACCAGAAGCTGTTGACCCGGCTGGCGGCGGCGACGGCTGATAAAGACCCGGAAGCGATCACCGAAGCCCGCTCTGAAATCCGCGCCTGGAACCTGAATGTCCCGGCCAAGTGGCGCTTGACCAGTGAAAAGGTTAGGCGTAGCATGAAGGCCCGCCAAAAACATTTTGGTATTACCGACGATACGGGGAAAGGCTCCATGAGTAAACAACTGCAAGCCTCATTCGCCGAAAACCGCAGCTTCCAGCCGCAATGATGCCGCCGTGGCTGACTGTTTATCTGGCCTTGGCGCCGGTGCTGGGGCTGCTCGTGATGCTGCTGGTGATCTGGGAGAACGGGGGCTAGTCCGGCAAAAAGCCGTCATCGATAATCTGCTCGAAGCTCCAGGGACAATCATCCGGGAAAACATCCAGGCCTGTTTCGGTAATGGCTAGGGTAAGCGTATCCGCCCAGACGCCTTCCAGCCATTCCGGATCAGTCAGTTTTGGTTTTAAACTGGGGACTCGTTTTAAATGTATCTTTATCGCTTTGCGTTGGGTTCGAATAGTGTTTTGCCAACTACTTCCCTTCCTGTCCGGTTGGTATTGATACTTAAGTAGATGCGCCATAAGTACCGCCATCCTGCTTGCTAATTCACGTTGCTCGCTTTTCCCCACGTCGTCAATCTCGTCAGCCAGATGTTCAATATCAAGCAGTTCAAACCGGCGCTCGCGCAAAAACCTGGCTTGGTCTATTGACCAGGCAAGCACATCGCTGTCATAACTGGAATTGGTCAACTTCGTTTCCTGAGTTTATCCTGGCATTTCTTGCAGCGATCCTGCGCCCTGATCACGGCAACCCGCGTCGCGCCGCAGTCCGGGCAGGTTTTGGGTTCGGTCTTGCGCAAGGCGGCGAGTTGTTGGCCGGGGCTGGTCATTCGTTCAACTCCAGCCGCCGCTCGATGCGGTCAATGCGCTCGGACAGCCTGTCCAGTGATAGCTGCTGTCTGGCGTCAGTTTCGGCGCAATGGGCGACTTCATACTTGACCGATGCCATAACCACTTCCAGGCTGGTCATGCGCTGTTTTAAATCCGTTATGTCATCGCCCATCTTATCCACTTTTCCGCGAATATGGCGCAGGTGCTCTAATATAATGTTATCGGTCATCACAACCGCGCCTTTAGCAACAATAAAAGGATCGATGCGATGCCCGCCAAGCCAAAGCCCGTCATCCATTTTAACACCGCCAGTTCCGTCCATAACGGCGCTAAGGCTATTGCCAAATCCTGTTTGGTGACGAGTTCTTCAAAGTTGACTTCCAGGACTTCCGAAAGGGCGGCGGCTTCCGCTTCCGCTTGCGCCGAAGGCACGCCGCCGGCTTTCAAGGCATTGGCGTATTTCAAGGTATCAAAGCTAAGGGTTGACATAGTTTATCCGGGTTTTTTCTCGTCAGCCATGCTAACACAACACCCGCGCTAACGCAACGGCGGAAGCCTTGTCACCCCGCTAAACCCCCATAATCTGCTATAATTAACCCAGTTCCGGGGTTCCCCGGCCTGTCAACACTTTATTGTCGTGAGACAACAATGAGCCTACTCCTTATTATCTACGCCCTGGCTTGGCTGTACGCCGCCGTGGTCAGCCCCCGCTTACAATTTAAACGGTGTTTGAGAAATGACCGAAACCCCCAGACAGCGCATTGACCGGCTGGAGCGTAACGTGTCAGGCGGAAAAATAAAGCTAAAACAAAAAGCCTCGGCTTTGCATAAAGTCAACCGGATGCTTTGCCTGCTTTTGGAGATTACATGTTTTTCTTAATAGCTGGATATTTGAATCTTCATTGCTACCGCCCAAAGCCAGCGGCATTATGTGATCCATGTGGAAATCTTTGCCCAGAGGTTGACGGCAGCAAGGACATTTACCGCGCTGTAGCTGGTAAAGTTTTTCAGGCAAGCCTTTGGATAAAGTGCCACCGGATTGCTGTTTTAGAGCGCGGCGTTTATGCCAGGCTCTCTTACATGCTTCTTTGTGGGCCTCTTTGTTGGATTGCTGCCACGCCTTGCCATAAGTCGATATCTGTTGTCCGTGGGCTTCGCGGTACTCCTTTTTGCGCGCTAATATTTCTTCTTTATTGGACGATCTCCAAGCCTTTTGTCGCGCAGCTATCTTATCTTTATTGACGGCTCGATAGGCCTTCTTTTGCTCCGCTTTTCTCATTTTGTTGGCGGCGTCATAAGCCGCTATTTCCGCTTTATGGGCAGCTCGGTAGGCTTTGTGGTACGCAGACCTGTCTTCTGTTGTCATGGGACACCCTTTATCAGTAGGTTTATCGAAGGAATGTGGCAACAGGTGATAAGCCCGCTTTCGGATGCGCATCCTAGCCACTGCCTATTATACTATAATAATATTATGAAAAATACATTGAAAATCTTATGTGCAGCGCATCGTCGAAGCCCTGGGTCGCGCGATATTGAGCGCATTGTCGGGGCCTTAATCGACGCCGGTTTTATTGACAAACTGGCGGCGGCGGTTGTCCGGCGCCAAGTTCAGGATGATCTCAAATGAATGACTATGTGAATGCCTTAATCTACATCGGCTTTGGCTTAATCGGAGCCGGATTCCACTATGGCAAAAAACGCTGGGTGGACAAGACCACCAATGATACGGTCAGCCAGTACCTGTTTGCGCACCTGCCGTCCACTTTTTATTCATTAGCGGGCATGGCCTTTGCCGAGGCCAATCTCAGTTTGCTGCAAACCTCAAGCGCCTTGAGTCTGGCCAATGTCATCGGCGCGCTGACGCTGGGGTACGCCGCCGACTCCGGCATCAACCGCAGTACGGAAGCGCCGATTGTCGCGCAAACGGTCGAGCTGGTGAAGGAGTCAAAATGACGCCATTATTTTTGTACGCGCTATATTACCTGATTTACTTTTTACTGACTTAGGAATCCCCGTGAATTTAATAAACCTGCTTCTCGTGATCGTCGTCATCGGTTTTTTGCTCTGGGTTTGCAATACGCTGATCCCGATGGAGCCGCGCGTTCAGCAAATCCTTAACGCCGTGGTCATCGTGGTGCTGGTGTTGTGGCTGCTGGGCGTGTTTTTAGGGCCGCTGCCGAACATCCACATTGGCCGATGAGCAACGTTGTTAACTTGCATGAATACACGCGCCTTGCTATTGATCCCGATAATGTGCTGGAAGGCGCAAAAGGGGAATTAGCGGAGGTGCTGGTGATCGGCCATTGCAAAGACGGCAGCGACTGGTTTGCGGCCAGCACGAGCGACGGCGGCAAACTGCTTTGGCTGCTGGAACTGTTTAAGCACAAGCTGATGCGCGGGGACTTCGGCGAGGATGATTAAGCGGTGATTTACGCCCTGATCGCCGTCTTGCTGGCCGGTTTCGGCGCCGGTTTCGGCCTGGAGCACACGCTCGCCGAGGCCAAAGTCCGGCGCCTGGAAAGCGCCATTCAGCGGCAGAAAACCGAGGCGCAAAGCGTGCTCAAGGCTGTTGTTGAAAAAGTGGCGCAACAGCAACAACACCAATTACGCGCCAATCAGGAGCTGGAAGATGCCCGAACCTCATCGATTCACACTATTAACGCTTATCATGACCGGCTGGCTGCTGTCCGCCTGCGCGTCCCCGTCGCCCGGCGTGGTAGTCCGGGCCCCGTGTCCGCAGGTCCGGATACCGCCCAGCTTCACCACGATGACGCCGACGCCGCCGACTTTTCAGCGGCGTTTGCTCGATACCTTACCGAAGAATCTTTCCGGGCCGACCGGTGCGCGGTAGACAAGAACGCCTTATTGCAGTTCGTGCGCGCCGGATGCGGCCTTGACCGAGCCGACTGAGCGCCGCGAGGATTCGGCCACCCGGCTGATTGTCCGGATTGCGGTGCTGGAGGCCAAGCACGAGGAAGCCTTGCGCATCCGCGTCTATCAGGAGGCGGAATTAAGCCGCCTGGGCGCGCAGGACAGCAAAATGGCGGACGCCTTGAATGAGATCAACGGCAAATTCGACAGCCTGATCGCCAAGTTTTCCATTGGCTATAAAGTGCTGGCCGTCGGCGCTACGGTGCTGGTGGCGAGTATCGGCGGCTTTACCGCCTATAACGCCATGCTGGACGCCAAGTACAAGCCCAAAATCGACTACGCCATCGATCAGGTCAACGCCAACCGGGACCATTCCGACCAGGCCAAGGCGCAGGTGCGGCTGCAGGCGGAACTCCTGAAGCAGCAGCAGGAGGCGGTCGAGGACGTGGCGGACAAGGTCGAACGGATTAAAAAACTGAAAGTGATCCGCGCCTCGAGGACGGTTAAATGAGCGACATCAAAAGCCTGGAAACCCTGCTGTACAAGCTGCATGACGAGCGCGTTCGCTGCGAGGCCGACAGCGAGCGCAGTCAGGCGCAACTGGAGTCTCTCTGGCAGCGCATCATTATTTACGAAGCCGAACTGGAGGCGGCGCGGCTGGCGGCGGGCTGGCGGCGGCCCGGCTGATGCAGTTTCGCGTCGAACCCATCAGCGATGCCTGGCATATCCGCGCGTATCCGAATGCCCTGCATGTCAGCAAAGGCGATCACCGGGACACCGGCGCGCCCTATCTGTGGCACGCCCTGATCATTGCCGTGGGCAACGGCGAGTGCTTTGCCTACGGCCTGGACGACAAAATCAGCCAGCCGCAGTTTTTGGGGCTGTGCGATGAGTTGCGCCGCTTGCGCTTTACCGGCGTCGGCTGGCATCAGGGCGGCGTGGTCAGGCGGCAGGCGCTGTAGGGGCCTATTTAGCGTTAGGCATCGTTGAATCAATTTTCGCACGGTGCATTGCTAAGTAGTTGTCACATTCTACGCCGCGTGCAGACACGGTGTAGTTAAACGTCGCCATGCTCTGCCATGAGCTAGGCGCGGCCTGTATCCGGCGGCAATGCCCGGCGTTAGGGCAAAGCGTCTGTGTGCACATCGTTATATCTGCCATTCAATATCTTTATTAAAAAACTAATTAAATACGCCATGTCTTATCGGTCTGGCATTGTACATAATTTGTTCACGGTTTTGCTGCTGCTGCTCCAGCTGAATCATTTGCTGTTGATTGCGTAATACTTGAATTAGTGAACGGCGTGGTGCGGCGGCAGGCGCTGTAGGGGTATATTCTGCGTTAACCATGCATTCCCCATTCCAAATGAGACGTATGTTCCCTTTTTCTCTTCCGCATTTAAGGCATTTAAGGCATATATGAAATTCTGTGACTATAGGTGCTTTAATGTCCGGTATCCAATTCTGGATAACTTTAAACTTATGGATTCCTATCTTGCATAATATATTCATTTTTAATCTCCAAAAAAATGCCCGCCTGGAATTCAGCCAACTTCATGCCGCCGCTGTAGGGGCCTATTTAGCGTTAGGCACTTACCATGCCTTTAAGTTGTGCTAGTGTTTCCGGGATTGCCTGCATGGCTCCCATCCATCATACGAATTACTTCATTGAATTTTTTATCCACATTTCTTTGCCTGATGAGCATCACTAATAAGAGGACAAAAAATGCGCATGGAATAGAGAGCGGCCATAAATCAGATAAAAAAAACGTGATTCCAAAGATTTCAAAGATTTGCATTTGTTTTCTCCACATGCTTAACCCGTAAATCAACGGGAAGCGGTTTCAATCTATCGTTAAAATTACAACGCGTCGCCGCGTCCCGTTATTATTGCGTTATACACATAAGCTGTGGCGATTATAAAATGACATTGTTTGCAAACAATGTCGCCACCGACAAATGTTTCCGATACATCGTTGTTATGAGCGCCTTCAAAAAATGTTGGCTGTATCTTGTCACAAATTTCACACCAAAAATGCGTCATTGTATCTAACCCGTCATTCAACGCAGACCCGCCGACCTGTGGCGTTTTCGTAGTTTCGTTTGTGTTCATAGTTCCTCGCTTCGTTTAAGTTCTTCGCACGGCGGGCTGGTTAATTTTGCGTTAGGCACACTCAAAAACATTCATTTTTGGTGGCTCTTTAAAAACGCTTCGGTTCTCGTAGGTTTCATCAATCCAGTATCTACACTCAGTTAATGTTTCGCGCAAACTGGCGAGTTCAAGCGCTTGTTCGTCAAGACGCAAAGCGGCCTCTCTTATTAGGTAGCCCAGTGCTTTTTCTGATAGGTCATTGTCTGGCGCGGCTTTCCGTAGCGAGCGGGCGAGTCGTTTCACCAATTGCGCTAAATCGTCCACTACTTTCAATTCCCCGTAATCTTTGGCTGC
>JAQTRS010000008.1 GCA_028711705.1 Candidatus Moraniibacteriota bacterium
TCAGTTCGGATCGGAGTCTGCAACTCGACTCCGTGAAGTTGGAATCACTAGTAATCGTTGATCAGCCACGCAACGGTGAATACGTTCTCGGATCTTGTACTCACAATAAAAGCGCCGGGCAGTTTATGTATCTAGAGAGTTTGAATCTCTCCCTTTGATTCGTCATCAAAGCGTAGTCGACAGGTAGTCGTATACCGCGAGGTGTACGGTGAAGGATCTGAAGACAAAATACAGCCTTACACAACAAACAGTCGCATCGATTTCCGAACCGGGTGGTGAGCGGAAAGAAGATGCCAAGAAAAACTGGTAAGGATGTATGGAACAGAGATATAAATGACCCCGGGAGATCTGGCGTTGTTCTATCGGTATGTTATAATACTGATAGATAATGAAACTTACGCAGCGTCAGAAGTCAGCTGAACCATAGTAACCTCCGATTCACATCGGAATGAAGGGTTCACTCAAGCGCATATGGAAAAGATAACCCCAGATTATATAGTCGGTCTTGTGGATGGCGAAGGGAGTTTTACAGTCTATGTAAAAGATCCCGATAGCCAAAAGCAGGTCAAGCGACGGACAAAAGTTGAGCCGAGGTTTTATGTCAAATTCATCGAGAAAGATAAAAAGATTCTCTATGATTTGAAAGAATTCTTCGGTTGCGGAAACGTATACTTCCAAAAGGATACGCGACCCAATCATCAGCATTGTTATCGCTATGAAGTAGCCAATCGATATGATCTCGGAACCATTATCATTCCATTCTTCAGAAAGAATTCTTTGAGGTTACAGTCAAAGAAGGGTGACTTTGAAGTTTTTTGCAGAATTTTTGAAATGATTATGAAAAATGATCACCTCAAGACTTCGGGTTTGCGAAGGATATTCGCACTCAAGCAAAAAATGCATTGAGCTCGTCGTGTGCGGGAAATCCGCAGGCACGATGGGAATATCAATTCGTAGTTTTACGAAGATAATCGCCCGTCACACCAAGAGAGCCGGCAATACCAGAAGGTCCTGTGTCAAAGCGGGAACTACGGTAGGGTTGGTAATAAGGGTGAAGTCGTAACAAGGCATCCGTAGCGGAAGCTGTGGATGAATCACCTCCTTTCTAGGGAGTAATGGTGAGCTAATGGAGTCGCAAGACTTGCATTAGCAACTCATACGGTCGTTCATAAAAATAAGCAATTATTCTTATGTTCATACAAGAAAAATACTTTTGTACACAATTTCAGGACTAACCGCAATAGCGTGTGATTATGAATCATATGATGACTTGTCATTACTTGATTCAACTTTTCTTCATATACACAGCCTGTGGAATATGGCTCGTATATGATTATAGTCAAATGCTATGGGGTCTTTTCGCCTCGCTGTAGGTTAATAAAAACCACTCTTAATCGGGTGGTTTTTGCTTATTTTAGGCATTTTAAGAAAACATCGCTGATTTGCCATTGACAAATTACTCAAGAAGGTGTATACCGCCCAGTCGGTTCATTAACAATTTGCAAGCGAACATCAAGTTCTGCAATCTGTTATGAAACCGTCTATTGTAATAATTTTTACGAACAAATAAGCCTGAGGAGGGCAAGAAAATGAAAACGCTGTATATATGGCTGTTGGTCAGCTTAAAAATTTTAGCAGGAAAGATTTCTGTTGAAAAATTAAAGACATTGCTGGAAAACGATGTCTTGGTACCAGAAGTAACGGTGCTAGAAAGCAACGAAGTTATCGCGGCCTGTCCCGATTTTGTTAAGAGTCATTTGACTCCAAATTTTGAAACGGGAAAATCAACGGGAGTTAAACATCCAAAACTGGTTTTGCACGACAAGCAAGTTGCCGGAGAAGCCATTGATGGCCATAAAATATATGCATGGCTGATTGACACAAATCAGTTGTCTGCATGCGTTGAATTGGCGGACCTGCAGTGGTGGGAGCAACACCCGAACGAAATCCCCGAGGAGTTTAAAGGGAAATTCATCTACGCCTGGGCTTCTGTCGTTCTGGATGACTATGGCTTTCGTTTTGTCCCGTACCTCAACTGCCATGTCGTTGAGCCGTTTGTGGATTGGTTCGACCTCGACGTTGACTGGGATGACAACGGGCCCGCTTGTCTGCGCGCAAGTTAACGCTTGGACATTAATCCCTTGTTTCTCCTTTGAACCTTTGAATTTTGTCCTTTGAGCCCTGTATTTTTACCCATTGCGGTACATAATGCAGGGCTCTTTATTTTCCTCAAACAATGGTACACTGAATTCTGTAGTAGGTGAATAATCGATAGATCTGACTTCTTTCTAGGGCGAAGCTAATGTGTCACTGACCTAAGCAGTCCAGTTTATGGCGAGTTCTTTGTTGATGTGTCCGTTTTTCCTATTTTACTCTTCGCGCAGCGGATGTATACTAAGGGTGTGTAATCCTTAACATGTACCCATATGAGAGGATATATAACCAACATAGAGAAGGCGACTTTGGAGAATGAGACGTATCGGAAGGTGCTCTTCACTTCGCATTATAGCCAGCTGGTGCTGATGAGTCTGCGGCCGGGGGAGGAAATCGGCGAAGAGATGCACGGACTTGATCAGTTCTTGCGTATCGAGCAGGGGATGGCGAAAGTGCTTTTGGAAGGCGAGGCCTTCGAGGTGAAGGACGATGACTGCATTGTCGTGCCGGCCGGCACGAAGCACAATGTGATCAACACGTCCGAGGATGTCGTTTTGAAGCTCTATAGCATCTATTCGCCTCCAGAGCATCGGGATGGCACGATGCATGCCACTAAGGCGGATGAAGCTGAGGAGCATTTCGACGGCAAGACCTCGTTAGGGTCTTGACAATCAGGGGTAGTGCAGATTCACTTTCCGCGGGAAAGGCGTATGCAAGATCGTATGGCAGGTGCCGATCTTGCAAATAGTTCATGCTGGCGCGAAGGGGGAGTGTCTATCTGGGGCGAGTTTGAAATTGTATTCGACCGGGGCGTCTTGGGGGAGCATACATGGTCCATACATGCCGATCCGGCGGGCTGTGGTTTTGCGGAATACATGACAGCGGTTCTTTGGCCCGGTTTCTTTTGCTTTGCCGCGTTTTATAGTATACTTGAGGAAAGAAAACATATCCTTGTAGGGATAGTATATGTATGTGGTTTATGCACGCGTTTGGTGCGTGCATATTTTTAATAGAGCCTCGACTATGCCTTTTTTAAGAAAAAAAGTTATTGTTTCCGTGGATGATTTCGGGATACGGAAAGTCGCGGATGCTATCTTGCCGCTCGCGAAGGAAGGGAAGATCGACCGGGTTTCTGTTCTGATCAATTACGTGACAGACCAAAATCAGGTAGCGGAGCTTTTGGCGACAGGTGTTAAGATCGATCTTCATCTGGAGCTTATCGATCTGATCAAAAGCGGTTCGGAGGCGAAGGAGAGCGCCGTGTTTCGCGGTGTGAATTTCGCCTTCCGCTACGTGTTCGGTTTGGTTAATGCGACCGATGTCGAGCGATCTTGGACGCAGCAGATCGAACGCTTCAAAGAGGTTTTCGGCCGATATCCGGACGGATTGAATTCACACGAACATGTCCATTATTTCCCTCGATTTTTCAAGGTCGCTTTGATGCTCCGTAATCGCTACCATATCCCGTTTGTCCGCTTCGCGCGGTGTGGGATTCTGGAAGAGACCTCCTCTGTCGTGGCGCGCATCCTCGTGCTTTTATGGAAGAAGAATACTGCCGTGTATGCTGCCGACGCCGAGTCGAAAGAAACGTCGGATTTTTTTGTGAGCTATGATTGGATCGCGGATTTCGACAGCTTTATCCAAGGCATGCCCGAAGGGAGAACCGAGATCGTCTTCCATCCGGAAAGAAAGATCGAATATGATGTTATCGAAAGCCGTTTTTAGGGTTTTTTGGCGATAGATTCCGTTTGCGTTTTACAAGGAGTGTAGTATACTGTACTTATCTATTGTGCAGAGTCAAAGATAAAATAAAAATACCAGGATGCTTACATTTAATAAACCGACCTTCTTGGGCATCGATTTCGGGATGTCGCACATCAAGGCTGTTGAGCTTACCCTCAAAAATGAACACCCGTACCTCTTGAATTACGGGGAGGTGTTGGTAGATATATCCGATCTGCAATCTGGCATCGGTCGTGTGCAGACCCCGGACGAAAAAATACAATCGCTCTTGGTGGCCCTGCTTCGTAAGATGGCACCGAAATCCGAAGCTGTCCATGTGGCTATGCCCGGATTCAGCGGATTGATCACGCTTATCGAATTGCCGCAAATGAGCAAGACCGAGCTTGAGAGCGCCGTTAGGTTTGAGGCGCAACGATACATCCCGTCTCCTTTGAGCGAAGTCGTTTTGAGTTGGGATGTCGTGTCGAGCCAAACGCATAGTAAGCCAGATGTCTCCGGTAAGGCTTCGGGCAATGTTGAGATTTTGCTGGTGGCCGCCTTGCATAAGGAAGTGGAAAAATACGAGAAGTATGTCGCGTCCAGCCACCTTAAGATGCAGATGCTGGAATTGGAGACGTTTTCTTTGGCGCGATCGCTGGTCCCTGAAAGCAGCGGTACGGTTTTGATCGTCGATATCGGATCACGCTCTACCAATCTGATTTTGGTCGAGAACGGCTTCATCAAGATAAACCGCAATATCAATGCGGGCGGGCATGAGATCACCACCACGCTTTCCGAAGCTCTCAATATCTCATGGGAAAGGGCTGATATGGTGAAGTGTGGAGATAAGGATTTTTTGAACAATAAAGAATCGACTATTGTCTTCCCTTCGCTCGAGCTCGTGGTCAATGAATCGCGCCGTATGCTTGCCGCATATGCGGAAAAACATCAGGGGGCGCATGTGGATCATCTGATCATTTCCGGCGGGACCTCGAAGATGCAGGGTATCGATGCCTATTTTTCGAAGGCGCTCGAATTGCCTGTCAGGGTGGGCGATCCATGGAGCCGCATCTCATATGACGAGCGTTTGAGGAGTGCTATTTCTAAGCTCGGCGCCGCTTATTCGGTGGCGGTCGGTTTAGCCTTGGCAGGCATCGAATCGTATGAGCGAAGCTAACGGTATCAAAAGAGTATTTTAATCGTATAAAAAACAACGCTATGTCAAGCATCAATCTTTCCCAATCGAATTTGGAAAGAAGCCGCCAGGAATCAGGTACCATTTTCGATAAGAGCCTCGTGATATCGCTGAGCCTCATCGTTCTTTCTTTCGGGTCGCTCTTCGGTTTGAATGCCTATAACTCGGTTCTTGAGAAAAATGTTGTCGCGGCGAATGATACCATCACCACACACCTCAAAGAGCTTGAGAGCGATTCCGTCAATCGCGTTGTTGACTTTCAGGAGCGCCTGACGAATATCGACGCGAAGCTTGCCGTGAAAGACATCTCTTCTCAGGACATGTTCGCCTTGGTAGAAAAATCCATGGTGAGCGGCGCTTCCTTGGGTTCGTATGTCTATAACACGGAAGCAAAGACGCTGACCGTAAAAATCGTGGCGAGTGATTTCAAGATTGTCGCGCAGCAGATCATGAATTTCAAGTCCGTAAGCGCTTTTACGAGCGTGATCGTAAGCGATGCCTTGAAAGGGAATGACGGCGTAGTAACTTCGAATGTGATAATTTCGCTTTAAAATAAAAAAAGAATATTATGAACGTCAAGATACTGTTTTTTCCACTTTCTGTTACTATCGCATTGGCGATGTCTGTTTTCTATATCAAGCCGGAGTTCGATACCGCCATGACGAATCGTGGTGCGCTTGCGGAAAAAGAATCCCTCGCGTCCGATATCGAGCAAAAAATACAGAACGTGCATGAGCTTGAAAGTAATCTGGATACCAACGGGGAAAGCGAAACCGCTGTGGATCGCTATCTTCCGAATACGCGCGATGATGATCGTATCGTGGATAGTATAAATTTTTTGGCATCACAGGCTGGATTGGCGCTGACTTCGCTCAAGATCGAGAGGGCTATAGAGCCGCAGGCGGATCTATCTTCCGTTCCAGAGGAGGCGGCATCCGGAAGCGCAGCGTTGTTTGCGAGCAACCCGGATATTTCTGCGGTAAGACAGGCGCCGGTAGTGGCTGCGACACCGAAGGTTTTGGTGGTATCGATGGCGGCGATAGGGTCGTATGAGAGCATCCGTGATGCTGTCGGAAAGATTTCTCACATGGACCGCTTTCAGAATTTCGCTGTCGTGAGTATAGATCTGCCGACTGCTGCTGCGCAGGCGACGGATGGTGAGGGGGCCGCCGCCTCATCCGATACACTGAATGCGACGATGAGCATACGTTTCACGTATTTACCAAAGGTCAACGCTAAAGGGAATTTCAACAGCCCTATCTTAGCCGAGAGCGCATTCGATTTCGGTGCGGTGCAGAAGTTGAAGCAGTATACATCCACAACGGTCCCATCGATAGAAGTCGGCACGGCAGGCGTAAGCAATCCTTTCCTTCGTTAAGATTTACCCTATGACACACATTGCTGCTGATGCATCATCCTCGGATGATGTGCAGGACACGACGGTACCCAAGGGTCGGAAAGATGCTCTTGATAAGATATTGTCGGAAAACAAGAAACTTGCCTCAGATGCGACCGAGCCGCTCGATTTGACGGTAAAGGAGCTTTCATCCAGGGCGAAGCAGCTGGGAATAGAATACCTGACGGATCCTATTGCGGATATCGATAAGAAGACGCTCCATTTTATCAGCGAGGATATCGCGAGAAAGTACAAGATGGTGTCTTTCGGTTCCGATGGTACTACCTACAAGATCGCTATGTCGAAGCCTCAGGATGTGGAGGCTCTTAATGTATTGCGGTTTTTGGCGCAGAAAGAACAGGTGAATATAGAGATCTATCTTACTCCTGAGGAGGTTGTCGAGAAGATGATGAGTCAGTATGCCGGAGCCGAGAGAGCTCTTAGCGAGGCCGTCCTTTCTTTGAAAAATAGCTATGTCGACGGCGAGGATGCAAGAGAACAGGAGCAGAAGTCTCGGCCCGACGATATGGAATGGGGAGTGCTTCAGGATGCGCCTATCGCTAAGCTGGTCCAAGTTATTGTCAAGCACGGCGTCGATGGTCGGGCAAGCGATATTCATATAGAGCCGATCGATGGTAATTATCGGGTGCGTTTTCGTGTGGATGGTATGCTGCACGCCTCGCTCGTTTTGCCGCTTGATGTCGGTCGCGCCGTGGTCGCTCGTGTGAAGATTCTGGCGAATCTCAAAATTGATGAGAAAAGAAAGCCTCAGGATGGACGGTTCCGTTTCGATGAGCGCGGTCAGGTTATCGATCTTCGCGTTTCGACGTTTCCGGTGATCGAGGGAGAGAAGGTGGTGATGCGTCTTTTGGATAAGGCGAGAGGCATGGATGATCTGAATACACTCGGGCTTTCTGGAAGGAATTATGAAGTTTTGACGAGTAAAATCCGTGAGCCGTATGGCATCATACTGATGACCGGCCCGACGGGTTCCGGAAAATCGACATCACTCTATGCATTTTTGAGTATCCTTAATCAAGAGGAGAGGAATATCGTGACGCTTGAGGATCCGGTCGAGTATTTCCTGGACGGAATTAATCAGAGCCAAGTCAAACCGGAAATCGGCTATACCTTCGCATCCGGATTGCGTTCGATCCTGCGTCAGGACCCGAATGTTATCATGGTGGGAGAAATCCGCGATAGCGAGACGGCCGAGCTTGCTATCCATGCGGCGCTCACCGGGCACCTCGTGCTTTCGACGCTCCACACCAACAATGCGCTCGGTGCCATCCCCCGGTTGGTGGATATGGGTATCGAGCCGTTCTTGTTGGCATCCGCTCTGCAGGCGGTGGCAGCGCAGCGTTTGGTGAGAAAAATCTGTTCCCATTGTAAAGAGCCGGAGGTATTCCCGCCGGGCGTTATCAAATTGGTGAAAGAGGCGCTGAAGACCGTCTCAGTGGAAGAGGGGAAGAAATATGGTGTGGATTTGAGCAAGGAACCGGCGTTTTTCCATGGCGCCGGGTGTGATGAATGTCATAAGACCGGATATATGGGACGAGTCGCTATCCATGAGGCATTCGAAATGACCGCTCGTGCGCAGGAGATTATTACCGAGAAGAAGAATTCCGAAGCGGAAATCGCGAGCGAGGCGGTGGCTCAGGGTATGGTGACACTCAAGCAGGACGGTCTGCTCAAGGCACTGAGCGGATTGACGACGCTATCTGAGATCGAGAGAGTGACGGAGGGATCGATAATGGTGGATGAGGAGTGATTTTAATATGTAACGACACAATTATGGAGGCGACAGAAAACAAGAAGAAAGTGATGCTTGTGGAGGACGATGTTTTCGTGAGTGACATCTATCAGGTGAAAATGCATGGAGAGGGCCTTGAAGTCATCGTGGCGATGAACGGCATGGAAGCGATCAAGCATCTGGAGGAGGGATCTATTCCCGACCTTATCCTGCTCGATATCGTGATGCCGTATATGGATGGCATGGAAGTATTGAGGCGTATCAAGGCGAACGAAGTTTGGAAAAACATACCGGTCATGCTGTTGACGAATCTTTCCGAGAAGTCTCAGATCGAAGAATGCATGAATCTCGGCGCGAATGATTACCTCATCAAATCTCACTTCACCCCATCGGAAGTCATGAAGAAAGTATATTCTTTATTGAAAGCATAAGGTGTGATACACTTTCAAATATACCCTTAAAACTATACTGATTCCCTATGGCAAACTTACACTACGAACAAAAAATGAAAAATCTTTTGCTGCTCGTCGGTCAGCAGGGCGCTTCGGATTTGCATTTGGCGGTAGGTCGTTATCCAACGCTCCGCATCGATGGTCGGCTTGTCCCTATGTCTCAGGAAGGATTGCTCACCCCTGCCGATACGATCGGTTTGAGCGATGTTATATTGGATGAGAAAAGCAAGCAGGAATTGCATGACGAGGAGCAGGTTGATTTTTCGTATAATTTCGAGGACAAGGCGCGCTTCCGAACGAACATCTTCTTTCAGAAGGGTTTCGTCAGCATCACGATGCGCTTCGTGAACAACCGTATCCGCGGTTTGGAGGAGTTGGATATGCCGACGGCATTGTATGGTTTCACGCAGTATACGCAGGGTTTGGTGTTGGTGACCGGGCCGGTGGGTCATGGAAAGTCCACGACGCTCGCCGCCTTGATCGACTATGTCAATCGTACCCAGGATAAGCACATCATCACCATCGAGGATCCTATCGAATATGTGTATGCGCAGGATCGCTGTATCGTGAATCAGCGCGAGGTCGGGAAGGATGCCAAAACTTTCCCGCAAGCGCTCCATGCCGTTTTTCGTGAAGATGCCAATATCGTGCTTTTGGGGGAACTTCGCGATCTGGATACCATCAGCACGGCCATGACCGCCGCCGAGACGGGCCATTTGATTTTCGCGACCCTGCATACTAACGATAGCGCCCAGACCGTCGATCGTATTACGGACGTGTTTCCAGCTCATCAGCAGAATCAGATCCGTTCGCAGTTGGCGAATGTTTTGCTCGGCGTCGTGTCGCAGCGACTTGTTCCGAAAATCGGTGGAGGACGCGTCCCGGCAGTGGAAATAATGATCAAAAATAATGCCGTCGAAAACCTGATCCGCGAGAATAAATCCTATCAGATCGATTCCGTTATCGAGACGAGCCTGAAGGATGGTATGGTCTCTTTGGATAGAGCGCTGAGCGATCTGGTGCAGCGCGGATTGGTGGATGTGAATGACGCGTTTCATTATGCGAAGAATAAGGAATATATGCAGATGCTTTTGAATCATCATCAAGGCGATTAGTCTTTCTGTCGGAGATAATCGTTTAATCCTGTAAAAATAAAAAAGTATGCGATTCGTTTTTAAAGCCAAGGATGCGGAAGGGAAGATGAAGGAAGGCCTCGTGGAAGCCATGACGCAAGAGACGGCGGTGCAGGTCCTTCAGAAAAGCGGACTCACTCCCGTTTCTGTCGAAAGGGAAGATGTGGGCAATAAGTTCGTGAAAAGCTTCCGGAAAATGTGGGAGAGCGTGACGCATAAGGAACTCGTGGTGTTGTTTCGTCAGTTGGCCACGCTTATCGAGGCCAAGGTGCCGCTCGTAACCGCCATCAGTGCCATTGAAGCGCAGACTGAAAACAAGTACCTCCGCATCATTCTTAAAGAAATGGTAGCGGATATCAATGACGGTATGGTATTTTCTGAGGCCATGATGAAGCATCCGGACACGTTTTCGTCTTTGACCATCAATATGATCAAAGCCGGCGAGATTTCGGGCAGCCTTCGCCAATCCATCACCTATGTCGCCAACGATGTCGAAAAGAACTATCAGCTCAACGCGAAGATAAAGTCGGCGCTCTTTTACCCGGCCTTCGTGTTGGCGGTGGCGGGCGTGATCGGTTTCGTAGTGGTGTCATTTATCCTACCGAAACTCACCGTGCTGATCCGTGATATGAACGTGGCGACACCGTGGTACACGCAGGTCGTGATGTCTTTGGGTGATTTTATGTCCGAGTATTGGTGGGCGGTTGCACTGCTTATTTTCGCTTTCATCGGTTCCGCTATCTACTATATCAAGGGAGATGTCGGAAAAAAGGAATGGCAGCGTCTTGAGCTCAAGATACCGGTAGTGGGCAAGCTGCTCCGCTATGTCTATCTGGCACGCATGACGGATACGTTCAGCACCCTTTTGACAGGAGGCATCCCTATGGTGCGGGCCTTGATCATCACAGGGGATGTGGTGGAAAATGCCGTGTTCAAGAGTATTCTTTTGCGAAGCGCGGACGAGGTGAAATCGGGCGGTTCCATTAGTACAGTGTTTGCTCGATCGGAAGATATCCCGCCGGTAGTGACGCAGATGGTACGCATCGGAGAGGAAACCGGAAAGCTCGGCGAGGTCTTGGAGGGAACGGCGCGATTTTATGACCAGGAAGTGGACTATATTACCAAAAACCTCACGTCTCTTCTGGAACCGATACTGATCGTCGGTCTCGGTATCGGAGTTTCCATTCTGGTCTTCTCCATTATCCTTCCTATTTACAATATCGCTGGACAGATTTAGAAAAAGTATTGGAGGATGGTGCGCGATAGTGTATACTGAAAATAATACCAACAATATGCAAATAAAAAAACAATTGAAAGGAGGTGAAATAATATGAAGAAAATTCAAAAAGGTTTCACCTTGATCGAACTTCTGATCGTCATCGCCATCATCGGTATTTTGGCCTCGATCGTATTAGTAAGTTTGAGCAATGCGAGGGTGAAGGGTCAGAAAGCAGCTTTCAAGAGTGAGGTTACCGGCGCGATAGCGGGGCTTACGAGTCAGTGTGATGATGATATAAACAACGGGACATCTACTGCAGTAGTTCCAGCAGATACAACCAATACTGCATGGTCAGCTGGCGTGGCTGATTTCAGTGGCTGTGCCGCTGGTGGAAGTGGCGTATTTAGCATAACCGGAATTACTCCGATTTCGACAGCTGTTGTTACGGATGGATGCGTTAGCGCTGATGTAACAGAGGGAGGGGCTAATTTTACAAATTGCCCGTAGGTATTAAAAAAATGTTAAAAATAATATGAAGAAATTTCAGAAAGGCTTTACGCTCATCGAACTCTTGATCGTCATCGCCATCATCGGTATTTTGGCGTCGATTGTATTGGTGAGTTTGAGCAATGCAAGAACTAAGGCGAGTAGAGCAGCATTTGCTGGAGAAGTCTCGAGTTCGACAGCTGGTTTCTTGGTACAATGCGATAATGGCGCTATCACGCTTCCTGCCGCAACAAGCAATGTGACATGGGCTGCTGGTGGAGCTGATTCCTGCGGCGCTACCGGAGCAGGAACATTCGATGTGCAGGCTACTAATATAAAGGCATTCAGCATAACTCCTGCAGGATCCTGTGTGTTGCATGTCTCAGAGTCAGGTGTATTTACCGACGCTGCGCATACAACTGCTTTCGGAACTGCAACCTGCCCGTAATCATATAGGTATCGATAGTCTACAAAATAAAAGGGTTTCGTCTAGACGAAACCCTTTTATTTTGTAGGTGCTGATTTGAATATGATGTGTAGTGATGTATACTGAATTATATGAATACACAGCAATTGAAAGGAGGTGAAATAATATGAAGAAAATTCAGAAAGGTTTCACATTGATTGAGCTCTTGGTTGTCATCGCCATCATCGGTATTTTGGCGTCGATTGTGTTAGTGGCTTTGGGTAATGCGAGGAGCAAGGCAAGAATAGCCGCTTACAAAGGGGAACTAGCTGGAGTCAAGGCCAGTTTGGTCAACGCATGTGACGCAGGCGTTCTGACTTCTGCAAATCTTCCGGCTACGGATAATCATACGGACGGATCGATCGTTGCCGGAGGGACTACTGCCGTATGCGGTTCGACAGGGAGTGGCATTTTTAATGTAACGACGACTCCATTGAGTGCTGATGTTACTTGCGGTATGGCTACCATAACGCCGAGTGGCATAACATTCGCGAACCCATGCTAATAGCGCAAGAGGATCTCGTATTCTTGATGTAAATAAATATTTTTGTATAAAAGGGTACCATATAAAAGAACGCGGCTAAAGCCGCGCTTTTTTATATGGTACCGAGTGCGTTTTTATGGTTGAACCTTTTCCGCCCCGCCATACATCTGCATGATGAGGCTTTTGATGGCATAGGGGTCGGGGACTTGGCGGAATTTGAAGCGCTCGGTTTCGCCGGCCGTCTGGATATAGACGTCGCCGTAGTTGAGTATGGTCGGGATGAGTCCGACAACATCGGTGGTCACGTCCTGTATCTTCGAGAACTGCAAATCGCTGGCCTGGCGCAAAAAGAGGCCCTTCTGCTCAATGTTGACGATGCGTTCATTGGTGATGATCCAGACATCGAAGTAGTAGTCGATCCAGATAAGGAAACCGTAGAACCAGACGAAGAGGAGAGCGGTCGTTTCGATGAATGATATGGTCTGGACGCCGACTTGCTGGAGGAGTGCCGGATACATGAAGAGGATGAAAATCCAGCTGCCGAACACGCCGAGAGCTGCCACTATGACGACGAAGAACTGAATCAGGAGATTGAACCAATGGCGGTGGATGATCTGGATGATCCGCTCGCCATCATGCTGATCCTTGAAGTGGTAACCGGGAAATGAATACATAGGTATGGGTATTAGTTTTATTTAAAAGGGGGCTTTGGGCGAGTATGTCGGCATATTGAGGGCCGGTATGAATTGATCGAAGGGGATGGAGAAGAACAAGAGCGCATTGGCAAACAAAAGACACGCCGTGCCGATGAGGAAAAACGTGACGGTGAACGCCATAACCGAGCGGTTTCCCGAGTAACGGACAAGGTGATAGATGATGAACATCGAGAGCAGGATATAGCTTAAGAAAACGATCAGGTAGATGAAGTTGAAAATGGCTTGCATAGGTTTTTGTTTGAGGATTAAGGATGAGAGGGAAAACCCCATTCTTCTCAAAAGGAGGAATGGAGCGGTGTTTCTAGAGAAGTTTTTGCTGATGGCCATCCGGCACATCGAAGCCGAGGTGATCGAAGGCGGCCTGCGTGACCATTCGTCCGCGGGGCGTGCGGGTCAGGAATCCGATCTGGATAAGGTAGGGTTCATAGACGTCCTCGATGGTCTGCGGTTCCTCGCTGGTGCAGGCGGCGATGGTTTGGACGCCGACCGGACCGCCCTTGAATTTTTCGATGATGGAGGAGAGGACGAATCGGTCGCTGGGTTCGAGCCCGAGATGGTCGATCTCGAGGATGGCGAGCGCTTCTTTGGCGATGGGCTTGGTGATGGTCGCGTGGCCGTTGATCTGGGCGAAGTCGCGGACGCGCTTCAGGAGACGATTGGCGACGCGCGGTGTTTGGCGGCTGGCATTGGCGATTTCTTTGGCGCCCTCATCATCGATGTGAATGTTGAGGATACGGCCGGAGCGCTTGATGATGAATTCGGTTTCTTCCGGAGTATAAAATTCCAATCGGTGGATGGATCCGAAGCGGTTGCGGAGGGGGTTTGAAATGGAACCTAGGCGGGTGGTGGCGCCGATGAGGGTGAATTTCGGGAGGTCGAGCTGGAGGGTGCGGGCGGAAGGGCCTTTGCCGATGATGATATCGAGCTTGTAATCCTCCATGGCGGGATAGAGCACTTCCTCGATGAGCTTGTTGAGACGGTGGATTTCATCGATAAACAGCACATCCCCGTCCTGGAGATTGGTCAGGATGGAACCCAAATCGCCCACGCGCTCGATGGCGGGTCCGGAAGTGACCTTGATGCCGACACCCATTTCTTTGGCTATTATGTGGGAAAGGGTGGTTTTTCCGAGTCCCGGAGGGCCATACAGCAAAACATGTTCAATAGACTCGCTGCGGCCTTTGGCGGCTTCGATGAGGATATTGAGGTTCTTTTTGATTTTTTCCTGCCCGACATACTCCCCGAAGGCTTGGGGCCGGAGGGTGGTATCGAGAGGGATATCTTCTGTATAGGCGGTTGATGAGGTAATCATATATTGAAGGGGTTTTACTGGCAGGGAGAATCCCATATTTGGCGCATTTTGTCGTTGTAATCTCCGGTACTCGACATCCCGATAGCTATCGGGGATTACTCCGTTCCTCAATTACGCCTAAAACTGCACTCAAATATGGAATTCATGGGAAAAAGGGAGGAATCTTCTCATAGATAAGTATACCACTACTTGACAAAAGAAAAAAGATATGCTAGACTACCTAGTCAAATAAAAACGGCCCTTTAAGAATCCGCTCATCTGTAGACAGTTGGAGACTTCTATCTTTTGTCTTCAATCATGGGAACTTACCTTGCCCTCTTGTGTCGCTTTGCGTAAGAGCAGGGCAAGCGTTTTCTTGCGGACTGTTTTGCTATGGGCAAAGCGATGCAAGCGGGCGCGTCAAGATCTGGGTAGCGGGGTGCAAGCTCTTCTATGCCTCGACACTGTTCCTGCCTCGGGGATCTAATTCCTGAGAATGTCTACAGATTAGTGGATTTTTTTCACTGTTAAGAAATTTTATTATTGGATGGATAATTATATCTAACCAACAACGTCGAGGAGACAAAAAATGAAAATCAATGTGGATACTTCTCAAAAAGAAGGTAGGCCTGAATACGTGGAAGTCGAGATGGCTAGTGGTTTTGTAACAACAATTACGGATTTGCAGAAAGTTGCATCAATTATCTGGCCGGATACAGACATTGAAAGAATTTGGTTATCGCCAGCAAAGTTTTCACAAGGTGTCCGCCTGATCAATGTTGATATAGAGCAGTCCAAATTGAATGCTTCCATATCGCGGCAGGAAAGTGCTGACCTGTAAATTAAAGTAGTAGCAAAAGTCGTGATGAACAAGGATTTCATCACGACTTCAAACTTTTTCAGAGGTTGTTTTTTGTTACTCATGAATCCTTAAGATTGTCATTTCGAGCTTGTCGAGAAATCTTCTTTGATTACAAACAGATCCCTCGGCTACGCTCGGGATGACAAGCGTGAGATTTTTATTGATTGCTAACTATTGACTGCCATTATTCCTCCACCACGCGCAAGACCTCACCTAGGGAAGTATCGCCGGAAAGGACGCGAAGCATTCCATCTTGGGACATCGTGATCATACCCTCTTCGACCGCTTTTTCCTGTATCTGGATTGCGAGGGCGCCCGAAGCGATGAGGAGCTGGATTTCTTTGTTGAGGACCAGGATTTCGCTGAGCGTGACGCGGCCCTTGAATCCTGTGCCGTTGCAGAGCTCGCAGCCTTTCGGATGGTAGTGGAATTCGACAGGTGGAATCGCGAGGCCGGATTTCGGTGAGAGCGACGAAAGTACTCTTTGGATGATTTCCTTTTCCTGTCCGTCGAGCGGATGCTTTTCCTTGCAGGAGCAGAGTCTTCGCACGAGACGCTGCGCCATGAAGAGTCCGCCGGCATTGATGATGTCGTCGGCGCTGACCTGCATATTGATGAGGCGCGGGATGGCCCCGGCGGCATTGTTGGTGTGGAGCGTTGCGAGGACGAGGTGTCCGGTGAGCGATGCCTGCACGGCCGCCTTGGCGGTTTCTTCGTCGCGGATTTCACCGATCATGATGATATCAGGGTTTTGGCGCATGAGGGCGCGGATGGAGGTGGCGAATCCGTAGTCGGAACTTTCGTCGACCTGCGTCTGGAGTATGCCCGACATCTGGTATTCGATCGGATCCTCGACGGTGATGATCTTCACATCGGGTTTGTTGAGCTGCTTGAGGAGACTATATAAAGTCGTAGTTTTTCCGCTGCCCGTCGGACCGGTATTGAGGATGAGACCGTTGGAGCGGCGGATACCGTTAAGGAGAATGTCGAGGTTTTCTTTGCGGATATCGAGGTGATCCACTTCCAGCGCAAGAGCGCCCTGGTTGAGGAGTCGCATCACGACCGTTTCGCCGAAGCCGCCCAAGATGATGGAAACACGGACATCGACCTTGGTTTTGGTGTTTTCTGCATCGCCCGTTTCGGTGAGGACGCTGAAGCGGCTGTCTTTGACGCCGGCGCGGACTTCCGTTTTGAGTCCGGAAAGGAGCTTTATTTCGCCTAAAAGTGAGGCATACTCGTTGATAGGCAATTGCACGATGGTTTGCAAGATGCCATCGATACGCAGACGGATGAAGACCTCTCCTTCGATAGGCTCGATGTGGATGTCATTGGCCTTGAGGAGAATGGCGCTCGCAAAGAGATAGCGAAGTATCTCTTTCTGATTGGTTTGTTTAAGGAATGTCCCGAGCTGTTCGAATGATGCTGTTTGCTGTTTGGTTTTTTCTGTGGCGATGGCGGTGATAAGAAATGATCGCGAGAGGGTTTGATCCATCAGTGTTTTGTATATTTCTTTCAGGAAATCGTTTTCACCCGTGACGCGCAAGACTTCCTCGAAAGAGGTGATGCCCTCGATGGCCTTGAGGATGCCGTCTTGGGTCATGGTGATCATGCCGTCTTCGAGGGCGGTTTTCATGATATCGACTTCGGTCGTACCTGGAGCGAGTATGAGCTTGACGATGGCCTGGGTGACTTCCAGTACCTCGAAGATGCCGATACGTCCGTTATAACCGGTGAAGTTGCAGTGCTTGCAGCCGACCGTCTGATAGAGGGCGGTGATGTCTTTGGGGATTTCCACCTGAGCTTTGGGTGAGATGAGGGAGAGGATTTCTTTGAGCGAGTCGATGGTTTCTTCGGCGGGTTCGTATGGTGTCTTACAGTGATCGCAGAGCTTGCGGACCAGTCTTTGCCCGACGAAGATATTGGAAGCCGGCGCGAGCACGGTCGGTTTGATGCCCATCTCGATCATGCGGGGGATGGAGCCGGCAGCATTATTGGTGTGGAGCGTCGAGAGCACGAGGTGACCGGTGAGTGCCGCGTCGACGGCGATGCTGGCGGTTTCTTCATCGCGGATTTCACCGACCAAGATGATGTCCGGGTCTTGGCGCACGATAGAGCGGAGCCCATTGGCGAAGGTATAGGCTTTGTCCTTGGAGACCTGGGTCTGCACGATGCCCTTGATCTCGTATTCGACAGGATCTTCGATAGTGATGATCTTGTTGCCGGTCCCATTGAGGGTGTTGAGTAGAGCGTAGAGCGTGGTGGTTTTTCCACTGCCCGTCGGACCGGTATTGAGGATGAGACCGTCGGGTTTGGCGATGCTTTTCTGCACCACTTCATTGGCCAGTCCGCGAAGCCCGAGGGACTCGACAGTGAGAAGTGCACCGGATTGATCCAAGAGACGCATGTTGATGTTTTCCCCGTGATTACTAGGGATGATGTTTATACGGATGTCGATGCGTTTTTCGCTCAGGTCGATGGAGAAGTGGCCGTCTTGCGAACGATCACGCACATTGAGTTTCATTTTGCCGAGCATCTTGATACGCGAAACGATGAAGGCATAGATCGATGCCGGGAGTTGGCCGACATCCTGAAGGACGCCATCGATGCGATAGCGCAAGCGGATTTCGGCGCCTTGCGTTTCGAAGTGGATGTCGCTCGAGTTGAGCTTGACCGCTCCGGCGAGAATGATCTGGATGACTTCAGTGGTCGGGATTTCGGTGATGCGGTGTTTGAGATTGATCAGATCGCCGAAGTCCTTCTCGAATTTTTCCAGATCGGCACCGCTGAGCGACACTTTGAAAAAATCGAGCTGGTCGATAAGGAGTTTTTTATTGTACTGCGACCAGGCACGTTCCAATGAATCCTGCGAGGCGACATAGACTTTTCCTTTCCATCCGTTCGCACTCTCGATGGACTTGATGTAGTCAAGAGTGTCGAGCGATTGCGGTGTGGTGGTGGCGGCGTGAAATTCGCGCCCTTTGCGCTGGAAGATGACCACGTTGAGCTTCCGGGAGTCGGCTTCCGGAATGGTGCGCAGATCAGCGGGCTCGATAGGGAAGATATGAAGGTCAACATAGGGGAGTCTTACCTGCTTTGCCAGGACGGATGCGCGAGCCTCCTCGGAACCATGATGGAGCTTGGAAAGGATGTCTTGCGCTTTCTTGTCTTTTTCGGTGTCTCGTGGCAGGGCTTGGTGTAAGACTTTGACCATAGTGAAGTTTTTAGTGAATGTGTTTGCTTGTATTGTAGCACATTTTCGGACGAACTCTTACATGGTGAGGGCATTGTTTTTACACACCTGCGCATAATCAAGCGCGCTTTGCCGGACGGTACGTTTTTTCGTCGCGTAGTCGATTTCGACGAGTCCGAAGCGAAGATAGAATCCGCGGGCCAATTCCGAATTATCAAGAAGTGACCAATGCAGATAGCCCCGTACGTCCGCGCCGTCCGTTATGGCTTTGTGGATCGCGGTGAGCGCTCTGGGTATGAATTCCTGACGAAGCGTATCGGAGGCGTCGGCCAGGCCGTTTTCGGTGATATAAATGGGTTTTTTGTAGGGTTTAAGTTCGATGAGTGCCTGGTATATGGACTCGGGATAAAATTCCCAGCCGAAGTCGGTGACGCGCTCATTGGGATTTTTTCCCAGGCCGTTGTCGATGACATTGCGATTGTAATGATTGAGCCCGATGAAGTCCTGATGGTTTCGGATACGATCAAGGAACCATCTATTCCAAAGGTAGTGCGCCACCGCTTTCAGTATCCTGTTGATAGAGGTGTCGCACGCCATTTCAAAAGCCACCTGATGTTTCGCGATACCGATCTGTGCATCGGGAACGAGTCTTTTGATGATGGCATACGATTTTTTGTGCGCCTCGATGAGATTTCGTATGACGCGCAGGTATGAAAATATATCTTTCTTTTGCGGAGGCCACTCACCCTTCCGATAGGCGTAGGAGGCATAGACGTCGGGTTCGTTGAGCGTGATCCAGAAGGGTATCTCTTTACCGAGCGTCTGTGCGATCTTCTCGCTGTATTGCTTGAAGCAGGAAGGGAACCGATGACTTGAAATGCCGCCCTCGTTCGCGAGCCAGACGGGAAGTGTGAAATGCCAAAGGGTGACGAACGGGGTGATGCCACGCTGCTTGAGGGCGCAGAGTACCTGTCGATAATGCTCGATTTCGGTTTCGCTGAACATGCCTTCCTGCGGTTCGATGCGGGACCATTCGATACTGAATCGATGCGCATTATGATGAAGGGATCGGGCGATATCGAAGTCTTCTTCGAAGCGGTGATAGTGATCGCAGGCGGCGTTGGAAATATAGTTTTGCGGATCGGACGCCTCCTTTTTCAATCGAGACCACTGGGGAATATGGGAAAAACGCGCGGCGGATTCTTGCGCTCGCTCTTGTGCGGTTTGCTTTTCCCAGCTCGTCCAATCGTTACGGGTGTATCCCTCAACCTGATGCGACGAGGTTCCGGCGCCCCAGAAAAATCCTTTCGGGAATCGGCGATCGGTAGACATAAAGATTTTTTTGACAGCGTATTATACAGCTGTAGTATAGCCCTCTCGTGCCGAATTGACAAAATGGGGATAACGTCATACGATACAACTGTCTATTTCTTCAACGTAAGGAGGTATGAAATGGATTACATTCTTTGGCAATTGATACGGTATCTGTTTTCGCGCAATGCGTGGAAGCGTGCGGTAAAGCGGGTGTGGTATCCGTGGCGCAAGTGGGGGGCATGGGATATCGATGAGCGATCGCTGTGGCAAGACTGTCAGAGCGACCCGGCATGCTTCAAGGGAATCGTCATCAAAGGCGATGCGGAAGCGCTTCCCACATATTATGGTCTGGAGTCTCTGATGGCCCATTTTTTTTGGACGAAGATATGTATCGTCCAATTTGAAAGCGAATGCAAGATCGCCGTCGCCGTACTTCGGGACGGTGATCGGATGCGGTATCGCTATGTGTATCCCAAGCAGAGAAAAGTCGCTTTTCTGAGCCGGCATGAGAAGTATCCGATATACTTCACAACCCCGGGATATGTCAAACCGGTGATGAAACCAAGAATCACCGGCGATATCAGTATCCTGCACGATCCTGATCATAGAGGCACCCCGCTCTATTGAAATGATACGTTACCGATATGAAATCATACATCTGGGTAAAACTCAGGTGTATATTTTTTTGCCTAAATGGCTTGTTTGTGCTATGATTCCGATGCTACTCTGTGGCATTTTTCGTACACCGAGGATGCGTAAAAAGGTGTATACTGAGACCATAACCCATTGTGTGTTTTTATGAATCAAACCATTCCCGATCCAGAGTTCAAATTTCCTAATCCGAAGACGACCGAGCCCAAAGAGCGCCGCACGCAGCGTTTTTTTGAGATGCTTCCGGGCGTTTTGACCTGGAGCACTTTTATCTTGATGCTGGTGCTTTCTTTTTTCGTGCCCGTGTGGATGGCCATCTTCATCATCATCTTCGATATTTATTGGATCCATCGCGCGGTGCATGTGACCCTCTTTTCGATGCTGGCGTACTGGCGGCTGGAAGATGGCAAGCTGATCGATTGGTGGGATCGGTGTCAGAATATCGCGCACCCGGAGCAGTATAAAGAGCAGCTTGTGGATCGTATCCGGCAATTCAAGGAGAGTCTGCGAGAAATGCCGCTGTGGCATTTTCATGAGCGCAAGATCGTGCGAAAAAATATCAAGCGCACCAAAAAGATTCTGACAGAAACGGCAGAGCTCATCCCGCTTAAGGATGAGATATGGGATTGGCGCAGCATTGTGCATGTGGTGCTTCTGCCGACAGCCGGGGAGCCGGTGGATGTGATCGAACCCGCTATCGAGTCGTTGCTGCAGAGCAACTTTCCCAAAGAGCAGCTCATCGTATTGTTGGCGACCGAGGAGCGCGAGAATCCGGAAACGCGCATACCGAAAGTAGAGTACTTACAGGACAAGTTTAAGGACAAGTTCAAGGATTTCTTGGTAACGACGCATATCGTCGCGGACGGCGAGATGAAGTGCAAGGCATCCAATGCCGCCTTCGCCGCACGATACTTGATGACCTATCTTACCCAGAAGAACATCGATTACAAACGCGTCGTGTTCTCGAATTTCGACTGCGATAGCGTCGTGCACCCGGAATACTTCGCAGCGCTGACCTATGCCTACATCACCAATCCGAAGCGGTTGCAACGCGCCTATCAGCCGCTTCCGGTGTATCACAATAACCTTTGGGACACCAATGCCTTCGCCCGTATGGTGGTGACCGGCTCGTCATTTTGGCACCTGTATCAGAGCCTCCGGCGCGAGATGGTGACCTTCTCTTCGCATTCCGAGCCGTTCGACACCCTGGTGCGGGTCGGTTTTTGGCCGGTCAATATGATCAGCGAGGACTCGGTGATCTATTGGAAGTGTCTCACATATTTTCATGGGGACTATGAGGTGCAGCCGATTCATCTGCCGCTATCGTTGGACGCGGTGCTTGCGGAGACCTATTGGAAGACGGTGGTTAACCAGTATAAGCAGAATCGTCGCTGGGCGTATGGTATCGAGAATTTTCCGGTGACGATGCGAGCCATCTGGCCGGATAAGATCATCCCGTTCTGGAAGAAGATGCGTATCAGTTTCGAGATGCTCGAGGGGCACTATTCTTGGGCGACGACCTCATTCCTTTTGACTTTTTTGGGATGGCTGCCGATCGCGCTCGGAGGGAGCGCTTTCCGTGAGAGCGTGCTGGCGCATAATCTGCCGTTCATTACCAAGACGCTTCTGACGCTCGGCATGATGGGGCTGTGCGTGTCTGTGCCGCTTTCTTTGATCTCGATGCCGCCGCGCCCGAAACATTATCACTGGACCCGTTATTTCTATATGCTTTTCCAGTGGGTGCTTATCCCGGTGGTGGCGTTCCTCTCGGCCATTCCCGCCATCGATTCGCAGACGCGTATCATGACCAAGCATTATTTCGGGGAATTCTGGGTGACGGAAAAGATGCGAAAAAGGCAGTAACAAATTGTGGATAGGGCAAACGGACGATTTCTGAATCGTCCGTTTTGTATGTGTTGTCATTATGTATTGACAAAATTATCGATGGGAGTATGCTGGATATTGTGCTCGAAGTGGTTTGTCTTTTGTTGAACGAAATCCGTTCGACGCGGGGCGTATTCTTTTGAGTTCCTAACATCCCTTCTGCATTGCCAGAAAGGGTATTTCAGTTCTTTTATAATGAGGATTACAGTATGGCCGATTGTTGTGAACATCACGCTGCCGATAGCGGTGTCGTGGGTATTGGAAATATATTCACACCATCTTTCTTCCGTCAGCATAGTCCCGTGGGAACGGTTCCTATGATCGAGGTGGAACATCTGATCCGGTGCGGACTGCTTACGGAGTGCAACGTGTACCAAGTGTATCGGCATGAGGGGAGAGCTATCGGGTTCATATGTTCGGATCCTTCGATGCTCAAGCACAAAAGCCGGTTACTGAATCATAGAGGCAATATGTCTCTATGGTCAAAGCCGGCGTATGGATTGCGCTTCGATCCGGATGGGCCGTTCAAAGACGGTGTGGAAGATGAAATCCGTGAAGTTCAAAAATTTTTGAGCGGAACGGCAGATCATTTTAATTTCGATGCCTTGATCTTCGGTGCACATTATCCCTGTGGAGCTTCCGGTGCTATGACGTTGGAGCAAGTGTGTCATTCGGTGGCGGCAGGGGCCAGGCATCTGGGTGAGAACATCGGTTTGGAAGTTATCCCGACTATTTTCACTAACACGCTCGTGGAGATATCGACACACCTTCCTTTGCGGCAAATGCTTTTATGGTGGGATATCAATCACTGATGCATCGATAGCGGATGCGCATTCGAATGCATGTAAAGGGGAAAGGAGCATATCTTGCAAACATGTGAGATATGCGAATCGCCACTGCTCAATAATAGCAGTGGCTTTTTCTTATCCTGGTTACATTTTGAAAAAGGGTGTAGTGTATGAGATGATGGTTGCAGATAGGAAGGTGCGTGCGGTGTGAGGAGATTCTTTTGTATGGGGGCTTGCGAGCGCGGCGGCGCGAGTACGAGGAATTTTTTAGCAAAAAAATATCCGTACCACATACAAAAGAATCTCCTCACACCGCACTTTTTCGGATTGAAAGTTTTTAAAGAAGTTTTCGTAGTAAGAAAGAGCGGTGTTTTTTCCGGTCGGGTTTTGTTTGTTTTTAACGCATATCATATGAAAGTGATTCTCGCTCTCCAGAAGGGCATCATCGGTATCTCGCTCCTTTTGCTCGCAGGTATCCCGGCAGCTTCTTCATTTTTCGATATGAGTTTCGAGGTGAGGGGATGGTTGTATATATTTTCTTTCGTTGCGGTCTTTTTGTTGATGCTGGTGCGGCCGTTGGCAGATATCTTTACCGAGCAGTTGTGGGTCAGGCGGTTGGTGATTCTGCGCAAGGGTTTCGGGATCTTTTCTGCATCGATTATCGTCGGATTCATGATCGCCTCGATCATCGCTCCGCAAAGCGTATATCTTGCATCGTTTTTTACGGCACACTTCTGGTCTTTCGGCAATTATGTCGCCTTCGCGCATATCGGGGATATCACCGGACTCATTCTCCTTATCACCTCCAATACATTTTCGCAGAGAATTTTGAAGCTCAATTGGAAGCGCATCCAGCGCCTTTCGTATGTGTACTTCTATGCCGGCGGAATCTATGAGGCCTTCGCTTTGAATAGCACCTTCGCCTTGTATGCGATTCTTGTCGTGACCAATATCACCGTGCTTGCATGGGCGGTGAAGTTATGGCGCAAATCTGCCGCTACGCCCGTTACTATCGGAGTGTAAGAGTCGGTGAGTTAGCTTTTTATAGTAGGGATATTTAAAAATCGCCGGTATATTCCATCGGCGATTTTTTATAATGTTTCGTTATAGCGGAAATATTTTTATTACATCCGAAGCTTCGCGAATTTTTTCTTGCGGGCAGGGTGGATCAGGGTGTCAAGGTCGGCGTAGAGGGTGGATTCGACGGCATTGCGGCCGGTGTGGAAACCGCCTGCTGGGGTTTTGAAGCGGCGGTCGAAGACCTCGATGAGATGAGATATTGTTCCGGTGTCAAAGCGCATATCCATCTTTTCCGCTTTACTGTCGAAGACGACTTTCATTTCGCCGTCGGTGGGGATTTCCTTGATGCGGGCCATCACCCGTTCGATCATGTCCGGTTCGGTGATGAGGGCGGATTGCATGATCCGGGGATTGGCGATGGATTTGTATTGTTTTATCTCGATCGAGGTATAGGTATCTTTTGGGAACCAGGCGGGCGTTTTCATGACATGATGTTTAGGGGATTATTCCAAATGGATCTTCTCGTCGAAACGGGCGAGGGTTTTTTGAAGAAGGGGGTGCTTCTCGAGTTTCGGGTCCTGAGCGAGAAGGGTTGTCGCTTCGTCGCGCGCGATCTGGATGAGTTTCACATTGGCGATATTTTCCATGGCGATATCGGGGATGCCGGATTGACGTGTGCCGAAGAGTGCTCCCGGACCGCGAAGGCGCAGGTCTTTTTCCGCCAGGTCGAAACCGTTCGAGCATTCGACCATGACCTGTAGCCTTTCATTGGAAGCGCTGGCGTTTTCTCCAGGGAAGAGGAAGCAATAGGATTGTTGCTCTCCTCGCCCGACGCGCCCGCGGAATTGGTGGAGTTGCGAGAGACCGAAACGATCGGCATCCTCGATGAGCATGACGCTCGCGTTGGGGATGTCGATGCCGACTTCGACGACGGAGGTGGCGACGAGAATATCGAGTTTTTTGTTCTTGAATTCCGCCATGACCGCCTCCTTCTCTTTCGATTTGAGTTTGCCGTGCAGAAGGCCGATACGCAGTTGGGGAAAGATTTCTTCGGAGAGTCGTTTGTGTTCCGCGACCGCGGCCTTGACTTCGGTGAGCGCGGCCGAGGATTCGACGAACGGAAGGATGACGAATGCTTGGCGGCCCTTATCGATTTCCCTTTGGATGAACTGATAGACATAGCGGCGATCCGCATCGGATGTGGCGATGCGCGTGATGATCGTCTTGCGGTCTTTGGGCATCTCATCGAGCAGCGACAGATCAAGGTTGCCGAAGAAGGAAAGCGCGAGAGTGCGCGGGATGGGGGTGGCGGTCATGGTAAGGAAATGCGGGATAGCATTATCCAGTCCGTCACTAAGTTTGGCGGCTTCCTGTTGAAGATAGGCGCGCTGGGCGACGCCGAAGCGATGCTGCTCATCGATAATGACGAGGCTGAGATTATGAAAGCGGATATTTTTTTGCAGGATCGCGTGCGTGGCGATGATGATGCGGGCGATACCCGACTGGATGGACTGCAGCAGCGTTTCGCGATTAACACTTTCGGCGCCTATGCGCTGATAGGCCTGCGTGAAGAGGGCGGTTTCGAACGGTTCGTTCCGGAAGAGCGTAAAGAGGCTTTCGAAATGTTGCTTGGCGAGCACTTCCGTCGGGGCGAGTATGACCACCTGATAGTCGGCGCTCGCAACCGAAAGTGCGGCAAGGGCAGCGATGATGGTTTTTCCCGATCCGACATCGCCGTTCAGGAGGCGATTCATCGGGGACGGTTTTTCAAGGTCGCGTGCGATTTCTTGCAAGGCTTTCTGTTGCGCTGCTGTCAGTTCGAAAGGAAGCTTGCTTACGAATGCTTGCACCTTTTCCGTAGCGGAAGGGAAAGCGATGGCGGTCTCGACATCCCACTGCATTTTGATCTGCAGGGCTTTGATCTGGATGAGGAACATCTCGTCGAAAGCGAACCGTTTGCGCGCGACCAATCGGTCATTCTCGGTTCGTGGCGAATGTATCGAACGAAGTGCTTGTGTGAGAGAGGGGAGATGGAGCCGAGAGAGGATGTCCTGCGGGATCAGATCAGTGAATTCGATCGGGCGATTGAGGATGGATTCTATCTGCCAGCGGAGGTATTTTGAAGTCAGACCATCCGTTTCCGGGTAGATAGGGACGAGCCTTCCGGTATGGATGGCGCTGCGGCTTGAGAATTCGAAAGCCGGACTGCTTATGCAGAAAACGCCCTTGTCCAGAACCACCTTGCCGGAGACTCTGATGGAAGCATCCTCTTTGAGTGTGGCCGCGATATGCTTCTGATTGAACCAGATGAGCTTGAGCTGACCGGTTGCGTCTCCGAGTAAGGCTTCGGTCACGAGCATGCCCTTTCGCCAGGTCTTTTTGGTCTCGATGGAAAGGACAATGCCTTCAAAGGTAGCCTTCTCGTCGGGAATGGCATTGGAAATGGCGAGGATTTCGGAATAGTCTTCGTAGCGGGTCGGGAAATGATACAGTAAATCGCCGACTGTTTCGATGTGCAGCCGCTTAAGGCGGGCCAGCATGGGCGATTTTATGGAAGGGAATGCGGTGAGTGAAGTATCGAGTGTAATCATAGTACTCTTAGTATAGTATATTTGTACGGGATGTGGCTAATGAGGGACTGTTACTTGACAAAAATGTTGACAAGTGTTTTATGGGGGGATATACTGACAGTAAAGTGGCGCGAAGTGTCAGGAAGTGGGGAAAATGTTGTCAGTACTATCACGGATCGATATGTTTATAGGTGAATATCTACACAGCATTGATGCAAAGAAACGGCTGGCGCTGCCATCGAAGTTTCGCGGTGAACTTGGGAATAAGGTGGTCGTGACAAGAGGCCTTGATAATTGTCTTTTCGTATACCCGATGCGTGTGTGGGAGGCATTGGCGGAAAAATTGGGAAGCCTCCCGGTTGGGGAAGCGGGGACGAGAAGTTTCATTCGGTTGATGCTTTCGGGCGCGACCGATGTCGAAATGGATAGTCAGGGACGAGTGCTGCTGCCGGAATACCTCAAGACCTATGCGGGACTGGAGAAAGAAGTCACGGTTTCCGGATTGTTCAATCGCTTGGAAATCTGGGACACCGAAAAATGGAGTGCCTACAAGGCGGATGCGGAAAAAAATTCTGATGAGATCGCCGAGCAGCTCGGCAAGCTTGGAATCTATTAGAATCGCGTTCGGGCTCGTAAATCCTAAGTATCGATTGTTATGGTTGAAATTCGGCATGTACCGGTGTTGTTGAGGGAAACGGTTGACGGATTGCGTCTTGGGCCGGGCGATACGGTGGTGGACGGAACTCTCGGAAGCGGCGGGCACAGCCTGGAGCTCTTCGAGAAAGTCTTTCCGGGCGGACGATTGATCGCGATGGATATGGATGCGCTTGCCATAGAGCGATTCAAACGTAGGATAGCGCCGATCGGATGGGCGAAGCAGGCTCTGGATGAGGGACAGATACAGCTCTTTCATGCTAATTTCAGTGAGATAGCGGACGTGCTGGATGAAGCGAAGGCGGAAAAAGTGTCGGGCATCATGGTTGATCTGGGATTTTCGTCTGATCAGATGGATGCAGTCGAAAGAGGCTTGAGTTTCTCTTCGGACGGGCCGCTCGATATGCGATTGAATCAGGAAAATCCGCTCACGGCACAGCGCGTTATCGCCGAGTATTCTGAAGAGCGATTGACACAGATTTTGAAAGAGTATAGCGAAGAGCGATTTGCTCGAAATATCGCGCAGGCGATAGTCAAGGAGCGGTCAAAGATATCCATCATGACAACGAAGGCATTGGCAGAAATCGTACAGAGGGCTATTCCGAAACGGTATCACGCAAGAAATATTCACCCGGCAACAAAAGCGTTTCAGGCACTGCGAATCGAGGTCAATGAAGAACTCCTGAATTTGAAAACGTTTTTGCCGCAAGCGATCGGGCGGCTCGCGCCAGGAGGAAGGCTCGCTGTCATATCGTTTCATTCGGGTGAAGACAGGATAGTGAAACAATTTTTTCAGGAGAATGCAAGGGGATGTATTTGTCCGAAAGAATTTCCGATCTGCCGGTGCGACACAAGACCGAATATCAAGAAAGTGACCGCAAAACCGATCGTTCCGAGCGATGCCGAAGTTGCTTCCAATCCGCGGTCACGCAGCGCAAAGCTCCGGATAGTGGAAAAATTGTAGCGATGATGACGCAGGACCGAATAAAAAGAAAAAGAAAACATTGCGAATAAGGTATGTTTATGAGCAATCAGAAAAATATACAATCAGTGGCGGCATTTTATAACAAGCTCTCCGTGGGTATCGCGGGGGTGGTTGTCATTATGGGTATGTGCTACCTCTATACTACCAATAGGGTTGCGGTGCAGGGGTATTCCATCCGTGAGGCAGAGCAGGAAATCGCTTCGTTGAAACAGGACAATAAGCAGTTGCGTATTCAGGAAGCTGAACTCAAGTCGCTCTACCGTATCGAGGAGGCAGGCAAGCGTCTGAACATGTTCGAGCCGACCGAGGTGAGCTATATCGAGGATACGCATCCGATCGCCCTACGGTAAGACCTTGCGCTTTTTTCGGTCCCGGCGGATGCGGTGTTCATCCGCGTAAATTTCGGATAAGAAGGATATGAAAAAAATACGAAGCCTCAAAGGAAAGAATCAGAAACCATTCGAGACAGCCGGCAATCACTGGAGAATTCATGCTCTGGTTTTTTTTGTCGTTGCTGGTGCCTGTGTTATCCTGATCCGCTTGTATGTCCTACAGGTGGTGGCTTTTCAGAAATACGGAGATATCGCTGAGAACCAGCACATGCTGTCCGAAGAGATCAGCCCTGATCGCGGCGAAATCTATTTGAAAGACACGTCCAATCCATATCCTTTGGCGGTGAATCGACAGCTGTTTTTGGCTTATGTGGCGCCCAAGGAAGTGGGGGATGCCGATGCGGTCATCCGAGACCTTTCCGATATACTTCAGGTGGATCGGGGGATGATCGCGGAGAAGATGAATCATAAGGAGAGCATGTTCGAAGTTATCAAAAAGAAGCTTTCCGATGAGGAGGTGGAAAGGGTGAAGGGATTGACACATAAAGGTATCCATCTGATCCCAGAAACCTATCGGTATTATCCGGGAGGCGAACTCGCCTCGCAGGTGGTCGGATTCATGGGGTTCGATAAGGACAAGGTGGTTGGACGGTACGGAATGGAAGCTTACTGGGAATCGGAACTGCGCGGAAGCTTCGGATCGGTGGTGCAGGAAAAGGATGCGGGCGGACGATGGATTCCTATCGTCGATCGGGATGTCACGCCGGCGGAAAATGGTGACAGTCTGGTGCTGACGATGAGTCGCGAGGTCCAGTATGAGGTGGAGAAGCGGCTCAAGGATGCCGTGTCCGAATTCCAGGCAGAAAGTGGTACGGTGGTGGTGATGGATCCCAATACTGGACGCATCCTTTCGATGGCATCGTATCCGCAATTCAATCCGAACGAGTATTCCAAAGTCGAGGATATCGGATTGTTTATGAATCCGGCTGTCAGCCAGCCCTATGAATCCGGGTCGGTGATGAAGGCGATTACTGAAGCGATCGGTTTGGAGGACGGGAAAATCCTGCCTGATTCGACCTATGTGGATACGGGGTCGGTCACGGAAGGAGGGTTTACTATCCACAACTCCGAGGACAAGGTGTATGGGTTGCAGACGATGACCAATGCACTGGAGGAATCTATCAATACCGGCATGATACATATCGAGAAATTGGTAGGGAATAAGAAGTTCCTCGATTATTTCAAACGCTTTGGTTTCGGGGAGAAAACCGGCATCGAGCTTCCGGCGGAGCTTGGGGGCAATATCCGTAATTTGAGCGACCTTCGCAATAACGTACAATTCTATACGGCGTCGTTCGGGCAGGGCGTGACCGTGACACCGATACAGCTCGTGAGCGCTTATTCCGTGTTGGCGAACGGTGGAAAACTGATGAAGCCCCGTATCGTCGAGAAGATTATTCATGCCGACGGAAGTGAGGAAGAGGTGCTGCCGCAGGAAGTCCGCCGTGTCGTGAGCGAGGATACTGCGAAAAAGATGGGTGTGATGCTGCGGAGTGTGGTGACCAACGGCCATGGTAAGAAGGCGGATGTTCCCGGTTATGTGGTTGGCGGCAAGACCGGAACGGCCCAGGTGGCAAAAACGGGCAGCCTCGGATATGAAGAAGGTATGAATATCGGATCATTTGTCGGTTATGCCCCTATCAATGATCCGAAATTCGTGGTATTGGTGAAGATGGTGAATCCCAAGGGCGTGCAGTGGGCGGAATCGAGCGCGGCTCCGACATTCCAGAAAGTGATGAAGTTTTTGTTGGAGAATGCGAAGATACAGCCGACGGAGAGTGTGGAGGCGAAGCACTAAGTTGTTATCGAATATGCCCGTATGAAAGCGAAAAAATTACAAGCGCTCGAGATGATGCTTCGGTTCATGGCCATCGCCGTTATCAAACGGCACAGGCCGGTTATTGTCGGTGTGACCGGTTCGGTAGGCAAGAGCTCCGCCAAGGAAGCGATCGCGCTCGTGTTGGGATCGAAGTTTCAGGTGCGGAAAAATGAGGAGAATTACAACAATGAAGTCGGTATCCCTCTGACGATCATCGGTGCGAAAAGCGGGAAACATTCCTTCGTTGGATGGCTCAGGGTCCTGATGAAGTGGATCGATGTCGTATTTTTTTCGGCCACGTATCCTGAGATACTGGTGCTTGAGCTCGGTATTGATCGGCCGGGAGACATGAAATACCTGCTGAGTTTCGTGCCGGTACGGGTGGGCGTTATGACCAATGTCTCGTCGAGCCATTTGGAGTTTTTTCAGACGGTCGGTGCGATTGCTCGCGAAAAAGGATTGCTCATAAAGCATCTCCCGGAATCGGGCACGGCAGTGCTGTGCGCGGATGATGAGCGCACGCTGCGCTTCGCTTCGAAAACGAAGGCGAAAGTCATTACCTTCGGCCTTAATGAATCCGCATCGATACGCGCCGACCACATCGCTTTTTCCGGTGATGCCGATCGTTTCGACGGGTGTCATTTCAAATTGAGCTTTGATGGCAAGACGATTCCCGTGCATCTGCCGCACGTTATTGCGGAGCATCATATTCAAGCGGTGCTTTCCGGTATCGCTGTGGGCAGGGTCTTCAAACTCAATCCGATTGCCATGGCGGCGGCTGTTCAGGCATTCCGATCGCTTCCCGGACGCATGCAGATGCTCGAAGGCTACAAACAATCATGGATTATCGACGACACATACAATGCATCACCGGTGTCGCTTTTGGCCGCGCTCAAAACATTGCGGGTGTTCAGTCAAGGTCGCCGAGTGGTGGCCTTGGGCGATATGCTCGAGCTTGGCGATGAGTCCGAGGGCGCCCATACGAAAGTGGCGGGGTGGGTGATGGAGGCGGGAGTCGATGTCGCTGTGCTGGTGGGGAAGCGTATGCTTGCCGCACATGAGGTACTGATCAGGAATGGTTTTTCGAAAGAGAACTGCCTGTGGTTCGTAAGTCCGATGGAAGCTGCGGCGGTGATGCGGCACCATATCGAAACCGGCGATGTGGTGCTGGTGAAGGGCTCTCAGGGGATGCGGATGGAAAAGGTAACCGAATCTTTGCTTGAACATTCAGAAAAGGCGACACAACTTTTGTGCCGCCAGTCCGATGACTGGAAAAGGATTCCTTTTACGATAAAGTGATCCGACCATCCAGGAAGCGGAAATCGTCCGCGTTCGGGAAGGCTCGGAGCGGGTTGATGTCACACTCTTCTATTTCCGGGAAATCCGTGACGAGCTGCGAAAGCCTCCCGATGCACTCGGCGAGCTTCCCGATATCGACACCAGCCTCTCCGCGGGTGCCGGAAAGCAGCGGGAAGGTTTTGGTTTCACGCATCATCTCCTCTATGTCGGCTGATGTCATCGGCGCGAAGCGGAACGCGACGTCTTTGAAGGTTTCGACATAGATACCTCCCAAACCGAACATGAGCAAGGTGCCTAGTCCCGGCTCTTTTTTGGTACCCAAGATAATTTCCTTGCTTCCATTCGACTCCGCCATTTCGACCATCAAGGCTCCCTCAAGTTTCGCGGTCGGCACGTTCTTGGCAACGCGCGCCAGCAGCTGCGTGTAGGCTTCTGCCGCGTTTTTCGCTTGCACATTGAGCATGACGCCGCCGGCATCGGACTTGTGGGTGATATCGGGAGAGATAATCTTGAAAGCGATGCTTCTGTCTCCGAAAATAGCCGCTTTTTCTTGCGCATCTTCCGGACTATTGGCGGTCGTGCTCTGTAATCGCGGAAATCCGTAGGAGAACAAGATGTCCCAGACTTCCGTTTCGAAAAGATTGCTGCGTTTTTCGTCGCGAGCCTTCTTGATGATGGCGGTGACTTTGTCTTTGTCGATATCGTCGAAGGTCGTGATGGTGGAATGGTTCTCCGCATGCCATGCAGCGACGCGGGCGAGCGAGCCAAGGGTCTGTGCACCTTCTTCCGGTGTTTTCAGGGTAGCGATCTGGGCGGCATGGAGCTTGGCACGCCCCGGCCTTACGAGCGTATCACCGACGAAGACGGTGACGATCGGTTTGGTTGTTTTTTTCTTGATATCGATAATGGCTTCAGCGACAGCTTCGATGTCGGTCATGCTTTGCGGTGTGAGCATGATAAGCATCATATCGACGCCGCGATCCTCGGCGACGATGGAAATCGCGGCCTGGTAGCGATCGGATTTCGCATCACCCAAGACATCGACTGGGTTGTGTATGCCTGCGGATGCCGGCAAGACATTTTTCAGGGCCGCTTCCGTTTCCGATGAAAGTTTCGCTAGAATAAGGCCGGCGCTATCGCACGCATCGGTCGCGAGTACTCCGGGACCGCCGGCATTGGTGATGATGGCGATTTTGTTTCCTTGTGGCAAGGCGTTGCGGGAAAAGGTGTAGAGCAGATTGAAGAATTCACCAAGCGTTTCGGCCTGGATGATCTTTCCTTGGGTGAAGAGCGCCTGATAGGCGGCGGCTGATCCGCCGAGTGATCCGGTATGCGATGCGGAAGCGGAAGCGCCAGCTGCTGTCAGGCCCGCCTTGATGGCGATAATCGGCTTGGGCACGGAACGCGCGATGACGGCTTTTCCGGTGCTGATGATGTCCTGCGCATCAGCAAGCTCTTCGGCGTACATGGCGATCACCTGTGTGCCCTCGTCTTGCGCGAGGTATTTCAAGAGCGCGTTTTCATTGAGGCTCGCTTTGTTTCCAGTGCTGATGAATTTCGAGAAGCCGAGATTGTTTTCGTGGACGGAATCGAGGATGGCGGTGCAGAGTGCCCCGCTTTGCGAGAGCAGGGAGATATTGCCGAGCGCCGGCATGAGCGGCGCGAAAGAGGCGTTGAAGTTTATTTCCGCATTGATGAAGCCCAGGCAGTTGGGACCAAGAAGCGTGATGTCGTAGCGCTGGCATATCTCTTGAACGGTTTTTTCAAGCACCTGTCCTTCCGGTCCCGCTTCTTTGAATCCGGCGGAGATGATGACTGCCGAATGGACTCCTTCATGACCGAGGTCTTCGAGAATCTGCGGGATGAGTTTCGCGGGGATGATGATAATAGCGATTCCGATCGGTTGCTTGATATCTTGGATCTTGGCGTAGCAGGGAAGATCGAATAGTTCGGTCGCATTCGGATTGACAGGATATATTTTTCCCTGATAGTCATGGAGGATAAGATTTTTCACCACATCGTTGCCGACACTTCCCGATTTGGTGGACGCTCCGATGACAGCGACGGATGTCGGGTAAAAAAAGCTATTGAGATCCATGACAGTGATCCTTAAAAAATTAGGTGCCTCCAGTATAGCACACCGCGCCGATTTTTGTGTCTATAGACGCCTTGTGGGTGAAAAAATACTCAAAATAGCCGTTTTTGTTACGACACGTTGACAAAAAGCCGATCTTTTGCTATCGTTGGCTGTTACTCGTTTTAATTGATAATGTACGGTATATGAGCATTTTTCGTTCGCGGATTTTTCAAGAGATAGCGGGAGGCGCCCTTGTGTTGGCGGTTTTCGTATTGCCTGTGTTTGCATGGGCGGGAGGCACCAAAAAGTTCTATGTCGATGACTCGGCATCGGGGACGCAGAACGGTTCCATCGAGCATCCGTATAAGACGATTTCGGAAGCATTGAAACATGTGAGCGGAGATGATGAAATCCATGTCGCCAACGGGACGTATAAGGAGAATATTAAGATTCCTTATGCCGTGAAGCTTTTCGGCGAGGATCAGGATAAGACCATTATCGATGCTGACAACGACAGCCCTGCGGTCTCTATGAGTCACAAGACGACGCTGGATAAGTTTACGATCAAGGGTGGCGAGCACGGCATCTATGTCCGAAAGGGAAGCAAGGCGTCGATCGTCAAGTGCACCGTGCGCGATGCCGATAAGGATGGCATCCACGTGCGCGAAGCGAATACGACGAGTAAGTACTCGGTTAATATCATCGAAAGCGATATCCGAAACAGCGATCGCGCGGGCATCTTTTCTGAGAAACGGAAGATAGTCATCATCGATACGGTGGTCCGCGATAACGATAGCGACGGAATGGATATCGCCACCGGATCCAAGGCATGGATCGATAACAATACGTTTAGAGACAATGACGGCAGCGGCCTGAAGGTATCTTTGGATAATTCGAGTATCCTCGTGGCAAGCAAGAACACCTTCCGCGATAACGGTCACGAAGGAGTCGAGGTCAATGCCTATGGCAAGACCGGTATCGTCAATATCAAAAAATCCAAGTTCGTCGGTAACAAAAATTATGGTATCGCCCGTATCGCACGGAGCGCTTCGGTATCATCGAGTGTTTGGAATGGTTTGACGCAGACGGATAATACGTTCTCGGATAACGAGCGAGGCGAATTATCCCCTGTATTGAACATCCGATAATTTTCTTGAGAGTATTGTCATGCGAATAGCGTTTATCGGACAAAAAGGAATACCCGCTCTTTCCGGAGGTGTTGAAAAGCATGTCGAGAATGTGGCGGTACGCATGGCGCAGGAAGGACATGATGTTTCTGTCTACGTGCGGTCGTATTACACCGATCCTTCCTTGAAGGAATATAAGGGCGTGAAGCTTTTGCATATGCCAAGCATCCGTACGAAGAATCTTGACGCCATCACCCATACCTTCCTTTCCACGCTGCATGCTCTGTTCGGGAGATACGACGTGATCCACTATCAGTCGGTCGGACCGACGACATTGAGCTTTATCCCGATGCTTCTGACACGGAAGACGAAGGTGATTTCCACGTTCCATTGCCGGGATCATTTCCATAAGAAGTGGGGATGGTTCGCTAAGATGTATTTGAAATTTGGGGAATATGTGTCATGCACTATTCCTCACAAGACGATCGTGGTGAGCAAGGGATTGCAGGGCTACGCACTGCAGAAATACGGTTGTGAAGTCGCCCTGATCCCGAACGGCGCCGATGTTCAGACGCATGTCGGTTCGGATGTGCTGAACCGATTCGGTTTGAAGGAAAATCGGTATATACTTTCAGTGGGGCGCTTGGTGAAGCACAAGGGCGTGCACTACTTGATCAATGCCTTCGGGCAGCTGGAGGATACCAATAAGCTCCCGAACAATTTCAAGCTCGTGATCGTCGGGAAGAATGCCGAGACCCCGGAATATGAGGAGTATTTGAAAATGATGAGCACGGGACGTGAGAATGTCATGTTCCTCGGGGAGCGGACCGGCAGGGAACTGAGGCAATTGTTCGCGAATGCCTATCTGTTCGTGCAGCCTTCCGAATCCGAAGGGATGTCGATAGCTCTGCTTGAGGCGATGGGGTATGGATTGGCGACCGTGGTGAGCGATATCGATCCGAATGTCGAGGTGATCGCCGATGCCGGAGTTATTTTCGAGAATAAGAATGTCGATGATCTTCGCGATAAGCTCGCCTATCTTCTGAATCGTCCGGAAGAAGCGGCCGCGCTCGGAGCGCAGGCGCAGCAGCGTGTCGCTGACAATTACAGTTGGGACGCCATCGCCCAGCAGACCGTCAGTCTCTATCGATCCCTCTAATATCCGTTCACGATACTCTTTATGCCAGCATTGCAAAGACAGTCATCCGATTTTCTCCGACATATGCCGCGATACTTTTGGGTATTGATGGTCGTTTTCACGTTGACTGCCGGAGTGCTCTTCTTGGACCGCTTCCGAGTCTATTCTTCCGAGGTGACCATCCTTGTCGTGCATAAGAATGAAAAGACGGCCGCTTCCGCCGATCAGGTGGTCTATACTATCGCGCAGCTGCCCCGGACGCTTGCTTTCTATGACAGGCTTTTGAAACAATTCCCGGAAGTCTCGGATCCATGGACGGGGCTTTCCGACGATGATCGCCGGGCGCTGTGGCAGGAACGCATATCGGTGCATCAGATCGATAAGAGCGGACTGATCCGTTTGCAGGTCAATGCCAATACGGCTCTGGACGCGTCTTTGCTTGCGCAGAAATCGACCGTCAATCTGTTTCAGATCGTCGGGCAATACTATAATCTCCGTACCGAGATCGATGTCCGCACTGTCGAACCGATCATAGATAGCGTTGAAATTTCCCATCCGTGGGGGTGGTTTTTGGCAAGTATCAGCGCCGGGTTCGTCGCTTCCGGTATCATCTCTTCGCTTATTGCGCTGTTCTCAGAAGGTCTGCGAAGCGTCCGCACCCGAGGGTTTTCTACCGTGAAAAAGGAGAGGATCGCTCCGACACCGGTTACGTTCGGGGCCATTCCTTCGCCGCAGGCCCAACCCCAGGTTCAACACAAACAACGAGAACCCCTCTATCGGGAATTCGTAAAGCATGCACCTATTCAGACGCCCACTTCGGTGACACAGGCGCTCCTTATGGCGCAGGCCAGGGCGCAGACGAAAGCCGCCGAGCAGGCAGCAACTCAAACGCAGGCTCAGACTCAGACCGAAGCTAAAACGCCTGTCCCGGTGGAAGTGCCGGCTCTGGCAGAGGCGGTGACCAAGGCTTCGGTGCAGGTGCACGCTCCAGCTCCAGCTCCAGCTCCAGCTCCAGCTCCAGCTCCAGCTCCAGCTCCAGCTCCAGCTCCAGCTCCAGCTCCAGCCCAAAACCTGCCATTCATGGAGGAAGGACTTTCTTTGGAAGAATACCTCTTCGGAACGCAGGAACTGTCCGCAGGCGAATCGGCAGAGGAAAAAACGCCGGCCGATGAAAAGACTCTCCTGTCAAAGGAAGAGGCGGATATCGCGAAAGCCGCTCCCGCCCCGGTCACACAAGCGCCAGCCAATCTGCCGATGGCCGAAGAGCTGCCACGGACCGCCACGGGCGAGCCGACACCGGAAGAGTTGAAGCGCCGCCTTAATCAACTCCTTAAAGGAGAAATGTAAATGATATGGCAAAGAAACGTTCTGTAACATTTTGGGTCACGTTTTGGGTGATCTCGATCATCATGCTGGTCGCATGGTTCGTGTTCCTGCAGGTCAGGAACCGCAATCTCGCCTTTTTGAATCGCGTCGTAAGTGTCGCGCCTATTTCGCAGGAATCGCAAGATGATTTGCATGCCTTGGTTGATATGGCGGACTATGTCTTGAAAACGAATGGCGAGGAGAAGGTTTTCCTGATCCTTTTCCAGAACAATATGGAGATCCGTCCCGGCGGGGGATTTATCGGGTCATTCGGCGTTTTGAAGGTCAAGGACGGCCAGGTGACGGACTTTATATCGCATGATGTGTCGAATTTCGATGGGCGCATACCGCCGATCGTGGCGCCGCCGTACCCGATGAAAGAGACGCTGAAAATCGATTCGCTCAAATTCCGCGATTCCAACTATGCCCCCGACTTCGCCGAAAACGCCAGGCAGGCGGAATACTTCTATCATCTCGGCGAAGGGCAGGAACAATTCGATGGCGTGGTGGCCATCACGACCAATGTGCTCAGTTCATTCCTGAAGATGACCGGGCCGGTGACGGTGCCGGGATATCCCGGCGAATACACGGCCGATAATGCCGTGCTCGGATTGGAGGAGCAGGTGGAGAAGAATTTTTCCGATCAAGGTGTCGATCGCGGCGATCGCAAGGCTATCATGAATCCCTTGGCGCATGAGATCCTCAATCGCGTCAGGAATTTCAGCCTTGCTCGGAAGTACGAGCTGTTCCAAGTTATCTTAGAGGATCTGCGCCGCAAGGATATACAGCTTGCCTTCAAGGATGAAATCTTGCAGCAGCGAGTCGAGCGCGCACACTGGGATGGGAAAATGGACAGTCTTTGGAAGGATGATTATCTTATGGCGGTGGATGCCAACTTGGGCGCATGGAAGAGCGATTACTATGTGAAACGATCGATAGAGCACACGGCGGATTTCTCTTCGGCTGTGCCTCACGCCACGACCTCGATAACCTATACGCACACGGCGACGGAGAAGAGCTGGCTGACGAAAGATTATCAGACCTTCGTGCGCTTTTATGTTCCCAAAGGCAGCTGGTTGACGAGCGTCTCCGGTAATACGACCGGGCCGGTGTTCGGCGAGGAATTCGGGAAAAAGTATATCGGCACCTTGGTGCAGGTGAAGCTTGGCGAGACGAAAACGGTGACGATAGATTATGATCTGCCGCAATCCATCACCTCCGATGCCTATGATCTGAAGATTCAGAAGCAGCCCGGTTTGAATGATGTCCCGGTAGGGATACACCTGATCCGAAAGAACGGGGAGCGCGAGGACAGGAATATCGTGCTGAATCAGGATTTCCTGTGGTAGGATGGTGCGAAGTAGCGGATTTTCAGAAAAGACGCCTTTTTTCAGGAGCGTCTTTTCGTATCGGCGGGCGCGTATATCTGATAGGATGCGGATGTGTCATTGACAGAATCCATTAAGGGGTGTATACTACTCAGTCGGTTCATTGACAATCCATAAGCGCGAACAAGCGCTGGCCATGTTGATAAACCGTCTGTTGTAAGAATTTTTTACGAAAACAAACCTGGAGAGAGCAATGAAAAAGTTTATTGTATGGGCAATCAGTTTTGCCCTCAAACAGCAATGGGTAAGGGTTTCAGATATTGAGTCGTTATTAAAAACGGTCGTTGCTCCTTCAAAAGTGGAGCAAAAAGATGAAGTTATCGCAGTTTATCCAGATTGGGTTGAGAGTCGATTGACTCCAAACCTTGAAACAGGGAAATCAACCGGGGTTGCACATCCAAGACTGGTGTTACACGACAAACAAGTTGCCGGAGAAACCACTGATGGCCATACAATATATGCATGGCTAATTAACACAAATCAGTTGTCTGCATGCGTTGAATTGGCAGACTTGCAGTGGTGGGAACAACATTCCGAATGAAATCCCCGAGGAGTTCAAGGGGAAATTCATCTACGCCTGGGCTTCTGTCGTTCTGGTTGGCAACGGCCATCGGTATGCCCCGTGTCTCCGTTGCAATAGCGATGAGCCGTATGTGGATTGGTGCAGCCTCGACGGTGGTTGGGATGGCCACGAGCCTGCTGGGTTGTCCGCAAGTTAGAACTTGGACATTAATCCCTTGGTTCTCTTTTGAACCTTTGGATTGTGTCCTTCGAGCCCTGCATTTTTTTTATCCATCGCGGTATATAATGCAGGGCTCTTTATTTTGATTAAAAATCAAAGCGGTTTTTATGAAAAACGTATCAATCCTTCGATCGATTGAGTAACGGATGATTTGAGAAATCGTCCGGTGATAGGCATCCCAAATAAACCGATGGGGGATAAATTGCGCTTGCTATCGCGGAAAATAGTGGTATACTGGGAAGGCGAGGTTATTCGTTAACAGAACCGTATGAAAGGTATCATTCTCTCCGGCGGTAGCGGGACCAGGCTTCGCCCGCTCACCAAAATCACCTCCAAACAGCTTCTCCCGATATACAATCGTCCCATGATATTTTATCCGCTCAACACTTTGATCAAGGCGGGCATAAAGGATATCTTGATCATCGTCGGACCGGAGCGCGCTGGGGATTATCTCAATCTTTTGGGCTCGGGCAAGGAGTTTGGCGTGAAGTTCACCTATGAGATTCAGGACCAGCCCAGGGGGCTTGCGGAAGCCTTCATTATCGGCGAGTCATTCTTGGATGGCGAGGACGTGACCCTTATACTCGGCGATAATATCTTCGAGGATGATTTCACGGAAGCGATTACGAGCTTTGAGAAAGGCGGCCGTATTTTTGCCAAGGAAGTCCCAGATCCGGAGCGCTTCGGCGTGGTGGAATTCGACGATGCCATGAAGGCGATTTCCGTTGAGGAAAAGCCCAAGCAGCCCAAGAGTCATTTCGCTCTGCCGGGACTGTATATCTATGACAACCGCGTGGTGCAGTTCGCCAAGGAAGTGTTGCCGAGCGAACGGGGCGAATTGGAAATCGTGGACCTGCATCAACGCTATCTGGAACTCGGCGAGCTGGATGTACGGACCTTTACGGGCGAGTGGATTGATGCCGGGACTTTCGAGTCGCTTTTCGCTGCCAACAGATTGGCGCAGGAGAAGTTGCATAAGAATTTGGTAATTTAAGATATGCTTCGTTGATTGTCCGGTTGTGGCTGTATACATTTTGTTTTGGGGTACGGATATTTTTTTGCTAAAAAATTCCTCGTGCTCGCGCCGTCGCGACTCGCAAGCCCTCAAAACAAAATGTATACAGCCACAACCTTCTTATGAAGCGAGAACGGCGAGGCCTATTATTTTTTGAGCATACACTATGAACAAAATTAGAAAAGCGATACTTCCGGTAGCGGGATTCGGGACGCGGTTTTTGCCGGCGACCAAGGCGCAGCCCAAGGAAATGCTGCCGGTCGTGGACAAACCCGTGGTGCAGTATTTGGTCGAAGAGGCGGTGGCGTCGGGTATCGAGGAGATCATCTTCGTGACCGGTCGCGGCAAGCGCGCCATCGAGGATCATTTCGATGTGTCGTATGAACTGGAGGATACCTTGGTGGAGAAGAACAAGCATGATTTGCTCGAGCAGGTGCGTAAGGTCTCCAATCTCGCGAAGTTTTCGTATGTGCGCCAGCCGGTGCCGATGGGGGATGGGCATGCTCTTTTGTGCGCCAAACATCTGGTGAATGAGGGCGAGGCGGTGGCGGTGCTGTTCGGCGACGATATCGTGGACAACGATGTGCCGGCGCTCAAGCAGCTCTTGAATGTCTACGAGAAGTATCAGGATTCGGTGGTGGCCTTGACCGCCGTTCCGAGAGAAGAGGTCTCAAAATTCGGCGTGGTGGATGCGCTGCGTCTGGATGAACGGACGCATGAACTGAAAAGTTTCGTCGAGAAGCCGAAAATGGAAGAGGCTCCGTCCAATCTGGCGGCCGTAGGAAAATACGTCATCACCTGGGAGGTGTTTCAAATGCTTGAGACGATCAAATCAGGCAGCAAGGACGGCGAGGTCCGTCTTGCGGATGCCTTCATCAAGATGCTTTTAGCAAACCGTCCGATCTATGGATATGAGCTCGAGGGCGTGCGCCATGATTGCGGCGATAAATTCGGCTTTGTCCGCGCCACCATCGCGCTGGGTTTGAAGCACCCGGAAATCGGGGAGAAACTGCAGCAGTACCTGAAGGATCTGAAGGTGTAGTTTCGGGCGGATAATACAACAGTATGACAATCGGTATCGATGCGCGTTTCTACGGATCCTTGGGCAAGGGCCTGGGCCGGTATACGCAAAAACTTATCGAGCACCTGGAGCTGATCGATACGAAGAATCGCTACATCGTTTTTTTGCGTCGGGAAAACTTCGATGAGTATCAGCCTGCTAATAAAAACTTTACGAAGGTGTTGGCGGACTATCAGTGGTACTCTTTTTCGGAACAGCTGCTTTTTCCGTTGCTCCTGCTGCGTTTCCGCTGCGATATGATGCATTTTCCGCATTTCAATGTGCCGGTTTTGTATCGGGGGAAGTTCATCGTGACCATACACGACCTTATTCTCATCCATTTCCCGACGCAGCGGGCGACCATGCTGCATCCTTTGTGGTATCGGGTCAAGTTCTTGGCGTATAAGGCGGCCATCTGGTGGGCGATACACAAATCCTGCCATATCATGACCGTTTCGGAATATACGAAACAGGATATTTTGGAGCATTATCGGGTGGATGGGGGCAAGATAACCGTCGCATACGAAGCGATCGATGCTTTCTGTACGTATCATGGGCCCGCGAAGTCTTTGGAAATCCTGCGTACCTATGGCTTGACAGGGTCCGATGAAAAGAAGGGGGATTGTGGTATAATAAAACCATACCTTCTCTATGTCGGCAATGCGTATCCGCATAAGAATCTTGAAGCCTTGATAGACGTGCTGCATCAGGATAACTTGAAGGATATGACGCTGGTTTTGGTGGGGAAGGAAGATTATTTTTACCGTCGTTTGAAGGATAAGGTGCGTGAAGAGCGGGTAAAAAACGTGCTTTTCGTGGGCTTCGTTCCCGATGGCGAGCTTGATGTGCTGTACCGATTCGGAAGGGCCTACGTGTTCCCGTCCCTGTATGAGGGATTCGGACTGCCGCCGCTTGAGGCTATGGGGAGAGGGCTTCCGGTTTTGGCGACACATGCTGCATCGCTCCCTGAGATATTGGGGGGTGCCGCGCTGTATTTTTATCCGGATCAGAAGGATTCTCTGCGTCTGTCTTTGCGACATATCTGGAACGATGTAGCGCTGAGGGATGCGCTTCGCACCAAAGGCTATGCCCAGGCGGGAAAATTCCAGTGGCTCGGTATGGCGCAAGCGACGCTTGAGCGGTATCGGTAAAGCTTTTTCATGCGACGTATCGCAAGGCGCCCCACGAAAAAGCTTTAATAAATCGTACGCGGCTGTGGATGTAAGAAAACCAAAACAAAATATCATCCGCCAGATGTCTGATGTCGTACCCGCGCGCCCGAGGGTTTTTTCGCGTGAACAGGAAACTTGTCCGGTTGAGGCAGAGCCGCCTCAAAGAAAGATCGACGAGGGGAATCGGCTTATCCAGCTAGGCGCGTTGCGATCGAGCATCGATGTCCCGTATTTCCCGCGAGCGGACAGTATCCGCTCTTATCCCCGACCGGAGGCGACGCAGCCAGAGCGCCCGACATTCCATGCGCAACCGGTTCATCAAGCGGTGCGTCCGGCATATCCGATGCCTTCCGAAGAGGTTATGTCCGATGCCTCTGATCAGTCATCCTCTCAACAGCCGACGGCGCAGCCGGCACGCAGAACCTATATGTCCAGTGCTGCCATGGACACATCGCGCGGACCTTCTTTTTCTCAGAGGGCTGCTTCCGCGTATTTCGCCTTCGTCAGCACGCTCGCCCCGGTTTTCCGGAAAAAGTTCGCGTATGCGACGGTGGGCTTGGTGATCTTGGGCGCGGTGTCGATCGGATCGGTTTCGATCTTTTCTCAGGGCATGAAAATGAAGGGGGAGGTTTTAGGCGTGAGTCAGGAGGGGTTCGATAGCCTCAATGCCGCCGCCCAAAATATCAAGGATCGCCGTTTCGACCAGTCGGCAAGCGATTTCGAAAAAGCGGCACAATCTTTTTCGGACGCGGCGCAGTCGCTTGAGGAATGGAATGCGACGCTGGTGGACCTTTCGCAATTTTTTCCCGTGGTATCCAAGCTTTCTTCGGGGAAGAACGCGGTGGAGGCCGGAAAGCATTTTGCCCTGGCGGGCCAGTCTATGAATACGGCGCTTCAAGCATTGTCCGATGTGAAAAATCCGCTCGATGTGACGGCGAACGTATCTTTATTGGAATTATTCCAGAAGACAGAAAAAAGCGTCATTGGAGCGAAAGAAGAGCTTATTTTGGCGCAAGAATCGCTCGATGGGGTCAAGGTGGATGATTTACCCGAGGATAAGCGCGAGCGCTTTATCCAGGTCAAGACGCAACTCCCGGTTATGATCGAAATGATGCAGGGCTTTTCGGATTCGAGCCATATCCTGTCCGATCTATTGGGAGGGAATGGTCCGAGAAAGTACCTCTTCTTGTTCCAGAACAATCATGAGATGCGTGCGACCGGCGGATTCATCGGCAGCTATGGACTGCTCGATATTACCGATGGTCGGGTGAGGAATTTCTTCGTGGACGGTATCTTTAATCCGGATGGGCAGTTGAAACAGAATATCGTTCCGCCGACACCGATTCAGAAGATGAGTGCCGGATGGAGCCTGCATGACAGCAATTGGTTCCCTGATTTCCCGATGTCGGCGGAAAAGGCGATATCGTTTTATGAGAAGACGGGCGGTCCGACCGTGGATGGCGTTATCACGTTTACCCCGACGGTGATGCAGAAGCTCCTGCGCGTGACGGGGCCGATCTATATGGAGGGCTATGATAAGACGCTGGATGCCGACAACTTTATCGAGGAAGTGCAGCAGCAGGTGGAAGTCGATTACGATAAGACCGAAAATAAGCCCAAGCAGATTTTGGCTGATTTGGCACCGATACTCATCGACCGTCTGATGAATGTCTCGGATGCCAAGCAGGCGCTTTCGACGGCGCAGGCCTTGGAGGAGGGCTTGAGTGAAAAGCACATACTCTTGTATTCGCGCAATGCAGATGTCGAGAAGATTATCGATGATGCCGGATGGTCCGGGAAAATCCTCGATGTGGAGCGTGATTATCTGAGCGTCATCAATACCAATATCAACGGCTATAAGACGGATGGCGTTGTCGATGAATCAATAGAGCATAAGGCGTCTATTCAAGATGACGGGTCGGTTATCGATACGGTGACGGTGGTGCGCGAGCACCGTGGCGGCCATGAGGACAAGGATTGGTGGAACAAGGTCAATGCGGATTATATGCGCGTGTATGTGCCGCAAGGATCGATGCTTATTTCCGCTGAGGGGCAGACGAGAGAGGTGGTCGAGCCCCCGCTTGATTATGATACGCTCGGATTCAGGCGGGATGCCGATGTCGAGTACATGGAGAAATCGATAACCGTCGATCCGGAAACGGGCACGCAGATCTATGATGAAGCGGGAAAGACGGTCTTCGCTAATTGGGTCTATGTGAGCCCTCAGGAAACCGTTACTGTGACGTATCGGTATTTGTTGCCGTTTAAGGTGCAGCCCGAGCTTGCGGAGAACGGGGGATTCGATTCCTATTCGCTCACTTTGGAAAAACAAGCCGGCTCAGTAGGCAGCAAACTCTCGTCCTCTCTGGAATTTCCGGCTCGCATGAAATCGGTTTGGCAATCTTCACAGAATCTGTTACCGTATGACGGTGGTCTGCGCTTTGAAGGAGATTTGAAACGTGATCGATTCATGGGCGTGGTGTTCGGGAAATAGGCATATAAATAGATTCTAAAGGGGGAATGTCATGAAGATACTGCGAAAAATAGGCTTGAACGGACCGATTCACAGCGTAAGCGGGGCGGCCCTGATTATCGCGGTAGCCGGTATCGGTAGCCGCTTGTTCGGATTTTTGCGGGATAGGATTTTGGCGGCGCAGTTCGGCGCCGGGGATACGCTCGATGCCTACTATGCCGCTTTCCGCATCCCGGATCTTTTGTATAGTTTCTTGGTTTTGGGTGCTTTGTCCGCGGCGTTCATACCGGTCTTCACGGAACTGTATGTGCAGAAAAAAGAGAAGGAAGCCTGGGAATTATCCTCGCAGGTATTGCATTTGCTCGTATTTTCGTTGGGTCTTGCGAGTATCGTGGCGGCCATTTTCATGCACAGCCTGATGGAAGTTTTGGTGCCTGGTTTTTCACCTGAGAAAAAGGCGCTGGCGGAGCAATTCACACGTATCATGCTTTTGTCCCCGATGCTTTTGGGTATAAGTGCTGTCTTCGGCGGGGTGTTGGTTTCGCTGAAGCGCTTCGTTTTGTATTCTTTGGCACCTATTTTTTATAATCTCGGCATCATTTTCGGTGCGGTTTTCTTGGTGAAGCTGATGGGTCAAAGCGGCTTGGCATGGGGCGTGGTGCTCGGGGCGCTGCTGCATGTGGCGGTGCAGTATCTTGATCTGCGTATCTGCGGTTTCCGCTATCGGTTCGCACTTTCCGGTATATGGAAAAACGAGGCGGTCCGCAGGGTGATCCTTTTGATGATCCCTCGGTCGCTGGCTATGGCGATCAATCAGATCAGTTTTTTGGTGGTGACGATTTTCGCCTCGACGCTCGTATCGGGTAGTCTGTCGGTATTCACTCTGGCCAACAATATCCAAAGCGTCCCGTTGGGACTGTTCGGGGTAGCGTTTTCTTTGGCGGTTTTCCCTTCGCTGAGCGCTTTGGCTGCCAAGAAAGCGGATGGGGAGTTTTTCCACCTTTTCGCCAATACGTTCAGGAGGATCTTGTTTTTCGTATTGCCGGTGAGCGTCCTGATGATCGTGCTGCGGGCACAGATCGTGCGTGTTATTCTCGGGAGCGGGCAATTCGATTGGCATGATACTATCGCTACCTTCGGTGTCTTGGGCATCCTTTCGGTGAGTCTGTTCGCGCAGAGTCTTATCCCGCTTTTGGCGCGGGCTTTTTTTGCCTTGCAAAATACCAAGACCCCGCTGTATATCGCGCTCGTGAGCGAAGCCTTCCATGTCATCTTGATTTTCATATTCATGGGACGCTATCAGATCAACGGTTTGGCGATCGCGTTTTCCATCGCGACCACTATCAATATGCTCTTATTGTATGTTTTTCTGCGGCGGCAATTCGCGTCGTGGAAGGACAGTGATATCTTCTCGCCTTCGATGAAGATTATTGCGGCCTCCCTGGTCGCCGGTATCATCGCGCAGCTTACCAAGGCAGCCTTCGGCTTCAATGACAATGAACTGGATACGTTCGTGGCGATATTCATTCAGCTCTTGGTCACTTCCGCCGTCGGCATATCCGTGTTTATCGCCTTGAGTTGGTGGATGAGAATCGAGGAATTCGAACGGGTCAAAACCTTCTTCGTGCGCCGCATCTTCGGCCAACCCCAGAACCTGGTCGAAGCCGAAGAGGAAGCCGAACGCGGCAGCATATAGGAAGGATGGATATGGACTGGATTCATCCTTTTTTCTTGCCTTTTCGGCTCTTTTCCTATATGCTTGAGAAGCTATGAATCAGAAATTTGTCCGAAACTTTTGTATTATCGCGCATATCGATCACGGAAAGTCGACTCTGGCTGACCGTTTTTTGGATGTGACCAAGACTGTGGAGCAGCGGAAAATGAAGGAGCAACTTTTGGATCAGATGGATCTTGAACGCGAGCGCGGTATCACGATCAAACTGCAGCCGGTACGCATGGACTATCTCTACAAGAGGACGGCCGGAAACGATTCGATTGTGGATGAGGGTTCGTACACACTGAACCTGATCGATACGCCGGGTCACGTGGACTTTCATTATGAAGTGTCGCGATCTTTGGCAGCGGTCGAGGGGGCGGTGCTTTTGGTCGATGCAACCAAAGGCGTGCAGGCGCAAACTTTGGCCAATCTGTATCTGGCGATCGAGCAGGGCTTGGAAATCATTCCGGTAGTGAACAAGATCGATCTTCCAGCATCGGATGTCGAGAAGACGAAAAAGGAAATCATCCATATTCTCGGTTGCAAGGATGAGGAGATCCTGATGGCGTCCGGAAAGACCGGCATGGGTGTGGAGGAAATTCTGAAGCGGGTGATCGAACGGGTCCCGGCTCCGCAGGGCGATGCCACCAAGCCTCTCCGTGCCTTGATTTTCGATTCGGTCTACGATACCTACAAAGGCGTCGTGGCGTATGTCCGCATCGTGGATGGCAAGGTCAAGCGTGATGACGCCATTCAGATGTTTGCGGCGGATAAGGATAGCGTGACGGTCGAAGTGGGGTACTTCAAGCCGCAGTTCGCTCCGACAGCACAAATCGAGGCGGGGGATATCGGATATATCGCTACGGGACTTAAGGATGTATCGTATTGCCGCGTGGGCGATACGATCACCGTGGTCAAGAAAAAAGAGGACGTGATGATTGAGCCACTGCACGGATACAAGGAAATCAAGCCGATGGTCTATGCGAGCCTGTATCCGACCGAAGGAGATGATTACGCTCTGATGCGTGACGCGCTCGACAAGCTCAAGCTCAATGATGCTTCGTTTTCTTTCGAACCGGAAAGCAATATCGCTCTGGGGCGCGGCTTTCGTTGCGGATTCCTCGGCCTCTTGCATCTTGAGATCATCCAGGCGCGCTTGGAGCGTGAGTTCCATCAGAACCCGACCATCACGACGCCGTCGGTGGTCTATGAATTGAAATTGCGCGGCATCGACGAAACAGTGAAGATGTTTTCGCCATCGGAAATGCCCGACCCGGCTTCTATCGAGAAGATATTCGAGCCGTACGTGACGCTTCAGATCGTCCTTCCGGCAACGTATCTGGGTTCGGTTATGGAGCTCATGAGTTCGATCCGAGCGGAGTACAAGAATACGGAGTATATCGATTCGGAACGGGTGCTCCTTTCGTTTGAGGCGCCGCTTATGGATGTGATTGTGAATTTCCATGACAATCTCAAGAGCGTCTCGTCCGGATATGCATCGATGAACTATGAATATATCGGGTATCGCGACTCGGACGTGGTCAAGCTCGATATCTTGGTGGCCGGGGACAAGGTGGAGGCCTTTTCCCGCATGGTGCCGAAGGGGCGGGCGCATACCGAAGGCTTCGCGACGGTCACGAAGCTCAAGCAGGTGATCCCTCGCCATAACTTTTCCGTGGCCCTCCAGGCGGCTATCGGCGGCAAGGTGATCGCGCGCGAAACCATTTCCGCCTTCCGCAAGGACGTGATCGCCAAACTCTATGGCGGCGACGTGACGCGCAAGAACAAACTCTTGGACAAACAGAAGAAGGGAAAGAAAAAACTCAAGGACATGGGCCGGGTAACCATCCCTTCCAAGGCCTTTTTGGATGTGTTAAGAAAATAATATTTTTGGAAATGAAAATCGGGATCGACCTGGATGATGTGTTGTGCGACTATGCGACGGCCTTCGTGAAGTATCATAACGATACGTACAGTACGACGCTGACCAAGGCGGATATATGGTCGTATAATTTTTGGGACGTGCTGAATATATCTAGGGAGGAGGCGGTGAAGAGGGTCTATGCTTTCGGGCGGTCTTCGAAGATGATGGATATAGACCCTGTGCCGGGCGCCAAACGTGCCGTGGACAGCTTGCTTGCGAGGAATCACGAGCTCTCCCTTATCACGGCGCGCGATGCCGATTTCTCGGATATCACCCATCATTGGTTGGCTAGGCACTTCCCGGGGGTGTTTTCCGATATCCATTTCGTCAATCACTACTCTACGACCACGGCGCCGAGAAGCAAGGGCGATGTCTGCAGGGAAATCGGCGCGAGCATGATGATCGATGATTCTTTCGACAATGCGATCAGCTGTCACGGTGTCTGCGGCAGCGGTGTCTTGTTGTTCGATGCCCCGTGGAATGCGAACAAGGAACTTCCGGTCGGGGTGCACCGGGTCTTTTCGTGGTATGACGTTTTGGAGAAACTTACGTAAGGCGATTCATGATATAATGGAGTCATGCGCAAGATAGTGAATATTTTGTTGATAGGCGTTTCCCTTGGGACTATCGTATACGCGGCAGCCCCGTTTTTGCCGGCGCTTAAAGATCAGCTCAGGCGATCAGCGACTGTCGACGGTCCTGCGGCGAAGGAATCGGTTACGGGTACGCTGAGGGAAGCGGCACAGAAGGTCGGGTCCGTCCTGCATCTGGCCGATGCCTGCTCCGTTCCGCTCCATTATGCGATCGGCGATGTCGACCCGCGGTTCGGGATCAGTAAGGAAGCATTCAAGGAGGATCTTCTGAAGGCGGAAGCAACGTGGGAGGGGGCGACTAAGAAGGATGTGCTGCAGTACGATGCGCAGGCGGCATTTAAGGTCAATCTCGTGTTCGACGAACGCCAGCAGCAGACCATCGAAGCCAAAAAATTGGATCAGAAACTCGATGTCGTGCAGACGCTCAGGAAGGGGATTTCTTTGGAGTATGACGATCTTTCGGATCAATATGAAACGAAAAAATCGAAGTATGAGGGCGACGTGAAGCGGTATAAGGCGATGGCCGATGCGTATGAGCAGCGGGTGGAGTATTGGAACGATCGGGGCGACGCACCGGATGCTGAATATGCGCAATTGCAGTCGCAACGCAAGAGTCTCAATGCGTTCGCGGACGATATAGAAAAGCAGCGGAAGGCCCTCAACAGCTTGGTCGGGCAGTTGAATGACCTGGTCGCGAAGGAACAGCGGGCGGTGGATTCCTACAACAAAGAGGTGACCACCTATGAGAGCGTGCATGGCAGCGAAAAGGAATTCGATCAGGGGGTGTATACCGGTACGGAAATCACCATCTATCAGTTCAGCGACACAAGCGATCTTGTTTTGGTATTGGCGCATGAATTGGGGCATGCTCTCGGTATGGATCACGTGGAAAACCCGAAGTCTATCATGTATTACCTCATGTCGAAGCAGGATATCGGGAACATCACCCCGAGTGCCGAGGATATCACGGCCCTCAAGCGGCGCTGTTCATAATGGGTTGGCTGTTTTGGCTGGTAAGAGTATACTGAAGAAGTAACGCATTAATGTTAAATTTATGGCAATGGAATTTACCGATAAGAATTTCGAACAGGAAGTGCTGCAGAGCGACAAATTGGTCGTGGTTGATTTTTGGGCGCCTTGGTGCGGACCCTGCCAGATTATGGGGCCAATTCTTGAAGAGTTATCCGGCGAGGTGAAGGATATCGCGAAGGTGGGGAAGCTCAATGTGGACGATAATCCGGAGACCGCCTCCAAATATGGCATTATGTCCATCCCGACGCTCAAGATTTTCAAGGACGGAAAGAGCGTGAAGGATTTTGTGGGTGTCCAACAAAAAGAAGCGCTTAAGGCGGAGTTGTCGAAATTGTAAATCCTATGAAAATACACAAACAAAAAATAATGGTGGAAAGCAAGACCCAGATCGAATTCATCGATATCACCGATCAGGTTCAGGATGTGATCGATCAGTCCGGCATCCGCGAGGGGCAAGTGCTCGTGTATGTCCCGCATACTACGATGAGCGTGGGCATCAACCACAATGAAGCGATGCTGGTGCAGGACTTCACACGCATTTTGTACAAGCTGGTGCCGGTGGATGACCGTTACTCGCATGATTTGTTCGAGCTGCGCAAGGAATCGATGTCGGATGGGCGGAGCAATGGGCATTCGCACTGCAAATCGCTGCTTATGGGATCGAGCGAGACGATCCCGGTGGAAAAGGGACGACTATACCTGGGTGATCGTCAGAACATCTTCGCCATCGAATTCGATGGTTCACGAAAAAGAGAGATTTCGATCCAGGTGATAGGTATGTAATCTGCGTGTCCGAGGGTCTGAAAAAAAGGGTCTTTTGAAGGAATGTTTGAATGAGATATAACCGCTTTCATGACCTAAATTACGTCTATGAGCAGATTAGTCAATAATTTGATGCACCATGGATATCTCAGGTCCGATGCTGTGATCGATGCTTTCTGGGGAATAAGTCGCATTGAGTTTATCCCAGAGTACCTTTCCTCCGAATCCGAAGCGGATGTTCCTTTGCCTATCGGTTGCGGACAGACTATTTCCCAACCTCGCACTGTCGCGCTCATGCTCGAGCTTCTGCAGCCCAAAGAGAGCCAGATAATTTTGGATGTCGGGAGCGGTTCCGGGTGGACCAGTGCACTTTTGGCCTATATCGTCGGAAAAAAAGGGAAAATAATAGCGATTGAACGCTTGCATGAGATTTTTGAATTCGGGAAAAAGAATATCGATAAGTTCGGCTATGTGAGCGATGGCACTGTGGAATGCTATGAAGGGGACGGGTACTTGGGTGATGAGGCTCATGCTCCGTATGATCGCATCCTCGTGTCTGCCATGGTGGATGAGATTCCCGAGGCGCTCAAACGGCAATTGAAGGTGGGCGGTATCATGGTTATCCCGGTGCATAACGATATCTGGTATATCGAGAAGCGGGGCGAAGACAATTTTTATAAGGAGGAGTTTCCAGGGTTTTCCTTCGTTCCGTTGGTTCAGACATCATAAGATTGTTTGTATGAAAAATGCACTGCGCATCCTCGTGGCATTGGGAGTATTGGCCTTGATAGGTCTTTTTGCTGTAGATTACCGATCGACCTCATCGCGCGGCGCTGTGCAGTCCGCGCAGGTGATTGAAATCAAGACGGGTGAGAACGCACTCGATGTCGGGGCGAAGCTTCAGGATGTCGGAATCGTTTCTTGGCAGGGGTATTTCATATACTATATTTGGAAAAAGGATCTGCGCCATGCGATCGTGGCAGGGAAGTATCAGTTGAACGGATCGATGGCTATTCCGGAGATAACGGAAGTGATCACGCGAGGCGAGGTGGTGCCCAAGGGTGTGACCGTCACGTTCCCGGAAGGCTGGGAGAGTCGGAAGATAGCGGATCGACTGACGGCCAATGCCCTGCCCGGGGACGCATTTCTCGCATTGGTCAACGACCCGTTGCCGGAATGGCGAAGAGAGTTTTGGTTTTTGCAGGATCTCCCGGAGAATGCTTCCCTGGAAGGATTCTTGTTCCCTGATACTTATACGTTCGCTTTCGATACGCCGGCCGAAGCCATCGTGAAAAGGATGCTTTCGGATTTTGAGAATAAGTTTCCTGATACAGCGAAGGAAAGTATAGAAAACCAGGGGAAAAAGGTGTTTGATATCGTCACGATGGCGAGTATCGTCGAGACCGAGGTGAAGACCGATGCCGATAGGCGGATGGTGGCGGATATCTTTTGGCGCCGTATAGCGATCGGACAGCCCCTGCAGAGCGATGCGACCGTCAAATATGTGCGCAAGGAAAGCAAGGTGCAGCACTCTTTCGAGGAGACGCGCGTGGATTCGCCCTACAATACCTATGTCAATAAAGGTCTTCCGCCGGGGCCGATCAGCAATCCCGGACTCAAATCCATGATAGCGGCTATCGCTCCGATACCGAATGACTATTTCTATTTCCTGAGCGATACCGCGACCGGCGAGACCGTTTTCTCAGTCACCTTCGACGAGCATGTGCGCAATAAAACACAACACGGACTCTAAAAAATATGGAAACCCTTCATAAAAAATGGCTGTTCGGGGCGCTTTCCTCGGTGATGTTCCTATGTTTCTTCTTCGGCTGGCTTGCGGTCAATCAAAATATCACAACTCCGGAAGCGAACGGGTGGCTTTTCCCGATCCTTTTATTTTCTTTGGGCATCTCGACGCTCTGTATTATCGCGTTCGTTTCGAAGGAGAAGCCGATCGTCATTGGCGGGGCCTTGCTTGCCTTTCTTCCGAGCCTGTTTTTCGTGCAGGATGCGAAGTTTTTACCGTTTTTGTGCGTCGGTATCGTCCTGAGCATCGTGGGACTGTTTTCCATGCGGAGGGATATGGGATTGAATATGCATATCAGCATACGCAGGAGCATACACCATGGAATCGGGTGGCTCATTTTTTCATTCTCCCTCGTTATCGCCTCGCTTTACTACATGCAGATACAGCATGCGAGCGGTGAGGAACTTTTGCAGAAACTCTCGCTCGACCAGACCTCGCATGCTGTGCTGACGCAGGCATTGGGACTTATGAATCCGGAGTTTCGGAAAGTCAATCAGGAAAATGTGACAGTGGATGAGTTCCTGCTGAATTTTCAGAAGGATCAATCAACAGGAGATGAGGAAGTGCCGGCGCCCTCCGATGAGGAACTTCTGCAGATGGCCGGTATCATGCCATCCGATCCGCGTGCGCCGCAGGCTTTGACTCAGATCAAAAAAAGCCTGAAAGATAGCACCGGATCCATCAATACGAAGCGTTTGGTGCTCGAGCAGGGACGCCGCCAGCTTTCCGGTATCGTCGGGGTGCCGCTTTCCGGAAACGAGCCTATCGCGGATATCTTATCACAGGTGATCGATCAGCGCATCCGGACCTATTTCAGGCCCGATGTAGCGAATGGTTCCGCTTCCGTGCTGCCCTTTGTGCTCTCGGTCATTTTGTTCGTGACGCTCTGGTCATTGGGCGCCTTTTTAGGTATCTTGTGGCGCTACCTTGCTGCCGCGATTTTCTTGGCACTGTGTTCTTTCGGAGCTATCAGGATTCAGAGGGTGATGGTGGAACAGGAAGTTATAGAGTAGGTGGGACGTGATTTGTGAGGGTGCATTATTTTTTTTGGGTACGGGTATTTTTCTGCTGAAAAATTCCTCGTCCTCGCGCCGCCGCGCTCGCAAGCCCCAAAAAAAATAATGCACCCTCACAAATCACTGATATCCACGGAATATGAGGAATTGACATTAGCACTCACTTTGCGTGATTGCTAATTTTTGTATTTTTGGGTATACTTTTCTGTATGGATTGATGAATTAATATAGTGACTATGGCAAAAGATTATTATGACATTTTAGGCGTATCCAAAGGCGCATCCGAGGACGAGATCAAGAAGGCCTATCGGAAATTGGCGCATAAATACCATCCGGATAAGAGCGGCGGGGACGAGGCGAAGTTTAAGGAGGCTTCGGCGGCATATAGCGTGCTTTCGGATAAGGATAAGCGCAAGCAATATGATCAGTTCGGTCAGACCTTCGATGGCGCGGGCGGCGGCGGTCAGGGATTCGGCGGTTTCGATTTCGGCGGTTTCAGCGGCCGGGGAAGCCAATCGGGTTTCGATTTCAGCGGCAGCGGATTCGAGGATATCTTTTCGGAAATGTTCGGCGGTGCGACCCGGGGCGGCGGGCGCTCCCGTGCGCAGTCGGGATCGGATATCCAGGTGGATGTCGAAATCACCTTCGACGAGATGGCTAGGGGTGTCAAGAAAGATATCCGTCTTCAGAAATTTTCTCAGTGCGCGACGTGCAAGGGATCGGGCGGCGAGCCCGGATCTTCCGAAGAAACCTGCGGCACCTGCCATGGCAAGGGGCAGATTCAGCGGACGGTCAGAAGCTTTTTGGGCGTCTTCAGTCAGACGGAAACCTGCCCGACTTGTCAGGGCAAGGGCAAGACTTTTTCGAAAAAATGCCACACTTGTCACGGGGATGGGCGGACGCGAACCGAGCAGACGATCACCGTGGATATCCCGGCGGGCATCCAAAGCGGGCAGGCCATCTCGCTTTCGGGGCAGGGCGAGGCCGGCGAGCACGGCGGTCATCCGGGGGATCTGTATGTCGTGGTGCGCGTGAAGCTACATCAGTATTTCGAGCGTAAAGGGGATGATGTCTTTTCGACGGCCGAAATCACCTATGCGCAGGCGGTATTGGGCGATAAGATTGAAGTCGAGACGCTGGAGGGCGATGTGATGATGAAGATTCCGGCAGGGACGCAGTCGGGCGAGATCTTCCGCATCAAGGAAAAAGGCATCCCGCATCTTCAGAAGTGGGGCAAGGGCGATCATATGGTGAAGATTGTCGTGGATGTTCCAAAGAAGCTCTCCAAGGAACAAAAGAAGCTTATTGAGGCCCTGCGGAAGCTGGAAGAATAGAAATGCAGCAGACGGCGTTCGTGACGGAAGCGCCGTTTTGCGGTAAAATAAGGGTGTTAACCCTTCGGTGTTCGCAGCCGGTCGCACCTTGTCTGATAACAAAGAAAAATTAAGGAAAATATTTATACTACTCTTATGGGGATTTTCAGCACACTTTTCGGTTCCAATGAACGGGAAGTAAAGAAGTTTCGGGTATTTATGGAAAAGGTGAATGCGCAGGAGGCTGCCGTGGCCGAGCTTTCGGATGGGCACCTGAAGATGAAGACGCAGGAATTCCGTGATCGTCTCGCGAAAGGCGAAACGGTGGATGATTTGTTGCCGGAAGCGTTCGCTGTGGTGCGGGAGGCTGCCAAGCGCGTTATCGGTGAGCGCCACTACGATGTGCAGATTATCGGCGGCATCGCCTTGCATCAGGGGCGCATCGCGGAAATGAAGACCGGTGAGGGAAAGACCCTGACGTCTACCTTGCCGATCTATTTGAATGCCTTGGAGGGGAAGGGCGTGCATGTCGTGACGGTGAACGACTATTTGGCCAAGCGCGACTGCAATTGGATGGGAAGCGTCTACGCATCCTTGGGACTTCGTACCACGTGTATCGTTGGGCAGGGCGTGTCGTATCAGTACGAGCCGCGCGTGATCGATGACAATGAGGTGAGCGTCGATATGGAAAATCTGATTCCCGTGACGCGAAAGGAAGCCTATGCAGCGGACATTACCTATGGAACCAATAACGAATTCGGTTTCGACTACCTGCGCGACAACATGGTGCAGAGCATCGAGCAGATGACGCAGCGCGAACTGCATTATGCGATCGTGGACGAAGTCGATTCTATCTTGATCGATGAGGCCCGCACCCCGCTTATCATCTCGGCACCGGATTCCGAATCGACGAAACTGTATCAGCAGTTCGCGCATATCGTTCCCCGATTGAAGGAGGAGCAAGATTTCGTGGTGGACGAGAAGATGAAAGCGGTGACACTGACGGAAGAGGGCGTGAACAGGGTGGAGCAGATGCTCGGTATCGGCAATATCTATGAGAGCGGCAAAGTGCAGTATGTACATCATTTGGAGCAGTCTTTGAAAGCCGAGTTCATTTTCAAGCGCGATCGGGACTATGTGGTCAAGGAAGATCAGGTGATCATCGTGGATGACTTCACGGGACGGCTGATGGAAGGCCGCCGTTATAGCGATGGTCTGCATCAGGCGATCGAGGCCAAGGAAAACGTGTCGGTGCAGAAAGAATCCCGCACGCTTGCGACCATCACGTTCCAGAATTATTTCCGCCTCTACAAGAAGATGGGCGGTATGACCGGAACGGCGATGACCTCGGCCGAGGAATTCCAGAAGGTGTATGAGCTTGAGCCGATCGAGATTCCGACCAATAAGCAGATGACGCGCAAGGACTTGCCGGATGTGGTGTATAAGACGGAAGAGGCGAAGTTCCGCGCGATCGTGCAACGCATTCGCGAGTTGCATATGACCGGACAGCCGGTCTTGGTGGGAACGGTGGCGATCGAGAAATCGGAATACTTAAGCGCGCTCCTCGGCAAGGACGGCATTGTGCACGAGGTTTTGAATGCGAAGAATCATGAACGGGAAGCGTCTATCATCGCGGAGGCGGGGCATTTCGGTGCAGTGACCATCGCGACCAATATGGCCGGACGCGGTACGGACATCAAGCTTGGCGAAGGCGTCCGGGAAGTGGGCGGTTTGTGTGTGATCGGAACCGAACGTCATGAAGCGAGGCGTATCGACAATCAGCTCCGCGGTCGTGCCGGACGTCAGGGGGACCCAGGAGTTTCGCAGTTCTATGTGTCGCTCGAGGATGAATTGATGCGACGCTTCGGCGGTGAGAAGCTCAAGAACATGATGACCACGCTCGGGCTTCCGGAAGATGAACCGATTCAGAATGTCCTGATTTCGCGCACTATCGAAAGCGCTCAGACGAAGATCGAGGGCTTCAATTTCGATATCCGCAAGCACGTTTTGGAATATGATGATGTGATGAACAAGCAGCGCGAGGTGGTCTATCGACGCCGCAAGGCCATTTTGACGACCGAGGATATGCGAGAGGAAACGACCCAGATGCTCGAGGATGAATTCGAGCGCATGATCGGATTCCACACGGCGACGGAAGAGGGCACATGGAATGTCGGGGACATCGTTGCCGATGCGAGGAATATTTTCGCGGTCAATGAGGCGCAGGCGACCAAGAAGATCGAGAGCATCAGTGAAGATACCTCCAAGGACGATACCGAAAAAGTCGCATTGATACTCGCGTACTTCATGGATGAGGCGAAAAAATCATACGCTGAAAAAGAGGCCGGCATCGGGACTGATATCTGGAAAGGCGCCCAGCGCATGCTGTACCTCCAGACCCTTGACACATTGTGGATGAATCACCTCGACGAAATCGACTACTTAAGGCATGGCATCGGCTTGCGCGGTTACGGTCAGCGCGATCCGCTTATCGAATACAAGCACGAGGCGTACAATCTTTTCGTCGGCCTTTTGGACAATGTCCGCAACACGTTTTTGTCGACGGTTTTCAAGCTGGTGCCGGCCGTGCAGCAGGTCGTAGCACCGCCCGTGCAGCAGCTAGTGTATCAGGGTGCAATCGAGGGCGCATCCTCATTCGATTCAGAGGGTGGCAAGGGCGAGGCGCCGAAGCAGCAGCCGATCGTTAACAGCGAGGAAGTCGGACGCAATGATTTGTGTCCGTGCGGATCGGGCAAAAAATTCAAGAAGTGCCATGGAAAATAAAGGAATTCAATCGAATAAGAAGATGATGGCGGAAGCTTTGTTCAAGATAAAGCCATCGCCGAAGTACAAGGGCATCGGCGTTTTCGCGTTGCGGGATATACCGAAA
>JAQTRS010000019.1 GCA_028711705.1 Candidatus Moraniibacteriota bacterium
TTTTTCAGTCGAATTATTCATAACATCCCAAACCTTAACCTTCAAAACATGTTCGCCCTCTGATAATTTTGTCAACGGGAAAACAATCTTTCCACTGGTAAAACTGTCCTTATTGGTCTGAAAAAAATCATTCAAAACAAAAGTATTGGAATTATCACCATCCAGAACTGCCGTGATATCATGCCCGATTCCTATACCGGCAGTATTTATACCAGTTTCGTCGGAAATATTGGCCAAAAGTACAGAGCTGGCGCTCACTGTTCCACCGTTCTTAAACGACTCTGAATTCATAAACAAATCAATGGTGGGACCATTAGAGTCGGAAACTGATGTATTGGATGACCCGCCAAGGTAAAAATTATCGAAATATCCACCTGCATCAACCGATTCATTGTAGGCATAATACAGAATTTTTCCTTTGCCCACCTTATATGAAATATCTTTGGGAACAAAAAATGAAAATTCGAATTCGCCGTTTTTAACACTCGCCAATCCCTTATAAATAATGTTATTCTGACTGGTAAAGCTTGTGGTTTCTTGCCCGGCATTCCCCAGTGTTTTGAGTTGCATTTCTTTGTCGTAAACGGTAGGTATCATTTCACCATTAAAGGATGTCAGTTTTACCCCCATACTATTAGCCACGTATCCTTTAACCGTTACAACTGTGAGTGTATTGATTGTATCAGTTTCTATTTTAGCATCCTTCCCATCTATACTAGTGGTAACAACCTGATTATTCGGATTTGCCAACCTTAAAGCCGGGTCTGCCAAAAGTGAAAAGTTTAATTGATTGATGCCTGTATTGGCCGCAGCTTTTGACAAACGCATTACATCGCCCAGGCGCAGGTTATTACCCTGTTGATCTTTTTCAAAAACGTATTTAAAGAATTTGCTGTTTAAAACAAAATTAGCACCCGAATACACCAGTCGTGTAGTGGAAAATAGACCGACCCCTGCACCAATTGGGTTAAACAAAACATATTCACCAGCCGAAGTTTCGTTTTCGTCGAAACGGCTGAAAGAACAGGTTGCGGTCACAACTAATGCCAGACGGTTATAATTGTCCCATGAATTAATACTCCCAATATTTATGACACTTTCGTCGGCAAGTCCTCTTTCATTACCATGTCCTGTATAATTCATAATTAGTGTTCCACGCTTTATCCGATTGTCAAGAGCCACATTAACATCAGGATACTTTTCTCCTCCGGATGTCATAACCCGTCTATAAGTATCGAGATAAATTCTTTCGGTAAAGAAAGAGGGGTAATTTTTATTCACGAAACGGGCAAGACTTTCTGCCTGATCTGTATGAATTGTTGTATATCCATCCGCAGTATTTCCATCGTCGGCTATAAAAGTTACTATATTACGCCAGTTTCCCATTGATTCCTTCTGGCTGTAATTTTTTATTTTATCCAGCACAATTTCCGCTTCTTCAACAGTTCGGGCTGGTATCCGGCCTATTCCCAGATCAACAGTTCCATAAGAACCACCTTCTCTCTCATCCAAAAAAACAAAAAAATCGTCGGTTACAAAAGATTCGGTAGGCGAGAGTTAATTGTCAGATTGAAAAGTAGGTATCAGATTAATATTTTTACCTTGAATATTCCGGTTATCGAAGCTTCCATCACCCATCAGCAAAATATATTTCAGGGTATTTGTGCCCGTCTGCTTTCCACGTTCATAGCACATCCTGAAATAATTTCTGAAAGCAGCGGGATCGGGTAGCCCACCAGAGAACTCATTGTAAATCACTTCTGGAGTTATAACCTGAACAGTCATTTGGTCTGAAGTCCGATGGTAATCAGCCAGGTTATTTGCTACTTTCAACAAAGAAGGATGGGAAACGATAATCATTTCTGATAATTCGGCAGCGTGTAAATTCTGATTGGCAACCGAACCAACTAATTCGGCTGAAAGAATTGTTCCGCCAGGGTTAAATGCCACATATTCCCGGGTCAGTCCCGAGTTGGATTTAAATTTCAATTGACCATCGGCATAGGTTGACGGTACTTCAAACGTATTCGCATGGTCAGTCACATCAAAAATACGTGTCGATGCGGTTGCATTGGTCGAAACGAATTCTGAAACCAGAACCTGGCCATCGACTCCTCTGCCCCGAAAAAAATACACATCCGAATTCATGCTCAACAAACTTTGGTAATTCACTGAAATAAAATCGAGCCATGCCTCCGACGAACTATTCCCGCCCTGATAAGTCATTTTTATCTGAATATTTTTGGAAGGCAAATTTTCGGTATATTCATTTAAACGGTCATCAGCAAACCAACCGGTCAGATCGCTGGCATCAATCGATTGAAATGGTTTACTACCCAGCGACTTTCCATTCAGCCAAACTCCCATATTACTAGTTCCCGATGATCTTCCTGCTACCGAAACTGTAAAATGAGCTGTTTGTGTAAGTTCTGGATTTTCAAGCGCAAAACTCACTGTTTGTGAGCTTCCGGAGTTAAAGCGCTCACCAAACCATTGGCTTCCTGAAGAAATCAGGTTGACCGATTCTTTTTCGTAATAATCGTATTTGGGAAATGAAATCACCTGTTTCCCGGCAGCGCCAGTCTGTTCGGCAGCCTTGCCGATTATACGGGCTATTCCCTGATCACTAAGGTAAAAGTACGTTTCAGTGGAATAATAATTTTGTTGGTGAGCAAATAACCCAGTTTCAAGGTTCTGGCTGAACGACACATTTCCGGTAGAATAAAAGAATAAGCAATCTTTGCCAGTGTTGTCCTTTCCCTTCCAAACAGGGTAAGTAGCCAGATCGTCAAACCGAATATCTGTATTCATAAGGGGAAGCATATAACCACCGGTTCCATATAAAACAACCTGATCCGGATTGGCAAAGCCCCACTGTTTGATCTGGTCGTAGGTTACTTTATAAATTCCACGATCTTTTGTCTTGATTTTTACCCATTTACCTGAAGCAAGTACGGAGCTTGTTTTCCACGGATACGCTGCAACTGCCGATTTCAGCTTGTTTGGGTTTCCGGTAATCGTAATTGTAAAACTGACAAGCTTTTCCACTTGATTGTTCCTTCTGACAAACGGGAGTATGGTCAGCCGGAGGAACGACTTCCCGGCAGAAACCCCAATGTCTGATTTGAAGGTTAATTCTTTATCCTGAATAGTTTCCAGCGCCGGAACAGAGACATTTACCGGTTCAAAAACGGTGTCCCTGATCACAACATCA
>JAQTRS010000009.1 GCA_028711705.1 Candidatus Moraniibacteriota bacterium
TTCTCCTTATTCTTTTTTAGGTTATTATCAATAAAGTTTTCAATGTATAATGTTACAAATTCGCCTAGTTGTTGTTTATCTTGGGGCAATAAGTCTATTGAAAATTCAAAGAATTCTGCAATTTGGATTATTTTTTCATAGAATACTAAATCAAAAATACCAGTATCGTTGCGGTAAAATCTCTCAATATCACCCTTTATGATACATTCTAAGTATTCAAGCGCTTTTGCGCCAAAGGATGATGTATCTGTAGCCTTTGCTTTTTGTAGGTTTTCGTAGAGTGTTCCGTGGTATTGTAGGTAGATATCTTTATGAAACACTAGACCATTAAGCTTTTTTACCCCGATAATCTGTAATATCCCGAGGAATTTTGCTATAAAAAAATTGCTCTGATCGGATGGTATGACATCATCAAACTTTAAAAGACTCCTTTCTACAAGTCTAAAGCCATTGAGATACTTCCATAAGCCGTATATTTCGCCATCCTTTAAATAGGACATTTTTGCTTGAGGGTCTGTCATTATTTTTCATATAGTATATTCTTTACTTTAGTTTACATTGGTTATATTGTAAAATAAGATGTAAGAAGAGTTTTTTGACAGCTGGCGAGGATGTGAAGTTGTTTGTTTTTTCTTTAGGATAAGTCACTTTTATTTCCCCTCTGATAGATACCCAGTAAATGAGTATTTGTCAGAGGGGTTGAAAAGTAAAGGTCGGCAACCCTATTAAGTAAAGATAGATAATCCAATGCTATGCCTACTAAAAAGGTTATCACAAAAACTGGTGCTCAAACTCCAGTTTCGGGTCAATATCGTCCACTTGGTACAAAGAAAGAAGTCACTCTGTCACAGGGTGAAAAAGTTCCTCCCTATGCAGGGGAGGCAAAAAAGTTTGTTCTTGTGGATAAGACAAAGCATAAACGCTAAGTCTAATTGATCATTTTCCTCGCCAGCTTTCAGAAAGTTGTGACGTCGGTTTATTTATTTTTTTCTTTGCAAGAGATTCTCCTTGCATCTTAGATTTTAAATTTTGATACCAAGTCCTCCACTTCTTTTTCAGTGTCAGAAAACACTACATCAACAAGATTTTTTATCTCTTGAGATACTTTGTTTCTATCTTTCAAACACCATTCTTTATAAGTAGAGACCAATGATTGAAATTTATCCTCGTTTACGATAGCTATTTGTTGAAAATGATTTTGAGTATCTGTAATCTTTTCTATTAAATCTTCCTTGTTTAAAACATTTATATTTTCAATATCGATAATTGACTTATCTATAAAATAACCATTCTTTTTCCATTCCCATTCAGTTGGAAGTATGATAACTGCTGAAGATTTCCTTAGACGCCATTCCTTGGATGTTGTTGGAAAAAATAAATAAGAGCCTATCTCTGATGGAGTTTTTTTGATAAAAACCTTAAATTTTGGATTAAACTTCCCATCAGTGGATTGGTATGCTTTTCTATCACAAAAAGTTCTTCTTGGAACAATCTGCAATAGGCGCAGTTGGGGATTATTTTGTAGTGGAAGCATACCCTATATGCTTAAATCAAGAGTTATGCCCATATTTTCACTGCCTCCAAGAGTGGCGCCAATCTTTTGCATCGGCTTTGTTTTATAGGCTATCTGTGTTAGTGTTTTTGCACCATACCCACCAACGCTTTCAAGTAGTTCATCTATAATTTCAATTTCTGTAGGGTTTAATTCTCCAGTAACAAAATCACTCTCTTTACTTTCATTGAAGCGATAAATCACTGCTTCACCACCAGACCTTGTGTATTCACTATTTGGGATTAGGATATTTTCAGCAACAAGCTCATTGAGGTATGTGTAAATTTTCTGGTCAAAAGGACCAAAATGGTATCGTTGGTAATCAAAAGATGATATTTTTGCACCAGTTCTTTGGGTAGATATTAAATCGGTAAGATAAGCTAACTTCATCAATACCGTTACTGTAGCATTGGAGTGTTCTTTTGAGAGATACCCAAGTAGCTGTTTTGTTTTATTGTTGCTCATATGGTTATTATACTACAATTACTAGTGATTTTATACAGTAGCAGGTTTTCGAAATAATTCAAGTAATTGTGCTAAATTTTCGCTTTCTGTCGACCTTAAAGTTCTGAACATATCCACTAAGTGGAGCTATTGAAATAAAGGCTTTAATTAGCCTTTATTTTCATATACCAAGGATTGAATTCGAACCTTGAAAAAAAGTTTCGGATTCATTAAGAGTTTTTGTACAGTCTTTTATTTGACGAGTGCTCTATAACAATGTACATTGGAAAGTCCTCTTTGAGGGAAAATTTTCATTGTTGTTTAACAATTTTTGTTTGATATCCTTTTGGAGGTGTTTGATGGATAGTCTTAATGGCAGTATTTGCCCAATAGTGTGCGGTGCTCCATTGATTGGAGAGTATGAAACGGTTTTTTCTTTTGCTCAGGAATTGATTCATATTCAGGTTCCTGGATTATTGATGAATTGTATTATTGAAGCTTGTAATGGACAGAGATCGTTGGAATTGGTGATAGATTCCCTTAAGGAGGGATGGAATCACGATACTTTGATAGGATTTTTTCGTTACCTGCTTGAAAAAGGTGTATTGCGCGATAGCTCAAATCTGAGTGGCTATATTTGGCCATTTGTTTCGAATCCGAGTCATTTCGCGAAGGTGGTAACTGATGATCAAATATCTGAAATGGTGGATCAGTCTTGCGTAAGGAATCGGAGTCTTTCATCTGATCAAGTATTCCCCGTAAAAAACTCTATTTTTCGGAAGTTGATTTTGAATCGTCGATCAAAAAGAGTGTTTTCTGGAAATACAGTTGCTATTGAAAATATCATATGTATGTTGTGGGCTGGATACGGAATTATTGCTGACTCTTATGATGAAGATGGATTTGATCGACATTCTGTCCCGTCGGCTGGCGCGTTATATCCATTGCGGTTATCACTCGTTTTATTTCAATCGCTTGATAATGAACTCGTTAGCGGGGTATATGATGTATCATTTCTTCCTGACGGTTCGGTTGGACTGACATTCTTCTCAAGTAACCTTACGCTGATATATCAATCATTTGCTGATCCGCTTATTTCACGCGGAGCAGCTGGGGTGGTGGTTGTAAGCGGGTCATTTGATATAACCGAGGCGAAATATGGCAATAGAGCAATATTGTATGTACCTCTTGAAGTCGGTCATGTTGTTCAAAATATTCATTTGGCAGCGATTGACCTTGGTGTGGCGACAGTTGAAATTGGCGGATTTCTTGAAGATTCAATGCGAGAGGCACTATTTTCACCAAAGACATATACACCGCTGATTACCGTTGTATTCGGTGAACAGGCTGACACTGATAGTTTGGATGCGTTATTATCTACAGCGTTTGAAGTTCGATGGATGCCTCCGAAAGTTGGTGGATATGTTTTGCCATTTAATATGGTCTTTGCTCGTTTAAAGAATCCTCCTGTAGGAAATGAAGACTGGTCATGCGGCCGATCGGAAGATCCATTTATTGCATATGCTAAGGCAATTTCGGAAACAGAGGAGTGGGCATCGTGCGGTTATCCGAAGGGGATTATTCGTTCGGAAATCAGATCTCTTCGTGGAGCTGTCTTGCCAAGTGATTTAGTGGCGTTTCATCCTGACCAATATGAGCTGTCTAATTTTCCATTCTTTGCTTTTGATTTAAGAAGGGTGTATGAGTGGAAGTTGGCAATTGATGTAGTGAATGGTGAGAATCGATATGTGATAGCAGATTGTATTTATTTTCCATATTATCCAGAATATCCGCGATATGCGAGTGCAAACTCATCCGGAGCGGCTACATATCCAACAAGAGATGGAGCTATTGAACGTGGCGTGTTGGAGTTGATAGAGCGTGATGCGTTCATGATTGTTTGGCTGAATCGTTTGGTTATGCCAACAATTCGTGTGGATACTTTACCAGAAAATATTCAATACCGTATTCAAAAACTTGAAGAAGCTGGATTCATAATCGTTATTAAAGATTTGACGCTTGACTTAACCCCTGTCATACTGGTTTTCGCGCAGAGTGAAAGCTTGTGTTATACGACATGCTCTGCTTGTTCATCGTTTGATATTATTGAAGCTCTTGAGCGAGCTTTAATGGAAGTTGAATCGGCAGTGTATTGTCGTCTCGCATTCGGTTCTTCGGAGCCGATACTTCCCGAAGATGTGCGTATGACGCAAGATCACGGGAAGTTGTACGAGCAGGAGACTTTTTTCCGATCAGCTAATTTTTTAATGGAATCTCGATTCCTAAGAAAATTGAGCGAAGTTGGAAAGGGTGCTTGCTTTCATTGGGAAGCTTTATTGGAACGTTTTACAGAGCAGGGAAGGATAGTTCTTGCAGTTGACCTTGAAAGTATTCAGGCATGCGGTGATCAATTGAATCTGTACAGGGTGAAAACTTTTGTGACAGGATTGGTGCCGATAAGCTTTGGATATGGCGAGGAACCGTGCGGAATGAAAAGAATTTACGAAGCCCCCGTGGCTTTAGGGTTCTATCCTGATCCGCTTGGTTACGATGATCTAAATAAGTTTCCTCATCCTTACACCTAGAACTTGCGAAAGGAGGTGAGTGTTATGCAAGTAAATCAAACAGATAAAGCGCAGTCCTTTGAGTGGAAAGCTACGGTCGAACCGCGGCGTACCAACAGTGGACAGGAAGCGTTGTCGAGCAAAGGAAGTAGCAGCTCTGGCTCAAGCCAACGTTGCAACAACTGTCGAGCGAGTGCGATCCAGCGTTAATCGTAATTACTCGAAAAACTAAAGCGCTTTAGTTTTAACCTTTGGACCTTGGTCATTTGATCAAGGTCCTCTTTTTATATATTCAAACCTGACTCAGAGAAAATTTCTTTTGGTGTAAGTCGAACCATTTCATTCCATGTAAGTTGCGAATGTTGTTTCTTATAAGCTTCAACAAGTCGGTATCCAACAGCATATCCGGTCCAGAGCGGGTACTCTTTTCCTTCCAAGAAAACAGGGTAATAGAGTTCTGTGCTGGAAAAGTGTTCTTTGATTTTTTTGAGCCACTCTAAGGCGTCTTGTTCTGAGAGTGCCTGTGACGGCATATCTACTCGCTCGCCAAAATGAAACGAAACAAAACTTTCGGCGATACCTTCAAAGATAAGATCATCCAAAAGGTTTGCTCGTTCGTAATGATTATCCATTACGGTATGCATAAATTCATGGCAAATGGTTTCGGTCAAAGCTCGCTCCCAATGCAATGTTTTTGTCGGTGATACAAAAAGAAGCAATGTATTTTTATACGGGGTATATCCTGAGACGCCGCCCATTTTCTCTTTGACGAAATCGCTGAAGGTAGGGAAAAGGAAAATATTGGTTGACGAGGTGTCGACATATTTGTGACAGATATCCAATGCCTTTTCTATGATTGGTACGATCTCTTGAAAAGGGATGCTGAATGATTGAATGTTTTTCTGATCGTCGTTTGCGGGAATATTGTACATCAAACTGTCTTTTAGATATTCTTTTTCTCCAAATCCGGCATAACCCATATCTTCTGAATGGGGAATTTTTTCGAGGAATTGATCAATAAGCCCTTCTACATTAAGAGATGGGTCATATTCTGTGAAAAGGTTGAGTGTGCCAATAATGGTCCCATCCTTACTTGTTGTGCTGGTGATTTGGCAGGTTTTCATGTTTTTTACTTTAGATTTGGAGTTGTATATAGGACGTTCTCTTATCTTAATGATAGCGTTCCTATATTGAAAAAGCAACGGCTCTAGATAAGGATGTATCCGTACTTCAAAAACTCTCCTTCTTAAAAAGTAGCTTATCTAGAACATTTTTCCATAAAACAGGTTCGAACCCCATCCAGCTCGCGGAGCAAGGTATTTTAGAGGCTTATATTAGCCTCTATTTTTGTTTTATCCTCATAAACTTTGGTGACGGATTGTATCTTTAGCTTGTATATGTTATTTTTGAATGTCCACTATTTGGACTTAAAGTTCATTAACAATTTTTATTCTACTTGGAGATTGGACAATGCAAGCGATAAATAGCACTCTCGATGTTTTAATTATTAACTCACCTTTATTTCGAGAGAAAGTGGATGGGTATGACGAAGATTCCTTGCCACCGATTGGTTTGGGGTATATCGCCACGGATTTATGGGGCAACGGGTTAATTGTTGAGTTATTGGATGCTGTTGAGGGGAATATTCCGCTTAATGATATTATTTCAATTATTAAGCAAAAGAGACCGAGGTATGTGGCTTTAAATGTTTTTACCACTAATGTGCATTTAGTGCGTGAAATCGTTGATATGACAGATAATGTGCATTTTATTGTAGGTGGTTTGTCTGCAAAAACTCTATGGAAGGAGATGCTATTATGGGAGACATCTTGCGCTATGGATATAGTTATTGGAGAAGGTGATTTTGTGGTAACTGCGATTATTCAGGAAAAGCCTTTGGATATTATTTGTCGAGAGGGTAATAAACGAGTTATTTCAGTCTCTGCAAATTCCCCATATTTTCCATACGACATATCTCATCTTCCTTTGGACCGTTCTTTCTTTGTGAACCAACCATTAAAACATGCGCTAGGGTTTAATGAAGTGAGCATTATTACAAGTCGTGGATGTACGTATAATTGCGCTTTCTGTTCAGCGGCTCGTTCTCTTAATCGGGAAACTCCTATTCGAGAAAGAAGTGCATTAAGCGTTGCGAATGAAATTGAAATGTTATGTGAATTGTATGGCAGTGTTGACTCAATAAGAGTGCTTGATGATTTGTTTTTAAGGAATGCTGATGGCGTAGATCGGGCTGTGAAGATATTTGGACAGCTTTCCGTTGCCTGGCGTGCTATGGCACATGTGCTATCATTCTATAAGTTGACTGATGGTCAACTGCTTGAATTGAGGCGTTCTGGTTGTGTTGAGGTATTTATTGGCATTGAATCAGGATCCCCACGTGTTCTTAAGAAGATACATAAGACTTCGGATGTTAGTCTCATTAAACAAACCATCGAAAGATTGTTTCGAACAGGCATTAGCGTGAAGGGTTATTTTATTCTTGGTTTCGACACTGAAACAGTTGAAGAAATGCAAATGTCCTATGATTTGGCATATTGGCTTAAGGAAGCTTCCTTAAGAAATAATGTTGGATTTCGGACGAGCGTCTTCCAGTTTCGTCCATATCATGGCACTGAGTTGTATCATGATATGGTACAGAAAGGAAGATTGATTGATGAGGTTACTTATCACGAAAATCTCTCTTCAGATATTGGGAGGAAACAATTCAATTTTACGAGCGGAAACTTCTCGGAAGCGTCTGATGACGATTTACGAAAACTCATTATTCAAACCAACCTGTTAAACCAATGAAAAATGTAATAATTTCAAATTGTACACATTGCGCCCTTCATAAAAATCAAAATCCTCTTTTGGATCATGAATGCAATGCAGATGTGGTGTGGGTGGGTCTTTCTGCTAAGCAGGTGGAAAGCGTTGAAATAAACATCCCTCTTGAAGCGGATACAAATACGGGAAAGTTAGTGGCAGATATCGAGGCACTCTGTCAGGATGTGCGGTTCTATAAAACCAATCTTGCCAAATGTCTGCCACTCGATGAAAAGGGAAAGATACGCTACCCATCTACTTTTGAATGTGTAGCGTGTTATCCAAATTTGTTGATTGAAATTCAGGAGGTAAGGCCGAAAGTTATTCTTTTATTGGGGGGTAAAGTTTCAGAATTTGTCCTTGAGAAATTTGGATTTAAAATGCCGAAACTTTCGTATAATTACGAAGCGTTCCAATATAATGGGATGTGGCTTGTGCCAATTCACCACCCCTCCTATATCTCGGTTTACAAACGAAAAGAAAAAGATGTATATATTCGAGCAGTCAAGGCGGTTATTGACAAACTTGTTGTGTAACTACCCTTGTTTGCAAATAGGGAAGTATTTTGAAAATGCCTCGATTCAGTGATGAATTGAGGCTTATTTTATACTCATCTCAAATGTTTTTAAGCCTTCCTCCATCTTAAAAGTTTTGAACATATCCACCAAGTGGAGCATAGACCCAGTTTGAGCGTATTCAATGATCCCCGAGAAGGGGATTTTTGTTTTACTCCTAAATAGTCTATTATCCCTATATAAAGTCAATAATGTTATAGCTATGGAAATAGAAATACGTACGATGGTTAAAAATACAGAAGAGGTGAAAAAAGATTTAGATGTGAAAGCGACACATAAGGGGTCTTCAAATGAGCATGATTTGTATCTTCGTCATGAGAGTGATGTTAATCGAGTGCTTGTGTTGCGCATCAGGCGAAAGAAAAGTGGTGCAATGCTTACATTTAAGGGAAAATCAACCGGTGATGATACTGCGTGGAAAGATGCAGACCTTCCTCTTGCTGATCCAGATAATCTACAGAAACTTCTTCTTGCGAGCGGTTATGTGGAAGTTGTTGAAATCAAGAAACATCGAGAGAGTTATGATTTGGATGGTTTTGAGGTTAATTTTGATGAGATAGAAAATCTTGGGACTTTTATTGAAATTGAAGGGCGAGGGGGGGAGAGCGACCGTTTAGATGTAGAAGAAAAAATGATGGATGTGTTGGTAGGTCTCGGGATTCAAAAAGAAGACATCATCCGCAAAGGGTATGTCCCACTCATGTTTGAAAAGATGGCTCTTTAGAAACTCATAAAGTTGATAGTATCTATTCTGAAAAAGCTATACGTTTATCAGTTGTATTTTAATGCCAAGTACTGAGTATTTCTTTTCTTGTTCGGGTGTATAAAAAGAAGATGTTCTGGCAAGAAACGCTTCCTTGGTGTCATCGCCGAATGCGGTGATAGGAAAGTCATTAATAAGATTTAAGAATGTTTTATAGTTCAATAAACCAACGACTTCAACTCGTATTGTTGTGACACGATCTGGTTCGAGTTTAATTTCGATAATATCACCCAGTTTTATTTTACGGCGTTTTTCATCGAGAAGTCTTGCCTCTATTGTTTTGATGCCTTCTTTGATTTGATTGAAGGAGTGCAGTTGGAGTCCTATGATGTGAATCATTGTAATAGGTAAATTACTTAGCTTCTTTATAGTACGCGTTTTTGCGAGAAAGTAAAAACTTTTGCTAATATGTCATCATTTATCCCATTTTGCCCCTTTAAAGTTCTGAACATATCCACCAGTTGGAACATAGATGAAATTAGCACCCTTTGGGTGTTTTTTATAGGTAGGCATTAGATGGTAAAAAGGTACCTGACCACTTTTTAATTCCGCGTCTGGGAAGAAAACGAGGTGGTAGGGTGTACTATATTTATAGAAGTAAATATTAACCATACAATTATGGCAAAATATGTAGACGGATTCCTACTCGTAGTCCCAAAAGACAAAGCTGAAGAGTACAAGAAAATGGCAGAAGACGGCCGCGATACGTGGATGAAGTATGGCGCGCTTGAATACTATGAATGCCGGGGTGACGACCTTGTTCCACAGGAAATGGGTGGTGAGAAAGCGCGTGCATTTCCTGAAATGACCGGAGCAACGAGTGAGGATGCAGTTTGGTTTTCTTTCATAGTCTTTACATCCAAAGAACATCGAGATGAGGTCAATGCCAAAGTGATGGAAGAAATGAGCAAGAAGATGGAAGGGAACAAGGATATGTCCATGCCTTTTGATATGAAACGAATGGCTTACGGCGGTTTTCAAGTCGAAGTAGAAGGATAGGAAACTGGCTTGAAATCACGAAGCTGCTCTCGGCAATGAGGGTCTAACGCTGTCTATGCGACGGAGCAATTAAAATTGAGGCTTACCAATACCTTTTTTGGTACCCCTAAAAGGATATTGGAACTTGTGATAAGTATGATAAGATTGAGATGAAAGCCAGAGTCTAAATTATCATAACTAACGCAAGGGATTCTGCGTTTAATCGCTTATGGACATTTCAAGGAAAAAATTCATTCTCTTTTTCGTCATTTCGGCGTTCGCTTTCATGTTTATCTCGAACGCGCTTTTTGGGACAGAGGCCCGGGTCTTCCCCTGGAACGAAAAATCTTTTTTGGGAACGGATTCGCCCATAGCTTGGAAGAGTGCCGGGTATAAGATTTCATACCCTATCAAAGTTGTTTTGATAGGACCATTCGATAATGTCTTTCACGATGATCCGCCACCTCCATTGGTTGCTGCCGTATTCGCTTTCTACTGGTCGATTCTCGCCTTGATCCTCCATTATCTGCTCGGTAAGATAAAGCGCGCTTGAACGGTTTTTCGGTTCGATGAAGCGAGGCGGGTAGGCATCGTTTTACTTTCTGAGGGAAAAGAATATAATGAAAGCGTGATAGCTTAACGAAATATAAATATGTCAAAAACAAAAACGAGTGCTGTAGTCGCCGTGTCTGTGGTCGCATTGAGTGTTGCTGTTTATTATTGGTACGCAACAGAAATCCTCAATGTCAAATTGCATAATGAGGATGCCGTGCCGCCATATGCTGCCTTGGCTCCTGGGTCGAAACAATTGACCGTTGTCAAGAAGTATATGGCAACGGAAGACAAGGAGGACACGCTTCGTTTCGTAGTGACCGTCGATCGGGAAGGGATTATCACCGACATTCTCACCCTGGATGCAAAGACGAACGAAATTCCTGAAAAGAAGAAATCATTCAATGAGGGATTGACGGTCGCTATCAAAGGGAAGAAGATGAGCGAACTCGGTCCTGTCGATAAGATCGGCACCTCGACGTATACGACTGACGCTTTCAATAGCGTTATCGATGAGCTGAAAGCGCAACTCTAACAGCATTCCGATGGAAACATTCTCCTTCTCCGGATTGGGTACGGGCTGGTCCGTGTTGATAGATGGCGGTACGCTTCGACCTGAAGTTAAGAAGAGCATCCTTTCGTATACGGAAAATTTCGAGAAACGATTTTCTCGATTTTTGCCCCAGTCCGAGGTGAATGCTTTTCGAAAATCAGAGGCGGGCACGTATGAGCCTTCCTCTGATTTTTCGTATCTTCTCAAAGTAGCGGATCGCCTCCGGTTCCTGACGAATGGGAAGTATGATCCTGCGGTGGCATCGATCCTTGAGGATGCCGGCTATGGACCCGTAAAAAAACTCGGCCCTCTCAAAAAAAGGGAAGGGGACATCGTGCCGCAGTGGTCGCTTTCAGGCAACATGCTCAGTATCGACGGGCCTATCGCTTTTGATTTTGGCGGCATAGGGAAAGGATACTGTATCGATGGGGTGGCGGCTCTTTTACGGGATGCAGGGTACGGATATTTTCTGGTTGAAGGTGGCGGGGATATGGTTGCAACAACGAAAGCCGATGGAAGCCCTTTTCGGATAGCGATCGAATATCCGGGGAGGCCCGATACGGCCGCAAGTATGGTCGACCTTTCGAATCAGGGAATTGCCGTGTCGGATATTTTTCGCCGCCGCTTCGGAAAATGGCATCACCTGATAGATGTGCAGGAGAAAAAGCCGATACAAGCTATCATCGGGAGCGCTGCTGTGGCGAAAGATGCCTTTTTCGCTGATTGTATGACTTCCGGTTTGTTTTTTGCGCCGATACGCAATCGTCCTCTCTTGGCGAGTGCATTCGAATCCGCATATATCGTTTTTCGAAAAGATGGGATGGCTCACGCAAGTTCTGATTGGCCGGGTGAATTGCTGTAGGAAGAAAAGAGGGAGGCATGGCGTATACTACGGTGTGAAGGTAACTCGTAACTCCGTAACTGCAAAAGTATGAAAAAATTTCTTGTTTTATACCTCGCGCCTGTGAGTGTGATTGAAGAGTGGATGAAGAAAAGTCCGGAAGAACGGAAATCGGAGGAAGATGCCATGAAAACCGAGTGGAATGCTTGGATGAGGGAGCGCACTGCTTCGGTAAAAGAAACGGCTGGAGCCGGAAAAACCAAACGAGTCACAAAAGAGGGAATATCTGACGCGAAGAATGACATTATGATGTTTTCTATGGTTGAGGCGGAATCATCGGAGGATGCAGCTAAAATATTTGAAAACCATCCGCATTTAGGTATTCCACAGGCTTCGATCGAGATTATGCCGGTGAATTATATGCCCGGTATGGAGTAAGCGTTTGCGGTATTTCTATAAAGATAAAAAACGCACCTGAATGAGTGCGTTTTTCTCTGGAAACAATGTTTTGGAAGCAGAAGATGAAAAGGTGTTCCGCCCTTTTTTCTTCGCAACAGTCGAAGATCTTTTGGTGAATCAGTCGGATCAGTGCTGTACCGCCAATTTATAGATGATGACTTCCCCGTAGTTGCTGCTTGAACAATCCGACTCTTTGGAGCAATTCGATTGCGTATAGGCGCCAGCCTTGAAGTAGCAACCGGAAATCTTTTTCTTCAGCGTATACGCGGGCCGTTCATTGCCGTTATAGTATACCCGTATCATGCCTCCTTGGGCGACGAATTTCACGGTAAACCGTTTGCCGAGCGTGTAATTCGAATCAAGTGTCGGCCCCTCTTCGCCGTTTATGTCGATGAAGAGCTTCGGATATTCCAGTCGGACAACGATGACGTCGTCGTTTGCATCATGAATCTGTCCGGCTACGATATGTTTCTTGTTCTTCGGTACGGCGGTGATGGCTTGATCGATGAAGAGCGAGTGCGTCCCCGAAGTTGTTGACCAGCTGGCCAATGACGCTCCTTTATCGGTCATTTCTCTGAGTTCTGAGCGCGGATAGCCGGAGTTGCTTGTCGTGACTCCGTTTACCGGTGCCCGGAACACGACGCCATCGGAAGCATTGTTCGGATGGAAGCATGTTTTGTCAGAAAACGTCGCGAGCGCGCCTTGTTTTATTTCAGCCGGTTTTTTCGATGCTCCTGTGGGGAGTGTCTGTTTCCAGTTGGAAAGATCCAGTATTTCCGACGGATAGGAAACGGCTTTCGGATCGATGGGACTATCCTTGGTTGAGGTCTTTTCTTCGCTTGGTTGAGGTAGCTTAGGCTCGGAAACCGGAATCGGTTCCGGGTCCTTAGCGGAAGCGAGCGAATCATTTGCTAATTCATCGGTCTTTGTTGCGATTGGTTCAGTTATCTTTTCTGCATCCGCGTTTTTGGCGCTCCAAAGTGATTTTTGGAACAAAGAAAAGATTCCTCCTATCACAAGAACGACGATCGCTATGGGTAGTGTTTTTTTCATGTGAACTATTCCTTTTGCAGGGAAAGGGCATCGGCTGTTGCGACCCCTGCTTCATCGCAACGGCAGGCATAATTATACAGTATATCCGAAAACCACACAATGGGATGCAGGGCTATTGATAGCGCGGAGGCGGCAGCATGTGCTGCGTTGAAAACGAAACCTGATCAGGCTTCATGGTTGTGTTCTTGATGGGTTCGCATCTGGTATACTGAGGATGCCTCTTATATTGGGTACAAGGGGAAAGAATTTTTATAATTCGGGATAAATGCAATGATTATGCGTCAGTCATCGAGAATCATGTCCGGAAAAAAATTGCTTCCGAGGGAGCAAGAAGAGCTGCTTAGGGTATTGAAGGCGCGTTTTGAGGAGAATATGCATCGTCATGAAGGCCTGAAGTGGATTGAAGTACAAAAGAGATTAGAGGGTGATACTGAGAAGTTATGGTCGCTCAATGAAATGGAAAAGACTGGCGGTGAACCGGATGTGGTCGGGTTCGATGCGAAGATGGACGAGTATGTTTTTTATGATTGCTGTGCGGAAAGTCCTCGGGGGCGCAGAAGCGTTTGCTATGATCATGCAGGGTTGGAGTCGCGGAAAGAGCATAAACCGGAAAATAGCGCTATGGGCATGGCTGTTTTTATGGGTATCGAGCTTTTGACGGAAGAGCAGTATCGGAAGTTTCAGGAGCTTGGAAATTTCGATACGAAAACGTCGAGCTGGGTGCAAACGCCTATCGGTATCAGGAAACTTGGCGGTGCCCTCTTTGCCGACCGTAGGTATGATCATGTTTTCATCTATCACAATGGCGCGGAATCGTATTATGCCGCCAGAGGCTTTCGTGGCTCGCTTCGGGTCTGAATTGAGATATGCAAAGACCCTCATTTTCAATTGTGTTTGAGTTTCTCATCCTCCCTGGGACTGAATAATTCGGATGACGCGTTCGTAGCATAGGGCATGGGGGCCGTGCACTAAGCATTATCATTCGTCTTATGGAAAGGATCAAGGTCGAGAATCATGTTTTTTCGGGTGGGTTGTGGTTCGGGGCTTGGCTCTTCACTGTCGGTTTCCTGAACCTCGCGTTTTGGGACGGCGTGCTGGCTGTCGTTTTGTGGCCGTATTATCTTGGAATTGTCCTGAGGCCGATACTGCTTCAGTAAGTTGCATCATCGCTTGTCGTGTTGCTGCAGCGAGGACGAGAAGTTTTGTGAGCCGCCTGTTCCGGGAGGATTTTTGGCAGGTTACGCGTATGAAAACATTTCTTTGGATTATTGTTATCGCGCTTTTTTGTGTCGGCGCATTGGCGGGGACGAAGCGCCTCTTTTTTCGGGAGGAGACACCCGGTTCGGAGCGGGATGGGGGCGTGATTTCTGAGGATGGAAAAGTTCGATCCGAAGATGTTGCACCCGTTCCTATGCCGGAAGTTTCAGAAAAAAATCCGCAGTGGAGAGTGGAGGAGGTGGTGGGGGGATTGGACACGCCATGGAGCATCGTTTTCACCTCGTCGGAACGGATGCTTCTGACGGAGCGTGCGGGTCGGTTGCGTGAGGTGAGGGACGGTATTTTGAAACCCGAACCGCTCTATGTATTCGGCGAGGTTCAGGAGAAAGGCGAAGAAGGATTAATGTCGCTCACTCTTTCTCCAGATTATCCAAGTGATCGCTTCGTGTATGTGTCGTTGGCTTACCCTGCGGAAGGAGGGTTGTTCGTAAAGGTGATGCGCTTTCAGGATGATGGCACTGGTTTGCGTGACCCGGTGGACATCATAGACGCCATTCCGGCGGCGCAGTTTCATGCCGGATGCAGGATCGCTTTCGGACCGGATGGTAAACTGTATGTCACTACCGGAGACGCGACCGACACATCGCTGCCGCAGGATAAGGATTCGTTGGCGGGGAAGATATTGCGCCTCAATCCCGATGGGAGCATCCCTGCAGACAATCCGTTTCCCGATAGTCCCGTGTGGAGCTATGGTCATCGCAATCCGCAGGGCATTACCTGGCAGGATGATACGGGCGCGATGTATGCAACCGAACATGGTCCTTCTGGTTTTGATGGGCCGGGTGGAGGCGACGAGTTGAATCATATTATTCAGGGCGGAAATTATGGATGGCCGTTGGTGTCGCATACGAGTCGGCTTGAAGGAACCATAGCGCCTTTGCTTGTATTTACGCCAGCAGAGGCTCCGGCGGCGCTGCTATCGTATTCGGGCAGGGTGTTTCCAGAGTGGCGGGGTAATCTTTTCTTCGGCGCACTGAAAGGTGAGGGGCTTTTTCATGTCGTTTTGGATGCGGAAAATCCGGATAAGGCGGTGCGGTATGAGAAATTGGATATCGGTTCCTTGGGGCGTATCCGCGAAGTTATGGAAGGGCCGGACGGTTTTATTTATTTTTCCACGTCCAATCGCGATGGCCGCGGCACTCCGGCGACTCGCGATGACCGTATTATGCGTATCCGACCGGTGCAGTGACGGACGGTTGTTTTTGATGTCTGAAAAGTAGGGTTGCATGAAGTGCTGTTTGTGTTGAATGAGGAAGATGAAGTCTTGACAGACGTAAATTATTTCCGTAAGATACTTACACAGATAAGCATATCATTATGGACAGGAAACAAGATATCCAAGAGCTGGTCGAGGGGTTCAAAACCATACAGAGACACCTGACTTCCTTGGTCAGGGAGGCCTCGGACGAGTCTATCACGCAGGTGCAGTGGCAAGTGATACTGTTCGTCGCCGGGAATAAGCGATCCAATGTCCGCGATTTGCATAAGGCGCTCAGGATAACCAGTAGCGCTGCGACTCAGCTCGTGAACACGCTGGAGGAGAAAGGATTGGTGTTTCGCCGGCAGCATCCGGAGGATGGAAGGGTCTCTTTGCTGGTGCTGTCCCAGAAGGCGGAGGTGGCGGTAAGGAAAATGAAGCAGAGACGAATCAGAAAGCTAAACTCTCTGCTAAGCAAGTTGACGGATGAGGAAATTTCCACGTACCTTGGCCTGCATCGGAAGCTGATAGAGCGTATCTAAAACTATGGAGTAAAAAACACCCGATTCATATCGGGCATTTTTTTTTGTTTCCGAGCGGCTTCGCTGTTAGCGCACTGCCCTGACGATGGCGATTACGATGATCGCACCCAAGATGGCGACGAGGAAACTGTACAGATTGAAACCTGTAATGCCGCCTTGACCCAAGGAGCTCATGAGCCATCCGCCGAGCACCGCCCCCACGATACCGAAGATGATATCTACCAGCAGCCCCTCACGTGTTCCCATTACTGCCGAAGCGATCCAGCCGACGATCGCCCCGAAGACTATCCATAAAATGATGCCCATAAAATTAGGTCTTAATGATTAAACCCCTTTATCCTTCAATACGTGACGTTGCGGGATATATTTCAGGCGCAGGGATGGCGGCATGAAAATATGGTGTGTGTAGGCCGTGTCGAGCACTGTTTTTTTGTGGTATACTTCAGGTAATAAAAACTCAAAAAAATACTATGTCAAAAAATGCTCCAGGGTTTGTTCGGGCAGGAATGTATATTGTGGCCTTTTTATATTTCCTTGTTCCGAAGGTTTCGTCGGCAGCGACGAACCTGCTTGCGAATCCAGGGGCTGAGACAGGGGATTTCTCTGGGTGGACGGTTGTGTCCGGCGCCGGTATCGGTGCGGGCGAGCTTGATGACGGATGGGGGGTTGGCGGCGCAGCTCATGAGGGAGCCTATGGGTTCGTTTCTTCGTATGGCGCCTCAAGCCCTTCCGGGCCCTTTGTTATGGATGTCCTGAGTCAGGAAATCGATCTTGTGGGGGCGGCGGGCTATGCGGGAAGTTATCTTGATACGGCGCCGCAGATCGATGCAAGTACCTATGTTATCGGTGCCGATTCCGGCTCGGGAACGGATGACCCGTATCGGGTGGTCGTCGAGCTGCGGGATGCGAGTCATGCTGTCGTGGCATCCTATGATACCGGCGACCAGGTGGCTGATGGTACGTGGCAGCATATCAGTCACACATTTACAGGATACGGGAGTGGCGTCCGCTATATTTATTTTGCACAGAAAGGCCGTTCATCTGCATGGTGGGCGGGACAGTATGGAGCCAACTTCGATGACGCTTCAGTGACAGTGGCTGACCAGGCCGCAGCGGTTGCAACCGAAACAGCTGTTGCCGAGGCCACTGCCTATACCGACACCCAGAAAACCGGTATCACTTCTTGGAAAGCTTTTCTTGTCCAGGACAAGAGCGGTTGTTCTCAAAAATTGAAGCTCGAAATCAAAGGGGATCATTTTAAGAGGGGTGCCAAGGTGATGATCGGAGAACATGATGCCTCGTCGGTCGAGTTCTCCTCGAGTAAGAAACTGATCGCTCGGTTTTGCGTGGACAAGCTTTTGACACGCGATGTCTTGTCGAGAAAGGCTATTTATGTGAAGAATCCCGATGTTGAAGTGCGCCGAGCCGATAAGAAAATCGATCTGGGGTTATTGTTTCTTCTGACTTCCGATACGACCAATTTCGATCAGGACTCCGCCGAGGGCGTGACGAATATTCAGAAAGTTTTGGTTGGTTTGAAGCTTTTGTCCGCGGGAAATATCGTGGGTGTGTATGGCGCTAAGACTATCGCTGCCGTCAAGCTCTTTCAGGAGAAACACGATATTTCTGTGACGGGAAATGTCGGGCCGCTCACTATCCGGGCCTTTCAGAAATTTCTGCATTGAACGTCCCTCTTGACTATCGCGTCAAAAATGTTTACAAAAATCAGTTGAGGGTTTACACTGAAAGTAATAATTACTATAAACAAAAATACATATCAAAGTGATCACAAATTCAGTATGCCGTTCAGGTATGCGAGTTATGTTTGTAACAAAATTCAAAGAGGTTCGCAGGTAATGAAAGTAAAATGAAAACTATGGAAGTGAATTTCGATATTCTGGCAGGGGATATTATGCGAAGGGACGTTGTTTCGGTCACACCGGATAAGGGGATTCAATTCGTTGCTGATGCGCTTATGCAGCATAATATACACGGCGTTCCTGTCGTGGATGATGACCAGCGTGTGGTTGGAATCATAACCGAATCGGATTTCTTTATGAAAGACAGCACGTTTTTGCACCTCCCATCGTTTATCGATACCATGCAGAAGGTGCTGACCGTGGAAGTGTTGAATCAAGAGGATCGCGATACAATAGAAAAGATTGCATCGGCTCAGGCCAAGGATATCATGACGGCGGGCTGCGTGACGGTCTATGAAGGAACAAGATTGAGCGATCTGATCGAGATTTTCGCGACGACACACTACAAGACGCTTCCCGTCATAGGTGCGGACAATCGGCTTATCGGCATCCTGACGCTCGTAGACACCCTGAAATATATTTTCGATAAAAAATAAATAAACCCATAATTCGTCAAGTAATTTAATTAGTCATATATCGTTATGATAAACTCTAATCTCAAGAAGACGGTCAAAGAAAGCCACAATGTGGCCGGCCGGTACATGCGCTTCGTCGCAAAAAAGAAAGTGTCTTTCCCTTTGGCTGTTTTGATTATCATGTTTATCGGGGGAGCACTGACGATGCTCATTTGGAACACCGCGAGCGTAATCGATAAGGAGAGCGGAGCCCTTTCGTATGGAGATCTGAGTTCGGCGGATGCGGCGGCCGCATCGACCTTACTCTTCAATCCGGCGACGACTTCCGTCGGAGTCGACCAGCAGTTCACGCTCGAGGCGAAGGTGAACCCGGGAACGAATGCCGTAAGCGGTGTCGATATGCGCGTCACGTATGATCAGACGAAGTTCCGCTTGGACAGCATCACGCCATCATCCACCTTTTCGTTGGAGCTTCAAGCAGCCTCCATCAATAACACTACCGGTAATGCGTCCATCGCGCTCGGAGTCCCTTTCGGAACCCCGTCCGTGACGACGACTTCGACGGTAGCAACGCTTTCTTTCCATTCTTTGGCTTCCACTACCAATTCCTCTATCGCTTTCACAACCTCCTCTTTGGTCTCGGCTGATGGTGAGTCGGGCAATGCCCTCGCTACCCGCACCCCGGCAAGCGTGACCGTGGATGCCACGCCTCCGACCATTACCAATATCACCTCTTCGCACGCCAACGGTTCCTTCAAGGCAGGCGAGGTGATCCCAGTTGATGTCACTTTCTCTAAGGCGGTCACTTCGACGGGCAGCGTTACGGTAACGCTTGAGACCGGTACCACCGATCGCACCTGCGCCTTTACCGTCACCAATAGCGCAACCGCTTCGTGTAACTATACCGTGCAGGCGGGAGACGGTTCGGCTGATTTGAACGTCAATACCATTTCCGGAACGATCAAAGACCAGTCTAACAACGCGATGACGAACTTCGTCCCGGCCACGAACTTGGCCGCGAACAAGGCGATCGCGATCGATACGGACGCACCAAATAATCAGAACACTGTGTTTCCTGTAAGTGTATCAAGGGCGGGTGGCGCAAGTGTGATTATTACTTCTTCCGGGGATGCGACCAATAATATCTGGTTCGCTCCTGCCGGAACGACTACCTTCTTGACCGGTGCCACTATGACGAAGGCGGCCAGCGGAACAGCTACGAGTATCTTGGCGCCGACAGCCAGTGGATCCTATAAGTTGTTTGTCATCGATGCCGCTGGAAACGTTTCCGCAGCTTCAACAGCAACTTTGACCATCGATTCTGTCGCACCGACCGTCAGCAGCGTCACTTCTTCGCACGCCAATGGTTCCTTCAAGGCAGGTGAAGTCATTCCGGTGAGCGTTACTTTTTCCGAGGCAGTCACTTCGGCAGGCAATGTCACCGTCAATCTTGAGACAGGCACTACTGATCGTTCATGTACTTTCACCATCAGCAACAATGCTACCGGTTCTTGTGACTATACCGTTCAGGCCGGGGACATCTCGCCTGACCTGACCGTCAACACTATCACAGGTACGATCGCCGACCAGGCAAACAACGCGATGACGAACTTTGTCCCAGTCACGAACCTGGCCGCGAACAAGGCGATCGTGATCGATACGGCAACGCCGGTCGTGACGATGGTGTCCGCTGTTCCGAGCGTCGTTCGCGATTCGACGCCGTTCCTGTCCTTCAACACCACCGAAGCGGGTACGATAACCTATTCAGGAGACTGTTCCTCAACCACGACAGCCGCGACTTCCGGATCCAACACTGTCACATTCAATACGCTTACGACGGGTGCTCACGCCAATTGTTCTTTGACTGTTAGGGATGCCGCGGGCAATGTCAGTAGCTCCTTGAGTATTGCATCGTTCACCGTGACATATCTTAGCGATCTCAATCTCGACCGTTCTGTGGATGTTATCGACTACGGTGTGCTTAAGACGAATTATGGAACGACGAATGCCGCGGGAGATGTGAATAGCGATGGAACCGTCAATGTCCTGGACTTCGGTATCCTTCACTCAGAATATGGTAGCGTCGCATAAACGGCCATACAAAACGATTGTATCCATTAAAATTAAAAACGTATGAGTAAAAATTCTCAAGGTAACAATTCGCTGCACATGGGAAAGATTCTCGCCATCACCGTTATTATCGCCTGTGTCGCACTTGGGGGAGGGTGGATCATATCGAAATACAAAACCATGGATGGCGCTCCTCAAAACGAGGTGTCCGATAGTTCCGCATCGTCTCAGGAGTCTGCTCCTGTGGTGCATCTGCTCTCAGAGAGTGCTGAAAGTGCGATGGCTTTTGCACCCAAGACGGTTTCATCAGTGAAGGGACAGACATTTTCATTGGATGCAGTGGTCTCTCCGGGGAAGAATAAGGTGAGCGGTGCCGAGCTGCACGTAAAGTATGATCCAGCCAAAATGAAATTGGAGAGTTTTCAGCCATCGGATCGCTTTTCTGTCGAGCTCCAAGCGGCGAAAATAGACAATGCGAAGGGTGAGGCTTCTATTGCCTTAGGTGTACCGCTTACCGAGGCATCCATAGCCTCGCCTGAGCAGGTTATTGCCACGCTTTCATTCGTCTCTTTGAATGAGACTGACTCGAGCGCGGTAGAGTTTCAGAGCAATTCGCTTTTGTCTGCCGACAATGAAACACGAAACGTGCTTAAGATGAGCGAATCCGCCCAGGTGACGATCACAGCAAAGTAGATCAATCTTTTTGTAACGGAAGAGAAAAAACAAGGTCCTTAAGCCTTGTTTTTTATTTTTCTGACAATTTTTCGACTTTATTTTTTTTGCGATGCCAGAAAGCTGAGGATGCCGCTGGCAATGCCCTGCGCTGGTATCTCAGGAGTTTTGACGATAACGCTCCTGGCGCGGGCATTGGTGAGGAAGCCTGTTTCTATGATCGCCGCCACCGTTTCCGGGTGTATCGAGTGGTCATACCGGCGCCAATTGAAGGCATAGTAGCCGCGCATGGCTTTGGTGATATTGTCATCGAAGGGGAGACTCGTCGCATCCTGATATTCCATGCCGAGGGTGGCGGCGAATTCTTCTGATTTTCCGGTATAGTCCCTGCGAGGGGATGCTACCTTGTATCCGGAGACGGATGCGTTTTCGTTGCCATCGGTATGGATGGAAATGAAGATATCGGACCAGTGGTTGGGCGGGATGGTGGTGGGGAGTATCTCGACCGCGATGCCCGAAGCCTCGAGAATCGTTTTGGTTTTTTCGGCGATGGCGAGCGACGTTTCCCATTCCGTCACTTTGCCGTAACTGGTGCCGGTATTGATGCGCAATTTTTCGAGCTCATCAGGAGCATCGCTTGCCTGCAGGTGGCCGACCTGGATCGCGACGTGCCAAGGCCCATCCGGTCGTTTCCAATCATTCAATCCGCGCAGCCGCGGGTGGAGGGAAGATTCATCGATCTCGACGGTTTCCGCGAGGGATTCATATTCCGAAGCGGACGGAGGCATCGGTTTTTGCCTCTCATACAGCCACAGCGCTCCGGTCGCAGCGGTTATCAAGAGGGTACCGAGGATAAGGGATCGTTTGGAGGGCATAAGATCGTATTTCGCATGCTATGAATATTTCTATTATACCCTATAGGATCCATTGTCCATATATTTCAATTCAATGAGGCGCTATTGCGGCACAGTGGAAATAAAAAAGGTTTGGGTATATACTGAGGGTGGTTATGCGTTATAGAAGCGCAGGGCCGATTTTCTTTTTTATGCAACGCGTATGAATACACAGGTATCAGAGGGTGATAGAGCCGTTTCTTGCGCTCTAGACGATTGGGCGAAGACTATCGATGTGCGAGGGTTTGTCCTGGAAAAGACGACGCCGTATGATGGGGGAGCAGAGTTTTTGGTTGGTCCGACAAAGAAGAGCGCCAAGCTTTGGGAGCAATGTAAAGCTTTGATGGCGAAGGAGCAGTCCTCGCAGGCGGGCGTGCTGGATGTGGATACGGAAACCATCTCGACCGTCACCAGTCACAAGCCGGGCTATATCGATAAGGATGTGGAGGTGATCGTCGGATTGCAGACGGATGCGCCGCTCAAGCGGGCGATCAAGCCGTTCGGAGGAGTGCGCGCGGTACAGATGGCCTGCGAAGAAAGCGGGAAAACGCTCTCGCCGTATGTGACGGAGATTTTTACCACGTATCGCAAGACGCACAATGATGGCGTGTTTTCGGCGTACACCGAAGAGATGCGCAAGCTCCGCAAGACAGGCATCTTGACCGGGCTTCCGGACGCCTATGCCCGCGGACGGATCATCGGCGATTATCGCCGTGTCGCATTGTATGGCATCGAGAGATTGATCGAAGCCAAAGAAGCGGACAAAGCGGCACTTGAGGGAGTGATGACCGATGAATTGATCCGTGCCCGCGAAGAAACGACCGAACAGATTTTTGCCCTGCATACGATACAGGAGATGGCGCAAGGGTATGGCTTCGATATTTCGAAACCGGCACAGAATGCCAAGGAGGCCATCCAGTGGACCTACTTCGCCTATCTTGCCGCACTCAAAGAGCAGGATGGCGCCGCGATGAGTTTGGGCAATGTGAGCGGGTTTTTCGATATCTATCTTGAGGAGGACATCAGAAAGGGGATTTTGACCGAGGAGGGCGCGCAGGAATTGGTGGATCAATTCATTATCAAACTGCGTCTCGTGCGTCATTTGCGCCCGGCCGATTATAACCATCTGTTCGCGGGCGATCCAACCTGGCTGACTGAATCGCTCGGCGGCATGTGGTGCGATGGTCGGCACAAGGTGACCAAGACCTCGTATCGTTTCCTTCAGACGCTGTATAATTTCGGACCTTCCCCGGAACCGAACTTGACCGTTTTGTGGGCGCAGGAATTGCCGCAGGCCTTCAAGGATTTTTGTGCCAAGGTGTCGATCGAGACTTCGTCGATCCAGTATGAGAACGACGATGTGATGCGTGATGTGACCGGTGCGGACGACTATGCGATCAGCTGCTGTGTTTCCAAGCTGACCATCGGCAAGGAAATGCAGTTCTTCGGGGCGCGCTGCAATATCGCCAAGGCGCTGCTATTGGCCCTCAACGAGGGTCGCGACGAGATAACCGGCATCAAGATTATGGAGGGTATCCCGAAGCTTAAGGCGGGGGAGTATCTTGATTACGCGGAAGTTCTGACCTATTACAAGCAGGCCTTGAAATTTCTCGCGGCCGCCTATGCGGATACGATGAATGTGATTCACTACATGCATGACAAGTACTATTATGAGCGTGTCCAGATGGCTTTGCTCGATACGGATGTGAAACGCATCATGGCTTTCGGAGCGGCTGGTCTTTCGGTCGCGGCCGATTCGCTTTCTGCGATCAAGTATGCGAAGGTGAAGCCGGTGCGCAATGATGATGGGTTGACGATCGATTTCGTGGTGGAGGGTGAGTACCCCCAGTATGGGAACGATGACGACCGCGCAGACAAGATTGCGGTCAATATCGTAAAATTCTTCAATGAGGAGCTTGGCAGGCAGCATATCTATCGCGATGCCATGCCGACGCTTTCTATCCTGACGATCACATCGAATGTTGTCTATGGCAAAAAGACCGGTTCGACACCGGATGGGCGACACGCCGGCGAACCGTTCGCTCCGGGCGCCAATCCTATGCATGGACGTGATGTGAGCGGTGCCATCGCTTCGCTCAACTCGGTCGCCAAAATCAACTATGAAGACGCGCGCGACGGCGTTTCCAATACCTTTAGCGTAACACCGTCGACACTCGGCAACGACATCCAGGAGCAGACCAAGAATCTGACGAGCCTTTTGGACGGTTACTTTGCCCAGGGCGCGCATCATCTCAATGTCAATGTCATGAATAGGGATCTGCTCTTGCATGCGATGGAGCATCCGGAAGAATATCCGCAGCTCACGATCCGTGTTTCTGGCTATGCGGTGAAATTTGTCAATCTCTCGCGCGAGCAGCAGCAGGAGGTGATATCGCGAACATTTTTTGAAAGCCTGTAGTATGTTGCAAGTCCACTCCGTTGAAACATTCGGCACGCATGAGGGTCCCGGTATCCGCCTGGTTATCTTTACCCAGGGGTGTTATTTCCGTTGTCTGTACTGCCATAATCCTGATACGCAGGCGCTTTCTGGCGGGACGGACATGAGCGTTTCGGAAATCGTGACGCTGGCGGAAAAGCAGAAAGCCTATTTCGGCAAGGATGGCGGCGTGACGGTTTCGGGTGGTGAGCCGACCATCCATGCGAAGGAATTGATCGAGCTGTTCCGGGCGTTACATGAGAAGGACATTCACACGGCGCTCGATACCAACGGAGCCTTGCTGAATGACGATACGAAAGCATTGTATGAGGAGACGGATCTGGTGCTGCTCGATACCAAGCAGATCAATGAGGCCAAGCATCAGACACTGACGGGCATGAGTAATGAGAATACCCTGGCTTTGGCCGCCTATCGCGAGTCGACCGGAAAGGCGATGTGGCTGCGATATGTACTGGTGCCTGGATATTCGGATGATGAGGCCGACCTTATTGCGCTTGGGGAATACTTCAAGGATTATCGGCATATCGAACGGATAGAAATCCTGCCGTACCACACGCTCGGTGCGTATAAGTATGAGAAGTTGGGGCGAAAGAATCCGCTTGAGGGCGTGGCGATGCCGAGCAAGGAAACCATCGCCAAGGCGGTCTCTATTTTCGAGCGTTATTTCAAGAAGGTGGCAGTTCGGTAAAAGAGGCGGTATGGAAGATACTTAAAGAAAAAAACCTACAATAACGGTTGTTTTCATATCTATTCGCGCGCGTTCGAAAGGAGTTGACGTGTGTCTGTGGTTGATATATACTTGATATATCAATAAATAATGAAAATCTATGAAAGTCGTGAATCAGTCGGTGGAACTCATATTGGGGCTCGCGAAAACGCAGGCGATGCTGACGCGCCGTTTCGATCGGGGACTTGGTGGGCTTGGGCTCACCGAATTCACCATACTCCATCATCTCAGCGTGGCGATAGATGAGAAGATGCGCCGTATAGATTTGGCGGATAAAGTCGGGCTGACCGCTTCGGGCGTGACAAGACTCCTGCTTCCGATGGAAAAGATAGGCCTGGTGAAAAGCGGCAAAAGTGAAGGGGATGCACGGGCCCGTTATGTCGCGATCGCTCCGGGAGGCAAGCGGAAATTGAGCGAGGCAATCGAGCGGATGGAACTTTTGGTGGATGAGCTTCTGCTGGGAGAAAAAAGCACCAAGATCGAAAAGATAACCACATTCATCTCCGAATTAGGGCGGCGTGCGCGTTAGGGTATGAATTCGGGGAAGCCGCGGGCTTGACTTTGTATCGTTTGTTCTGTATCGTAAGGATGTGTTCAACTAGAGGAGACACACGTGAGTAAATTAACATTTCAGGTTGTTCTTTGTTTATTTTTTCTGCAGTTATCATCGGTCGCGAGCGCCCGGTCTTTAGAAAAATCGAAACAAAGTCATTCTCACTCTTCACACGTTCACAAGACGTCAAAGAGGAAAGCGAACAGTCTTATAACCCTAAGACGGAGCGGGAATTGCCACAACCTGAAACACGGTAACGATGGCGCTAGGAAGCATGCGAAACAAGCTGCTGGGAAGATCTCAGGGAAAAAGCCTGTTTTAGTGCTCAAACACGGGGGTAACAAAGTGTTGGCGTCATGGTATGGCCCAGGATTTCATGGTAAGAAAACTTTTTGTCGGACAGTGTTCAATCAGTATGGCTTGACGGCAGCGAGCAATACCTTGCCATGCGGTACGAAGGTGCGTTTATTCAACGCGAGAGGAAAGTCGGTCGATGTGACTATCACAGATACCGGATCCTTCACCTGGAAATATGGGAGAGATATCGACGTTTCATACAAGGTAGCCAAGGTTTTGGATCTGGTAGAGCCAGGAAAAGGTCACCTTGAGTTGAAAATCGTTTCTCTGCCGTCAAAAAAGTCTGGAGCATAGGGCTTTAGTCATGAGATAGCATTCTCGGGCGCCACAAAATTTGTGGCGTCTTTCCTTTTTTCAGGATCGTAGGAAGCGAAAAAACACACTCTATCAAGGGCGTGTTTTTAGTGTTTCGCTCGGTGAAGATTAATTCATTCCTATGAATATCTCGGTATCGGGGAGGCGGACTTTTGCGGCGAGAGCGGAGGTGTCTTCGTTTGAGCGGTGACCGATGGCGAAGATGACTTTCGATTCGAGTCCCTGCGCGTCAAGTCCGAGAATCTCGTCGAATTGTTTCGGGTCGAATCCTTCCATGGGGCAGGTATCGATCTGGTGCAGGGCGGCCGTTTCGAGTGCGAATCCTAAGGCGATATAGGTTTGCCTGGCGGCCCATTCCCGGATCCATCCCGCGTCTTTGCTTCTGATAAATCCTTTCATCATATCGCCGAAACCAGTGAGGGATTCGATGTCTGTATTGCGTGTCTTAGCCATCTGGGCGATATAGGCATCGACAAGCTTTTCATCGATGTGTTTCCGTACGGCAAGGACGATGAGATGGGAAGCGTCAGTGACTTGCGGTTGATTCCAAGCCGCGGCGCGCAGTTTCGTGCGCAGGCTCTTATCGGTGATGACAACCGCTTTCCAGATGGGCAAACCGAATGCGGAAGGAGCTAGGCGCATCGCGTCCAGTACCGGATGCAGCTCTTCTTTGGTGAGTATTTTTTCCGGATCGAACACTTTTGTGGCATAGCGCCAGAGGAGCGCCTTATTGACCGTCTCTTTCATATGTTTACTCTTTATTGATTACCCTATCAGTATAGGTTTAACAGTTTACTTTGTAAAGTGTTTAGAATTGTGGTACCGTGGGGGTATGCCATTATCTCATATACAACAATTGAAAAAAGATGATCATGCTGCATGCCCGGTAGCCAAGGTGGCTGATTTGGTGGGGGATACCTGGTCGCTCCTTATCGTCCGCGACCTTTTGAAAACCCGTAAGCGGTTTGGTGCCCTTGCGGAGTCACTTGTCGGTATCAGTACGAGGACGCTCACCGATAAGCTGCGGAAGCTGGAGCAAGAGGGCATCGTTAAGCGAACCGTGTTTCATGAAAAACCGCTTCGTGTGGAATATACACTCACGAAAAAAGGGGATGCTTTGTGCGGCGTGATCGATGCGATGCGTGCGTTCGGGGAGGAGTATGGGTGAGTATGTCTGGAGTAGGCGGCGAAGGAACCCGCCTGCCAAATTGAAAAATAAATGATACGTACCCTCTGTGATGGATATTGAGCAGCGGCTTGTTCCGGCTTGCGGAAGGCGTGGTCTTAGCTGATGCCGACGGGTTGAATGAAATCATGGTGAAGCTTTGAGGGCGATGCCCATCAAGTATGCGCCGAAAGGCGCGGTGAGCGTGAGTGCTGAAAAAGAAGGAACTGATTACAGTGGCGGATACCGGTTTGGGTATTTCTGCCGAGAATCAGGAGAGACTCCTCCATACATTTGTTCGCATCCAAAGCGATCAAATGAAATTTATTATCGGTACCGGGCTCGGGTTGTGAATCACGCTTGAATTGGCGCAGAAGATGGGCGGTACGATAACCGTCGAGAGCATCGAGGGCGTCGGGGCGCACTTTACGGTTTTGCTGTCGATCGCGAAGCAATAGAGGAATACGGGGCAGAGATTGACGTTTCTTTGACATCGGTATATAACGAAGATGAGAGTAAGAAGAGCGTATTCTCATTTGAAACTTAACAAAGTATGCAGGACTGCAGACAAACGTTGGCAGGGCTTGTTTTTTAGTAAGGATAGGGGGTGTGGCATGAAAAATCCAGAGAGTGTATTCGAACATGAGCGGAGGTTTTTCCCGGATATGCGGTCCTTGCCGTTCAATTTTTGGGAGTACCCAAGAGTGTTTATCCATCAAGGCTATCTGAGCAGTCCTTTCAAAACAAGGATCCGCAAGGAATTCGATGGAGAAGGGTTTGTGTATACGAAAACTACGAAAATCGGGAAGGGCGTATCCCGTATCGAAAATGAGATCGAAATCACGGAAAGAATGTTTATGGATATGTGGCCAGGAGTGGAGTATTGCCTGAAAAAGGATCGATACTTCATTCCTTGGCAGGAATCCGGTCAGGATTTCGTGATCCAACTCAATATCTTCCATGGTGCGCTCAGCGGTTACGTGCAGGTTGAAATAGAATTTGCGACCGGCAAGGAAGCGTTGTTGTTTTCTCCTCCGACATGGCTCGGAGAAGAGGTGACGCTTGATAAACGTCACGGTAATCGTTCTTTGGCACGGCACGGCGCCCCTTCTTCTGCGAGCGATGAGGAAGCGAAGTCGTCGGAGGCGATAGTATTATAATACCTACTGAGTGGAAAAAATCTGCTTGAGTAGGTTTTTTAATCGTAAGAGAAAAAGACATGTTTTTTGATGCTTATAAGGAAGGCGATTCCCATCATGGTTTTCGTGCTTGAGCAATTGTCTTATGAGGGGTATAGTGGAGTCAATGATACCCGCGATGAGGGGGTGGGTAATTTTTGAGGAGACATCGGGCATTCGTATACATATTGGAAAGGACTATTTTTTGAAGAAGCTTTTATGCAAACGAAGACAAGTACGGGTGCATTGACCCTGGCAGCGCTCGGCATCGTATATGGTGACCTTGGGACATCACCGCTTTATGCTTTCAATGAAGTATTTTTTGGAAGCGGACGCGTTGCGGTGACACCGGAACTGGCACTTCGCGTGGCAAGCCTTATTTTTTGGATGCTGTTGCTCGTGGTGGGAATAAAATATATCGTCTTCGTGTTACGGGCGGATCACAAGGGTGAGGGGGGTATTTTTGCGTTATTTGCTATTTTACAGCAATTCAAGGGACGGCGTATAGGCGTCCTTTCGTTTCTGCTTATGTTTGCCGGGGGGTTGTTGTTTGGGGATGGACTTATCACGCCCGCGATTTCAGTGCTTTCCGCGGTGGAAGGTCTGAAGATTTTCGAACCTCGGCTGGAGGCATGGGTAGTTCCACTCACGCTCTTCATCTTAGCGGTTATTTTTTTCTTGCAGAAAAACGGGACGCGCAGTATCGGCAAGATATACGGACCAATCATGCTCGCGTGGTTCGTTGCCTTGGCATGGCTCGGATTGCGGCAGATAGTGCATGCACCGGAAGTGCTTTTGGCGATGATCAATCCCTTGTCGGCATGGGCGCTCGTACGATCGCTTGATTTGATACATCTTCTCTTTTTGTTCGGCGCGGTGTTTCTGGTGCTTACCGGAAGCGAGGCTTTGTATGCGGATCTTGGACACCTTGGAAAAAAACCGATACGCTTGGGATGGTTCGTTATCGTCTTTCCGGCGCTTTTGCTCAATTACGCCGGCCAGGCGGCCTATCTGGTGCGAGGGGGTGCCGTGTTGTATGGGAATATTTTTTACAGCCTCGTGCCGGAGCAGTGGCTGCCCGCGATGATTATGCTGGCAACGATGGCGGCCTTTATCGCGAGCGTCGCCTTGCTTTTCGGAGCGTATTCTTTGGCGGCGCAGGCGATAGCATTGAAGATCTTGCCCCGATTACGTATCGTACATACCGATCGCGAGACGGAAGGTCAGATTTATCTTCCGGTGATCAACTGGACACTGTTTGTCGGGAGCACCCTTTTGGTCATAGGCTTCGGTTCCGCGACGCGTTTGGCGGCAGCTTATGGATTTGCAGTTTCGGGCGTGATGCTGATAACGTCGATGGCCATGTTTTTTATCGCTACCCATCATTGGAGTTGGAAACACTGGTCAGCCGCTTCGGTATTTGGCATATTCATCCTGATCGATGTGTGGTTTTTGATCGCTAATTCTGTGAAATTTACGGAGGGCGGTTTTATTCCGTTCTTGCTCGGGCTCGCGGTGTTTTTTGTAATCGCGACCTGGCGTTTCGGTCGGCAGATGTTCCGGACGGCCTATGATGCCTATGTCGCCGATAAGAGCATCGCCTGGTTTTTGGCGATGAAGAAGCGTCTGGAAGAGCGCGGCGGGATACTGCGTGATGAGCGGGCCAGGTATATGGTGGAGACGGATCGCGCGGCAGTGTTCCTTGTCTCTCGACCTATCGTCAATAAGGAAAGTCGTATTCCGGTGAAGCTTCGCGTGCACTTGAAACGTCGCGGGACCATCCCGAAGAACATCCTGTTTCTGAATATCGAGCAGGAGAAGGTGCCGTATCTGAAGCGTCATGCGAAAATCATCGATCTTGGCGATAGTGTGTATGCGGTCCATGCTGTCTTCGGCTTCATGGAGGATCCTGATGCGGCAGAGGTGCTGAGGGATCTGTATCACCGTCACCATATTTTCGGAGAGAAGTTCCGCCGTTGCACTATCGAGGTGAGCGAGGACGAGTTCTTTATCGATCAGGATGTGCCGCGTCTTCGCCGCTTCGTTTCGATATTTTTCCGTTTGCTGTCGCGCTGGTCGGTGCCGGCCTATCGGTATTTCGGCCTTTCTGGCGACGCTTCGGTAGGGCTTTCTAAAACGGTCGTACCGGTACATCTGAGCGCGCAGGGGATACGTATCGAGATTCCGGAGTTTCCGTTGAAGGGGAAGCGGGATGCGCTCGATCCCGATACGCTGGAACCGACCAATATCGCTTTCACTAAAGTGTAGCGGTGAACGCTATATGTTTTGAGTTTCCTGAATTGAATAAAACAATAACAAGGAGTATGATAGAGATGTGCTAACCAATAAGAATACGCCTATGGGTCTGAGAGAATCTTTGTTTGAGAACATATTTTTAGAAAAGTCTGAGAAGACGGAAGAGGGGGAGTTTGATAAGGCGGAGCATATCGAGTCGAAGGTCGAGGGTGATTTTCGGCCCAAGTCCGAGAAGGAGTTCGAGACACACTTCGAAGCATGGCACACGGAAGAAGAGCGCGTACGGGCTATCCGTGAGCATGTGAAGCGCTGCGTTGCCAAGGGTGTATGCCCAGTGTGTTCGATACCGGCCGAGGTGTCCGGATTTTGTTCCGATGCACATTATAAGGTCGTGCATAACCGTATCAGCCCGACCCTTTCGGAACATTCGGATCTGTCTGCGGAGGTGTATTACGATGAGCATCATGGCGGCAAGCAAGAAACGGACAAGGCTTTGTCAGCGGAAGCGGTCGTTCAAGAGCGTGCACAGAAAGAGGAGATCATATCATCGACGCAATCCCTGATTGAAAGCTATATACGGTCGGGGCAGGAGCTGTCGGAGCAGCTTGAAAAGGCTGAGAAGTTCCTTAAGGAGGAGGAGGCGCTGCGAATATCGAAGCAGAAAGAGGTTGCCAGACTTTTGGAGGCCGAGAAAGTTGCCAAGGCAGCCATAGAGAAAGCGCAGGCCTTGGCCTCGGCGCAGGCTTTGGATAAGGCAGATTTGGAAGCGGAACGAAAATTGGTAGAAAAGATCGAAGCGGCTTCGCCGATCACGTCGATCAAGACAGTGCAACCAGAAAAAGTGGAAAAGACAGACAAGTCTCGGGAGTCGGCTTATTTGGAACCGATCGAGGATTGATCGCGCGGGCGGCATGCGATAATGTTTTTTGAATGAAATTTCTTATGAAAAAAACGAATCTGGGGGAATCCTTGAAACAATTGGAGGACATCGTGAGCTGGTTTGAGTCACAGCAGGAGGTGGATGTGGAGAAGGGTTTAGAGAAGGTGAAGGAAGGCGTTTCGCTCATCAAGGAAAGCAAGACCCGTCTTCGGGAAGTGGAAAACGAATTTGAGGAAGTGAAGAAGGATTTGGAGACGCTGTAGGCGGCGCGTAGTGCCTCGGGAAAAAAGATATGCTATACTGAAAACAGTACAGACTTTCGTTGGAGATGCGCTTCCGAGTACGGATAAAAGGAGTCGGATCCGCACTCGCATTAAAATAAAAAAATGGAAGTGAACACAAGGAGACAAAAAGGATTTACGCTTATCGAGCTTTTGGTAGTGGCGGGCATCATCGCTATCGGCGCTACCATGTCGTGGATAAGCGTGTCGAATGCGAAGAAAAAAATGCAGGTGGACAATACTTGCCAAAGCGTTGCCGCCATGGTCAATAAGGCGAGATCATATGCTTTGTCAGGAGTGAACGGCGCCAATAAGGTTCGGCTGCACTGCACGACGAACAGCTGCTCAGTGCAGCGCAACAGTATCGCCGCGCCTACGACATGGACGCTTGTCGACAATACGTATGATTTTCCGGGGACGCAGTTTACGGGCGCTTTCGATATGGAATACGATATCCCGTATGCGACCGGGGTGAGCGGCAGTGTTGATCATGTCATTCAATTGATCGGCGATACTTCCGTTACCAAAACCCTTACCACCACTAATTTCAAAGCGACATGTCAGTAAGACACATCCACAATATAAAAGCATTGAAGAAGGGATTTCTTTTGCCGGATGTGATGGTTGCTGTGTTCGTGACGGTCACGGCCATGGTTGCCATTATGGCGGCCATGGTACCTTTGTTCAAGGCGGAGTTTTTTAAGCGGGATGAAATTACCGCAACCGCCTTGGCCCAAGAAGGCATCGAGCTTGTCCGTAATGTGCGCGATAATAATTGGAAGGCGGGTAGGGATGCTTTCGTGTCGCCATTTCCGCCCAGTGGCGGACCGCTTCTGTGTACCGATTATACTAAGGTCACATCAGGAACATTCGTGAACTGCGCCGATCCCAATAGGCAGCATCTGCTTCCCGATAGCAATGGTTTGTATATGGTGGAAGCAGGCTCCTCTACGGGGAAGTTTTCCAGATCGATCAATGTTGCGAACGGCGCTACGGCCGGTACGCGCGATGTCATCGTGGAAGTTTCCTGGGTGGCGGGTTCTTTGGCACATAGCGTCGTATTGACGAATACCCTTACCGATTGGGGGAATAAATAGATTGTTCGTGAGATGCAAAACAAAATTATACCTATGCCAATATTTTCTTTCGATCGATTCAAAAAAGGTATCTCGCTGGTGGAAGTCCTGGTGGGTATGTTCATATTCACCCTGATGGTAGGCTCGATGACGGGCGCTTTCACCACGCTTCTCCAAAGGAAATCCGACGTCAAGAAAAGGCAGCAGCAAACCGAAGAGTTTTCCCTGGCAATGAGCTATGTCGGAAAAAAGATGCGTATGAGCGACTTGGGTGCTTCGTGCGGTGGGACGTCGTGCACCATACTCGACCATAATACCGGCAATACGCCGGTCACCTATGCCTTCACCGGGGGGGAGCTTAGGGAAACTATCGGTGGAAGCACTGCGGTGATCGCTTCCGATGTGACGGGAAGATTTACGGCCGCGAATACGGCGGCATCCGAGGTTCCCTTCATCACGATGCAGATGATGGCGTCTTCCGGGGATGTGGCGACGTCCGTTCAAACGACCGTTTCTTTGCGCAGCTATTAATAGCGGGTAACTATGTAAAGGGATTTCTCTTATGAAAATACGACACGGTGACACGTATGAAAAAGGTTTCGTCGCGATAGCGACCATGATTTTGATGGTCGCGAGTTTGAGCGTGGTCGTGGCCATGCTGTATCGATCCACGCAGGGAAATCTCATCGCAAAAAGGGCGAATGAGAGTAACCGTGCCTATCAGGCCGGCGATAATGCCTTAGAGGAAATACTGCAGAATTTTCAGGTGCTCGATAGAGGTGTATCTGCGAATGTTGCCGGCAGTATCGATTCTACGAAAAAAATCCCTCAAAATGTCAATGCCTCCGCTTTTTGTATTGCTCCGTCGGTGATCTGCTATGATGCTGCCGGCACGGTCATTACCGATCCATCCGCCGTGAAGCTTTCCGGCGTTTTTCAATTGAGTACGACACGTGCCGCGTCTTCGGCAGCCCGCGCTATCCAGGCATCCGTGCCCGGAAGAGTTCCTAATCCTGTCGCAATCATCACGGCCACCGTGCCCGCTTCCGGCAATACCATCGCATTGTCTTGGTCGGATATAAGCACGACACCGGGAATAGAGTCTATTCAGATCAGGCGCACTAGTAATCCATTGAGCGCTGCGCAGGCTTCCGCATCACCAGCAGCCCTTCTTGCCGATGCATCGATCGATTGGATAGTGCCATCCGGTTGCTTGGGCTGTGGTGCTTTGCCCATGACTGCCACGACCGCCAGCGATACCACCGGAGGTGCCACAGGAAATCGCTATGCGTATACGCTCAAGGTGACGAATTCACGAACCCTCACCCTTGACTCTTTGTATAATGATCCGGTAATAACTGATCCTTTGCCATAATGCTCCGTATTCACGATGAAATTTCAATAGTGCTCGGCGGATCGGCCGGACAAGGGATTCAAACTATCGAATCCCTTCTTATGGCCGCGCTCAAATCGCAAGGATATCATGTCTTTGCGACCAAGGAGTATATGTCGCGCATCCGCGGCGGCAGCAATTCGACCGAAATCCGCATCACTTCCCAAAAGCGGGCGGCTTATGCGAAGCGTATCGATGTGCTATTCCCCTTGGACGAGGGCGTCTTAACACATCTTGCGAAGCGTATTTCTTCGAAGACGTTGGTCTTGGCGGACACGAAGCTTCTCAAGAAAAAATATGCTCATGCTATTTTGGACGTCCCTTTCAGTCGGATGGCGAAGGAATTCGGGAATCCGGTTCTTTCCAATACAATCGCTGTGGGCGTGGTGCTCGGTATGATGAAGGTTGAGATGGCGGATTTTGAGGCGACGCTCCGGAAACTGTTCGGGCGAAAGGGGGAGGAGATGGTGAAGAAAAATATCGAGGCGGGGGAAGCAGGCTATAAGCTTGGGCAGCATCTGGCGTTTTTGCAGGGACTGGACATTCAGATTCCTCGGCGCAAGCAGAAACAGGAAGATTTGCTGCTTTCCGGAAGCGATGCGCTCGGCCTGGGCGTGGTGGCAGCGCAGTGCAATTTCATCGCTTCTTATCCGATGTCGCCCGGAACAACGTTGTTGACATTCTTGGCGCAGGTGGGACAGCGATTGGGCATCGCGGTGGAACAGGCGGAAGACGAGATCGCGGCGATCAATATGGCGCTCGGGGCAAGCTATGCCGGAGCGCGCGCCATCGTGACGACGTCGGGCGGGGGCTTTGCGCTCATGGAGGAAGGTGTGAGCCTTGCGGGGATGATAGAGACGCCGATCGTGATCCATATCGCGCAGCGTCCCGGTCCCGCGACCGGGCTCCCGACACGCACGGAACAGGCTGATCTTAATCTGTCGCTGTATTCGGGACATGGGGAATTCCCGCGAGCTATCTTTACGCCGGGAAGTCCGGAGGAAATGTTTGAGGCCGGACAGATGGCGTTTCAGATCGCCGACAGGTATCAGAGTCCGGTCTTCATCTTGACCGATCAGTATCTTTTGGATGCGGTCGGGAACGTTTCGGAAAAGGATTTGAAGCGATTGCCAATGAAACATATGATCGTGAAGACGAAAAAGGATTATCTGCGGTATACGCTGACCGAAGACGGTATCTCGCCGCGAGGCATCCCCGGATTCGGCGAGGGACTGGTGATCGTAGATAGCGATGAGCACACTCAAGATGGCCATTTGACGGAGGACTTGGAGATGCGCGTGAAGATGATGGATAAGCGCATGAAAAAAGCGGACGGAATGCGAAAAGAGGTCTTGAAGCCGGTGGCGGGTGGCGCGAAGCAAGGGAACATAGTCGTGGTCGGGTGGGGCTCGACCAAGGGCGCGATTACGGAAGGCTTGGAGAATTCGAAACGCGAGGACATTAGGATGCTCCATTTCAAGCAAGTCTATCCGTTGCCGAAGCATTTGGAAACATATTTTGAGGATGCGGAAAAGACTATCATTATCGAGAATAACTTCACCGGACAATTCGCCAATCTTTTGAAGCAAGAAGGAGTTAAAGTAACCGATACGATTCTGAAGTACGATGGAGAACCGTTCTGTGTGGAGGAATTGACAAAGATATTTAAGGGATTGTAAATGTATGGCTAATACGCAACAATTCGACATGCCGCATGATACCGATATCGCGTGGTGTCCGGGGTGCGGGAATTACCCCTTGCTCATCATTTTGAAGATGGCTTTGGCGGAGCTTGGAATCGCGCCGGAGAATCTGGTGACGGTGTCGGGTATCGGGCAGGCGGCCAAGGCGCCGCATTATTTCCGTGGACACGTATTCAACGGTTTGCACGGGCGGGCCCTTCCGCCAGCAACCGCCATCAAGGCGGTTAATCCCTCGCTTACCGTAATCGCGGAGAGCGGTGATGGTGATACGTATGGCGAGGGAGGCAATCACTTCATCCATACGATACGTCGCAATCCCGATATCACCAACCTTGTCCATAACAATATGGTGTATGGATTGACCAAAGGTCAGGCCTCACCGACCAGCGAGAAGGGTATGGTGACGCCGATACAGGTGGCTGGCGTGACTATGGAGCCGTTCAATCCGGTATCGACCGCCATTGCGCTCGACGCCTCATTCGTGGCGCGGGTCTTCGTGGGCAATGTGGTGCAGGCGAAGGAAATCATAAAGCAAGCCATCTTGTGGGAGGGGTATGCTTTGGTGGACGTGTTTCAGCCCTGCGTAGTGTATAATAAGATCAATACCTATCAATGGTTCAAGGAGAATACGTATGCGCTCCCGGAAGAGTATGACCCGACCGATAGGCAAGCGGCCTTCGCGAAATCGATCGAGACGGAAAAACTTCCGCTCGGGGTGATCTATACCAACTCTAGCAAGAAGACATTCGAGTCGCAACTTTTCACCGCGGGCTCGGCGCTCTATACGAAACGATTCGATGAACAGGCGTTCTCTGATCTGTTGCATTCGAAACGATAATTTCAGTAATAGACACCACTATGCTCCGGACGATTTTTCCCAAGAAGGTGTTTTCCCGATTCGGCGGCGGCAATTTCAGGAAAAGCGGCGCCATGAAGACGCTGATGGAGCGTCCCGAATTGCAGGAAGCCTTGAAGACACCTCGTGAACAGAGGGAGTTTTTCGAGCACATCCACGAAGCGGGGACAACGGGTGACCGCGGTTTCACGGAAAAGGAGCTTAAGCCGATGCTCAAGGATTTGGCAGCGGATAAAACGGATCATCTGACCGATAAGGATGTGTACAAAATCTCCCATGCGCTTATGAACAGGCGCACCGGGAAATATATTCCGCCTGCGGATGCGCCGAAGAAAACGGGTTGGTTTTAGGTTTTTGTGAGGAGATTTTTGTGTTAGGGGAGTGAAAAAATACTTCCCATGTTGTGTAGTGGCCGTTGCGTATTCGCTCAGGCCGCGGAACAATATGGGAAGTATTTTTTGCTCTGATCGAAGCAACTGTTCAGAAGAAGACTAATCGATACCAAGCTCGGCCTTGGCTGATTCAGACATTTTGTCGTAATCCCAGGGCGGATCGAAGGTGAGTTCTACTTTGACCTCGGTGATATCTGAGAGAGAGAGGACGGCTTTGTTGATGTCGTTTTGGATGGTGTCGAAGAGTGGGCAGCCGATCGTGGTGAGCGTCATCGTGATGATAGCGGTCGAACCCTGGATTTCTATGCCATAGACCAAGCCCAAATCGACAATCGAAAGGAAGAGCTCGGGGTCGAGCACTTCCGTGAGTTTATTGCGGATGTCTTCGGGGGTGGATGGGTTCATGATAAAAATATTTCACGACTCAACTATTGACCTACCGAACTGCCAAACCATTGAGCTGGACAAGGGGGTATGTAAGAACATACATCCCAAGTCTTGCGGAGCGGCCATTGCGTACTCGCACTGGCCGCGTAGTAAGAGCTTGGAATGTATGTTCGGTTCTTTGCAGAGTCTTGATTTTAAAAACACGACAACAAATTACTAGTCAGGGAATACGACCTCGCCTGCGGCATTTTTGATGCGGATGGCGGCCACCGGGCAGGAGCGAGCGGCGTTTAAGATTGTGTCGATATCGTCTTCGTCGGCGGATGCGAGAATGACCGCCTTTCCGTTCTCATCGATACCGAAAGTCTTCGGGGCCATAGCGCTACAGGGAGCGGCTCCGATACAGACACTGTGATCGACTTCGACGGCGTAGGTATTGGCGAGCGTTACCGGTCCTGCGGGCTTTGAGGCATCTTTGAGTTCCATAGCGTTTTTATAATATATTATTGAGGGCTTTGTGGAGGGTTTCAAGAGACAGGATAGCGCATTTGAGGCGGTTGGGAGAGAGATCGATACCTATCAGTTTCTCAACATCCCCCTTTTTCAATGCCTTGGCTTCCGCAACCGGCTTGTGGCAGATATATTCGGCCAGAAGCGAAGCGGAGGCCTGGGAAATCGCGCATCCGTTTCCATAAAACCCGATGTCTCTAATTATACCGTCTTTGACGATAATGTCCATATGGAGCGCGTCTCCGCAGGAAATGTTCTTGGTATCGGACTGATGGGTCGGATGATCCAGTATCCCGTAGTGACGCGGGTTGTGGAAATGGTCGAGGATTTGTTCTTGGTAGATTGACATAATGGTAAGTCTATGATACTTTAACATGATTCATCTTAACGTAGATGAAGCAAATTGACAATTGAATATTTTAGGGGAAGATAACATGATTACATTTACTTTGTATGTGGCTGGATTTGGAGAAATGACGCTTCAAGTGGTAGACGTTATTAATGACATTACTTTTCATGAAAATTATAGACGCTCTAATCCGGAGATGATAAAATTGGTAATCGATATTTTATCAGAGAAAAAGGGGCCTGTCACTATAGTTCCAGCTGAAGGCACTCTCAGTAATGATTGTTGGTATATAGCTATTAAAAGCATTATTGACCTGCATAATATGCGATTTAATGTGGGAACTTCTGCAGAATATCTTGAAGAGGATCAGCAGTTTATCCGGTTTCCTAAACTCGGACAAACCAGTTGCTCACTTTTCAAATATAAATCGAGGTGCACTTTTCTAGAAGGTCGTGAAAATCCAGTTGTAATTGCATTTGATCTTCATAGTATGAAAGAAGAGATTATTGCTATGAATACGCATATATTGATTATTAGAAATTGATTTTTCTCTGAATTTTTAAGGGATAAAATCCCGTAAATGAAAAGGTTGAGTTTATTAAAAATTTAACCCTTTTTATTTTTCAAATAACCCTTGTATTTTCTTCAACTCCTCAATAAACTTAGCGATATCTTTTCGATCAGTATACATCGAAACGGACAGTCTGGCGGTGGCAGGGAGTCCGAGTGTATCGTGAAGTGGGGTGGTGCAGTGCTGGCCGGCGCGGATGCAGATGTTTTGCTCGCCGAGCATCTGGGCGATATCGTGCGGGTGGATGCCTGCGAGCGAGAAGGCGATGACGCCGCTGCGTTTCGATATATCTTTCGTTCCGAAGAGGGTGATGGCGTCGCCGAATGCTTCCTGAAGTTTGTCGCTGGCGTAGTTGAGGATATCGAGCTCGTGTGTGCGGATGGTTCCGTAGCCGAGCGTTTGAAGATACTTGATAGCCTCCTGGAAAGCGATGACGCCTGCGATGTCGGGCGTACCGGCTTCAAATTTGTGCGGTGAGTTTTTGAAAACAGAATTTTTTCGCTTGGCTTCGAGTACCATTTCTCCGCCGTATTGGAAGGGAGTCATTGCTTCGAGGAGCGTGAGCTTGCCATACAGGACGCCGACGCCGGTTGGGCCGAACATTTTGTGGGAGGAGAAAGCGAGGAAATCGCAGTTGAGATTCTGTACGTCGATAGGAAGGTGAGCGATGGCCTGTGCGGCATCGATGATGGTGAGGATTTCCGGGTTGATGGCCTTCGCTGTGCTGATGATATCTTTAACCGGATGGATAGTCCCTAAGACATTGGAAACGAAGGTGAGGGCAAAGATTTTGGTGCGAGGCGTGATGAGTCTCTTTATGTCTTCGAAGTTCACCTGGCCGTCCGCATCCAGTTCGAGTATTTTCAGCGTCGCCTTGGTACGGAGCGCGAGCGCTTGCCAGGGAAGGAAGTTGGAGTGATGCTCGGCGATGGTCACCAGAATCTCGTCGCCCTCCTTGAGTCGGCTTTCGAGTGAATAGGAGAGAAGATTGATGCTTTCTGTCGTGCCGCGGGTGAAAATGATTTCTTCCGGCTTGGCATTGATAAGCTCCGCGGTCATTTCGCGCGTTTTTTCGTATTCGGTCGTGGCTTGTTCGGAAAGGGAGTAGAGTCCGCGGGCGATATTGGCACTATACTGCTCATAGTATTCGACATTCTTGGCGATGACGGACGCTGGCTTGAGCGACGTGGCGGCCGAGTCTAAATACACCAGGTCGGGGTGGTGTGCAAAGATCGGAAAGTCTTGTTTTGTGAGCTTCATAAGCGGTTCTATTACGTGTTTAGACTTTTGGTCTGTTGAGTTAGGCGGGGCGGAAAAGCGGTAAAAGATTTTTTCAAGACCTCCGTGAGTACACCACGGTCATGAAAAATTCTTTTACCGCTTTTCCTTCTTCTGATGAGAAACTTCTCGACCATGTCCAAGCTGATAAATGTTATGGGTTTTGTAAATCGCTTTCCTCTCTAGCAGTAGTCGAGCAGTAGCCGGAAAAAAAGTAGCAGCAAAATTTTTTCAGACCCGTTCGGCGTACTCGACGAGGGTTTGAAAAAATGTTTGCGGACACTTTTTTGTGCTATATCACAAGACCCTCCTTAAGAACACTCAATGAAGGAAATACTCCCACTTTTTCTATACTATCAAAAAAACTCTCAATGAATCCATCCGCCAGCATCTGTTCCGCATCAGCAACGGAGATGCCGCGCGACTGGGCGTAGAAGAGGTGGTCTTTGTTGATGCGGGAAGTGGTGGAGCCGTGGTGGCAGATGACATCGTCGGTCAGGATTTCAAGGGAAGGGAAGGAGAAGGCACTCGCCTTGTCCGAGATGATGAGATTGGTATTCTTTTGGCTGGCGGCGGATTGCGAGGCACTGGGCGCGATACGGATGAGGCCTTCGTAACGCAGGGACGAGGTGTCTTTTCCAAGGTACTGCACCACGACATGCGAGGTGGTCTTGGGGGCGTTGTGAATCTGATCGATTTTGATTGAGTGTTCAACGGAATCTTTTCCGGTGAACAGCGCGAAAATATAAGCTTTTGCATCGGGAGCGTCGAGCTTGAAGGAAAAGTCGCCGGATTGATTGACGAGCAAAAATACCTGCTTGCCGGGCGCGGTCAGGGTGTGAACTTTTTCGCTTTTGGCGGTGAGATGTGTGAATGACATAATATTATCCTATCTTCTTACTCATTTCGAAATTGATCAGGCGGTTGAGTTCGATGGAATATTCGAGCGGGATTTCCTTGGTGATCGGTTCGATGAAGCCGTTGACTAAAAGCCCTTCGGCCGCTTCTTTGCTGATGCCGCGCGAGGTGAGATAGAAGAGTTTCTCATCGCCGAGCTTTTCGACCGTCGCCTCGTGCTCGACCTGGCTGTGCGATTCTTTGATATTCATGGTCGGATAGGTATCGGAGCGGGAGATTGCGTCGAGAATAATGGCATCGCAGGTGACGGAAGCGGATGATCCCGTGGCGCCCGAGGCGATATGGACCGTTCCGCGATAGGTGCTTCGTCCGCCGTCTTTAGAAATGGATTTGGCAAGGATGCGCGAGGTGGTGTCGGGGGCGAGGTGTATCATCTTGGCGCCGGCGTCTTGGTGTTGGCCGTTGCCTGCCAGCGCGATGGAGAGGACTTCCCCGTGGGCGCGGCGACCGGTAAGATAGACGGCTGGGTATTTCATCGTGACCTTGCTGCCGAGATTGCAGTCCACCCATTCCATGACGGCGTCTTCCTCGGCGCGGGCCCGTTTGGTGACGAGGTTATAGATATTGTTGCTCCAGTTCTGCACGGTCGTGTAGCGGACGCGCGCTCTGGGCTGCACAAAGATTTCCACGACGGCCGAGTGGAGGGAATTGGTGGAGTAGACCGGCGCGGTGCAGCCTTCCACGTAGTGGACGAAGCTGTCGTCCTCGGCGATGATGAGGGTGCGTTCGAACTGCCCGAACTTTTCCGCATTGATACGGAAGTAGGCCTGCAGAGGAAGGGTGACCTTGGTACCCTTGGGGATATAGACGAAAGAGCCTCCCGACCAGACGGCGGAGTTGAGCGCGGCGAATTTGTTGTCATGCGAGGGGATGAGGGTGCCGAAATATTTCTTCACGATATCCGGATATTTTTTGACAGCCGTGTCCATATCGCAAAAGAAAACGCCTTGCCGTTGAAGCTCTTTGCTCATGCTTTCGTACACCACTTCGGATTCGTACTGCGCGCTGACGCCGGCAAGCATTTCTTTCTCCGCTTCAGGCACGCCGATACGGTCATACGTCTCTTTGATTTCCGGCGGCAGATCCTCCCAGGAAGTGGACTGCTGATCGGTGGCGCGGAGGAAATAGGTGATAGCGTCGAAATCGATTTCCGACAGGTCGGCACCGAAACTCGGCATAGGCTTGCTCTTGAAAATCTCGTAGGCCTTGAGCCGATACGCAAGCATCCATTCCGGCTCGTTTTTGATAGCCGAAATCTCGCGCACGATCTCTTCGGAAAGGCCCATCTTGGATTTGTGCGACGATGTTTCCGGCATAGCGAAGCCGTATTTGTAGTCGAAATTGAGTTGTTGCTTGTCTGATTGCGACATAGGTATTTACAAAAGTAAGAATATGTGTTATGATGGGGCGGTGATGAAATGATGGTCATTTCACAACAACACCCGAGGAAAAAACAATGAATGCAAAACGTGTAGGAAAAGAAGCATATCCATGGCTGTCAGTGCTGTGGCTGTCCGTATTTCTGGGAGTCATTTTGGGCTTAGCGTATATCGGTCACGTAATCGATACCGATCAAGCTTCTGCAAAATACGTTACTCAGATGGAACACTACAACAAGTAAGTGATCCGATCCGTATTCTCCACCCTCAAAGAGGAAAGGCACATGAACAAAGATAAAAATAATAGGTTATTCCTGACCGGAATCCTGCTCATCGCTTTGCTGGCGATAGCGGCGGATTATAACAGGGATACGCTTGCGGGATTGTTCCGCAAGCCCGCAACGGTAGAATCACCAGCCCTGAAGCTGCCGACGGCCGTGTATCCCATAAAAAATGCTTGAAAGAACCAAGAGCTCATGCTCAACCCTCGCCTGCGAGACGTTACTCTAACGGATCGCAGGCTCTTTTTTTTCCTCGAATCCTTCCGTCTCGATAATCTCCATGGCCATCGCGCCGTCTCCTTGCTTGGTCACCGCCCCCTTTTTCAGGACAATCGTCGTGTCGGGAAGGATGGTCTTCAGGAGATTTACGGAGTGGGTGATGAAGATGAAGGTCTGCCCGGGGTTGCGATGCTTTTTCAGGAACTGCGCGATGGTTTTGAGCGCGTCCACGTCCACGCCGGTATCGATCTCATCGAAGATAGCGAGTTTGGGTTCAAGCATCGCCATCTGCAGGACTTCCATCTTCTTTTTCTCGCCGCCCGAGAAATCGTCGTTGAGCGAACGCGTCAGGAGTTCGTCTTTGATATCAAGCTCCTTGGCGAAAGCTTGGATTTTCTTGCGCGAAGTGAGGGCGTCGACCTTGTTTTCGAAGGCGTGGCGCATCAGTTGGTAGATGCTGACGCCCGGCAGCGGCACCGGGGATTGGAAAGAAAGGAAGATGCCTTTCTTGGCGCGCTTGTCGGCCGAAAGCCCGGTGATGTCCTCGCCCTCGAAAGAGATGCACGAATCGGGAGAGAGCGTGAAGTTCGGATGCCCCATGATCGATGAGGCGAGCGTGGACTTCCCGGAGCCATTGGGTCCGAGGAGCGCGTAGACCAAACCCTCATCGAAAGAGAAGTTAATGTTATCGAGGATCGTTTTGTCGCCGGCGCTGGCGGTAAGGTTTTTGAGTTCTAACATGGCGGTTGGTTGCTGCTATATGATTTATGTAGATGGGGCGTGTGAGTGCATGTATGTTTTTCCAGACCTTCTCGAGTACTCCAACGGTCTGGAAAAACATACATGCACTCACACTTGTTGCTGACTCTCGATTTGCAGTGTTTGAGTTTTATTAGCGGATGAGGTCGGCGAGGGTGATGGAGTCGAGGGTGTCTTCGAGGGCGAGGCTGAGCTTTTTCCAGACATTGCTCGTGGCGCAGGAGCTTTCCTGGGAACAGGAGTCGCCTTCTATGCCGGATGAGCAGGGGAAGGGGACAAGGGAGCCGTCGAGGACCTTGAGGATATGATTGGCGGTGATGAGCCTGGGTTCGAGGGCGAGCGAGTAGCCGCCGCCTTGGCCCTTGGTCGCCTCGACCAATCCGGCACTGCGGAGTTTTTGGACGATCTTTTCCAGGTATTCTTCGGGGAGGTATTCTTCTCGTGCCATGGTGTGGATGGAGACGATGCCTTTATTCGAGGCAAGATAGACCATCGCCCGCAGGCCGTAGTAGGCTTTTTTGGATATCTTCATAATTCGGACTGATTAAGTCTGCATTTAGCATACCAGAGGCGAAAAGAAGTGTCAATAGAGGGATTGGCCGCTTCCGCCGATTGACTGAATACGTAGAATATGCTATGGTGAATTGTCCAAGAAGTATTGGATACGGCATATTAACAATATGAAGAGAGCGGTTCAGATACCGCGCATTTTTTGATCCAGGGGGATTGAGATGTATGAAGTAGAGTATGATGTGATTGAAAGATTCACCAAGCGAGGAGAAATCAGTGATGAGAAACATTTGCGAAACGAGGTTCGGAAATTGACGCTGCATTATCTGACCTCTTTTCCGGTTCGTGGGATGTGGCACGCTTATTTGGATAAAGAGCTGTGGATGACACGCACTACCCTTATGGATATCGAGAGGCCGAAAGCCGATCAAATAAACTTCTTGAGGGCGGTCGCATCAAGAGGGCAAAGCGATACATTCGTCATTTTGTTCGGCGATATGGCGTTGCTTACTTTTGCCAACGCTATCGATCACGACTATGGCGACAACTTATTCCATGTGGTCGCGAAGCACTTGCGCGAGTCTTTGGGGGAATTTACGTGGGGCAGTTATGGCGGTGATGAATTCGTGGCGTTCGGTTCCGCGGATTCTGTGGAACGCGTACGTGAAAGTATCGATACCTTCGATGTCAATCTCGGCAATGAGGATGTATCGAAGCTTATCCCGAACTTTACGGAGAACGGGATAAAGCCGCGCTTCAATATCGGTATCGCCACCTTTTCGGAAGCCTGCTTATTGACGGCGGATATCCTTGAGCAAGATCTGAACGTTCAGGAGAAGGATGTGTATAGATTGTTCGTAAGCACGTATATATCTTTGGCCGATATGCGCTCCGGTATACAAAAAGCACTAGGGCATATACGGCTCGTCATGGATCTTTTGGAAAGCGATCGAGAGCGTTATCGGCGTCTTAAGCCGTTTATTCTGAAAGGATGTATCGGTATCAGCAGTGTCTTGTTATGGAAACTTATCTTGATAAGGAAGTGCTGCGCCAGGCAAGCGTTTGAAAAAATACTGTTGACGCATGTCCTTGCCATCATGAGAAAACGGGCGAAAAGTCCGCGTGATAGATTGGTAACCAAGGCAGCTCTCGTTCCTTGGCAACAATAAAGGGTGCATTTGTAGCGATAAAAAACCCGTTTCCATCGTGAAACGGGTTTTTGATTTGGTGTGATATACTGGCAGTAGGTATTTCAGCCGCTAATCACGCTTCATATGGATATTTCTCACGCACTGATACTGGGCATCGTCGAGGGATTGACGGAATTTTTGCCGATCTCTTCCACCGGCCACCTCATTCTCGCCTCGCATCTTTTGGGCCTGCCGGAGACGGAATTCCTGAAGAGCTTCGAGATTTCCATCCAGCTCGGGGCGATCATGTCGGTCGTGGCACTGTATTGGCGACGGCTGTTTCTCGATACCGAGGTTATGAAGCGGATCGCGCTGGCATTTCTCCCGACGGCCGTCATCGGACTTACGGTATACAAGAGCATCAAGGCGATGCTGGGTTCGGAAGCGATCGTTTTGTGGACGCTGCTTCTGGGAGGGATCGTTATCATCGTGTTCGAATGGCTGCATACGGAAAAAGAGCATGCCTTCGAGGATGTGGTAAAACTGCCGTATAGGACTGCGCTTTATATCGGGCTCTTCCAGTCCATCGCGATGATACCGGGCGTTTCCCGATCTGGCGCGACCATCTTGGGCGGACTTTTTTTGGGGATTAAAAGGAAGGCGATTGTGGAGTTTTCTTTTCTTTTGGCAGTACCGACCATGGCGGCCGCCACCGGATTGGATCTTTTGAAAAATGCCGAGGCATTTTCTCTGGATCAGTTCGGTGTCTTGGTGGTCGGATTCGTGACGGCTTTTGCGGTCGCCATTATTTCTATCCGTTTTTTGCTTCGTTTCGTGCAAACGCAAACCTTCATCTCTTTCGGCGTGTATCGTATCGCGCTCGCCCTGATTTTCTTTGCTTTTGTTCTATAAGCTTGTCTTTTTGTTGATTATACGCTACGCTGAAGTATCGCAGGCAACTGTTCGTATGAGGGGAAAGGATACAGATGTTTTTTGAATTATTTATGGGGTAAAAAAAGCGGGTGTAAACATTTTTTCAAGACCTTCTCGAGTACTCCAACGGTCATGAAAAAATGTTTACACCCGCTTTTTCCTGCTCTTTCATCAGAGGTGGGTGAGGAATTTTTGGTATACGATATGAATTATGGATTTTGGGGAAAATTAGAGAAACCGTTCTTCGCTTTGGCGCCGATGGCCAATGTGACCGACACTGTTTTTCGGCAGATTATCGTCAAATATGGGCGGCCGGATGTCTTGTGGACGGAGTTTGTGCCGACGGACGGTTTGTGTTCCGAAGGACGCGAGGCCGTGCTTCGCGATTTGCAGTACCTTCCGACGGAGCATCCGATCGTGGCGCAGATTTTCGGATCGACCCCGGCGCATTTTTATGAGACGGCGAGACTGGTTGCGGAGCTCGGCTTTGACGGGGTGGATATCAATATGGGTTGCCCGGAGAAAAACATCGTCAAATCCGGCGCGTGCTCGGCGCTGATCAATGAACCATCCTTGGCGCAGGACATCATTTTCGCTACCAAGGAGGGGGCGGGGGACATGCCGGTATCGGTGAAGACCCGCTTGGGATTCAGCAAAGATATTTTGGAGGAATGGCTCCCGGTGCTTTTGGAAACGAAGATCGCGGCCATCACGGTGCACGGGCGGACGCGCAAGGAAATGTCGCTTCATCCGGCCAAATGGAATCGTATCAAGGATGCAGCAGATATGGCGCGCGACACAGGCACGCTCATTATCGGTAATGGCGATGTGGAAAGTCTTGAGGATGCGCGAAAGAAAGCGAAAGAGACCGGTGTGGATGGCGTGATGATGGGGCGTGCGATATTCGGGAACCCCTGGCTGTTCAATAAAGAAGGAAAAATTCCGACACTTCCGGAGAAATTGCGAGCGATGGTGGAGCATACGCAACTTTTCGAGCAGACCTGGGGAGATACGAAGAGCTTCGAGCTCATGAAGAAGCACTACAAGGCCTATGTGAACGGCTTCGACGGTGCTAAGTTTCTGCGCATGAAGTTGATGGAATGCCATAATGCTGCCGCGATCGAAAAGAAACTGGAAGAATTTTTGGATACGAACCCTTCGCTTTCGCAGCGCTCTTGACAGGATGCGATTTTCGCGCAAGAGTAAGCATAGTTTCGGGATGCGACCATCTCGGATACTTTTTGGAGCGATGGCTCTTTAACAATTAAATACAGAGGCAGGTGAAGTATGAAAAATGGCAATGAAAAGACGGTGTTCGTGGTCCAGAGCGGTTCAGGCGAGCACGGGATGCTTTCTGAGGAGGGGAAAAGACAGATGGAAGCATTGAAAGAGTATATAGGTATGATCACTCTAGGGGAGTACAAGACAACGGACGTGAGGCGTCTGTTGGTCAATTTTTCCGTGCTTCATGTGGCCTCGGCATCGATTCTTCATCTACGGAAAGGTGGCGAGTCTTATTTCGTGATGGAACCGCCGGATTTTCAGAAAACGAAGAAGGTGCTCAGAAAAGAAACCGTCCTCAAAGAGCAGAAGCTTTTGGAGAGCGCGTTTGGAGAGATGATGGGTTTGGCATCGCACTGGAATGCCTCGGTGATAGTCATCGTGGCGCAAGGCCCCGTGGCGATCGTATTGGCAGAGATCGCCTACAAAAAATTCACGGGATGCAGGAAAGATTTGGGCGAAGGTCTGGGTTTCGGTGCCGGGTTGTGTATCATCCCAAAACCGGATTCTTCCTGCGGTATTGTCAGTATTTCTTCCGGTGGCATTATACCATTATTGCTTTAGCGGGAAATCCGGAGTTATCATGCAGGGTAACAAGTATCAGGAGTAATGCTCTTGATACTTGTTTTTATTCGTAGAGAACGCACGATTTTTTAAAAAGTTAAAACCCCAAGATCATTGCGATCGAGGGGCTTTTTTGTCTGCGATGAGACGGGTTATAGAGGCTTAGACTACGACTTTCCAATGCAGTGTTTCGCTGGCATAGAAAGGTGTGATGGTAGAATTCTTTCCGAATGGAAGAAATTCAGGAACTCTCCAGCCTTCCCGGGCGAGCGTGACGGTGGTGGCGTTGCGAGGAAGCCCGTAGAAATCCGCTCCGTTGTGGCTAGCGAATTGCTCCAGACGTTCTATCCAGTTTGCGTGGCCGCTTTCCTCGAACGCTTGCGCATAGAGAGGCAGTGCAATAGGAGCTGTGAAGCATCCGGCGCAACCGCAGGCTGATTCCTTGGCACCTTTTGCATGAGGGGCGCTATCGGTACCGAGGAAAAAATTCGGATTGCCCGATGTTGCCGCTTTCACGAGGGCCAGACGATGTTTTTCCCGCTTGGCTACCGGCAAGCAGTAGTTGTGCGGACGAAGACCTCCCTGGAAGAGTGCGTTGCGATTGATGAGCAGGTGATGCGCCGTAATGGTTGCGGCCACAGACCCCAAAGACCCCCATAGCTCCACGCAGTTGACGCCTTCTTCGGTGGTGATGTGTTCAAGCACGATCCGAAGATTCGGGAAATGCATGCGGATGGAACAGAGTATCGTATTGATGAATCTTTTTTCCCGATCGAAAATATCCACCTCCGGATCCGTCACCTCGCCATGTATCAGGAGCGGCAGATCAAATTTTTCCATCGCCTCGAGGAGCGGATATATTTTTCGTATATCCGATACTCCGGCGGCAGAGTTGGTCGTCGCTCCGGCAGGGTAGAGCTTGCACGCGTATACGCACTCGCTCTCTGCGGCGGCACGAATATCCTGGGCTGCCGTGTTATCTGTCAGATAGAGGGTCATCAGCGGTTTGAATGTCAGGTGCTGCTCTTTGCAGGCGCTGTAGATTCTCTCCCGATAGTCGATCGCCTCCCAAACCGTCCTGATGGGCGGCTTGAGATTGGGCATGATGATCGCCCTTGCGAATTGCGCAGCGGTATATCCGAGAACGGCCCCCATCTGCTCATTGTCGCGAACGTGCACATGCCAATCGTCTGGCCTGGTCATGGTGAATCTAACTATCGTACCGTTTTCTTCTTCAGTGTGAACTGTCATTGGAGTGACTCCTGTTGTGGTTGGTTTTGGTTTGCCGCAAAGCAGAGATTTCCAGTGCGGATAATGCCCTTCACGAACGTCGTCCGATCAAGTGCGGCACATGCGAAAGCGATCGCATCCGCTCGGCCTTGAAAATCTAAGACGTGTTTACCACATTTGATACCATTGCCGCCAACTATGGGTATTCTAATCCCGTAATTTCTGGCAAGCAGTATTTTTTTGACGGCAATCGGACGGCATGCTGGTCCGGAAAGGCCGCCTGCTTGCTTGAATCCTCTTGTGATAAGCGGCGATACCTCGGTTCCGAAAATACCTTTCCAATCGATGCCTGTACTTCCCCAGGGAATGGTGTTGGCAATCCATAAAGCGCTACAGGTCGGATGATTGCTCACGCCGACGAGCAGTTTTATGGGAACGAGCGGGTTGAAGTTGAGGATGATCGGTACTTCCAGTTCCGCCAATATTTCCAGCAGCTCTGTTGTTTCATCGATCTCTGTCTGAGGATCTTCACGAAATGATTTGATGCTCGGACAAGCGCGATTGAGTTGCAGCGCTACCGGGGTATTGAGATTTTGAAAGAATCGTTTGCTGACTTTGACGAAGTCTCGCGCTTCTTGGAGGCGTTCACCCTTGTTTTCTGAGATAGGCATCCACGATAAGCAAAATGGTCGGCTTATTTTTTGCCACAATCCCAAATCCCTATAAAATTCAAAACCTTTGTTGCTGAGTTTGACGGCGTTGAGAAAGTGACCGCTCAATGGTTTGGCAATAATGCAGCTCGGCATAAGATCACGCGGAGTCATGCCATTTTCTTTGAGAGACATATTGCCAATGTTTGGTTCGAGCGTAACGGTTTTTGCTACGAATGTCGTTCCCTCCCAGGTTAAACCGAAATATTTGAGATAATCGTGAATCGGGTAGCCTTCACCGCAAAATCCACGCGCGCCGGGAGCGCTAAATACTGATCCGAAGTTCACCTCTCCGAATCGTTTGGTTGTAAGTATGAGTGCCATACGTTATTCCTCTTGTCTGTTATGTTGTTAAGTTGCAAAAATACCCCGAGGGGACTATGGCTACGGTACGGTATTCGGGAGGGATTGTCAATGCGCCGGACTTGATTTTTTCGTGAAAATAGTGTGAAATAGGGAGATACTCTTAAAGAAATCGGGTCTATGAAGATAGCGATGCTCATATCGGGCGGGGTGGACAGTTCGGTGTCCTTGCGATTGCTTCAGGAGCAAGGGCACGATATTACCGCCTTTTATCTGAAAATCTGGCTGGAGGACGAGATGTCTTTTCTGGGCGAGTGCCCTTGGGAGGATGATTTGTCATACGCTACGCAGGTCTGTCGCGAGGCGGATGTGCCACTTGAGGTGGTACCGTTCCAGAAAGAATACTGGGAGCGAATCGTAAGCTACACCATCGATGAGGTGAAAAGGGGGCATACACCCAATCCGGACGTGCTGTGCAATACCCGGGTCAAATTCGGGGCCTTTTACGAGTATCTGATGAGCCGGGATGAAACAATTCCCTTCGAGAAGATAGCCAGCGGTCATTATGCACAGACGGAGATGATAGACGGAGTCGCTTATCTGAAGCGTTCGCCCGATGAGACCAAGGATCAGACATATTTCCTGTCGCAGCTCTCGCAACCTCAGGTGGCGATGGCGCTTTTCCCGATCGGTGGATTGCAGAAGCCTGCGGTACGGGCATTGGCGGAGAAATTTAAGTTACCCAATGCCAAGCGCAAGGATAGCCAAGGCTTGTGCTTTTTGGGTAAGATCCGTTTCGATGCATTCGTGAAGTTCCACCTTGGTACGAAGATCGGGGATATGATCGATTGTGAAACCAAGGAAAAGATGGGCGAGCACGAGGGGTTTTGGTATTATACGATCGGGCAGCGTAAGGGCATCGGGCTTTCGGGTGGTCCGTGGTATGTGGTCGATAAGGACATCGAAAAGAATATTGTTTATATCTCTAATTCCTATCGCAGCGAAGAGACGGCGCGCAGTGCTTTCGAGGTGAATGGACTCAATTGGATATCCGAAAATCCGCTTCAGGTGCCTCGGCTGATGGATAAGAAGTTGCAGGTGAAGGTGCGACATGGTGCCACGATGTATCCGTGCGAAATCGAGCCGGTCGGCGATGAAAAATTGAAGGTTAGGATAGATGGGTATGATA
>JAQTRS010000011.1:0-4157 GCA_028711705.1 Candidatus Moraniibacteriota bacterium
TCGGCATTGAAATCACCCGCAGTAAAGGCAGTGCCGAAATAGTTATTCGTGGCTCCTCCGGTGATGGTGACGTCGGCTGTTCCGGCGGTGGTCGGGATGGAACCGTCGTTGTAGAAGCTATAGGCGCGGCCGGTGTTGGTCGAGTAGCCATTGGCTCCGATAGCTAGGTCGGTTTTGCCGTCGGCATTGAAATCACCCGCAGTAAAGGCAGTGCCGAAATAGTTATCCGTAGTTTCTCCGGTGATGGTGACGTCGGCTGTTCCGACGGTGGTTGGGATGGAGCCGTCATTGTAAAAGATATAGGCGCGGCCGGTATTGGTCGAATACAGCGGGGCTGACACAGCAAGATCGGTCGTCCCATCGGCATTGAAATCGCCCGCAACGACAGATACTCCAAGAGCACCCCCTTCACCCGTCACCACGCTGCCTGAATTGCTCTCCCCTGGTGCAAAAAATACGAGTGTCGGATCAAGCGCGAGCGGATATTGCTCAGGCTTTGCCCGTATGTGCAAAGCGATGGTGCTGGTATCGGTATCTACCTCCCACTCAAGATCCATCCTATTACTCTCCTTGTCAATAAAGTATGGCCTCGGAACGGTGATGTCGGGAACTGTATTGTTCGCCATGAGGTCTTGCTGCATATCTGCCGCCACCACTTTCTGGGCACGCTCAAGCAGGCTCTGATCAACCTGAGCTGCTGCTTTCTGATTCTGAATATCTTTCTCACCTACATAAAAGATGCTCACGGAGCCATCGTCGTTTTTCTTGATCTTGGCGTTTTGGAATGTATAAGCCTCGCGCTCATCACCTTTCCCCTCCCTATAGAGCACCCAGTTCTTAAGTTGCTTGCCTCCGAGTGCCTGATCGGATTGATAGGCATAGTAGAGGGTCTTCCGTTCATCAGGCGAAGTATAGGTCAGGTACATGCGAGCGTCATCTGACCTGGAATCACCGCGCTTGTCCGCGTCGGATCGATGGCCTTGAGGCAGCATACTGCGGACACCCTCCGATAAAGCGCTGTTGCTCGTCAGGACGGACTGCCTATAGTCATATTTCGCACTCTGATCGAGCATGGTTATCTGCTTGTCTTTATTCAGCCCGATCACTATCGGCTCGGTGTAGTTTTTGGGAAATCGGATGGACCGCTCACTCGCTTCGGATACCCCTTCCGGCGCAGCAGCCTCTCCTTGACGCGCAAATCGAATCTGCATACCGGTTGACTGCCTATCAGTAACAACGAAAGCCTCGGTCATGCCAGCCTCCTTATCGGCTTTCGCTGCCTCAAAGGCGATGACATTTGCGGATGCCAGGTCAGTATAAATGGACTCCCCTGCTTTTCCGTAGCCACTAACGCTCTCAGACAGAGTCGGTAACACGCCCTCCTGTCTAAAGAAATAATAGGTCAGTCCGCACAAGGAAGCCACAAAAAACGCTCCCACAAATATGGAGAGGTGTTTTTTGACTATATCCCTTGATACATGCGCAAAGTATTTTTGTTTGAACGATAGCATACACGCATTATACCATACCCCATCACGATTTCACATGATTTCATCACCTCAAAAGAGCCGTCTATTTCTCTTCGACGATCAGCCAGTCGAATGCGATGGGTTCAAGAGTAGCACTTTTCAGCGAGACATTGAAATCAACACCTTCATGCTTTGCCGTCACAGCCAATGACTCATCTAAAACATTCTTGGAGGTTACGAAGATACGGCTTCCGGTCGCGACAGCGGCCGTTTCGATCACCACTGTCTTACCATCCCGCGCTGTCACTTCCGAATCAGTCATCGGTTTTCCGGTAAAATCGTCATCACCATCGTTATCGACGTCGATCGCCACCGGATACAATGTCGCGGTACCGATAGTTGGAGCAGCTGCACTTGCCGTATCAATAGCCAATCCCTCGGTGATGATCTGCGCTGCTCGCAGTTTTCCGCTCAAAAGATCGAGATTGCCCTCGCTATCCTTGGCGAGCATATTGCCCAATTGGAACGTGCCGTAAAAATCCATAAGCGTCGCGATCTTGGCCTGCGCATCTGCGATCTGCGTCTGTACGGAAACGATGGTGGTATCCTGCGTCGCGTTTGCCGTCTGAAGCGCCTCTATGGCAGCGTTCTGCGTAACGTCACTTCCGGCAAGCGCATTCATCTGATTGCTAGCGATAAGGAGCTGGCTGTCAATCGCGGCCTGTAATTCCGAAAATGTTGTCACATTGCCATCGGTCTTGAGTGCAAGCATGGCCAACTGATCATCCTGCGTCTCAAGATGTCCCTGTTGTTCTTTGATAGCATTGATGGTGGCTGCCAGGATAGTCGTCGTATTGATTTGCAGGTATCCGTCCGGATTGATATTGGATGCCTCCGGTAGAGCATCCGCTATATCCTGAGCGATAAACCCGGAATAAGCGACATTACCATCGTATAAACCTGAATTCCGCTTCCACGTATACGTCTGCGGATCGATCTTCATGATAGCATCAAGGCCGGAAGAGAACGGCGCCCGAATATTCTTCAAGCGGCTATCCGACGTACAACTCAACACTCCGCCCGCGTTAGTCTGGACGCCTCCGCAGGAAACGAGTCCCGACAAAGTAATCGTGCCAGAAGAAGTCACGCCCGTGGCTGCGGCAATCGCTCCGGAAAGATTAACCTGGAAAAGGTCGCCATTGCCAACAGTAAAGAGAGCTGCCGGCGTGTTATCATTGATGCCCATTCCAACTGCTGGATCGATAGTGAGTAATGGACTTGTACCCATCGTGAGTCCGGAACCTATTTTAAACTTGCTGTCGGCATTATCAAGACCGATATAGTAATCCGCGGTAGCACCATCGAACTGGACATCAGCACTGACGGCCCCACCATTTCCGATAATAGTGGCGGATTCTGTCGCGTTTGAACTGGCAACAGAAATATCGCCATTGCTCGCCGTAGAAAGTGTCGCGTAATTCGTGGCATCGTAAGACAAACGCAAAGCATTGGTTGTGCCATATATACTCAAGGCCGCTGCCGGACTCGTGGTACCGATTCCCAATCGGTTATTCGTATCATCCCAAAAGAAACTGCTATTGTCTTGCTGAAGTATGCCGCTTGTTCCGGCAAAAATGACTGATCCAGCCGTCGGAGCATACCACGTCGGAGCGCCCGATCCACCCGAAATGAGCGCGCGTCCCGTGGTTCCGACCGCCGAGAACGCATAGGCAGAACCAGTGGAGTAGGCCAGCGATCCCGCAGATCCGACAGTTGAAGCATTGGTGCCTCCCTGGGCCACGCCCAAGGTGGTGGCCACGCTCCAGGTACCCGAGGAAATGACCGGGACACCGGTGGAAGAAGCGGTATTGATGCCCGTGCCGCCATAGGTCGCCCCGATGGCGGTGCCGTTCCAAGTACCCGACGCTATGGTGCCGGTGGCGGTGATGGCGGAAAGATTACCCGAGGTAATGACCGTGCCTGAAGCATCCGGGAAGGTATATGTCTTGGAAGCGGATGACAGATCGGCCACATCGAAGATACCAAAAAGGGTCGGGGTGGCGCCGTTCTCTAAGATGGAGAGCTGGCTGTCGGTATTGTTGAGGGAAATGTCGAAAGCACCGGTCTGGTTCCAGTCGGCGGTCAGGGCGCCCAAAGCCAAGGTGGCCGAGCCCGAAGATGAGCCGCCGGAAAGGCCGCTTCCCGCCACCACGTCGGTGATGTCCCCGGCCCCGACCGCACCGGGCGAAACCCAGGTGAAGTTGCCGGTCGATTCGGCGAAAGAAAGGATATATCCATCCAATCCCGCCGGCGCATTGGTAATGTTCAGGTCGGCTTCCTTGATGGTATCGTCCAGTATCAGGGTACCGGTAATCTTAGAGGATCCGATGGAAAGGACACCCGCATTGGTGATGGTCGCATCGCCGGACATGGTGGCAAAAGCCGGAGCGCTGGATGTGACGCCCAACAGGAGCTGGCCATTGGTGCCGGCCGCCGTGGCCGAAACGGCCGAAGTGCCATTGCCCACAAGCACGCCGTTAGAGGTCAGCGTCGCAGCGCCCGTGCCTCCCTGGGCCACGCCCAAGGTGGTGGCCACGCTCCAGGTACCCGAGGAAATGACCGGGACACCGGTGGAAGAAGCGGTATTGATGCCCGTGCCGCCATAGGTCGCCCCGATGGCGGTGCCGT
>JAQTRS010000011.1:4257-12269 GCA_028711705.1 Candidatus Moraniibacteriota bacterium
CGTTAGAGGTCAGCGTCGCAGCGCCCGTGCCTCCCTGGGCCACGCCCAAGGTGGTGGCCACGCTCCAGGTACCCGAGGAAATGACCGGGACACCGGTGGAAGAAGCGGTATTGATGCCCGTGCCGCCGCGGACCGGAGACAATTGGGCCTCACCGCTAATGGAAGTTCCACCCAACCAGTACGTCACATACCCCGGTGTACTACTGCCACTTATTGCACTCACACCCGACACGGATGTACAGCGCCAAGTGCTGCTCACAGCTGTCCATGCGAGCACTTCATCATTGAAACAGCCCTGAAGAAGCGTCAATTCGTTATTGCTCGCTCCCTGAAACTCAAGGCCCGAATGAGATTCCGTAAGAAGACTCGAACCATCGGCCGAACCCAAAAGATTCACGGAAATCGTCGGTGATCCACCCTCGGTCGCGGAAGATCCGGAAATACCATTGCCAGAAACGATTGAGGAGACATAATTTCCAACCGTATCCACCCCCAAGGCCACTGCATCAGCAGCAATTGTCAATGCGCCACTTGCCAACACCGTCGCGTCACCTGAAAGCGAAGTGAATGTCGGAACACCTGAAGCATCAGCAAAAAGCAGCTGTCCAGAAGTCCCAGCAGCCGTTGCGGAAAGAGGGGCTGTACCGTTGCCATACAAGATACCATTGCTTGGGAATGTCGAAACTCCTGTACCGCCATTGATAATCGATAAAATTCCGGTTACCCCAGACGAAAGATCAGAACCGCCATCACCGAAATCGGTAAATGTGGATCCATCGCTTGAAAATTGCCATTTTCCTTCTGCACCATTGAATCGAATCACTGGCTTCGTCGCATCATTGGAAACCGCGATATCGAAATTCCCTGCCGTTGAAGCCGACTTGGAACCAACCACGAATGAAGCGGATGTCGTACCCGTATCGGTATTCTGATCATGCAAACGAGAGTCACCACCTAAAACCAACTGTTTGGCTCCGGTACCGACAGGCAGCATCTTCAGCAAAACTTTGCCTCCAGAGCCAAGCAATGGGATATCACCGGACTTTGTGCCCACGATCTTTCCCAAAAGGGATTGCGCACTTGTCGCCGTATCCGCAAGAACCGCCTTCTGTGCCTGCAGAGCATTCAATGCTGCGAAGGCGGCGTTAAGCTTCTTTCGCGGCACCATTTCAGAATCACTGCCGACACGGACACCCAGGAAATAGTCTTCGGTATTCGTAAACTGTTCCGGCAAAAGATTCACCGCTCCCAAAGTCGCTGTGATTACGCCGTTTCGCACCATCACCTTCTGCGTCTCGGTCCAGACACGCGAAGCGACGTCGCTGTCCGACGGATATGCATCCGTAACGGTTCGGTCCTTGGAATACAGCGTGAAACGGACATCGTATTCTCCATCCGATACCGCTCCTCCATTAGACTGCAGAAGTGAAGCGGTCAAATTCACCTGTCTTGTGATCTGTGCCTGCGCCGAAAAAGTAGAAATAAAAAGTGAAAAACCAAAAACCAACGTTATGCAAAAAGAACGCATCCGGCGGCCGAAATTATTTTTGATTTTCGTTTTACGCATTCCCTCGTCTAATCTCCTTTAGATAAGCCATAAAAACAGTAATCTTTCACGCACTATCTTTCTTGAATTTTTGTTTCAAGAGAGGGTCTGTACGCATTAGAAATTATACCACAAAAAAGAGTACTCCCAAAGAGTGCGTCAAGGATTTTTTCACGTATTTCACCACAAAAACAAACTCCCGATTATACGGGAGTTTCCTAACTCAAGCGTACTGCGTTTTTGTTCCACATTGTACAATTCTCATTGTCCCGCATCGCTGAAAAGTCGATCATATCAACTTCGCGGTCGAACGTAAGACCGCTGTCACTTATCACGATCCTACCTGATTCTAATATGAGCCGCTTGTGCTGACTGAAGAACATTCCCCGTCTCATTATCAGCGGCCACCAAAGAGGTATCCGTAAAATTAATCGGCGTATCCCTTACTGCTTCTTTCGCTCTGAATGTGAAGGTGGCTGTATCCGATACGGTTGTAATCGATGCACTGGAAAGGGGTACGCCAACGGAAAGAGAGGCTGTTCCATTTACATTGTCTATATTTGGAGATTGGAGCAAAACGCTGAATGTTCCTGAAGGAACGACGCTTTCCAGGGTAACCTTTTTCGGATCGAACGTTATATGCAGTTCGGCACCAGACACATGACTGGTACTGGGATCTATTTTTGCTACCAACGGAAACGATTGGTTTATCCCCACAGAGAGAGTACCGGGTTCGAAATACAGAGCACTGCCTACAGGAACAGGTGCTGGCTTTTTGGAATTGCCCCTGGCTGAGGCCTCCGACAACGAGAAGCCCTTCGTCAAATCAAGCTGACGACCATCGTTATGAAAAAATACATACGCCATCATGATAACGGCTCCCATAATAATCCCCACGCCCACCAAGAACGCTTTCTTGTAATTTTGTGTTGCCTCTTTTGTACTTGCCATATTTTTTGCTCAATATTTATGCAATCACACGAACTTCGCGTTAAAAAAGATGTCCCAGACCAATCGAAAAAACTATTCAATTACCGAAATAATCCATTGATCGCTTCTAATCATTAATTCGATACGCTCCCAGTAATGATTATTTTCATACTATCATCTTAACAAAAAAACAAAACTCTATCAAAGATGACGGCTGCAGCCGTCATCTCGATTGATGTGTTCTCTATTATCATATTTCCTTCCTCGTAACAAGTTTCGCGTAATACGCATTCACGCTTCCTATCCAACTCGAAACACTCTCCGGACTATGTCCCGTACACGACGATCCGCATTTCCACACGATCATCTTGGCCGGCGTATCGCGATGCTGCGAAAGCGCCAAGGTTGACAGGCGGCCCCCGACGACCGAAACCGCTTCTTCCGGCGAGGCAAAGCAAGCATACCCCATCGCATCGCCACGGCCACCCTGGCCCTTATATCCCCAGTAGTTATAGCAATCAGCTCCGCTCTTTGTGGGCACATGCTTACCCCAGTCACTTTCCTTCTTGGCGATACCCACCAAAAACGCGGCCACCACTCGATCCTGTTTGGCGATCGCAGATGCCATCGCGCTCATCGGATACTCAAAAACCATCGCGCGTATCTCCTGCTCAAGCTGCGAATGGACAGTATTCGCATCACCCGATTCATCCGGCTCCCCCTCACAGGCCGCATCGATGGCCACGGAAACCCGCGCGCTTTCGCTGTGCACAGACTGCGCGAAATCCCTCTTCAATGCGCACACGTTTCCAATCCGCGTATTCTCATCAGCATGAGCCACCGCACGCTCCCATCCGAATGCTCCCTGCCACTGCTGAAACATAACTCCCAAGAAAACGATTATCACCAAACTGCTCAGCGCAAACACTTTTCTGAATACCTTTTTCGTCTTGTGGCATAAATCCTCTTCATCATCTCCTGCTGTAATGATTTCTTTCATATGCGTACATCCCCGCTCACTTCTATCAAATTAAAAACAAAAAAACAGGCTCCCCCGAGTCGTTTTGTTTTTCTTTTATTATTTTACCCCCTGCAAACAGCTTGTATCGTCTATTTAAGCGCTTTGATATACATATCAACGTCGCTTATCCATTTTCCCACACCTTCCGAACTGTGTCCAGCGCACGAGGAACCGCATTTCCACACGATCATCTTGGCCGGCGTATTCAGTTTCTTCTCCTGCACGAGCGTCTTGATGCGCTTCGCAACAGTATTGACCGCATCAGCCGTACTCTCAAAACAGGTGTGTCCTCCCGAACCCATTTTATCCCGAATACCACGGTATCCCCAATAATTATAACAGTCTTGTCCGCCAAGTACCGGGGCGCGCTTGCCCCAATTGCTTTCCTTCTTACCGATAGCGATCAAAAACATCGCCACATCCCGATCCTGCTTGAGGATGTATGGGAGCATTGCCTCGATAGGATAGCCTTTGACCATTTCGGTCACCTTCGCCTCGAAGCGAATTTGATCCAAATTTTTCTGTATCACAGCCGGAGGAACAGGAGTGATTTTTTCTTGAGTCTTTTCTTCCTCGAGCCTGTCCGTCGTCGCGCCCAGCACAGCAGGCACCGAATCCGGAATGATCGTCTCGCTCATCACCGGAGCGCTCGAAAGCGTTGTGGTACTCTCAGCGGACACCTGCTGGCCAAGATAACGATAGATGAGCGTCATGGAAAACATACCGAAAAATATGGCACCGACAATCGATGCATTCCACACGCGTGCCGGAGAAATGTGCGCGGCAAGCATATCTGGAAGATACGAAAATGTCTCGCGGATGCTCGAATAGCGTTCCTGAAGTTGTCGATACAGAAGGTCGCTCGCGCTTTTCGTCGGCCGAGAATAGCGCATTTGAACGCTATCGAAATGACCCGTACGCTCATAGCGATGCACGCCTGAAAGCATCGCCTCCTGCTCGAGCGGCGTGATATATCGATGCGAGTCCGCCGTGAAAAATGTTCGTGTCCGTGTCCCGCGAGAAAAAAGCGTCGATGAAGACGCGTTCGCTGTACGTTGCCTGCGCATTTCTTGCGCATCACCAAGCGTATAATGGAGTCGCATCCGATAAGTATCATTCTTCGAAGTCCCATCCACCTGCGACCTTTTGTGCTGCTTATGCGACGATATATCGTCCATGCATCTGTTTTAATGTTTGTATCACGGATCTCTTTGCAAGAGAACGTTTTCATAGCTTCATTGTATCATACTTTTTCGTTTGTGCGAAGCGTCCACAACAGAGCACCGATCACGCACACGAACAGAGCGATGAGTTGCCCGAGACTCATCCATCCGAAAAGAAGTCCTATCTGCGGATCCGGCTCCCGGAAAAATTCCACCCACCACCGTAAGAAACTATACCCGATTACATAAGCCACTGCCACCGCACCCGAAAACCGATAGCGCTTCCGTACAAACAACAATACGCCGAACAACACGATTCCCTCAAAAAAAGCTTCGTACAGTGGCGACGGATGCCGCAGCACCACATTCCCCATATCCGCACCGGGAAAATACATCCCCCAAGCTCTGTGCGTCACACGGCCATACAATTCCCCGTTCAAAAAATTCCCGATACGCCCGAAAAAATAACCCATCGGCACGCACCATGCTATCGCATCCGCCACCTTCCAAAACGCCACCCCGTACTGACGAACAAACAACCAAACGCCGATCAGAACCCCGACAAAACCGCCATAATAGCTCATACCGGCGATGCCGATCCACGCGCCCGTGGCCGTATCGAAGGGCCATACAATGGCCAACGGATGCGCCGCGTAAAAAGAAAAATTATACAGTAAGACATACCCCAATCGTGACCCGATAAGCATTCCTGCCACGATATTGAACAAAAGATCGATATACCGATCAAAGGACAAATATCCCCTCACCTCTCGCCACACGAAAAACCCCGACACCCCCACTGCCGCCATATATGCAATCGCATACCAATACAACGAAAAAAACCCTACCGTGAACACGACAGGATCGATACGCTCCGGAATATGCTGATACCACTCAATCATACAACTACATGACAAATAGACATACGATAGAAAGGTGACGGTTGAGAAAATATAATTTTTGGAGTACGGATATTTTCTTGCTGGAAAATTCCTCGTGCTCGCTCCGCCGAGACTCGCAAGCCTCTAAAAATCATATTTTCTCAACCGTCACCAGCCCCACTACATCAGAAAGTCTCCTTAACTACTCGTTATACTGCTTCAACTGCGTCTTGAACTCAAGCGCATAGATATCCAGCAATGCCAGGGCGAGTGACGCGATAATCGGCCCGATAATGAATCCGGGAACACCGAAGAACGAAAGTCCCCCGAGCGTCGCGAAGAATATGAGTAACGGATGCATCTGCGTATCGCGCCCGACCAGTTTCGGCCCAAGCACATTATCGACCGTCGAAATGATGCTTGCACCGAGCGCCAGCACGAAAATGCCCTGCCACACCTGACCCATGAAAAGCAAAATGATTCCGGCAGGAAGCCACACCACGCCCACGCCGACCAAAGGAATCACCGACATCACCGCCATGATCAGTCCCCAGATTACCGGCGAGGGCACACCGGCAATCGCAAACATCACCCCGCCCAAGAAACCCTGGACGATAGACACGATCAATGTCCCGCGAAGCGTTGCGCGGCTCATCGAAACGAACTTATCGATCAAGATTTTCTCGTGTTCATTGCGCAACGGCATGACACTCATGCCGTACTGCACCAACCTTTTCCCATCGATGAGGAAATAGAATAAAGAAAAGAACATCACGATCAGCCAGAAAATAAATTCCGCCACCCCTTGATACAGAGCTTTCACGAAACCGAGGATATCCTGACTGAAACCCTTAAGGCTATTGGCAAGATGCGCCATATCGAACGACTGACCACCAAGCAGGAAGCTAACATACGGAAGGGACTGGATTTTTTCAAGCAGCGCCGTAAAAGAAATCTGGCCAGTGGAAGTCTCACCCGCGATAATGCGGTCATAGGCGACATTGGCTTCATTGATGGCGACACCGAAGATGGTGGCAAGCGGCACGATGATGATGGCCGCAATAACGAGAATCGAAAGCGCGGCGGCGGCGTGGCGATGATTCCCGATACGCTTCAGGATAGATTGATACCATCCTTGAAACAGTGCTGCCAAAATAGCGGCTGCCAGGATAGCGGTCAAGAACGGCTGGAGGATGAAGAACATCAGAATCCCGACGCCGGTTAAAATGATGAAAAAGAAATTGACGTTGAAGTGTGTAGCTTTCATAGATTGGATATTAGATGGCTATGCTTCCATTATACGCCTTTACCGTGTCTTTGGAAAAAGTGGTGAAGACCGGTTTTCCCAAAAGGATCTGCGCGTTCACCAAAAGGGTCGGCTTTCCTTGCAGCACCATTTTGGCATGTGGTGGACGCACCGAAAGATCGAGCGCATAGGTATCCTTAAAATACGCCTTGATTCCCGCGCGAGAATTATACTCCGCCGGTAAAACGAATACCTCGAACTTTTTCGGATGCAACGAATAATACAGCTTATGATCCTTATGCAGCCACACATACGCCTGCGCCCGCCGCCAATCGACTTTAGTCACCGCCATCCGCTCCCCGTTAACTGTTAACTGTTGACTGTTATGTGCTCTTTGTTGTTTGCTCCTTGCTTCCCGAACCCCTTCCCCCGAAAAATACACGCACCGCTTCGAAAGCGGACAGATCTTGCATTTGGGTCGGCTAAGACAGATAGCGCTCCCGAAATCCATGAACGCCGCATTCATTTCCCTGGCTGGCGTTCTGAAAATCATCTCGTCATTCTCCTTCATCTGTGCCGCGATTTCCTCGCCATCCTTATTCCCATAAAAAAACCGCCCCATCACCCGCTTCAGATTCGTGTCCCATGCCAGATGATTATCTCCATAAGCGAAACTCAGGATCGCCGACGCCGTATATTCCCCCACGCCCGGCAGTGTCCGAAGGAGTTTTTTGTCCCGCGGGAATTCCCCGCCGAAATTCTCCGTCACCTTCTTCGCGGCCAAAAGCATATTCTGCCCCCGGCGATAATATCCGAGCCCGGCATAGTATGGCAGGAATTCTTCCCAGCTCGCCTGGGCCAAAACGGACACGTTCGGGAAACGTTCCAAAAATTTCACATAGTACTCGATCACGCGCGACACCTGAGTCTGCTGCAGCATGATCTCACTCACCCATACCTCATAGGCCGAAATCCTTTCCCGTCGCCACGGCAAATACTCCCGCCCAGCCTTGCGGTAAAAGTCCATTATTTTCCGCTCAAACAAACGGGTGGTGGCGTTGTGTATTGACATAAACAAAAATATATGCTATCCTACACTTTTTTCGAGTGATGAACTCTCTCATCCCTTCCGAAGGAAATTAGACACTGGTCACCCGCAATCTTTTACAGGTTGCGGTTTTTTTATTCTATCATACCCCCGCCAAGGCAATACTCGCCATCATAG
>JAQTRS010000012.1 GCA_028711705.1 Candidatus Moraniibacteriota bacterium
GGAAAATCGTATTTAATTTGTTTATAAGTAAAAATATTGTACCTAGTTTTGATAATTTAAGATTTATTTCAGTTTAGCGTTATATAATTTTATTATCAGCTGAATTGCCAGATATAGAATAGTAACTTTGTTTACTATTATCATGAAATCTTCGTGACCTTTCATCCTATCTAATTTCATCAGTTAATCGTATCACATGAAAATTATCCGCTTATAGGTCAGTCTTATGACATACCTACTATGCATTAAACCTTATGAAACCCATCAGGGCATTCTAATGTCTAATTTTTGGATAATTTTCGTGCAGTACAGCAGGCTTTCGCATCTTTCATAGATACGAAAATAGTTTAGGAACTAGATGTTCCTAATGTTGTTACATGTGTCGTTAACTGAGTAAAGAATAATTAACATTTTTATTGTTGCATCATCGTTTTTTGGAATACACCTAGAATGCTCTGATGTCTATTTTTAGACTCGATATTGAGGCTTATATTTGATTGCATTCAGATATCTTCCGCCTATATCTCTTCACATTGAACTAATCAAAAAATTATCATTGAAATATAAAAGGAAATCAAGTGAACACTTATGTAAATAGAAAAACGCATTATTCGTCAAGTGAAAAAAATAAAACTCAATATAAAATTAGCTATATTTCAGCAGGACCTATTCTTTCCAAGGAAGCATTCGGTACTGCAATTAAGCAAGCTAAACCGCAAGGTCTTAGAGTTATTAATTTAAAAGCAAAATTATCTCAAAAAGAAGAAAATATCAAAAAAATGCTAACGCAATGTATTTATAATGTCGGTGTCTTTAAAAAAGATGCTTCTTCATTAGTATCGAAAGCTGTAGCAGAAGTTAATTTTGCATTTATCGATTTTGAACACAAAGAAGGTACAACTGAAACGACCGAACTGACTTGGGACGTGTGCATTAAAATCTTAGAAGAGAACAATCTAAATTATATTTTGACAACATCATTTAGACACAGTGATGGAGCGCACAGACTTCATCTATTGATGCCAACATTATTGCCTATTAAGGATGCTGAAGACTACAGATACAATGTTCAAGAGATTATTCGGATGTACTTTACAGGATATTCAATTGACTCAGGATGTACCAACAATAATCGATGGGTTTACCCTGCTAAGTTGGAAACATTGAAATACGCTACAGAGTTCGAAAAAAATGATTGGATTCCACGAGTATTAAGTGAAGAAGAAAGACGGATTTCTAACCAAGTTAATAGTGAAGGTTATAAAAAAGTTGAAATCGCAACTGGGGTACTCAGTAAGTTTGCTAATCAAGTTAAATCCTTGCATGGATTTGACTATCAGTATAGCGATTCCAACGTTGTAATGAAATTTAAAAGAGATTGTGCCGATAGATATCCGGGTGTATGGCATTCGACTCAGTATTACTCCAATGAAAGTAACAAATGGACTATTTGGGATAAAAAGAAACCGTACAATGTTTTGTTCACTCTTAATACTTGTGAGCAGGCTATATTTGCAGAAGAACACAGGGAATCGCTTCAAGAAGAGTTAAGAACTGCTGTGGAAAATTGGTTTGCAGGCGGTGGTGGAAGAAATTATATTGTAACCAATGAGGGTCTAGGTAAAAGTACAAGCATTTTAAAATTTGGTGTAAAACGTCATTTTATTTATGCTTGCCAAACAAATAGTAGAGTCAAAGAAGTATGCAGATTTTTGAAGGAGAATAAAATACCGTTCTATCATATAGAGTCCAACTATTCGATTCTTAAGGGGCTTGGATACAAGGATTTAGCCAAAAAGTATTTTAAGGAATATAATAAAAGAGAAGAGGATATCACTATCGAATCTTTTACAAAATTCTTGCACAAGGAAAAAGTTCCCCAAGAAGACCAAGATGAAATTTTGGCAGAATATGAGCGAAATCGTATCAATCTTATGGATAACAATCTAGTTCGTATAGTAACGACGAAGAAACTACAAATAGAATTAATACGGGCAACAAAAAACAATCATATTAGAACTTGGCATAACGACCACTTTATTATATTTGACGAGTTTCATTTTTCAGATTGGGTTCCGCTAAAAGAGGCTACTGCTAAAGAAATCGAGAAAATGAAATACATATCGTATCCTTCGATTTGGAATGGCAGTGATACGAATATAATGCTCTCTCAGAATAATGAATCGCTTCTAAGTTTACTGAAAAACAATTCAAAAGTGTTGGTATTAACAACCGAAAGAAAATTGATTGTGCCATTGTTTAATAATGGCATATATAAATTTCATGAAATAATACCTTTTGAATGGTCTAGCCCCTACAGCACATTTGACCAAAAGTTGTATTGTAAAAATATCATATATATTTTAACGAATACAACAAGAACAGATTCTAGATATCCATTACTGAAGGGACTATCGGAAAAATATGAAGTCGATTTAATTATTTCCAATAAAATTAACATCATACATGATAATGAGATGGGAGAGATAAGAGTCATTAGACGCGATGATGGTAAATATATTTTTATAACCTCTCATGCAAGCGTAAAAGGTTCAAATAATTATCACGATAAGTCTCTATTGATTTTTGCAACTAAAGCGGGGGAAGAAGAAACCAATCTAATGTATTACTCATGTCGAGAATATTTTGATTCTAAATTTTCTGATAATAAAGCGATATTGGGAGATATCCAAGAGCGGATTATGGTAACAGCAATATCTCAAGATTTAGGGCGGAACCAAGGTTTTCGTGGGAAGAGTAACAAATTGGCAGTTGTAGTACTACCGATACTGACAACAAACTCTGAAAAAAACTTTAGAATCCCAGATGGGCTAACTTATATTACTGAAAATGTAATTGCAATGAGAAAAGAAGAGATTATCAAAACGCCTACTGTAGAAATACATGCGGTTACGAACAACGGTGATTATGTTGCAGAAGCATCATTGGTTGGTTGATAGCTACTCTACTACCAACTGAAAAGTTTCAACCTCAGGCGTATTCAAAAACCATTGCTTAACGACTGTATAAGCTTCTTCAGCAGTTTCGTTCAGTGGAGACTTACCCTTGGCATATGAGTCGTATTCTTCGGCGTATGGTACGTAATCATCTTGAGGGACTTCAATATCTGATAAGCAACCATCGTTTTTATCTGTCAAAATCACCGTGACCTCTCCAAAATTGGTTACGCATGGGTACTCATGAGTGAATGCTTTATTCTTTTTGGAGTTTTCAAAATAGACGGTATAGCAATGCCCACAATTGCATTGACCGACGATAGTAATATCTTTTAATTCGTTCATCCAATACTCGACAGTATTACCTTTGATATTAGCTGTAGATATAGCTACAAATGCATGTGTACGTGGATAATTAGAGAGTTTTGAATTGAATTTTTGCATATGATTCCAATTTTTAGTGAATTTTGGGAATATAAGGCTTAATAGAATTTAAGGTTAGAAAAAAGTAGTGATATACTTTTGATATTATATCAATTAATAATGGACAAATATTGTCTAAATATATTCCTATAATTTTATTTCATAGGAGATGGTGATGACAAAAATTATGATGAGACGTATTTCAAATATTAAACATAGAGATAAATTCGACATTATTCACGTTAGTGCATTCCTAACCAAAATTACAACTAAATCGCTTAGGAAAATAAAACTTATTAATAAGCGGCTGACAGAGCATTACAATAAAAAACACCATATATAGGATTTATACATGTGCGATATTACATTTAATGAAAAAAAAATCACATGGGAACATGAGGGACAAATCATTAAAGCCATTATTTATTATTGTAGCAGGGATTATCATGCGGAGATGATTGAACCGTATCATGTTGGTTTTGACGGTGGACATTTAATGGCAATGATACCTATGGTATATGTTGCTGTAGATGAAAACGAACATGAAGAAAAAAACAAATATAGCACTATGAATATTGTTCCAATCGTAAAAGAAACGTGTGAACTATGGCTCAAGAATATGGAATTTAATATAAGCACAGAACGGTTTGCTATAGGATTTTCTAATGAAGCCATCAACCAACTGAGTATCAATGACTTAGTTGAAAAAATATCACCACTAGATGCAGAGAAAAAATTAAAAAAAGCTCTAATGAAATCAGGCGAAATTTCTCAAAATGACTATCAAATTTTCTTGAATAACACTCGTAAAACTCTTTATGATATCGATAAAGAAATAGTTGTTAGAGGTGAAAATTATGTGTCTGAACATTATGGTCATGTTTTAGCAAATAATCTATCTTATAATGTAGAAGACCCAGCAATATGGAGTAGTAAAAGCCATTCGGATGATGGTAGAATTGATGGTGAGTCTATTGCAAAGAATATGATTGTCAAAACATTGAAACAACAGTATGAAAAGGCAAAAAATGCTATCCCCAACTAAGGAAGAGGCTCTTCAAAGTATTCGTAACGGTACTTACTCTGAAACCTATTTAAAATCATTGCTGTCTGACATTGATTTTCTTGAAGAAGCTATGAAAATTGATATTGAGTTTTTAAAATATACACCTCATGAACTGCGTAACGATAAGCAGTACATTGCCAAATTGGTCAGCAGTGTCCCTTCTGCCTTACTCTTCGCATCAGACTCTATTCGCAAAGACAAAGAATTTGCTTTGGCATTGATTGAGGAAAATGAAGATGTACTAGATTATGTCAAAAAGGAATTTTTTACTGACACTGATTTTGTCAAGAAAACGATAAACAATCGTTTCAAATTTCGTTTCATAATCCCTGATGAATACAAATATCTTTATATTTTTGATGAAAGCGATGGTATTAAAATAAATTACCCTGAAATATACGCAAGAACACGTTTTACGGTTTTTGCAGATGAAGAGATAAATTTTGATTATTTGACTATTCCTACGGATGTACCATTCAATAAACCTTTTTCAATTGTTACAGCATGGAACCCAATGGATATGAAAGTTACCATCGGGGGAAATATTGAACGAAATAAAGCTTTGCAAGACATTTTATATGTACGCAATCATCAGTTTGATACAGCTAAAGGTTATTTGTCAGAACACTTTGAGATTAGTTTTTGTATTTATGATATTTCCTTTGAAGAAGCCATTGAGCTTGGTGAGCATTTTAATCAATATTCTATATTTTATTTTGATGGCACAATCGCTGGATACTACAATACAGAAACAAAAAAAACAATCCTAGTAAGCGCGCAGGAAGAATGATAAGCATGGAAAATATTATCGGTATGATGATAATACTTTATATCATTGGGGCACTGCTTTATTTCATAAACATCTTTATACTCTTTAGACGTGGCTCAACGATGGGAACAATGTCTTTAGTATTTAGTATCGCAGGGGTTTTTATTCCCCCTGTTGGAGTTTTGATGGGATTACTTCACCTTATGTTTTAGGTGATTTACGAACTTACAGAATTTTTTTAATCAAATACCATTTTCTCTGAAAAAACTACACAATATCTTTATTATGAGATGGATTTGTCTCATTAATCATCTTATCCAAATTATCACAATGTGTATGTAGCGCATTGCGAATATCCTCTATCGCAAACCCCTGCATAATGATTTTATATAGGTAAGGCTTCGTATTTTTCCAATTTCGCAATGTTCGTGCATCTACATCCAATAACCGTGCCATATCTTGTTGAGTTAATTTCATAGATAGGATTTTTATATTTCCTACCTAATAATGAAATTCGGAACAATATGTATTATATTTTGATTAATTTAGGAAAAATATGCAACAATGATTTTACTTAATTCGGAAAATAATTCCTAATATTATATTTTAAACGACATTCGGAGCAATAATGCAATTATATGAGCAAATGAAAATAGTACTTAAAGATACAAATTTTGTTAGCCAAGATGGTGAATTTTTACGCGGTAAAATCTTTGAAGCCATTGAGCATCTTGATTCCGTATTTATTGAAGCGATTGTTAATAATAGTATTGCAAGAACTAATTTTGTAAATGAAATCGCGGGGTGTCTTGTACTTAATCAAAATAGACTATTTGATTTTTTTAATTCAACTGAGTATTTTAATTCTTCCTATACTAGCTATACAAATAAAATCGGTTTAATCAAGAAAGATAGCTTCATAAAAACATTTGATGACACGGTATTAGTGTGGCCTTACAAGGACTGTGTTTTAGAAGGTGGTATGAGTAATGAGGATGCAGGTAAAAAAGAAGTCTTTTACAATGAAATAATCAGCAAGGATGAAATAGACCGTCTTTTCGAACCTAAAGTTTTAACAAATATTAAAAAATTTACTTCGAATGAAATTGGCATTACAGAAAACAAACCTGATGAAATTACCGAAGGTGATAACCTGATTATAAAGGGGAATAATTTACTTGCGTTGCATAGTCTTAAGAAACGATACGTGAATAAAATAAAATTGATTTATATTGACCCGCCATACAATACGGGCAGTGATGGTTTCAAATATTATGACCGTTTTAATCATTCTACATGGCTAACCTTTATGAAAAATAGATTGGAGATTGCAAAAGATTTACTTCGCGAAGATGGAGTAATAGCTGTTCATTGTAGTTTTCATGAATACGCATATTTAAAAGTATTAATGGATGAAATCTTCACTACTCAATGTGGCCTTTGCACATTTAATATCCAAGTTAGACATCCAGACAGGGTGCTTACTGGAGATAAAGAGTTTAATGATATTGTAGAGTATATATTATTATATAGTAAAGATAATGGGTATAAATTCCCAAAAAAAATTGAGACTAAAGAGGATGATGATTATATTTACAATATTGTTACAAAGGGTACTCCAGAAATAATTTCATGTGGAGAAAAACAAGTTGAAATATATACGCCAGATAAATATGAAGAAATTAAAGGCGCACCAAATGCTATTTCTTTGAAGACAATTAGCGTGCGTGGTTCGCTAAGAGAGAAAAATAGCAGTGGTAGATTTTATGTTAAATATCTTGAACCAATCAAAGATAAATATCCATCTAAAACATTATTTAAAGTTCCAAATATGGGTGATGATATCTATGATTTTAGATATTTTCATTCGCCTGCTGAAGGTAATAAAAATGGTTCATATTACCAAGGAAAACCAACATCATCGGATGTTACATTGAAGCCTTATCCTAATTTTTACAACTTTGAAAGAGAGTACAATAATGTTGCCAACGAGGGCGATGTTGATTTCAGAAATGGGAAAAAGCCTGAAGCTTTAATAGCTTTTTTAATTGAATTATTCACAAAAAATAGTGACACTGTTCTTGACTATCATTTGGGTAGCGGAACAACTGCAGCAGTAGCACATAAACTTGGACGACAATACATTGGAATTGAGCAAATGGATTATATAGAAACTCTTGCGGTGCAACGACTTAAGAATGTCATCGAAGGCGAGCAGAGCGGAATCAGTAAATCCGTAAATTGGCAAGGTGGAGGCAGTTTCATCTACGCCGAACTCAAACAAATCGATACCTTTAATGACTGTGATGAGGTGGCTAAGCTCAATCAAAATATGAAATATCTTCCCATCGGTGAAATCGATGATGAAACATATGATGTTAGTGAAGAAGAAATGGTACTCAATAAAAAATTCTATGGAGTTGATTAATGCCTATTCTTTATGAGGAGATAAAGAGTGCTTTTGAATGGGTGCCACGCCCTGAGATACCACAATTCTTAGCTGACAATCTAAAGCATGACTTTCGTGCCTATCAAAGAGAAGCGCTTGAAAATTTCATTTTCTATTTGAGTAACCCAAAATATTCTGCCATCAAACCAAAACATTTACTTTTTCATATGGCAACGGGAAGCGGTAAAACAAATATTATTGCTAGTACAATTCTTTTTCTATATTCTCAAGGATACAGAAATTTTGTATTTTTTGTTAATACGGCAAATATTATTATGAAAACTCGTGAAAATTTAGCTAATCCATTTAGTCAAAAATATCTATTCAAAGAAAAAATTATTATTCATAATCAACAAATTCATATAAATGAAATTAGCGGTACGTTCGCAGAGTCAAAAAGTGACAATATTAATATCCATTTCACAACAGTTCAGGGACTTCATACGAGTTTGACTACACTTAATGAAAATGGCATTACATATGATGATTTTAAAGACAAAAAACTTGTTTTAATCGCGGATGAAGCTCATCATCTTAATGCAAATAAGAAAAAAAATAATACAAAATCAAGTGACGAAGATGAAGAAAAAACATGGGGCAATACCGTTGAAAAACTTCTCAAGACAAACCTTGATAATATTCTTTTAGAATTTACAGCTACTGCGGGCTTGGCTTCTGAAACTATTGCTCATCATTATCAGAATAAAACCATCTACGACTATCCATTGAAATCATTTAGGAATGATAAGTATTCGAAAGAAATTATTTTACAATCAGATAGTTTTAATCCATGTGGAGAGTTAACTGAGAAGCATTTGCGAATACTACAAGCAGTTCTTGTTAGTGAATATAGAAAAATTGTCGCAGAAAAAAATAATATAGCACTCAAACCCGTAATAATGTTCAAGAATAAAGCCACGAAAGATGCAGATAGCAATTATGCAATGTTTAGAAATATAGTGGATAAATTAGAAACGAAACATATAGAATGTTTATTCAATAGAGAGAATAAGCCTTCTGCTATCAAAAAGCTTTCTGAATTAAAAATGCCTTATGAGCTAATAACGAGCATACAAAGAGAATTTGCTCATGAGCATTGTATCGTTATTTATGGCACTGCACAGGATAAAGACAATATTCTCAAAAATCTTAATAATCTCGAATCCTCAACTAATCTTATTCGTGCGATTTTTGCTGTTGAAATACTCAATGAAGGTTGGGATGTTCTTAATTTATTTGATATAGTTAAGCTAGACGAAGCACCGAAAACTATTAACAAAACTACAACGAAAGAAGCACAACTCATTGGACGTGGTGCACGATATTATCCATTTAGTTATGAAGAAGATGAGCGCTATACAAGAAAATACGATAATGATTTAAGTCATGAATTAAGAATTTTAGAAGAAATGTATTTTCATAGTGTTAATGACAACGCCTATATTAATATACTTAAAACTGAACTAACCAAAACAGGTATAGCGGATTTTACTACAACTGCTGATGCAATAGTTACAATGAAAGTTAAGTCGAGCTTCTTGAATCATGCATTCTACAAGAGTGGTGCAATTCTAGTTAACAAGCGAATCAATAAAGATAAATCTATTATAAATGGTATCAAAGATTACATTAAAAAATTTGGCGATTTGAACTATACTTGGAACAGTATTGACTCGACTTCACAAATAAATATGGATAATCAAGAGGTGACGATTCAGAATAATGTAAATTCGATAAATTATTGTATTTCTGAGATTGATTACAGTGCTATTAGAAGTGCAATAAATAAAAATGATTTTTTTTATTTTGCAAATTTAAAACGTTATTTTCAAAATTTAAAATCTATTGATGAATTTATTAAAAGTCATAACTATTTAGGAAATATATGTTGGACAGTTCAAACCTCTAGCAAAAATTTTAAACCCGATTTTTACGAACAACGACGTATGGTTTTAAGTATTTTAGAAAAAATCAAGAATGAGATTATCAAAAATAATTTCGATTATGAAGGAACAAAAGAGTTTTGTCCAATATCAATAAAAGAACGAGTTATTGACAAAACTATTAAAGTAAAAGATTCAAGTAAAAATGGGATGAAAGGACTTAACCCTCCTATATGGCTTAATGCAAATCCAGACCAAACTTCTTGGTATGTTTATGATGAAAACTACGGTACAAGCGAAGAGATGGATTTTGTGAAATTTTTTCATGGTCAACATAAAATATTACAAAATAAATATGATGATATTTGGCTGATTCGTAATGAAAAAGCATATTGGATATACAGCTTTGATAACAATGGTCAAAGATTTGAGCCTGATTTTATTTTATTATTAAAGTGTAAATCTAATCACTGTACCTATCAAGTTTTTATTGAGCCTAAAGGTTCTCAGTTAAAACTGTTAGATAAATGGAAAGAAGATTTTCTTAATCAATTGAATGAGGCAACACTTTGTTTAGAAGGGGAGCCGTTATTAATTGAGTCAGAATGTTTTAAAATTATGGGGCTTCCATTTTATAATCATCAAGATGAGAATTATTTCAAAGAAAAATTTGAAACTTTATTAGAGATTTGTTAAATAAGTCATTTCATGTCCATTTTACGAGTTAATATTAAAAAATAATACTTATAGAGGTTAAACATGAAAAAGCTTTTTTATCCTTGTTCAGGTGATGATTGGAAATCAATTTTTGATATGTTTATCGATGAGATAGACGACTTTATATTTGCAGATTTGTATTATAGCAATCCAGATGGTTTTGTGGAGATACTACAATCTAATGATTTTATTGGTAATATCAATATGATAATAGAAGGTAATCCAAACGCCAAGTTGTCAACAAGTACAGAACCTGATTCAAAAATACATAATGATATTGACCCTTGTTATATACGAGTTTCCTTTGAATACAAAAACAATCCTAAACAGATTTTATTTCGAAAAGGATTTGCGCAATATGCTTTAAATGAAATAGATGATGATTCTCTTGATTATTTTTGTCATCGTGGCGACAGTATGGGTGAAGGTGGCTCAAATGTATATTTTCTAAGTAATCGTAATTCTGACCACGAACCAATTAGTAGACTTTTTGATAAACTTGTTGGCAAGCTGAAAGAAGATTCATATATTCTTAGTGATGGTTCAAATGTAGCATTTAAAAAAATGATAGATTTTTATGAAAAAATTCAAAACTTATCGGTAGAGAAAGTAGCTGAAATTCTTCCTTTTACGGTAGTAATTGGCAAAATCAATCTGATTGCTATTAAATGCTTAGACTATCGATACAATCATACCCTTATGTGGCAAGTGTCCAAAGAAAAAAATCAATTAGAAGATTATAGAAAAAAAGAAGGCTATACTAGAAGTACATACCGTCATGCGCATTGGTAAATTTCAAACTCAAATATAAATTTTAAGGCTTAGAAGCTGTTGTCGCCAAAACCTTTTAATTATAGAATTATACTTCTAACTCTTTTTGTTTTTCATATGCACTTAATGCTTCTTCATAGGTCATGATATAGACAACTGCATCAAGAGAATACGGTTCACCAGAAGAAGCTTCATATCTGTCGTTGATTATATTGTACTCAGGACTGTCAATGTCGACATCAATGGCTATAGTGCCTAAGAATGGCCATTCGATATATCCAATAGGAACATCATCATATACATCAGTCAGAGTGATATTTGGCATCGTTTCAATCATAAAACGTTTAAACTCTTCGCGTTTATCCCAATTCGTCTTTTCAGAATCGAGCCATTCATTAGTTTTGTCATCACCTAGAAGGGGTATCCCCATTGAAACTTTTGCATAAATAGGATTAAACCCAATAAAAATCGTATCTTTCTTGCGAATTTTGACAATATGACTTTTGATTGTGTCAAGTACTTTTGGCATTTATAACTCTTGGCTTGGTCTTCTTATTGAGGATAGTATATCTATTTATTGGATACTTTTCTATCTAACTTCTTGCAAGTATAGTTGATATTGAATCTCCATCACCAAAACCATCTCCACTCAATCAGCCCTCCATCTCCACTCAATCAGCCCTCCATCTCCACTCAATCAGCCCTCCATCTCCACTCA
>JAQTRS010000002.1 GCA_028711705.1 Candidatus Moraniibacteriota bacterium
CTTTTGGATACCGTCCGAGAATCCTTTGTTGATGAGCAGCCAATTGCCGGTATTTTGTTGATCCATTCCGACCACTTCGGCAGCCATCAAATCAAATGACCCGCGCGGCAAAAGTTCGAATTCCTTGCGCAACATCTCATTTTCCTGCCGCATATCGATCAGCTTCGCATTTTCCGCAAGCAACCGTATATTCTCCTGATACAATCGTTCATTATCCTCCTTGAGATGACTGATCGACGACAAGAACTCCAAAGAGGAGTCGGCATAGAACCCGATGACTGAAAGGACACTCTGAAAAGGCGCCGCAACAAACCCGAATACGACACGCACCGGATAGAATACCTTATGCGGATTCCAGGCGATCAGACCGAATAAAACACCGCACACCACAATCACGCGGAAGAGCCTCGTTTTTTGTATAGATCGCCACCCATTCATATATACGTTCTTTGAAGACTGATATATTCACACGGAAGCGGAAGCTAGCGCAAAGATCCGCCGCGCTGCTCCACGATAAGCACTTCCTGCAACTGGTCCATATCATCCAACACGATGCCGGTCCCGCGCACGACCGCCGTCAGAGGATCCTCCATCATCCGGACAGGGATACCGGTCTGATTGGCGATCAGCTTGTCGAGCCCGCGTATCAAGCCGCCGCCACCGGCAAGAATAATGCCGCGCTGCATGATGTCCGCCAAAAGTTCCGGCGGCGTTTCTTCCACGATAGTTTTGATGCTATTGACGATGATGCGTATCGAACGTGACAGCGCCTCCCGAATATGCTCGTCATTAACGATCACCTCCTTGGGCAAACCGCTCACCAGATCGCGCCCGCGGATCGGAAAGGTCAATTGCTCACGCTGCGGATACGCGCTTCCGATAGCGATCTTCGCCTCCTCGCCGGTTTTCTCGCCGATCAACAGATTGAATTCATCACGACAATACCGGATGATATCCTCGTTCATCTCATCGCCCGCGATGCGCAGACTCCTTGCCGCTACCACGCCGCCGAGCGAAATGACCGCGATCTCCGTCGTACCGCCTCCGATATCCACCACCATATTTCCCGCCGCGTCGATAACGGGCAATCGCGCCCCGATAGCGGCTGCCATCGGCTCATCGATCAGATAGACTTCCCGGGCGCCCGCATTGAGAGCCGCTTCCATAACGGCGCGCTTCTCCACCTCCGTCACACCGGACGGGATGCCGATAAGCACGCGCGGCCGACGCAAAAACGCCAAGCCGTTATCATGCGCCTTGTCGATGAAATAGCGGAGCATCTGCTGCGTCACCTCGAAATCGCTCACCACGCCGTCCACCAAGGGGCGCGTCACGACGATATGTCCCGGTGTCTTGCCGGCCATCTTCTTCGCCTCCTTGCCGATCGCCAAAATCTGCCCCGTGCGCTGATTGATCGCCACCACGGAGGGTTCATTGATGATGATCCCCTTGCCCCTCACATAGACAAGCGTGTTGGCTGTGCCCAGGTCGATGCCGATATCCTGAGAAAACCTCCCGAAGACCTGATCAGAAAGATATTTTTGCCATGCTTGAACGTGTGTCCTCATGTATTTTATACTTTATTAGAAACAAAAAAAGACGTTTCCTTACTAAGGATAGCATGAAAACGTCCCTTCAACAAGAAATTTTTGCTGCTCGCAAGGACGGTTACGGGGTCAATCGCTTCACGTCGCGAGGGAAAAGGATAGCCTCCTTGACACTCTTGAGTCCGAGCAATTTCTGCACGATGCGCTCCGATCCGAGCCCCCATCCTCCGTGCGGAGGCATACCGAAGCGGAAGTTGTCGAGATAATGCTTGAATTCATCCGGATTGAGGCCATGCAGCTGGATATTCTTCGCCAGATCGGCATAATTATGAATACGCTGTCCGCCGGACGCGATTTCCAAACCGCGGAAAAGCAGGTCAAAGCTATCCGTAAACTGAGGGTCTTCGTTTGGCATCACATAAAACGGCCTCGCCACCGTCGGATAGTGCGTCAGGAAAACCAGGTCCGAACCGTATTCCTTCTTGACATATTCCCCGATCAATCGCTCGCCTTCCGGATCGATATCCACCACGCCGTCCTCCATCTTCTTGCCGTACTGCTGCTCGAGAATCTGTAAGGCTTCGGTCAACTTCAATCGAGGGATGGCGACGATGCTCGGCATCTGCGCTTCGTGCAGGGCCATTTCCTCCGCGCATTCATCCTGGAAGGTCTTGAAAATAAACATCATGGTCTTTTCCAGCTCGTCCATCACGTCCGAAAAACTTTCGATGAATCCCATCTCGGCATCCAAGCCGGTGTATTCGTTGACGTGGCGCGTCGTGAAGTGAGGCTCCGCGCGGAACACGGTCCCGATTTCAAACACCCGCTCGAAAGCGCCCACGCCCGCCTGCTTGTAGAACTGCGGGCTCTGAGCCAGATAGGCGCTTCGATCGAAGTATTTGACCTTGAAGAAGTTGGCACCGCCTTCGGTCGCCGAGCTTAAGATCTTCGGGGTCTTGATTTCCAAAAAGCCGTCCTGCGAAAGCACCGCGTCATAGGCGCGCAGCATGGAGGAATAGATACGGAAAATCGCATTGACCTTGGCATTGCGCAAGGACAGCTGACGATTGTCCAGCAGGGTTTTCAGATTGACATCGAGTGTGTCGCTGGATGGTTCGACCGGCAACACGTTTTCCGCCACCGCCAAAACCTTCAGCTGCTCCACTTCGATTTCGACGTTGCCGGTCGAGATCTTCTCGTTTTGGGCACCGCCCGGACGGGACTTCACCTTTCCCACGATATCGATCACGAACTCATTGCGGACACCCTTGGCGGCCTCATAGGCCTCCACGTGATCGGGCACGATGATCATCTGAATCTTGCCGCTCCGATCGCGAAGGTCGATAAAGATAAGCTTTCCATGATCACGACGGATATGCACCCATCCGGCCAGACGAACCGATTCCCCGATATGTTGCGGCGTTTCCCCGATAAGCATTCTTTCCATAACGATCTGACAAAAAAATTATTCTAAAAAACCGTTCGCTTCGCGGACCAGCTCGCTCGGCGTGATGTGCGTCTTCGTGAAGCACCGTATGCCCTCGCGACGTGTCCCATCGATCACATCGTCGTCCACAGAGGCGGAAAAAAGGAATATGGGCACATCCTTGGTCCGCGCATCCCCCTGCAACCGCGCGATGAGCTCCTTCCCACCAGGCCCCGACGTGATCATGTCGATGATGACAAGATCGTATTTGGTCTCAACAGCGATCGAAAACCCTTCCGTTCCGCTGGTCACGATCCTCACCTCATACCCTTCATCCCGAAGCCGCTTGCCGAACATATCGATGAACGCATCCTCGTTCTCCACCAACAGCAGCTTCTTGTGCTTCGGAACCGGTATGCCTCCGCGACGGAAGCGCTCCGCATTCTTCACCTGCTCCTTAAATTGATGCAGGAAGCGATCCGTCTCGTCGATCAGCTTATTGGGCGGGTAATCGATCTTGGAAATGAATCCGTTGGTGTGAAGATCCATCGCCTGTTTGTGAAGATCCTTGTCCGAGGAATTACTGAAGATGACGACCTTCGTCTTAGGATCGTAGTGCGGATCGGTGCGGATCTCCCGGAGGACATCGATACCGTTCTCTCCCCGCAGGTCAAGCTCGAGCAATACCATATCGAACTTCGATTCGACCGTCTTTTGAAGTGCCTCTTTGACAGAGGATGCGACGACGCACTCGAATCCGGAAGCGATGAATCTGCGCTGATAGATATCTGTCAGTACCGGATCGCTATCGACAAAAAGAATCTTCGCCATGGGGATAGTGTCATGAAATTAGCACCTCTTTCTACAGAAACTGTAGCAAAAAAACCGTTTATACGCAAGATAATACAAAAACCACACTCAGAGAGCAAGACATTTTTTGCAGCGGCAGCCGAATGGTTTTATCCTCATTTCAAAGTATTCCTTCCCGTAATCATAGGTCAATTCCTCACCGGGTTTTATGGTGCGCAAAGCGACGATGAATATCCGTCCGCGGCGATTGACTGCCTCGCAATTGGGCGCGCAGGAGTGATTGATATAGCGCGCCGTATTGAAACGGGGGCTGCCATCTATCTCGACCTTGCTGTTCACATCGAAAATATACTTGTTGTCGACCGTATTCTTGGCGCTTTTGGTGAGGCGGTGCCCGATGTATTCGATCACGGTTTCGCCTTTTTTGATAAAAGAAAACGAGACCAGCCCAAGGCCAGCTCTCGTTCTCTTCACGCGCACATCGAATCGACTCGTTGACTTTTCCACTGTTAATTCTCGATAAAAGTAAGGGCGATACCCGTTTTATTGCCTCGTCCGGTTCGTCCGATACGGTGTACGTAATCTTCGAAAGTCGCAGGGACATCGTAGTTGATAACATGTGTCACATCGTCGATATCCAATCCGCGTGCTGCCACGTCGGTCGCGATAAGGATCTGCATACGGTTATCCTTGAAGGCCTGAAGCGCCCGCTGACGCTGACCCTGGGACAAGTCTCCGTGGATAGCACCGGCCTTGAAACCCTTGGCCGTCAGAACCTGCGCCAATTTGTCGGCATTGCGCTTGGTGCGCACGAAAGCGATGACTTTTTTGAAGTCGTACTGGAGCAAGAGCTCATGCAGGACCTCGATCTTTTCCGTTGCTGATCCGACATGCACCACGTCCTGATCGACATTCTCCGAAGTCGGTCGGGATTTGATGGCCACCGTCACAGGATTATTCAAGAATTTCTCCGCCAATTCCCGAGCGCCCTTTTCCAAAGTCGCTGAGAAAAACAAAGACTGTCGTTCTTTTTTCATCAAGCCTAAAAGATACTTCATGTCAGGCAAAAATCCCATATCCATCATACGGTCCACCTCGTCGAGCACGATATTGTTGAAGTTGCTGAGATCCAAGGCGCCGCGCTCGATCAAATCCTTGATACGTCCCGGTGTCCCGATAACAAATTCGGGATGGCGACGAAGGGTCATGACCTGCTTCTGCAGATGTGATCCGCCGATACACAAAGCCGAGAGCAATCCGGAACCGTTCGAGAAGTCCAAGAACTCCTCGTCGATCTGAAGCGCCAATTCGCGTGTCGGCACCAAGATAAGCGCGCGGCTTTTCTTGTCCGTAAACATCTTATTGATGAGCGGCAACAAAAACGCCGCTGTTTTGCCGGTTCCGGTGTTGGCGATACCGATCACGTCGCGACCCTTCAAAATATGAGGGATGGCGCCGTCCTGGATCGGAGTCGGATGCACATACTTTCGCTTGGCGACATTTTCCTTGAGCTTCGCATGGATCTCGAAATCCGCGAACAGATGCTCCGGCTGGAAGACGGTCGTCTCCGTTACCTGGATCGCCTTCTTCACGAAGAGCGCCGGGTCGATATACTGACTCTTGCCTCGTCCGGATCCGCCACCTGAGCGTCCGCCTCCGAATCGACTACCTCCCCGGTTTCCGCCACTTGAATGACCACCGCTACGGGTGTTGCCGCGAGGACTTCCCCCACGACCATGACTTGCGCTTCTACTGTTTCTACTAAACATTTCCTTTATACTTAATTCATTAAAACCATTCAAACGCCTCCTTCTCTACGCTGTATCAAGGAAATGCCCAAAGGGTTACTGAGAGATCTATGCTCTCAGTGGAAATCCCTCCATAAAGCCTCCACAGACTCTATACGACGGGACTTCAACCAAAGCCAACCTTTGCCTACACAGAAAGGGCAATACAAAAGACCCTTCATCAAAAGATAACTCTAGTTCTTAATTAAAGCAGAAAAAATTGACACTGTCAAGCATCAAAAATTCATACATATCAATTATTGCCTTTTTTATATAAAAATCGCCCCACTTCCATTCGGTAAGCAGGGCTTCGATTTTAAACTTAATTACATTGGTAGTCTGTGCCAGCATCAGCAACGTGCATTCCAAAATACAGTCCACGCTCCCATAAGGTACGTTCGATTTCGTTGAACGTTTTTCTGCCCATTCCTGGAATTTTTAATATTTCTGATTCCTTTCGTAAAACCAATTGTCCGATGCAAAATATATTCTCACTAATGAGACATTTTTTTGCACGAGTCGTAAGATTAAGATCGTGCACAGAAATATTCAATACGGTCGAAATGTCTTCTATAATTTTATCTTTATCAAAGGTCATCGCTAATGATAGATCATAATAATCAAGAATATCTTTAAATACATTCAATGATTCTGAACCTAAAATTATAGTTAATTTTTCTTCCGTTTGACAAACTACGTCGCCAACAAGGGTCGTCCAAGTATAACCGTGCTCACAAAATTTCTTACAAATAATTCTTTGAGCAGCGCTTCCGTCTAACATTTGAAATAATGTTATCAATAACATTGGATTTAATACCCCTCTATCACAATTTTCAAAACTAGACTCATGTATCATCTTATGCCTCCTCGACAATATCGCCAACATCAAACACAAGAGGTATGTTGTTTAGTTGACTTTCTATGGTAGTATATCCTTCAACTTCTGTCAATAAAAAACAAGGCTCTATAAAGCCTTGTTTTTTATTTCTCATACTAGTATTTATATATTTCTATATCTCCCCCCAATTCTTACCCGTAAAAACATCTACCACTAACGGGGCCTTGAGCTCATAGATAGTCTCCATGGTCTCCTTGACCGCTTGTGAAAAAGTGTCGGCGATCTCTTCTTTGACTTCGAAAATAAGCTCGTCGTGCACCTGAAGCAGCATGCGGGCCGTATCGGGAAACCTCTCGGCGATAAGCTTGTCGGCCGCGATCATCGCGAGCTTGACGATGTCGGCCTCGAGTCCCTGTATCGGCATATTGATGGCCATGCGCTCCGCTCCCCTCGCCACCTGTTGATTTGTGCTGTTGATTTCTGGGATATAGCGCCTGCGCCCGAGTTCGGTCTCGACAAAACCGTGCTCGCGGGCGAAGCTTTTCATGCCTTCCAAATATTTTGCCATGCCGGAAAACTTTTCGAAGTATCCCTTGATGAATTTCGAGGCTTCCTGCTGGTCCACACCCGCTGCCTGCGACAGGCCGAATGTGCCCATGCCATACATGATGCCGAAGTTGAGCACCTTGGCCTGGCGACGCATATCGTCCGTCACCTCTTCGGGTTTGATCTGATGAATGAGCGATGCGGTCGTCCTGTGAATATCCTCCTTTTTACGGAAAGCCTCGATCATAACTTTGTCATCGGCAAGGTGCGCCGCCACGCGAAGCTCGATCTGCGAATAGTCGGCGCCGACCAGCACGAACCCCTTCTCCGCTTCGAAAGCGCCACGGATATACGTTCCCCACTGATTGCGGGCAGGGATATTCTGCAGGTTCGGATCCTTGGACGAAAGCCGTCCGGTCGCCGCGATTTCCTGATGATAGACGGTGTGGATGCGCGAATTCGTATCGACGAGACGCGGCAAGGTGTCCAGATAGGTCGTCTTCAGTTTGAAAAGCTCGCGGTAATTCTCGATCTTCTGCACGATCTCGTATTCATCGCGAAGCTTCACCAGTTCTGCCGATGCGGTCGAAAACCCGGTCTTCCCCTTCTTCACGCCGACCGTCGAAATCTGCAGATCCTCGAACAAAACCTTCGCCAACTGCTTGGGCGAATTGATATTGAAAGTCTGCCCCGCCAGATCATAGATCTCCTGCTCGAGCGTTTTGAGTGTCGCAGAAAGCTCCTGGGAAAGTTTCTGCAGTACGCTTCCATTGAGGCGGATTCCCTGCTCTTCCATCGCCGCAAGCACGGTGATGAGCGGCATCTCGATATCGCGAAACACGGATTCCAAAGTCTTCTCCGTTTCCTGTTTCTGACTGATATCCTTCATCTTCGTGGCAAATTCCTCCTTGAGTTTGCGTATCACCTGCGCCCTCTGCGCGATATCGCAAGCAGAAAGATCCTCTCCCAGTTCGGAAAGCGCCAATTCCTCGAGCCCGACTTTGCCGCCCGCGTTCAGAAGATACCCGGCGATCATCACGTCGAAATCCACCCCAACAATATCGATGCCTTCTTTGTGGCAGATCTTGATGATTTCTTTGGCGCCATACACGCACTTTCGCACGCTCGCATTTTCCAAAAACGCTTTCAATGGCAACCGTGTCTCAAGCGAAAACGAGATAAAGGCGCAGGCATCTTTGGCAAGCACGCATATGCCCTGGATGGCTGATCCGAACAGCGTCCCTGCCTGCATATCCAAGAGCACGACGCAATCCTGATCATTCGGCAGCGCTTCCAAAAAAGTTTCCGCTTCCGCTGACGTTTTCAGGATTCGATAAGCATTTTTTCGCTTGTTGCCCGATGATTGTTGGTTGTTATTTGCTGATTGCTGATTATCGTCCTGAGGTGCGCCCGGCAAACGTTTGATCAGGCTGAAAAAGCTCAGCTCTTTCAAAAGAGCGGCTATCGTTTCGCGATCGAATTCATGAGTCACACAGGCGGAGAAATCCAGGTCCACCGGAGCATGCACATCGATAGTGCCGAGTTCCTTGGACAAGAAAGCGCTCTCTTTATGCTCTTCCAATTTCTGTTTCAAGGCGCCCTTGATATCCGCCACATGTTCATACACACCTTCCAAAGAGGCATATTGCTGCAAAAGATTCACCGCGCCCTTCTCACCGATACCTTTGACGCCGGGGATATTGTCCGACGTATCACCGCGCAGGCCTTTGAAATCCTTGAGCTGCTCCGGAACCAGACCGTATTTGGCGAACACGGCATCCTTATCATAGAGCACCGTGTCTTTGACGCCCTTGCGCATCGTGAAGACTTTGACCCGATCATTGATAAGCTGAAAAGCATCCGAATCCCCCGTCACGATAATCACATCGACATCCTCGTCCTTTTCCACCGCCTGCCGGGAGAGCGTTCCGATCACATCGTCCGCCTCGAACCCTGACAATTCATAGATCGGGATATTGAACGCCTTCACCAATTCCTTGACCCGCGGAATCTGGCTGTACAGGTCATCGGGGGCCTTGGCCCGCGTCCCCTTATACTCCGCGAATTTTTCGTGGCGGAAGGTCGGCCCCGAAAGGTCGAAAGAGGCCGCGATATATTCGGGATGAAACTTCTCGATCACGCTCAAGAGCGTCATAGCGAAGCCATAGACCGCGTTCACCAGCTCCCCGCTTTTGGTGGTAAGCGGCGGCAATCCATGATAGGAGCGGTGGATCAGCGCATTTCCGTCGATGAGTATGAGTATTTTCCGTTGTTTTTCCATATGTTCCAGTATATCGTTGTCCCCTTAAGAGCGCAACCGAATGCCACTATTTTGCGGATTCATCGCTTATTCGCGCGAATATCCTTTTGTTATAAAGTCTTGACAATCTTTTATCCAGGTGTATACTGGAAATCCAGGGAATGAAAGAGAGAGTTTCTTAACAAATTAAGCTACAAGCTTATGATAACCGTCCGACTCATCGACGGTCACATGGCTGGGCAAACGCTGGACGCTTCGGCTTTCGGACTCACTCCACAAGATATCTTGTGCGGGGTTTCCGGATACAAATGGCGCTGGGAAACAGATCTTTCTCAAGCGACCGAAGAAGAGTCTCATGTGTGGGCCAAGCAGGATGTGACCATGAAGATCGTGCGGGCATTAGCTCAGGGGCTTCCTGTGCATGTTCTTGGACAAGAACACCGCAGCGACTCTCTGCAAGATGCCTTCCAGACGGCTGCCACCATCGAGGATTTGCTTCTCGAAGCTGGCAATGAAGTTGTCATGGAATCTGATGATAATACCGGTATCATCATCAGCGTGCGCTAGCATGGAACGCAACGACCGTTTCCTCTGATAGAAAACCGACTTACTCTTTACTGAGCTAAGCGGTTTTTTTATTGTTTCGAAATAGACCTCGAAACAGTGTCTTTATTTTCGGATATATGAAAAGCGGCATCCTGTATGACAGAAGGCCACTTAATGTTTCAAATTCGTCACTTTTCTTATCTATGTTTCAGATCCACCAATTCGGATCAGGAAACCAACGATCCTTTACTTGGCGCAAACGATTTACCATGCCGCCCAACCAACTCGGCTGGTCTTTGCTTCCCAATAGCCTGTTCATCACAAGCCATATGAGAGCGATCTGTGATACGTTACCTTTTTTCATCTCATTCCCCCGGTCGCATGAGGGATGTCTTTGGCACCCTCATGAAAAAAATATCTCCGCTCCCTGCCCCCTTGCACCCTACTTTGTATGCCAATGCTCTTCCTGAATACCGCAACAGTAGCATATCTTTTTCATCCTGTCAATTAAAAACCCCCAAGCAGAATTCTGCTTGGGGGTTTAGCCTCATAAGTCATTCAAAGTATTCACTACCAAATCCCAAGAGGGACATCGGTCGTTGCCGTAATGCAATCAGGAAGGAACATCGCCATATAAACGATGATCACCATCATCCATTCATTGATTTTTCTTAATGCCGCCATTTGCCGTACTCCTTATTTTACAACTCATCATTGGCGAAGTCTGCCAACCGACTGCGCTCACCTCTGCGCAACGTGATATGCGCACCATGTTTCCAGGCTTTGAAATGCTCCACAACATATGTCAATCCAGATGTGGTGGCGCTCAGATACGGCGTATCGATCTGGTCGAGGTTACCGATACAGATGATCTTCGTGCCAGGTCCCGCGCGGGTAATCAGCGTCTTCATTTGCTTTGACGTCAGATTCTGTGCCTCATCGACAATCAAAAACCGATTGAGAAAGGTGCGCCCGCGCATAAAATTGAGCGAACGGATTTTAACACGGTTCATCAGAATATTTTTGGATGCGCCTTGTTCCCATTCACCCTGACCCAGACGGCTTCCCAAAAGTTCCAGATTGTCCATAAGCGCCCCCATCCATGGTGCCATCTTATCTTCTTCGGTGCCGGGCAAGAACCCGATATCTTCACCGATAGGCACCGTTTCACGAGTCATGATGATCTCACTGTATACCTTTCTTTCCATCACCATAACCAGACCTGCGGCCAACGCGGTCAGAGTCTTGCCGGTACCGGCTGCACCCAGCAAGGTGACAAAATCGATTTCAGGGTCGAGCAACACATTGAGAGCAAAATTCTGCTCACGATTTTTCGCTGTAATACCCCATATATTATGGTATTTCACGCGATAATCCTTCAACAGTTCAAGCACCGCGACATCTCCATCGATAGACCTGACAATAGCCTCAAACCCATCTTCATCCCCACCTTCATCACCATCAGTATACACGAATTGATTGGGGTACCAATCAGTAACCATGGAATTCTGCAAACGATAAAACGTACGGTCCTTCTCCTTCCATGACTCCATCCTCGAACCGCATGTATCCCAAAAATCCCTATCCAGAACATAAGCTCCAGTATACAGCAGTTCCAGATCGCTCACAGACTGATCGCTATGATAATCTTCAGCCATGATATCAAGCGTCGCAGCTTTGATGCGAGCGTTGATATCTTTTGAAACGAAAATCACATCCGAGTAACCGTTCTTGCACTGCAACAATGCCAATGCGGCACGCAAAATGACATTATCCGCAAGAATCTCTGAAAGCTCCTCAGGAATATTTTTCGTATCCGGTACCAGTCTTACTGTTTGGAATTTTAATTTTCCAGCACATGGAAAGGTATCCGCTAGATTTACATTACCAAGAGGGAGTCCTTGTTTCAATGATGCTGCACTATGCCCGATAGCCAAATCACCAAGGAGGCGAATCACTTGCCGTGCATTACGCGCAGCGTCAGGAGCACCCTTCTTCTTTAGATGGTCAAGTTCCTCCAGTACTTGTGTCAGAATAATAACGTCGTGTTCCTTGAACCGACAAATAGACCACGGATCATGTATCAGGACACTGGTGTCCAATACATATAATTTAGGCTTTACCGTCGTCATCACACCAGGTACATCACGCTCTACAGACGCAACGCCACTCATACCATTCTCCTACTCTATTCACTATTGTCAAAGTGCAACCGCACGATGACGGTTCTTGCCGCCTTTTCAAAGCGACACCCTATCTTAATACGCTTTTGCATAAAAAGCAAGTGTCTTCCGTTTTGCGAAAAACCCTTTGAAAAACCTCTTGATTCAGAAGCTCTACATCTCACCCCCGCCGTTCTCGATAACGATTCTCCTTCGCGTCTCATCCAGCCACTGGAGCGATAGGGAAATCGCGCTCTCGGGGATAATATCCGCGATGCGCTCCGGCCACTCGGCAATGACGATGCCGGCCGGATCCTCCATCCATTCTTCCCAGCCGATCGAAAGCATTTCCTGCGTGCCGATGCGATAGGCATCCGCATGATACGCCCGCCTGATGCCTTTATGTGCCTCGGGCGAAATGTCATACTGCTTCATGATCACAAACGTCGGGCTCGTGTAGGGCCCCGCCACACCAAGGCCCGAAAGAAGCCCTTGTGTCAATGTGGTCTTGCCGGCACCCAAGTCCCCGGACAATGCGATCACTGCTCCAGAGGAAAGCCTTGCGGCAAGCTTTTGTCCGAAGCGTATGGTTTCCTCTTTGGATGTCGTGATGATTTCTTGTCTCATATGCTCCGTATCCTACACGAGAATCTCCCTTTGTGCAAACAAAATAGGCCTTATAGGGTGATTTGACACTCCCTTGCCTTTTTGGTAACCTGAATTACTGTACTGAAACGAAAAGGATATCCGTAAACCGCTATTTCCCATTCTTCCCATGTCCCTGACGCCCCAACAACAATTCCAAAAACTCATCCGTGAATCACAAGATATCCTTATCCTTCTTCCTCATTATCTCAATGGAGACGCCCTGACTTCCGCATGGGCCCTTGCCCGCCTTTTGGAAAAACAGGAAAAGAATGCGACCATCGCAGCCGATATGCTTTTCAAGCACACCGATCAATACCCTTTCCTCACAAAACCGCAAAAGCTCGTCGAGACGCTTTCCGGCGCCCGCGACTTCATCGTGTCTTTCAATACCAAATACAATAAGATCCAAGCCATCCGCAGCGAAGAAGAGGCGCAGGAATACCGAATCTATGTCACGCCCGAACATGGATCCATCAACCCTCGGGATTTTTCATTCATCCCCGCGCAATTCAAGTTCGACCTCGTCGTCGTCTTGGGATCACCCGACAAGGAATCGCTCGGCAAACTCTATGAAGATAATGCGGATATTTTTTACGAAGTGCCTGTCATCAATATCGATCACCATGCCAAGAACGACAACTTCGGCCAGCTCAATGTGGCAGATATCAATGCGTCTTCGACAGCGGAGGTTCTTGCACAGCTTCTGAGCGCCACGCACGCCGAATGGATGGACGAGGACATCGCCGAGTGCCTACTTACCGGCATCATCAGCGCCACCGAAAGCTTCCAGAAAAAGAACACCACTCCCAAAGCCCTCCACATCGCCTCATGGCTCATGGATCAAGGCGCCAACCAACAAAAGATCGTCCAGCACCTCTACAAAACCCAGCCGCTTCACCTCCTTAAGCTCTGGGGCCGTATCATGGCGGAACTCAAATGGGACGAAACCACCAAACTCATCTGGGCACCGGTCACACCAGGCGACCTTGCCGCCAGCCACGCGCAGGACGATGATCTTCCTTCCATCTTGGAAAAGATCAAGACCCACTATTCCACCGGATCCTTTTTCCTCATCCTTTTTCAGGAAACTCCCGAAACTATCCACGGCATCATGAAGGCTGGCTCCCCCGAAGCCCTCACCATCCTCGCCACCCTCTGGCAGGAAGGCGAAATCAACGACGACACCTTCATCTTCCCTCTCCACCACGCACAGATGGCCACCGCCGAACAGGAAATCATCAGCAAACTCGCCGCTTTACTGGCAACGAAATAAACCGGCTATCTTCGCAAGCATATCAAAAAACAACACCCCGGACAGATACCCGGGGTGTTGTTTTATTCAGTTTCTCCTAGATATACTTCCCAGTGAAGCTCTTCTTGCATTTCTTAAGTCCTGATGGGATGCCTGCGTAGACGATTTCTCCCCCGCCCTCGCCGCCCTCGGGTCCAAGGTCAATCACCCAGTCGGCGTGCTTGATCACATCGGTATTGTGCTCGACCACAACAATCGTATTTCCCTTATCGGCCAGCGCGTCCAAAACGATCAAGAGTTTTCGCGTATCCTCAAAGTGCAAGCCGATAGTCGGCTCATCAAGAATATAGAGCGTCTTACCGGTCGATTTCCGAGCCAATTCCGTCGCCAGTTTCACTCGCTGCGCTTCACCTCCCGAAAGGGCCGTGGCGCTCTGGCCGAGAATCAGATAGCCTAATCCCACTTCATCCAGCGCCCGCAGTTTCTCTTGAATCAGCGCATGGTCGCAGAAAAAGCTGCGCGCCTCGGAAACGGTCATATTGAGCACCTGGGATATATTCATCCCCCGATACTCTATAGCCAGTGTCTTTGCATTGTAGCGCGTCCCTTGGCACTCCTCGCAGTCGACATAGACATCGGCCAGAAGATACATCTCCACCTTGCGCACCCCGCCACCCTGACAGACCTCGCAGCGGCCGCCGCGCATATTGAAACTGAAGTGGCTGGCATCATAGCCATCGCGCTTCGCCTCGGCCGTCTCGGCGAACAGATCGCGAATCGGAGAAAAAACCCCGGTATAGGTCGCGGCATTGGAACGCGGCGTGCGGCCGATCGGCGATTGGTTCACCGTAATCACCTTGTCGATATGCTGCAATCCGGTGATAGTCTTGTGCGTACCCACCCGCGTCTTGGCCTGATAGAAGTGTCTGGCCAAACTCTTGGAGAGGATGTCCTTAATCAGGGACGACTTTCCCGATCCGGACACGCCCGACACCACCACGAATGCCTCCAGCGGTATCTGCACATCGACGTTTTTGAGATTATGCTCGGTGGCCCCGATAATCGATATGAATTTCTTCGCCTTGCGCGGCTTCCTGTTTTCCGGAGACACACTGATTTTTCCGGACAGGTATTGGCCCGTCAAACTCTTGGACTGCCACAGTTTCTTGGGCGTTCCCGAAAAGATCACCTCTCCCCCCTCGCGGCCCGCGCCCGGTCCCATATCCACGATCCAATCCGAAGCGGCCATGAGTGCCGGCTCATGTTCCACCACCACCAATGAATTCCCGTTTTCCCGAAGCGATTGGAGCGCGTGCACGAGCTTTTCCGTGTCGCGGCTATGCAGTCCGACGGACGGTTCGTCCAACACATACAAGATTCCCGTCAGATCCGACTTCATCTGGATCGCCAAGCGGATACGCTGCGCTTCCCCGCCCGAAAGCGTTTCCGCACTACGGAAAATTTCAAGATACCCCAGTCCCACTTTTTCCACAGCCAAAAGACGCATATCCATTTCCTTGAGCAGGGTCGTCATAGCGTTTTTCAAATCTTTGGAAACTGTTTTGACCAGCATCTCCGAAAGACGCTGACGGAAAGCAGTCACACTGAGCGCCGCCATATCGTGGATAGAGCAATCCTCGATCAGAACCGAAAGGGATTCCTGTTTCAATCGCTTGCCTTGGCACGACGGACAGGTCCGCACGAGCATATACTTCTCGATCTCTTTGCGCAGGTGTTCCGATTTCGTCTCCTTGTGCTTCTTCTCCAATAACGGAACGATGCCGACAAACATCGCCTTCTGCTCCGCGGGCGAAAGCTTTTCTTTGCTTTTCAAAACCGCTTCTTCCCCATACAAAAGAATCTTCAGATGCTTGGCCGAGAATTTCTTGATCGGCGTCTTCATCGAAAAACCGCAACGTTCGGCAGCATCACGCAGGACGCTGAGCTGTCCTGTCTGCACCTGGCGCCCTTCGCTCGTCTTATTCCACGGACGTATCGCTCCTTCAAGCAAAGATAGATTCTTGTTCGGGATGATAAGCTCCGGATCGAGCTCGAGCTTCACGCCCAGCCCCGAGCACGTTTCGCACGCACCTTCCGGACTGTTGAACGAAAAGATATTCGGCGCCAGTTCCGGCAGATGAACATCGCAGGCATGACAAACATATTCCTGACTGTACCAGTATTCTTCTTTTTCATTCACCAAGAGGGTGAGCGCGCCATGCCCCAATTTGAAGGCCGTCTCGATAGAATCGAGCAGTCGCTCCTTGTCTGGTTTTTTCGTATCCAAAGTCAGCCGATCCACCGCTATCTCCATTTCGGAAAGCAGCATATCCGACGCATGCGGCAGCGCTTCGGAAATGAGCATAATCTGGCCATGGAAACGCACGCGGGCATAGCCCCACTGCTCCACCTGTTTAAGCGCCTCCTTTTCCGTCTTTTTGAGCGTCTGCGGAAGCTTGGCAAGGAAAATGAAGAAGGTATTGTCCGGAAAATCCAAAATTTCCGCCAGGATTTCCTGACTGGTCTTTCGATGCAGCATACTGTGGCACTGCGGGCAATGCGGCACACCGGTCTTGGCATACAAAACACGGAGGTAATCATACACTTCGGTCAGGGTTCCCACGGTCGAACGCGGCGAACGGGAAATACTTTTCTGATCGATGGCGATCGCCGGACTTAAGTGATACATCGCGTCCACGTCGGGCTTGCCCAAAGATTCCATGAAGTTCCTCGCGTACGAGGAGAGCGACTCCATGTACCGCCTGTTGGATTCGGCATAGATCGTGTCGAAAGCCAAGGAAGATTTTCCCGAACCGGAAAGGCCGGTGATAACCACGAGCGAATCACGCGGGATTTCGACATCGATATTCTTGAGATTGTTGACACGGGCGCCCTTGATGATGATGTTATTATTTTTCTTTGCCATAATATAGTGAAGTGTGATAACTCTAAAACGATCGTCATACCCTTTGCCGTACCCCTCTCATATGACAAAGCAAGATTGGTATCAATCATACACCATTTTTTCCAGTTTGTAAAACCATTGCGCGCCCGTGTATGAAATGCATTTATTTAAAAAGCAAAAAACCCGCATACCGATACTATCGATATGCGGGCCATATGCCTTATCAGGCATTTGCCTCTTTCTTCCTTCTTCCTTTCGTGTTCCTCGCGCATTCCGGGCAACCCCTCCCGGCAAGACGATTATGTCCCGTCGCCCGGTATTCGTGTCCGCATGATTTCACCGGGCATTTCCACCACAAAAGCCGAGTCGTCCCGGCAAACACCTCCCAAACATGCTTCGTGTTCCTCCTAGCATACTCGCTTGCCAATGCGGGATGTGTGAAAGACAGATTGTTTGTGGGCGTCAGCACCCGATGCGAACATGCCGGGCAACCGCCGCCATCGAACCGCGTGACTCCCAACGATTCCCATTCATACTCGCAGGTCCTGCATTTCCACCAAAACCGCTTGCTCGGATGAGGGCACACCTCGGTGGCCTGCTTCTCATTCTTTTCGGAATACTCCGCTGCCAATTTTGGATACTTCGCGGCAAGATTATTGGTGGAGGTCACGACACGGAAAGCGCAAGCGGGGCATTTGGTCTTATCCTTCAATGGCCACTGATAGCGACATTCATTACATTCCTGCAATGTTGCCGATACCGGTGTCGCATTGACCTTGGGTTTTCGCCCTTCCTTAAGCTTTTGCTTATACTGAGCACTGGCCACCCGTTTAGACAGAGTCTTCAGGTCATCGCCATCCTTCACACTCAGGCCTGCTGCACGAAGCTTTTGTTTCGCAAGTTTCAGTTTCAACTTCAGCTTCGATCGAGGTTTGGGCCTGGGTCTGGGTTTGATCTTGGGCCTCAGTTTGGGTTTGGACACCGGCTTAGGTTTTCGCCCGGGCTTTTTCTTAGGCCTGGGTTCGGGTTTTGGCTTGGGTTCAGGTTTTACTCTGGGCTCCGGCGCCGATTTCGGTTTCTTCTCCTTTTTTTGCACCGGCTTGGGTTTTGGTTTCGGTTTGGGCTCAGGTTTTGGTTTCGTTTTCCGTTCTTTCTTCACTCGAGGTTTTGCGTCAGCGCTTTTAGTACGTTTCCTTTTTACGAAACGCTTCTTGGAAGCCCGCGCTCCCGACTTGGTATCGGACCAGGAAACACTATGCAATGCGGCATCGTACTGCGCCGAGCGGCCGCTTGAATCGAATGTTTTCAGATACTCCCGAAACTCCCGCACGCAAAACGTCTTCATACCCCGTTCATTTTCATACACGAAATCCGAAGCGCCGAGCAATTGTGCCATTTCCAATAATGGCACGCCCTCCTCGGTAAGAGCCCTGATTTCCATGTCCGTTTCTTGCAAAATACTCAATGGACGATCCATAGGATACGCTCCCCTTTTGTCAGTGATTGATTTGTTAAGATGCTTCGCTTTTCATCCGCATATGGCATACTCGGATGATAAGGGATAGTACCTTATTTCTTGCCCTTCGTCAATAAAAAGCTCTTGGCGCGGCGCTTGCGGTGGAAGGTGATGGCGAAGCGGTGCGCCTCGCTGTTGGCAAGCAAAATGGCATCGTGATATTTTTTTGCGAACTCCCCTTCTCCCAGGATGCTTTTGGGATTATGGTGCTCGTCCTTCACCACGCCCACCACAGGGATAGCCATAGCGAATTGCTCAAGCACCGCATGCGCGACGTTGATCTGCAGATCAAAACCGTCCACCACGATCAGATCGGGCATCCGCCATTCCGAATGCTTCAATCGCCGCATCAGTATTTCCTCGAGGTTCTTCACATCGTTGTTGCGTTCTATCGAAAGCTTGAACTGCCGATATTCCTTCTTATCCGGCACTCCGCTCTCCAGCACCGTCATCACGCCCACCACATCACGTCCCGAAAGATGCGCCACATCATAGGCTTCGATGCGGAACGAATCCGCCGCATAGCTTTCGATCGCATCCTTGCGCAAGAGCGACACGTCATAGATATGGCTCAAAGCGAACAATGTTTTTTTGAGAGCCTGCGCCTTCTCGAATTCCAATCGCTTGGCATATTCCCCCATCTCCTTCTTCAGATACCTGACGATCATCGATTTCTTCCCCTCGAAAAAAAGCTTGATATTGCGGATGGTCTTGGCATAGTCTTTCGCCGTCACCGCACCGTCGCACACGCCTGGGCACAAGCCGAGCTGAGCATTGAAGCACGGTTTTCCCGAAAGCGGTTTGCACGTGTCGCGATACGGGAAAATCTTGCGCACGATTTTCAACGCTTCCTTCAAAGAGCCTCCCTGCGGGAACGGCCCGAAGGTATACCTGATCTTCATATCCTTCTTGGCATCCATATCCCTCCCCCGCATGAGCAGCACGCGCGGAAAGGCCTCTTTGGTGATGACGACGGAGTAGAAACTCTTATCGTCCTTCTCATCGGTGTTATAGGGCGGCTGATGCTTCTTGATGAGCGACGCTTCCAAAAGCAGCGCCTCCAATACCGAATCGGTCGTCTGCCACTTCAGGTCCGTCACCTTCTCAAGCATCGCCACGATCTTTGGTCCGCGGGTCGAGGAGATATCGTGCGAGAAATAGCTCCGCACCCGGGAACGGAGCGAGGTCGCCTTACCGATATACAGAATGCTCTTTCCTTCCATAAAGAAATACACCCCCGGGGTATCGGGAAGCTCTTTTTGAAACACCATTTCTTTTGTGTTGCCAAACTTCATTGACATAAATGCGGAAGTGTTATAGAATGCAGGAGCAGTTTTTTAACAACCCTGGTTTGATTAAAGTTAATTAAACCACATTATAGGAGAAATACGCAATATGATGCCCATTCGTTTGCAACGAGAAATCCACGTCTTTATAATAAAAGGAAAGAAAAAATGAGTACGATAATCGATTTTTGCAACAGGAACCGCGGGTCACACTGGTGGCTCATGATGATGTTCGCATCAATAATGATACCGTTGTTTGCTATATTCTACACGCTCTATCAATCCCTGGGGTTCACCCCTCAATTGATGGCGAAACTGATTATAGGATGCGACTACTCCGTCATCGAGTCCCTTTGGATCAATACCGGCCTCCAATGCGAAAACCTCTTTTCCATGGGAGCTATCATGAAAAACACGCCGTTCGCGCTGGATATCATGCTCCTTTATTGCATGACTTTCTCGACAACGTTTTTCCGTATTTGGAAGGGTCAGGTTTTCTTATCGGACCCGTCCACGGAATTCTGCGGTTGGAGCGTGCTTATCATGAGATTCAACTCCGAAGAAGAAGTTTCTTTTTCCACATTTCCTTTTATGAAAAAAGGCTACTGGCTCCAGCCGATTGAAAATTCAAAACAATTCGAGCTGGCAAAATAATATACACCTCTCAACAATCCCGCTATCGCTTAACGAGCGCTCTGGCGGGGTTTCTATTTCACAAACAACGATTCCATCCCTTCAGAAAGCGACTTTCAAACAAAATATCATATATTGACATATACGCTACACTATGCTATAATCGACCGTTGCTTTGAATGATCAAACAACACTCAATACCACTGGCTTTTTAACAAAAATTCTCAAAGGAGAATCGTCATGCAAGAAGACACCCGGATCAATCTCGGCATACTGATTTCCGTTATGCTGTTAATAGTATTCATTGCGATAGCATGCAATAAAACGGACAAAACTGAGCAAATCGCTCCGTCAACGCTTTCTATCCGATAGCATCGACAAACGGCTTTTCTTATGCTATATTCGAAAGGCTAGTAACTTAAAAACTCTGGAGGAAAAGAAACATGACTTCCGAAAACGTTGAAAAATGGCTCGAGACTATCGCCGCAAGAGAGGAAACTCAGACCTCGCCGAAAGTGAGACCATCATCACCGCAAGCACTGGAAATCCTTGATGGAGCCGATGATCTATATCATTGCCTCGCTGATCAAGATCCGATTGCTCAATAATAGGAGAAGAATATGACTCCCGAAGCACACCGCAAATGGCGGGAAGACATTGAAAAAATTCCAATATCTGAGACTCGCGAGATTTTGCTTCGCCATCATAGGCGGATCATTCCGGTTCTCAAAGAACCGATTCGTTTTACAAGTCATGCCGAGTTGACACAAACGCCAGAAAAAGAACATATGGACTGAAACATAGTCCCTGGCACCATACATCAGAAACAACGCCCGATAGCAATCCTGTCGGGCGGTTTTTTATATACTCAGCACCCGTTTCAGGTATTCGCCGGTGTGTGAGCCTTTGGCATTAGCAACCTGTTCGGGCGTTCCCTTGGCGACCACTTTGCCGCCGCCTGATCCGCCTTCGGGTCCGATATCGATAAGATAGTCGGAACTTTTGATCACATCCATATTGTGCTCGATGAGAATCACCGAATTGCCCTTGTCCACCAAACGCTGCAAAATCTCGATCAATTTTTTCACGTCCTCGTAGTGCAGGCCGATGGTCGGTTCATCCAAAAGATAAATCGTGCGCTGCAAATGCGGGCGATAGAGTTCCGAAGATATCTTGATACGCTGCGCTTCCCCGCCCGAAAGCGTCGTGGCGGATTGACCAAGCTCCAGGTATTCCAAACCGACATCCCGAAGCGTCTTGAGCCGATCGGCGATGGCCGGGATATCCTTGAAGAATTCCGAGGCTTCCTCGACCGTCATCTTGAGCACATCGTAGATACTCTTTTTCTTATACTTCACCTCGAGCGTCTCCTTGGTGAAACGCTTGCCATCGCAAACATCGCACGGCACATAGACCGTCGGCAGAAAGTGCATCTCCACCGCGATCTCGCCATTCCCCTGACAGGTCTCGCAGCGCCCTCCCGGAACATTGAACGAGAATCGCCCAACCTTCCACCCGCGCACGCGAGCCTCGGCCGTCGAGGCATACAAATCGCGCACATGCGACCACATGCCGGTATAGGTTGCCGGATTGGAGCGTGGCGTGCGTCCGATCGGCGACTGATCGATCATCACGGCCCGGGTCAGGTATTCCGTCCCGCTCAGGCTCTTGCAATTGATGGCCTTATTATCTTTGTAGCGGCGATCGAAGCGCGCCTGCAGATTCTTGTGCACGATTTCATACAGAAATGACGATTTCCCCGATCCGGACACGCCCGTCACGGTGATCAAACGCCCAAGCGGGATATCCACGTCCAAGTTCCGGATATTGAACACGCTGCCCCCGCGGACCTTGAGCGCGCCTTTTTCTTTGGTACGACGCACGGTCGGAACCTGGATTTTTTTCTCACCGCGAAGATACGAGAGCGTTACCGATCCCGATGCATTCGTCTTGGCCGTCAGCAATTGCTCCAGATCCCCCGACACCACGATATTGCCGCCATGCACGCCGGCCCCCGGTCCGATGTCGACCAGGTAGTCCGAGGCATAGATGGTGTCCTCGTCGTGCTCCACCACGATAATCGTGTTGCCCAGCTCGCGCAGACGTTTGAGAGTCGCAATAAGACGGTCATTGTCGCGCTGGTGCAGACCGATGGTCGGTTCATCCAATACATACAAGGCACCCACCAGCTGCGAACCGAGCTGCGACGCCAAACGGATGCGCTGCGCCTCCCCGCCCGAAAGGGTGTTGGCGCGCCGATCGAGCGAAAGGTAGTCCAAGCCGACATTCAACAGAAACTGCAGGCGGCTTTCGATTTCCTTCACCACCACGGCGGAAATTTTCTCCTCGCGCTCGGTCAATTCGAGCGTGGAAATGAACTCATAGGCGTCCCGGATGGTCGAGGCGGTATAGTCGATGATATTCTTGTCCCCCACCAAGACGAACAGAGCCTCCTCACGCAAACGGTGGCCATGGCAATCCTCGCAGACTTCCTCGCCGAAAAAGTGCTTGGTTCCCAAACCGTTGCATGTCGGGCAGGCGCCGTAGGGAGAATTGAAACTGAACAGTCGCGGCTCCACCTCCGGATAGGAAAACCCATCATAGGGGCAGGAGAACTTCGACGACATCACGCGCTCTTCCCCGTCGAGGACGATACGGATCAACCCTTCGGTTTCCTCGAGCGCCTTGTCTATCGCCTCGTTCAATCGCTCCTGCGATCCGAACGCGTCGCTTTGAAATTCATCGAGCACGATCTCATCCACCAGCATATCGATATCATGCTTCTTGTTCTTGGACAGCACAACCTGATCGCGCAGGCTGCTCCGCACGCCGTCGATACGAGCCTCCACATATCCCTTGCTCAAGAAATCATACAGCATCTGATAATACTCCCCCTTGCGTCCGCGCACGATCGGCGCCCAGACTTGCAGCGTCGCAGGGACCTTGCTTTTCGCTTCGGGTTTTTCCTTGCGGTCGCTCACCATATCCACGATGAAATTCACCATCTCTTCGCTCGAGAGTTTCTTGATTTCCCGATTGCACACCAGACAATGCGGCCGCCCGATACGGGCATAGAGCACGCGCAAATAGTCATAGATTTCGGTGATGGTCGCCACCGTCGAGCGCGGATTGGACGAGCGGGATTTCTGGTCGATGGAAATCGCAGGCGACAGCCCGGCAATCTCGTCCACATCCGGCTTCTGGAACTGATGCAGAAATTGCCGCGCATAGGTCGAGAGTGATTCCACGTAGCGGCGCTGCCCCTCGGCGAAAATGGTATCGAACGCCAAAGAGGACTTGCCCGACCCAGACAAACCCGTAAACACGATCATCTTGTTGCGAGGCATTTCGACCGTGATATTCTTGAGATTGTGCGTCCGAGCGCCCCGGACGATGATCGTATCCTGCATAGGATTGACTTTTAACCCAAATCTGCTATATTGAAGCTTCTTGGAAGTCTAGCAGATTCCCTGCAAAGATTCAAGAACAGCAACCTTAACAAAGAGGACCCGGTCATGACAATAATACGTTTCACGCTCGCTTCCGTTTTCTTGGATGCGATGGATCCGATGAACCCATCATCCGCCCACGAATTCCTTGCAAAAGTTCCCTTCTACGAAAAAATTATCGACACCTTGGTGATGATGACCCGAGGAGGGCACAAAGAAGTGCTCGGTGCCCTCTCGAACGCACCTTCCGAGGAAGAAGGGTTTACGGAAGTTATCTTCAATCAGACCGTACTGATACGCATCGATCGTTATGGCGATGATCATCGTGTCACGATCACGACGCAGCATGATACTGAAACTGTCGCAAGCTTCTTCCGTCGATGCGGTATCGAGGCAAGCATACCTGAGGTTATGCCGAAAGACATCCCGCCCTGCACGGTCTTCGTTTCCCAAAACGACGCCGACTGAATACGCTCGGCAAAACCGCCACAAAAACCGCCGCCGCTTCCTGTCGCATCAGGAGGGGCGGTTTTTTCATGGGAAGCATTGACTTTCAAAGCGGGATTTGCTACACTGACACTTCTTGAAAGTCTCGAGGATTCCCCGCAAAGATTCAAGAAATTTCCTTAACAAGGAGGATCGCCATCATGTTGACCGCTATAGCATTCCCGATTCATAAAGACTCCGACTTCGAACAAATCTCGCGCGCATCACTCAATCAAGAAACCGATGAAAGCACGCTGTTTTACAGGAAATTATTCGGGGCCCTGTCTAAAATAGTAGACGTATCCGATGCTCGACTCTATGAAGCGATCACGGCATTGCAAACGGACCAAGCGCTCCAGGAATATCCTTTCAAACAAGGGAATCGCATGGATATCGGCCCACGAGAAGAGGATATGTGGCGCGTCACCGTTTTCACCGATAACGAAATCACGCACATAGTCACCCAGCTCGTGCGTCACGACATAGTAGTCAAACTGACCGATGAAATACCCGACGAAGTGCCGCTTAAATCAACAGTTATCATTTTCTTCGGTTGACATCGCACCAACATAAACCCAAGAAAAAAACCGCTACCTTTCTAACAAGAAATGTAGCGGTTTTTTATGCGCGCAATGACCGGCATATTACTGATGCCTCACGTCAAATAATGAAACCGGGATATCAATGTCCTTCGCCTTGACCATGAAATCGACGAAAACGGATCGATTCAGATCGCTTGCTTGATCAGTATCGCTCCAGTACGACCAATCGGTCGCCTCCGCAAGCTGACTTTTATTTTCAGCGAATATATTCAACCATACGGAATAGCCTTTTTTCTGGGCCGATATGACCTCCGAGAGAATGCCGTTCAGAACATCTTTGCGTTTTCCGGGATCGACCGCTATCGTCATCTTTTCATCCAATGTGTATTTCGAAGAGAAGCTTCCCGTATTAAACCAGATATCTTTCACTTCAAGCGTATCGGCGGCTTCCATAGCCAGGCGGGCATTCAGGTATTCACGCGCATCAAACAGACCCACCCGTTCGGAACCGGCAGGCGGCGCCCATGGAAACCCCTGGATACCGAAACTGTCGACCAAGCCCTTCTTGATGCCGGATACATACGGAACCAGGCTGACATACTCGCCGCTCTCCCAGTTGAAGTCCTCATTGTCATATGTGGCCGAATTAAGCAGTACGCTCCCCTTCGCCTGAGGGAATTCTTTTTTCAATGTGCCCAGGTATTTGTTCACGATAACCGAAAAATCTTTCGGGGTGGCGTTCTCATGGTTCCAATACGGCAAGTTCGCCTCGGGAAACGGTACCCAGATACCCATCATATCATCCGTGACACCCTCAGCCTTGATGGCCTTGAAATAAGCTGTGATCCACTTATCGTAGAACCCGGTTCCGAATTCCTTGAAATCGATCAGTCCCCACTCATTCACGGGCTCGACGACCACGATCGGCGTCACATGGAACCGAGAGAATTCCTTCAGCGTCTCCGCCATTTTTTTCGCGGACTCGACGGCTCCATTCTTATCTTTCGGCATATCGGTAAAGAGCATGATCCTGTCGGTCACGAAAGAATCGCACACCGCCTGATACTCCGACAGCTTCAGAAGATGCGGGTCGGATGCCGACTCCAGATCGGTGATCTTCTCCCTATCCGAACATCGGCCCGCCGTCAAAGCGACCTGTTCGGAAACGGTCTTTTTCGGCAGCCTGATCACACTCCTGACATCGCGATCCGTCATCGAATGAAACACCAGCGTGAATGCGAAAACGGACAGGGCAAGGAATATGGATGAATAGGAAAGAATGCTTTTTACACTCATACCGTTGTCGTACGTTAATAATATTAAATCGTGTCGGTCACTCCGGTCCGCTTCCATTTCTGCCACTCGACATCATCGCCGCGCAGCACCATCTTGAAACTCTTCAGCAATACCAGATATTCGACCCACACCAGGAAATAGAACAACGGCCACGTGAACGGAAACAGCAGAATCCTCCGCAAGGAGACGCCGTCGTGAGCGAAAAAAGCGTTGACCAGATAGATCACGAACACGAACAATGCGCCCAAAGTGATGGACAGGTAGTCCCCGGAAATGAAACTGTATGAGGCGAGAAACGTTATCGAGATGGGCTCGAAAAACAGCTGGATTTCCGCCAAAATAGAGAACGGCAGGATAAACCATGCCAAAAATATATTATGATTCCTCCAATCCGTGGAAAAGAACATCCGGCGATATTTGAGGAACGTGTCCATGCGGCCTTTTTTCCAGCGCAAACGCTGGCTTATCAGACCGACTACAGTCGAAGCGCCCTCGGTATAGCAGATGACATTCTCCGCATAGGCGGAACGCAATCCGTTGAAGCGTATGCGCATCGACATCTCGATATCCTCTGTCTTATTGCTCGTATCGAAAAGGCCGAGCCTATCGAACACCGTCGCCTTGCGGAACGCGGCGCAAGCGCCTCCGAAAATATATTCCGCCCCCAACACGGAATGGGCACGCTTGAAATAGAATCCGAAAAGATACTCGAGCCTTTGCGTGTAGCCGACCATGCTATGGTTCTTGGCGACACGGACATTCCCCACGACGGCATCGATCTTATCGTCCTCGAAATACTCGACCAGATTCGCTATGGCCCGCCTTTCGAGCGCCGAATCCGCATCGACCGTGACGATGATTTCTCCGGAAACTTTTCCGATACCGAAGTTGAGGGCTTCTCCCTTGCCTCCGTTTTCCTTATAGAAGTACTTCACCTTCGTGCTGTCCAGGTGCCTATTTTCAAGGTTCTTCCTGATGAACTCCTTGACCACGGCATCGGAATCATCGGTCGATCCATCGTTTACGACGATAATCTCGATATTCTTATACGAGTTGCGCAGTATCGATTTGATAGTCTTGAGTATACCTACCCGTTCATTCCAGGCAGGGACGATGACGGAAACGAGGGGAAGGTATGCTCTTCCATGAATCTTACGTAGCTTTTTCAGCCGGATCCTGCGCATCGATTCCCTCATGGGATACAGCGGTGTTAAGAGCAAAAAGAGGTAATACTTCACCAACATCGCCGTAGCGAAAAAGAAAGCTATATTCTTGAATAGGTTGAAATACTCGTTCATTTCTGTGTGTTTTGAATGCTTATGTACATACCTTGCAAGACATAGGTCAGACCGGTATCCTTATCCTCCATGATCAGGATCAGGGAGTTTGCGGCAGAATCGCCCTTCACATAGGGGTCGTCCGGATGAACGACGCTTCTGTTGGTGATGCGGAACATATATCGCCATCCGGTATCCGTATCCAAGAACAGGTTATCCCCTATCTTCAGATGCTCCGGCGTCGGGAATGTCCTCCAGCTCGCATTCGCGTATATCACGACATCACCGATATTGCCGTTTTTCCCATCACTCACGATGATATAATGGCCGTTATTAGCACGGTACAGCCAATCATCCCCGACAACGATCGATTCTATCAGATTGAGCTTGGAACTCATCGAGGGTATCTTCAGCATTTTCGGTTTCCCGAAGTTCCCGACCTTGCCCGCATCGATGTCTCGAACACCCTCATTCGGGCCGCCGACAATGCTATCGAGCGTCGTTTTGGAAGACAGTTTATCCAAGGCGTGGATATGCGGGATATCCTTATTGAAAAGCACCTCGATGCTATTCGCGAAAACAAACACCGTCAAAGAGGCGAAAATCAGGCCGATAATCGCCATCTTGATCGCCGTCCACACTATTTTTAACGCCTTTTTAACAGCCATTGCAATATTTGTTGAATGATAAGAGAAATGATATTGACACACAATATGCTTCCCAAAAAACCGGCATACAGCAACGCCAGAAGCTGGTATTGGGATGGTATCATCTGATAAAAATGCAGTATTTGCTCGTACATGATCTTTGACACTAAATATAGCCGGCCAAAAAAGACTGACTGTATAGTGTATACCTAAATGATAATATCGTCAATAAAAAACGGTTTTTTGGTATATATACGCTATGTTTTTTCGGTTATTCCATCTGTGATGACATCTCGTCTACCGCTTGCTTACTGGTCAAAACCCGAACGCCTCGGGACTTGAGCCCGGCGAGAACCGTGTCCAGATGCGCCGGAGTATTCGACCAGGTCGTGCCATTGTCCACGATGTCATGGTAGACGATCGAAAGATTAGCGCCATCCTTGATGGCCTCATCCACCCATGCCAGCACCGTTTCAGGAGATGTGGCCGAGGTAGCACTCATCGCGTGCACATTGTATCGGTCGTAATTATCCTTGGTATTGTATCCGACGTCGACCGACCTATGCGAGGCATAGAATTTCTTGATATGGGCCAAGACCTCGCTATTGTACTCGCCATACGGGGTGGCGAAACTTTCGACAGGAGCTCCCATATACTGCGCGATCGTATCCCGGGAAGTGCCGAGCTCATCATCCATCTGCGCAGGGGTCAACAGCGGCAGATGCGGATGGGAAATGGTGTGCGCCCCGATCTCGAAACCATAATCTTGGATTTCATGCAATTGCGCCGACGTCATCAGCCCTGGCTTGTCCAGGTCCCCGCTCACCAAAAACATCGTTCCTACCATGCCGTACTTCTTGAAAAGCGGGAAGGCATTATCGTAGAAGGATGTGAAATAGTCATCGAACGTCAACGTCACGGACGGTTTTTTGAAAGGAACTATCGTCACCGGAGTAAGCGAATAGTCATCGGTGGTCAGGTATCCGGCGGAATATATGAGCGAATATATGGTGACCGATTTCGCATTCTTCGGCATCGAGATGCGTGTCGAAAACTTGCTCCATCCGGATGGGGACGGGTATACGACACCCAGATACTCATACTTGACCGTTCCGTCGGCCAGAGTGATTTCGGCATCCGTTTCCGCATACATATCGGACTTGTACTGCATCGAATACTCATACGTTCGATCCGCCTCGATCGTCTGCGGGGCGAACGAATAAAAAGCGACGCCGCTGGTATGCTGAGTAATCTTCACCTGAAGGCTCCTTGAACCGGTGTGGCCTGTTTTGAGATACGAGAAAGTCGCGTTATTTGTTCCCGACTTCGTTTTCTTCCACGACAACGGAAGGGCCGCATTGGCAGGATTGACCGTTTCAAGCGACGGATTCGGGATAATGTTCACCACCGGATCCGGTGTCGGAGGAGTCGGCAGGACTGGCGCATTATTCACGATGAAAGAAACGACGCTCGAGGTGGCGGCATTACCTGCCACATCGCGAGCACGCACGCTTACGGTATGCATCCCATCGGCAAGGGTCTTGGTATCAAGAACCACGCTGTACGGAGCCGACGTGTCTTCGGATCCGAAGACCGTGTCGTCGATCATGAACTGCACGCCTGTGACTCCTCCGACATCGGATGCGTCCGCAGCCAGGGTCTGATCACCGGAGACGGTCGTCCCGGCAATCGGAGCAATCACCGCTGCCGTTGGAGGGACGATGTCCACTACCGGAGCAGAATCCCCTTTCTTGGAAAGCGAAAAATTATCAGTGAAAAGCGCTCCGAGAGATTTCATCCGGTGAATCACCGTGAATGATTTCGCATCGCTCGGAAGGGCAAATTCCACTTCAAGACGCTTCCAGTCGGAGGAGGAAGCTATATCCGAGAGCAGCGTTGTCGTACTGACTTTCCCGCTCGTATTGGTTACTCGAACGAAAAGGCTTGTCGGCCCCGAAGCCTTATAGTATTCGTTGTACCGATACGAAGCCCCCGCATCAGCGCTTATGGGATTAAAGAACCATCCGGAATAACCCGCAACGTATTTCGTCACGGTAATCCCAAGAGCCTTCGCTCCATCCTGCCCGTCGGCGTTCCTGTCGAATATCGCTGTGTTATTCCCCAACTTCTCCCTGGACCATCCGTTCGGAAAACCGCCCGTACCGATCTCGACGGAAGGATTGGCGATCAAATTATCATCCGCCACCGAATAATCGACGCTTCCTAAAAAAGATGCTGCCGCCACAACCACGAACACCGCCAGATATTTTCTGATATTGAACATAGCTTTCCATTACATCATTACATGAGACCACCATTCACCTTTCGCTCTTATTCTTTCTGAAACCATGGATTCCCACCCAAATGCCATACGGACACGGAGGTAATGCCCAAACTTTCTATCACCTTACGTTTTATACGCATACTCTCGCTATCCTGATAGAAATATACCACATCCCCTCGTCTCCACGTCATCTCGCCCGAATCGGCATCACGAACGGCCGTCTCAAACCCTTTCTCCTGCCTCAATTGCTCATATGTTAGGATGGTGATCTGACTCTTCCTGATAGTGCCCTTGTATCCGTATGACGGGATACCCACGACGATTTTCCTTATGTCCGGAAGCTTTTCTTTCGTTCGAGCGATAACCTCCTTCATCCATGGTATCGGAGCTATGGGTGTGCCCGTCCCATGATCGAATTGATAATCATAGAGCATGATAACGGCATAATCAACCGGCAAGACGGCCATATCCTCATATCTCCATGAAAACCATCCCGCTTCTTCCTCATTCGCTATCGCCGGACCATCAATCATTAGTTTCTTGCCTTTTTTATGCAATGCGTCACCTAACGCAGAAACAAATTCCTTATACCTCGGGTATATATCCCCGGTCCATCCCCCAAAATCCTCGAAGTCAAGCTCAATGCCCGTCATGTCATTGTTCACCACGAACTCGACGAGTGTCCGTATCGTATCATCGCCTCCGAGCGACTTTCGTAAAAACACGTCCATATTCTTCGCATACGATGAGGAGACGGTCGCATACTGGCCTTTCGAATGCTTCTTCATACCCGCGACATTTTCGGGGGAATACCCGTTGCAGCCAGCTTCCTTTTCAGTGAGGAAAACGAGCTTTCCTTCGTCGGAGACCGTGAAATATTCTGATTTAAGCACATCCACTATGCCTATATTCGCATATTCGTCGGGAGCCTTGCACGCAGGCTCACCTGGATAGATCCAAGCCATCACCTCCGTCGTGTTTCGTGAATCCGTAGCGATTTTCGCAGCCGGGCCGGCTGGTGATACAGGCGCCTTAGAAACGGTTTTTTCGTTCGCATCCTCCGCAGGAATATTCCTGTCGGAAATGACCGGCGAAGAAGGTGTGCTACTACTGCCAAATGTATCGACAGGCGCCTCCTTTCCAGAAAAACATACGAAAACGACCTCGCCTACGATTATGAGGCAGACCAAAGCGATGGCAATACTGTATTTTTTGCGATTCAAATCCGACATACGCCTCTTTTTTATCATTGCTTCGCCGCCAATAAACGCTCCGCCAACGCCACATCATTGGGATTGCCGAAAGGCAGCCATCGGGTTGTCACTTCGACCATAACGGGATAATCCAAGCTCATCTTGACCAATGTCTGAGGCAAACCGAATTCCGTCTCGGATATCGGCACGGGCGGATAGGAGAAGAAATCCGTATTGAGAATATAGGCACCCGTATTCACCAACCCCTCCCCCAATCGATGCGGCCGTTCTACCACACCCATCAGATGGTTCGCATCGTCAATCGTCACCAATCCAAAAGAGGCTGCATCCTGCGTATAATAACCGAGCAGGGCCAAGGGATGCTGCATCAATTTCTCAATATCTTCGGTAGCATATATATCATCGCCCATCGTCACCAAGAATCGATCATACACCAGATCCTTCACGAAGTGCACCGCGCCTGCCGTACCGTTGAGCTCTCGCTGCTCGACATAGGTTATGGTCCGCCCGTTCCATTCATCGCCGAAATACTCCGTAATGACTTCCTTCCTGTATCCCACAACCAAAATAACCTCATGGAAAGATGCGGGAAGCATATCTATCTTGTGTGCCAAAATGGGCAAACCCAGCACTTCGATCATCGGCTTCGGGAGTTCTTTCGTCAATTCACCCATACGGGTGCCCCGTCCAGCCGCCAAAATCACACATTGCATACCATTCATCATTGAAGAATTACCTCACTTTTCCCATGTGCCGCCTTCATCCCGAGAAACAAAAACAGGATGGAGCGCGAATACGTTCCGCGTCATATCCTGCAATTTCCTCGCAAGCGACTTCCAACAACAACGATCCCGTTCCCGGTCTTAGGCATCCCTGAGACAGATTCAAAATACTGTCTTGCGCCAACAATCCTCGATCCCCCCTTCAATACTGGAACTATGATGGATATCTGCTTCATGCCCCTCAATACGGTATGTCGCTATTCGGTAGAAAAGCGCACTACAGATCGTTAAATAATTTCTTGCAAACCTTTCGTGTTGGTATTCTCTCTTGTCTGGTAATTACAGAATTGTATCAGCTGACCTGTATTTGTCAACAGAAAATAAGACCATAGATTGACAGGTTTGTCAGTTTTTGCGTTGGTATCGATACAAAAAACAGCCCCTGTGCTACAGGAGGACTGTTTTTGTGGGTACGCAGCGGTTTATTGCTGCATCATTCCTATTCCCTGGCTGAGCGTCACGGTCTTGACGTTCTGGGCTTTGATATAGTCGACCATGGTCTTAAGGAGCGCCGGGTCATTGCTGAATTCCCCGCCATTCACATCCTGGCGATGCATTTCGAATATCACCCACTGCTTCTTGGCGACCGCATTATCGATCCATCCCTTGATGGTCGGCCAGGTCACGTCGGACGTGATATGCTGGTCACGCAATTTGTATCTATCAGTCAATGGACTGTTATACCCCTCATCCACACTTCGTGCCCCGATATATCCAGCATTTTTTACCAACGTGATAATCGAATCATTATAGGTGCCGTATGGGTAGACGAGTGAAGTCGCAGTGATACCCAAATTTTGCAGATTAACTTTCGACTGATTGATTTCCTTCTTCGCTTGAGCATTGGTAAGTATCGTGAGGTCGGGATGTGTCTGGGTATGTGAAGCGATTTCATGTCCCCTGGCAGCCATGTCCTTGATTTGTGAGGTTGTCACATATTCCGGTTCTGAGAGATACTTCGTGATAATCGCCTGGGTGCTTTTGATGCCGGCTGCATCGAGAATCGGCAGCCCATTTGCATAAGTGCTTTTGAAACCGTCATCGAAAGAAAAAGTTACCATCCCTTGGGCAAATTCCGCCTTCTGACTGACAAGACTTACATCATCAATGGTCAATTGTCCCACTTTGTCGATCAAATGAAACACCGTGAGCGCAGCAACGCCAGTCGGAACGACGATAGAAGCTTGCGTCTGTTTCCATGTCGTACCGGTCTTGGGAACGGCTGCCAGATATTCATACTGATACGAATCATCGGTCATGTGGTATTGGGCCACAAGAGCCGTATCGACATTGGATTTGTACCAATCCGAGAAAAGATACTCCTCCCCCGCATTGACGGCTACTTCGTCGAAATACCATTTGGCATCGCCGTCAGTATAGGCGGTGATGGCGACTTTGGCGGCACGGGTGCTTGAGTGTCCGGCGACCGGATAGGTGAACTTCGGCGTGTTGCTCCCCCAGGAGTCGCCCGACCAAAACTGCGGATTGGTCCCATCCGCTGTTTCAAGTGTCGGATTTGGCACGAGGTTAGTCGTTGCGGCCGAGGCTGTTGCGATAGGATTCGTTACAAGTACGGCGAGCAAGAAAACGAGTAGTTTCTTCATACTGCATATCCTAAAAAAATTATACGCCATCCCATATCTCTTGTTTTTTGTTTTACATAAGCTTGTTCGTTAAAGAATTACATACGAAACAGGCCTCATTTATTGCCCTTTTGAGTAAACAATACACATTTTTTTCCAAAAAATCAACCTATTTTATACTGAAATAAAAGGGTTGTTTCCAACGTAGCAATCAAGTATAATCAAAGTACAAAAAATAACGGTTTTTTTAACGGTGTTTTTATGAAAAAAGATACAAAATATCCTTTTGTTTCGTTTGCGTTTTTTTCGTCCATGATACTTTTGCTCCCGCTCATTTCCTACTCTTGCTACCTGAGAAGCGGCACTTCGGCGGACGCAGAAGAAGAGCCAATCATAACGGAAGCGCCTACACCATCGACAGACACACTCTCAGCGATTCCTGCGGAAGCCGCTCTTGCTGCAGCGCCATCGAACGCACCCGACACACTCGTGCCAGGCGAGGCGCAACCGCGAGCGATAGAAACATTCAAACCGCTCGATCTTACGGGTGCAAATGACGAACAACTCAAAAAATTAAGCGCCTATCAAAATGCGCTCGGCGGTTTTGTGACCAATCAATTGATGGTATTCGTAGATATGCCACAGACATCTTCGGGTATCAAAAAGTCCGCAAGGTATATCGCTCAAACATCCGATGAATTTGCCAGACACGGAGTCACGCCTATCTTCATCTTCGAACCGATAGACGAGAAAGATCGATCGCTCAACCTCAAGAAAGTGGCCGAGGGAAAATACCAAAAAAACCTCGATCAGCTTTTCGCTGAAATCCAAAAATCCGGTGCGGTCGAAAAAAATCTCGGTATCTTCGTCCCTTATCCGGAAGCCAATACTTCTGCTTGGGATAGGAGCGATTCTTCGCCAGAAGAATTCCCCGCCATATTCAACGCCTTTTTTGATACGGCCAAAAAATACTACCCGCACATACGAGGCAGCATCCTCCTTGATACCAAAACCTACCCCATCAACGACAACGATTGGGAACACGGACGAGTCCAAAGCTTTGCGCCGTATCTCACCGGTATAAACCCGGAGCACGTCAGCAGCTTCGGTCTCCAGGGCTTTCCTTGGTCCGATGAGCACCTGCAAGGCAAAGATTTCGACGCGCACAACTTCCTGCCGACATCCATCGCCACCGAAGCTGCCTCTATCCTCCATACCGACACGATATGGCTCAATACTGGAACATTTCGAGAAATGTATACCATCGGCAATTCCCCGGTAAGCGCCGATGAACGGGCTCAGATATTCCAGTCCATTCTCGGCCAGGCAAACGCCCTCACCTCGCAAGGCTTCAAAACCTGGATCAATATCTTCGCCGAAAACAAGATGGCCGTCGACGAAAAAACCGATTGGTCCTATCTTGATGCAACCCAGAACAAAACCCTCAGCCCTCACGAATCTGCCCTCAAAAAATTTATCGATGATGCGCGCGGTTCGGGCGTAGCGCTTTCACTCTTTGACCTTTGATACCCGATCGCTTCAGCGGATCGAGAGCGTTGATTTCGGCTGGATGATGTCTTCAAACGTCGTAAATGTCACATCATTGTCCACCAGCGTCTTTAATAGGACCTCATAGTTTTCTGTGTATTTTTGCATATCGAGGTTGCCGTTTTCGTCGGCATACTCCTGCGGATGCAGCATGATTACGCATGGCCTTCCAACAGCGAATATCTTTTCACACGTATCGACAACGCCTTTGATCGGTATCATCTGCTGCGTTGCGAAGTCATACGGCGACGTCACATAATCGAAGAGGTTCTTTCCTTCCGAGGAATTAACCGAAAAACCCTCATCGCGTACAGCTCTCTTTCCCTCATCGGAAATAAGGTTGAAAGGCGGGATAAATGTCGTCAGCGGCTTGTTTGATATGAGACTCAGCGCTTTTTTACCCAAATCGATCCGGCGTATCGCATCATCATACCCGATCTGTCCGAATTCCGTCAGATACACATGATTCGATGGATCATATTCCCCTCCGGAATGATCCCAGCCATGCATCGCGATTTCCATATTGCAACGATTCCTTTTGAGAAAATGCATCATGCTCGTATCTTTTTCAATGTCCTTGGGAATCACGCCCGCCACGATGGGCACACCGTATTTGAAAGCCCCTCGCATAAGGCTCATCGAAACATCCCGCCACGCATACGATTGAACATCATCGAGCCGCAGCACCACGAGCTTGCGCCCCACAAGCGCCGATGGCCTATCGGCCTGCTGTATACACACGGCATCCCGAGCGATATCGATTACGCTTGTATCGTCGTGATAGGCGCTGTTGAGAAAATACACAACACTCCCTCCGGAAAACAACAGTACGATCAACACGATAATGCTGCTTACGAGATAACTTTTACGGCCTTGAGGAGTTTCCATACGAGGATAATAAAGATATGGGTTACGAAAGTGAAACCGAGCAAAAAATTCATGTTCATACGGGTGCGGTTATGCCTGTTAAAAAGAGACGCGATCCACCTTTTGCCACACAAGATCGCGCCTGTTCAACACTATCTCTTTGACGAATTCGGTGCTGATGATGAATGCATTGATAAACACTATCAGAACATACGCCGGGAAAAATAAGAGCAATTCATAGCGATGGCCTTTGATGCTCGCGTACAAAGCGAAGAGAAACGCATTCAGAAAATACATCGGGAGTATGAAGGTGAAGAACGCCTTCGGATTGGCCAAAGGCATGATGAACAGAAGCATACTGTAAAACACGCCGTCCAGAAAGATGCACGAGAGCTCGAATGCCGCCGCAGGACGATGGAAGACTATCGGGTAATACTTCCGGATATTCTGCCACCCGCCGCCATACCAGCGCCGCATCTGCCGAATATAGGAGGGCAGATTGGGCGGATCCTGGGTATACACCTTGGCATCTTCGGCATAGATGATCTTAAGACCCTTCAGGTGCAGCTGGAACGTGAAATCCAAGTCCTCGGTCACAGTGTCGTGATTGAACGACAGGCCTCGCAGCACTTCGGTGCGCATGGCCGTCGCACACCCCGGCATCACGAACATGTAGTTGATGATCGACTGCGCTTTCTTGAAAATCCCCTGGCCCACGATATAGTCGATCGCCCGGCAGGCCGTCAGCCAATTATGCTTAAGGCTGCACACATAGCCGCCCACCGCACCCACCTCGCGCTTCTCATCGCTCAAAAACGCCGCTTCTATCCGCTCGACGAAATGCTCGTCGATAATCGTGTCCGCATCCGTCATCACAACCACATCCCCGGTCACGCTCGGGAGTCCGGCCTCTTGAGCCTTACTTTTGTTGCCGGTGTTGATGACCAGGTTTATCGCATGTATAACCGCGTGTTCGCTTGCAAATGACGCGAGAATCTTTTGTGTCCCATCCGTGCTGCCGTCATTGACCACGACGATCTGATCCAATGGACGCGTCTGAACAAGAGCGGACTCGAGGCACTTTCGAAGACCCTTTTCTTCGTTATGACATGGGATAAGGAGCGAGATTTTCATAGATGCCATATCATGCCATTCGCACCGTCCAAGCTCCATCAATCTATCAGAACCCAGTATCGAGAGGAATAGCCATTTTTTATATTACGGTAATACAATTTTCAATAGATTTCTCCAAGAGTTTCACAATCTATCACAAACACAATACTATGGATGTAAAGTTCTTAAATTTTACCAGAAACCAAAGAATCGTCAAGGACTCTTTTCTGTCTGTTTATCCTTTAAATGAGGGTTTATTGTTTCTACGTCGCCTTCCTCAAAATTATTCCGCTTTTCGGGCCACACATATTTCCAGCAAATAGCCAAGACAGAAAATATGTATTGTAAGCAACTATTTCAGGCCTAATGATCCTCATCATCCCCATGTTCATGCGAGTTCTCGCCATGTTCATGATCATGTTCATGATCGTCATCATCCTCTTCATCTTTGCATATCGAGAAAAGATCCACCGTTTCAACCTCGCTTTTCCACTCATCGTTCTGCTCCCTTACAGCCTGCACCTGAAGAAAATGGCTTCGTTTTGAGACAGGAAGACAATCCCTCTCTTCCGTGTCATATTCCTCCCCGCCATCGATAGGGTCATCATCATCATCGGAAAATTCATAATAAATACGGGTATCCGGAAGCGAAGCGGACAGGCGAATACAGAAGGAATCTTTTTCATCCTTCTTATCTGCATCCCTATCCTTATCTTTGTCATCTTTTTCATTATCCTTTTTTTCATCATCATGCCTATCACCATCATCCGCATGATCTTCTGGATGCTCTTTGCCATGTCCATCTCCCTCGTCATCCCCATCTTGGCCATGCTCCTTTTGATTCCTCTTGTCATTATCCCCATCGCCATCATCTTTTTTGGTATGCTCTTTATTTCCATCATTCCCATCTCCACCCTCATCCTGATCATTATCTTCGCAATCCTCTTTGCTCCCATCTTTATCACATTCGACATCGATTATCACCTCCGGTATCCACTCGCCCGTTTGCACAAGCAGGTTCTTCGTAATATCATGCGCGGAAAAATATGCCATCGTCAACGCGAAGCTCTCCTGTTTCAACACCAACGCGAAAATACTCAAAGAAAACAAGGTTATTCGCAAGTATCGTTTGAAAAAATGGGTTGTTTTCTGCCAAGGGAGCATAAGGGTTTTGTTAGACGACTTTTCGGCGTGGCGCGGGCGGCGGCATAGGCTGCCTTGTCTTTGGCTGCGGCGGGACGCTCGCTTTGGCCATCGGCACATACCGCGGCATACTCATCGCATCCGACATCATGATTCTGCCGATAGGCGGATGCTCCCATTTTTTCTGCGGCGGAAAATCATGGGCGGGGCGCACTCCGGATACGGGCCCATTCTGCCGGACGATTTTTCTTTTTTTTAGTATCTTGTATATATTGATCGATTCATCACAAATAATGAACATCATCGGGATAATAATAAGCAGGATAAAGCCGGGCTTGCTCTTGGAAAAATGTACGGGATAACCGGCGTACGGAAGGATATACGCCACCTTGCCGACGATGTCGGACTGTTTCACGTCATCCTCATCCATAAGCTCATTGGCATCGCCTTTGGTATGATAGATGATTGCATCATCTTGCTGGAACTTCCCTATGATCCTGTGCGTCACGGTCACGCTTTCGTCTCCCACTCGGCGCGTCACCACATCCCCTACCCAATACTCCTGCATCGGCCTCGTCACGATGAAGCTCCCTGTCTTGATCGCCGGCTCCATCGACCCGGACAAAACCGTAAACGTGAAGATGTTCGCTTTGTGCGAAAAGATCGAGACACCGACAATAAACATGACCACGAGCGCAAGCGTCGCTGTGCCATACCAGATGAAATTGATTATGGAGCGTATGACAGCCATAGGAAATGACCGGTGTTATGTTTTTGACCAGCCGCCCCTTTATCGTCAAAAGAGGCAGCAGAGAAAACCACAATACTAGAAACCGGTATCCACGCTCGCTGGCCATGTCGGAGCCGTTGCCTGCTTGGTCTGAACCGCGAGAATGGCATCGAATGTCTTGCCCTGATACTTGTCTCCTGCAGCCTCATCCAGCTTCACCGTCAAACGAAATTGGGCCTTATCTCCCGCAGCGATAGTATAAAGAGCGGCATCGGTACCGGTTGGAGAATAGTAAAATACACCCGTGATACCGGATGGACTGTTGACTAACACTTCCCACGCGCTGCCATTCCACCGCTCAACCTGGGTCACTTTGATCAAGTTCGGATCCGGTGATGGGATACTGATATCCCACGTGCCGGTTGCCAAACCGCGGAGATTCACCGGGATATTGGCAGTGCCTCCGTTTTGCACATCGAAATTGACTAATGTCGTTCCGCCGGGAACCATACCCGTTACATGAAACGAAAGCGGATCAGGAGTGTTCTGATTCAACAGATCGACCGAAAGCGTTCCTGCCGAAAGTGTTCCTCCAGCCGTATCCGACGCGCTGAAATACGAATACGTGCCCCCTCCGATAACCGCGGCCGCGGCCGCGACCATAAACAGACTTCGTAGAATTCCTAACATATGTTTGTATTTAACGATTTATTCTTTGTATTGCTTTTGTTCCTTCGCTGCCGCATCGACCCTTGAGGCAACCTTTCCTGATCTCTTGTCCTGCGCTGTATCCCCATCAACCGTACCGCAGTATCCTGCGTATCATCGATAGAAAAACAGACCCATCGGAAAGACGACCGTCGTCATCGTGATGAGTCTGTTTTCATATTCTCCTTGCAGATACCCCACAGCAATATTTTTTGTTTTTTTGCCATGATCCGAACATTTTAGCGCCCCATACCCGTATTATATGCACGTGCCACACGTTGTCAAACGCACTGGAATAACCAAGCGCACTTCCAAATATATCGACACTCCTATTGTACACCACGGGGAATAAAATATTTCTAAAATTATTCTAAATCTACGATATGGATCTATCTCCCCAAGATCAAGCTATTCCAGAGCTTGGCAACGCGAAACGACGGCCGGGTGGCGTCATCGCCCTTATTCTTGGATATAACCTCCAACCCCTCTCCATCGATAAAGGCCGCGCCTTCATTGGCATCGCTGAACCGGAACTTCACCTCATACCGGCTCTCCTCGGAATTCGTTGCCGGCTGCACACGGCCGACACCCTCGAATGAAATCTTGTATATCTGCTCGAAGCGCGGGCTATACACGTCCAGATCTTTGCTCTTCTGTATCTCCGCATATTGGCTTTGATTGACCGTACCGGTAATCTTGACATTGCTGTCCGCGAACAACACGATAACCGGAGAATCCATCGTCAGATAGCTCCCTTCCACCGAATGGATCTGATATACCACGCCGTCTCGCGGCGCCTTTATCTCATAATCCGCCGCTTTCGATTCGAGCAAGGCGAGTTCCGTTCTGGCAGAAAGATTCTCTTCCGCAAGCGATTGTAGGGAACTGATTCTCTGTCCCAGACTGTCATCCGCCAACCGCACCAGCAGATCCCCCTTCTTGACATGCTGGCCGGTACTGACCGCCACCTCGATCACTCTCCCCGTCACCGAGTTGGAGATCACAACCCTTTCTTTCTCTATCGAGAAAAACAAAGGCTGCTTGGTCATCTCATACGTATTCACTTTCCGCGCCAATGCCTGCGTCGCGATACCCAGCGATACGATGAGCACGACGGTAAAATAAAGTCCGTTGATAAGAAATTGTTTTGTGTTTTCGAATCGCATAATAGTATCGATAGGTTATTTAATTATCCAACTGAACAGTGGCTCTCGACAACCTCTTCTCCCCTGTCAAAAACAGGTACAAAAGATAGGTGTTGAGAACGACCCATATGGTATTAAACAGCGTCGTCCAGAAGTTTTTCGGCTCATACCATCCCACAGCAAGGCTCAATATCCCGAGCATAATGAGGAGCACATGCGGCCACACCCACTTCATGAACGCGTCTTTCTGAATTTTCTTCGAGGTGGTGGCCACCCATTCTTGCTCCGTTTCGAAGACCACCGAAAAGAGCGCGAGTATATACGGATAGAAGCTGGCCACCGCCGTGGAAAGCGTCGCCAAATACAGGCGCCCGAGAAAAAGCCAGGAAAGCATGTAGTAGAGGACGAAATACGGCACGTAGTGAAGGGCCCATACCAAACCTTCGTCCGTATTGAGCGGCTTGATGCCGAAGAGCAGGTACAGGATGGGAAACAGCAGGTATGCCAGAATGGAAATGCCCACCAGAAAATACGTATTGGAAACGAAATACTGAAGACGCTGATCGAGATTGAGCTTCTTCGAGCGCAACGGATTGGTGGTCAAGAGCATATCCAAGCCCCCTTTCGCCCAGCGCCGTTGCTGCTTGAAGTACGAGATGACGGTTGCCGGAGCCTCACCGACCGCCAACACCTCGTTGACAAACAAGGTGTGCCAGCCCTTCTCGTGCAGAAGGTATGAGGTCCAAATATCCTCCGAGTTGTTCTGTGCGATGCCACCGATCTCATCGATAGCCGCCCGACGGAAAATCATATTGGTTCCGACGCAGAAGGCTGAATTGGAAATGTTTTTCGCCGGGCAGACATATTTATAGAACACTTCCTGGGCCTGGGATGTCCCGGCGGCGATGAAGGAATGCGTGTTGGCGAAGTACTGCGGCGACTGCACCATCGCCAGTTTCTTATTGTGCATATAGGGCAAGAGTTTGATAATAAAATCCTGTTTGGGCACCTGATCCGCATCGAAAATAGCGAAAAATTCGCCCTTGCCGTACCGAAGACCGCTGTTCACATTGCCCGCCTTGGCATGCGAGCGGTCCCTTCGTGAAACATACGCCGCACCGAGATTGGCAGCCAAAGCCTTCACTTCGAGGGATTGCCCATCATCGAGCACGAATGTTATGTGCGGATACTTCATACCTACCGCCGCGGTCACGGTTTTTCGGATAATATCGATCGGCTCGCCGGCCGTCGTGATAAACACATCGATGCTCGGCATATGCTCGGTCAGGAAAGCATTCGGGGCGACACGATGGCTGCGATGATGACTCTCGACGACCACATCCAAAAGTACCGTCACCCACAGGCCAAGCAGTGCCAAAATGGAAATAGCATCGGCAATCACCTGAATGCAGTACAGCAAGATATTATCGGCATTGGCGGGATTGAACACGAAAGATCCGTATAGGAGAATCACGAGCGGCGCAGCAAGAAGGAAGAGCGTCGTGGTGCTCAACACTTTGGAGGATGCGATATGTTTCTCGGTAAAGAGATGTTTCAAATGCATGCTCATAAAATTATCGTGAAGATACGACGGATTCCCTCCCCAACCTGCCAGACAACCAAGTGCCCATGGTTGTCAGCAAGACCATGCCTATGCCAAGACCCTGCACCGGCCAGTGCCACCACGGCCAATTGTTTTCCAAGCCGATTTCCGAGGGTCTCATATCATCCGGAAGTATCAGGTGCATGAAGCGCAGATTGGTCGGTTCGATACGGACATCGCGCGCATTGCTCACGGCCCAGTTCTGATCATAGCTCTGCGCGACGAGCATGTCGGGATTGCGAAATGACGCCAGCTCCGAACTTTCCACCGTAAGCTTGTCGGGCCACCCGAAAGCAAGCGGAAGGGGTTTCAGGCTGCCATCGCGAATGAGCTTGGCCATCTGGCTGATCTCATCGTCCCACGGAATATATGAAGTGGCCTGAAGTGTCGGCTTGGGCAGATTATCGAAGCGCAGCAGTTGTTTTTCGTCATCCTTTTCGAACGCATACGCATAGGCTATCGGCTGCTTATTGTGCAAAACGGCATAAGCATCCGATGCGGTCACCTCGTCCACTTTTTCAAACATGGCAGGAGAAGATTCCCTATCCACGGTCAATCCATCCACAAGCGGAGAAAGTTTCGGGATAAAGATATACTCTACTCCTAAAACCAACGAATAATCGTTGATGATCTCTATCTGATGCTCCGTTACACCCGTATACGAGATATCTGTCTTCATGAGGCCATCGAAACGCATAGGATACGGATTGGGCAATAGATGCTGATTGTATGATGTTATGAAACGCAATCCAGGTTTTCCTAGGTGACTCGCCTCAGCAACGTCCTTAACATAAATACTTCCCTGCGGAATATCTTTATCGGAAAAATATATCACCGCCGGATTTTGGATGGATTGCACGGGCTGCCCGGAGTACTGCGATGCGATTTCGATTGATTGAGCTATGCTTACGACAATGACCACGAGAAACACCGTGTACAGCATACGGGATCTGACGTAAGGAAACGTGGTTTGTAAAAATGCAGCGAAACAAAAAGCTGATAATAGTGCTATAAAGGGTATCGCTCGAGAAAACTGGAATTTATTCACAAAGCTCGGATAATATCCCAACAATCCGAAATAAATGAACACAAGATAAAAAGTGCAGTAAATCAGAAGGATTTTTGCCCACCGAGGGGACTCGTTTGACTTAAAAATAAGCACTGCCCAACTCAGACTGAGAAAAATGAAATACAAAAGACTCAGGCCGAAGTATTCGGGAGCAAGCAACATCCTCATAAACTGAGGGGTAACATAAAACGGGTTACTGAATCCGTACCCTGAAAAAAAGTACTGGATGGTAAACGGCATCGAGCTCACCAAAAAAATGGTCATCGCCAACATGAAGGCCCAGATATCCTTTTTGAGATTATTCGCGAGCACAAGCACGAAGAACATGCCCGACGCGCTATATCCTATCACAGGATGCACCGACCACAATGCCCCTGTCACAGCAGCCAGCGCATAGATATATCGCATATTCTTGAGAGCCGCAATCCAGAGCAGCGTGTAAAAGGGTACGACAATAAATCCGATGTATATGGAATATTCTTTCAAAGCGGTCCACTGTTGAGATGTCGCATAGGAGACAATAGTTGTAAAGAAACTGAATAAACGATTTATTCCCAGATATCGGAGCACCAGATACATGCTTATCCGGATGCCAATAAACACGCTGATCGATACCCACATCATTGCGTGCGTGATGGAAATCCCGGTCCATCGAGTCACATAAAACGTGAGGATGTGCTCGATATACTGGAACGCCCGCCAATGATTGACGCCATTGCCCCATACATGATCCCATGAGGCGATGCCGTACTGTGCGATATCCCTGATACGGAAGGCATGGTAGATCCAATCCTGATATCCCGTCGCCAAAAATTCATAACTCGCATAATACCCGATAAGGAACCATCCGACAGCAACGATGCATGCCACAAGGAGTATCTCGATCAGCATCGACTGGAGCCATGGCGTTTTTGTTGGCGGCGTATTTTCACGCCCCGATGGCAGTTCCATATTCATAGTATCTTAATCTTTTTATTTTTTCGATGTCATCAGCCACGCTTCCATGAAGCTCTTCGAATTGGCGCCGTCTATATCCTCCGGCTTCAGGGACTGTATTTGCCGTCGCGCTCCGTCGCTATCATAGAACGCGCTGTACATGGCTAGGTAATCTTTGAACATCGTCGGATTTCGAAACTCCGGTTCCGAAAGCATATTTTCCTGCACCCTCTTCGTGTCTTGACCCAAGTATAAGCTTCCCGGGCTTATCGGGAGCAGCTGGATGCCGAGTCTGGCTTCGGGACGAGCGTTGAACCAGGTCGCCGCATCGAGCTTGCCGCCCCATACCAACGAGATGAACGAATGCTTGAAATTAGCGAACCGGGCATCACTTCGATCGATATTGAGCCAATCCCTGATCGCGCTCGCCGACTCCTCGGAATACAGGTAGCGAGCCATCTCCTCAAGTTTCTTGTTTCCTATCGCATCGCTCCACAGATACAATGCATACCAGGCATTGACCGCTTCCGAGCTCGACTCCTGGTTATTGCCGTCCGCGAACAGGCCCTGCCCGGAGGCGAAGCTATGGCCTTCATAGGCATCGAATCCACGAAGGTAGGGGAATGCCGTGTCCTTCCGATCCGTATTGGCGATATCTTGCACGAGAAGATTGATGAAACGCTCGTTGTCGGCAAGATATTCCTTGTCATACCGGGCAAGGACGCTGGCCGCATAGATGAAATATCCGTAATGGAAATGGTGATCATTGAACAGTTCCGACCCGAAGCTGGCCGTCTCACCGACGATACCCTTGACCAAAGAATCGTAGTAGAAGTATTTTTTCTTCGATTCCTTCGCCAGCGTATTGCTTCGCCACAGTTCAAGCTCGGATCGAATCTTCATCCGCAACACCGCGCTTTCGGAATCCATATCAAGCTGCTCCGCGATATCCAAGATATTCGCCAAGGCGAACAATTTTTTCCCGAGGAAATACGTGTCTTCTTCCGTTATGGAAATGTTTGACACATCATCCCTGACAAGGCTGCGAAGCCGCTCCTGCTCGGCGCTCGACAAGGAGCTCACTGGGAGCTGCAACAAAAGGTCGGGCATATCCCGGGAAAATCCGAAGGACTTGCCCTGATACAGAGTCTGCTCGCCCCGCAGCGTCTGATACTTCCCTATCGGTTGGAGATGTTTCATATCCGCATCAAAGGCGAGGGTGCTCTTGGGGAGCAAGGCGAAGAGGGTTTCGGCATTGTTTTGCGTGGTGATTGCAAAGCGACTCTTCATGGCCTTACCGTCCGCATCAAAGCTTGCCTCGGTCGAAACTATCGGATCGAAAGCGTATTTTTTGAATACATCAAGACTCTTGCTATCAGGTAACACGGCAATAGAAAAGCGCGCACCACGGTCGGAAACGAAAACGTCTATCCCTCTTTTGTCCTGTTCGGCTGTCATTACCTCATTACGGGAAAAGAAGAGGGCGAAGAATTTCCCGTGCACGGTGAAGAGCACGAAGTTGTCTCCCTTTTCCACGAGAGAAAAATCGTCCGCGAGAATTCGGAACGATTTTTTCGGCAAGACAGAAGCGAACACATAGGGTGATCCGTGCGTGAGGCGGATTTCCGAAACGGTTTCGTCCTTGCTTTTCTGGGAGATGGCGACAGACAGGTCGTCATGGGACGCGATAAGCGCATCCATATTGTTTTTCTCGAAGGAAACCCGCAAATCGGGATTATATGACGCGAAAACGGTGTCGGCAGTCGAAACAACTTTCGGATACGACACCCCGAACCCATCGCCATTCATCTTCACCGCCAAAGGATACACGAATAACGGCTCGGAAGTCTGCGCAAACGCCACCGAGCTATACCATTGATTCGTCGGTACCGGCAGGTCTGGACGGGCAGTGAATATCCTGTTCCTGATAACCGTCTTGTGCTTCAGGTTGTCTATATCTTCATACACCAACTTCGACGCAGCATCGGATTGCGTCCGCAAGGACTGGGTATCGACAGAAAGACTCCCTGCAGGTTCGACGATGAATTTAATCGCGCCAAAAACAAGCAATCCGAAAATCAAAAACATACCGATTATGAGCGTACGTTGTCGAACCATAAGCGAAATAATCTGACTTAAAGTACCGTGACAGTCACTATCTATGATGATGAAAAAATACCGAAACCGACACAAGCGCTACCCTTCAGCTTTCCATATGCCTCAAAAAATGATCCACATCTAAAATCTACGCAACATGGGTACAATAAAATCCCACTTTCTGAAAAGTGGGATTTGTATCGCTTCTGCAAAGGTTTTATGACCATCATCCTGCTACTTTCCCACCCCGCATACTTTTTGGATATTGCCACCGCTATTGCCTCCCTCGAAGCTGTTCCCGGCGAAATGGATGGAGTTCGAAAAGAATCCTGCCGGCTTTTTGCCGCCGCTCGGCGAACCGCAGGAAACGCCGAATTTCTTGTTCGATGCGAGGGTGTTCCCAGAAACTGTAACGTTTCCGCTTTTGGATGTCTTGGGATAGGATTGCAACGAAAGTCCACTGGCCGTATTGCCAACGAGAGTGTTGCGGGAGACTGAGAGTGAGGATCCGTTGACGACGATTTCCAGACCGCTTTCCTTATTGTTGGAAATGCGGTTATTCGCGATGGTGCCCGACACATTGTTACGGATATCGATCCCCTCTTCTTTGTTATTAGTGATGTCATTGTTGGTGATCGCCAAACTTTTCCCGGGATGGATATACATTCCCTTCCGGTTCTTGGTGATGCGCGAATCCTTGATGGTGAGCGTGCCCCCGCCGGACTGCGTCATGATACCTGCATCGGAAGCGCCCTTGATCGTCACATTGATAAGTGTGACGCTCGCCCCCCTGGTAACGCTTATGCCAACCACCTTGGCATCGACCGTCACATTGCGAAGCGTCGATCCGTTTTCCATCCTTACGTCGCCGTTGATGACCGCTTTAGAATTATCCCCCGTCACCGACACGTTTTTCCGTATCCGTATATCTCCTGAAGATGCATTCGCGAAATGGATGTCCTTTTTCCCTGACTTGAGCTGCTTTTCAAGACCGCTCGCTGCGGCATAGGCCGGCGAAACGCCCTGGAAACAGAAGGCAACCGAAAGCATCGCAAAAAGGATTGCGAGCTTGTACTGCATGAGGGAGGAGTATTTCATAGGTGTCGTATTATCGGATAATGGTTTCATTCGGTCTTTTTTCCTATGCTTTACGGTATACCACGTGCCGCGCCTTGGCAAGCGCCGCATCCATCGCACACCGCCCCCTCTATTCTCCGTAATACTCGCTCGCGGAAATGAAAATTTCATCGATCGCATCGCTTACCGCAACAGAGGCGGTGGCACTACCCTCATCGCCGCCATACGACACCTCGGACGCATCCTCCCACCGCGAAAACATAGGGTCGGTAAAATCTGGCGGAGTTTGTCCGAGTGGATCGTTCTTATTCACGTAATACAAAATGCTATGGGCAGGGTTCTTGATGGAAACGCGGACTTTAGAGGATTTTTTCTTCTTCGCTTTCTTTTCCGACAATTCCTTGCCGCTCTTGATATCGTAATACTTCACTTCTCCCCCCTCGCCATCGCGGTTGCCGGTAAGAAGCGGCTTGTCGGAAGTAACGGGCGTATAGGCACTGAAATTTTCGACGGGTTTGTCTTTGAGGGCGATCTTCATGAAATCATTCCAAATCGGCGCCGCCACGAAGACGCCGTCGGAACCGGCGGCCATCGCGTGGTTGTCGTTATTGCCTGCCCACACACCGACCGCAAGCGATGGCGTGTAGCCGATCGTCCACGCGTCGCGGAAATCCTGCGTCGTGCCGGTCTTGGCAGCCACCGGCCGATCGGGCAAGATGAGCGGGCTATGGCTTCCGAATATCGGGGCGCGCGCCGCATTATCCGAAAGAATGGAGTTTATCTTCCGTGCTACTTCCGGATCGAGCACCGACACGGGTTTTTCGGCCGCGTCGTCATCGATATGCTTCCCGCCCTGATCGATGATATTCACCACCCCGTGCACCGGCGCCCGCATGCCCTCGCGCGCGAACACGCCGAAAGCTGCGGTCATATCCAAAAGTTTCACCTCTCCCCCGCCCAGCACCAGCGCCAATCCATAGCGATTGGTTTCATTCAGCGTGGTGATGCCAAGCTTATGCGCCATGTCGATGGTCTGCTGGACACCGGCCAGATAGAGGGTCTGCACAGCCGGGATATTGAGCGACTGCGAGAGTGTCTGACGCATCGAAAGGACGCCATGAAAACGCCCGTCGTAGTTATCGGGAATATAGTCTTTGCCCGATCCGTCCGGCCCGAAATTGATCCGCTTATCGGTGAGAATCGTCTCTGGCTGGAATCCTTTGGAAAACGCCGTCGCATAGGCGATCGGCTTGAAGGAACTTCCCGGCTGGCGAAGGCGCGTCGTCACATTCACCTCGCCGTCGATAGAAGCGTCATAGAAATCCTTGCTCCCCACCATGGCCAATATCTCCCCGGTTCTGGGATCGACGGCCGTGAGCGCAGCATTTGTAGCATCGCGCGACATATTTTTTTTGGCCCCTTCGCGCACAGCCCACTCGGCCTGCTTCTGCATCTCCCAATCGAGCGTGGTATATATTTTCCAACCGCCCGTCTCCAAAGCCAATCGCCCGTATTCTTTCTCCAATTGCTCAATAACATAGAACACGAAATGCGGTGCGACTATCGCATGGGTCAAGGGAACAATCTTGGCGCCGGTATCGATGGTGATGGACTGCTTGAACTGCACATCCGTGATGAGTCCGAGCGCATACATCCGCGCCAATATACGGTCACGAGCGTTTATTGTGTGGGAGCGTTTGGCAACATAGGGCGAATACAGGCTCGGTGCCTTGGTGAGCGATGCCAGAAGAGCGGCTTCGTCCAGTGTCAAATCCTTCGCTTCCTTGCCGAAGTATACTTCCGCGGCCGTGCCCACACCATAGGCATTGGCGCCATAGGGCACACGATTGAGATACATATCCAAAATCTCATCCTTGGAAAAGGTATTCTCTATCTTGATGGCCATCACGGTTTCCAAGATCTTGCGCTTCACGGTGCGCTCCCGACCGAAGAACGCATTGCGCGCCAGCTGCTGAGTGATGGTCGATCCCCCTTGCTCGATTTTTCCCGCCTCTATATCCGCGATGAGCGCCCGTACTATCGAGGTGAAATCGACGCCGTGATGCGCATAGAAATTGCTGTCCTCCGCCGCGATCGTCGCCTTGCGCATCGCATCGGAAATCTGATCATGCGGCATCACCTTGCGATTCTCCTCGCCGTGCAGCTGATACAGCACATGCGTACCCGTCCGATCATACAAAATCGACGTCTGCTCAAGCGGAATAGTCGGCAAGGTCTTGGCATCTTGGGTACCGAACACATAAATACCCGCAAAAGCGAGTACCGCGCCAAAAGCGAAAAGACTAACAACATAGGTTGTTTCCAAGGCGAAGCGGAGCGTTATACGCCAGATTCGTTTCATGATCGTTTGAGCATTCCCCATAACCGTTCGTATCATCCAACAAAATATACCCCCATGCTACCTCACAAACGGGACAGCGACCATCCAGTGAACGACTCGCACCCCGTCGATATGCCGAGCATGCCAGCGCTGCTCGAACAGATCCTTGCGTATCCTGCGGAAACCCCATTCTTTATTACGCATACCCTTCTTCTTATACGGATCCGCGATAAAAAAATGCGTTTCGTCGAAACCGAAGACGACCGAGTAGTGGCCGTCCTTGGATCCGTCATCGTGCGCCTGAAAATCCACCAGACACAACTGGAAACGACGGATGCATTCCTCGATCGTCTGCAGGGTGGCCTGTTCTTGGACAACATGCTCCACGCCCAGGCTCTCAAGCGCGCTCACCATCCTGTCCGGATCGGTACCCGTCTTGGGATTGGTTCCGCACAGCTTCGCGATTTCCAACTCGCTCGGCAGTTTGTCGCGCCCGTTGAGCGTCTCCACGATAATCCGCAGCGATGCCGGCCCGCAGGTGTATTCTTCATACTGTAAGTGCCTGTGCACGGGCAAAATGACCGACGGATAGATATTATGTCCCTTCATACGGTTTCACAAGAACCTCCTTAAAACCCCATTTCAAGCCGCAGGCATGGGACTTTCAGCAAGCTCCAACAAATTGGTTATAGTGTACTGTATCAGGAAACCAGGCTTTTGTACAGGGCGATGGGCAACAGGAGGGTATCCCAAGATTTCAAGAAGCCTATCCTCAAAATACGCATATATGAAAAAACGGCCTTATCATTACAATAAAGACCGTCTCGTTTCCCGTTTTCCGTCATTGACTTCCTTACGGATTTTTCAGAATCATTCTTCATTCATCCGGCTATTTCTTGCTGAACCGCGTATACGTCGCGATCGAATCATTGCCGCCGCAAGTCGGGGAACCACCATCCCTATTGACGCAAGCCCGCACCGTATGCCACTGATTCTTCCACGCATTGTTGATAGGAATCTGCCACCCGCCACCATCCATATAGTCTTCATCCGTGGTTCCCGGAGGAAGCTCACTCGGTTGACTGGCTCCATACCCGATAGTCCACCACGCACCACCGGTCGCCACAGGACTGCTTATCTGATACATCGTCACTACTTGTCCAGAAGGAGCAGCTGATCCAGTGTTTTGAATCCACACATCGGGTTTGATGCGACTGCCGAGATTGGTGGTACAGCACCCAACTTCATCTTGAAATCCAACAATATTCAAGATGGGTTTCGGTCTTGGATAGAGAGTAAAAGAAAAAGCCGCACAATTGTTGGCTTCATTGGTTTCAGTCCATGCATTCTGATAATCCGCACAAAGATAGGCCGTACACGAGCCCGTTGCATTGGGCATCGTCACCGGATTATCGATCTGTTCCATATTGCTCACGCTGGGAGTCAATTCAGCAGCGCTGGTTCCGTCATCGGTCAGATAGACCCTGCCTGTTCCGGGACACTCGACACTATAGCTGCTCCTGATTCCCACTTGCGAGATATTCAGTCCGATATTCTGTATGTATCCCCTAAACCGTGCTGGGTCTCCCGCATAGGTCGGGGCTTGCAAAAAGCTGAAGGAATGCGCGACGTAATCGATATCCGGCCGATTGACCACCTGCCCATCCGCCGTAACTTCGAAGACCGCTTCCGTCGAGCAATTATTCGATTCATGCTCTTCGGGGAACGCGCCGCCGTCATTATGATCATCATAGAGATGATCGATGCAAGCGACGATGTTTGAAATACCCGGATCCGTATCTATCCAAAGCTCGATACCTTCTTCTTCGGATTTCGTCATGCCGGATTTGAGGTTATCACATTGGATCTGATCGGTTCCGACGCGTTTCCACTGAGTATGATCATCTTCCTTGTAGCCCTTGGACAGATAGAAATGAACCTCTATCGTTCCGCTGCAATCGGATGACCCGATGTTTGCGAACTGCGCATACATCTTCATGGTTTCAGGCCTGCCGTATCGGTAGGTTTCCGTCTGCCAAGGAGTCGTGAACCAGACTTTATCGACAGCGAAGTCGGGAAGGTTAGGAGCTGCCAGTTCGGTCGCTTCGGTTGAACCTCCAGGACCGGCGCCGCCTATGCCATAACCGCCTTCAAGATACGTCAAGATGTTCTTGGATTGCCCCGTATCTTGCGAACACCATGTCCAAACACTAGAACCGGTTTCCGTTTTAAACAAACCTTCGGTATTTTTGTAATACCGAACATGATTACTGCCATCTTCACAAGTCGTCGGATTATTTGTCCAACACAGCACGCCTTGATTGTCTGCAAGCAACCTACAGGAAAAATCTGAGAATGATTTACCGATGGGGTTAGACTCGTAGAAATGCCCACTGTTAACGTCACACACAAATTCTGAAGGCGCATCGGTGGAAAAATATCTCAACGAGTTAGTATCTATATCCAAACCATACACATTCATTGCATGCGATACGCCTGATCCGGGGCCACTGTGCACCCCAAAATGCAAGTGATATCCTCCTCCATTACCTATCGATAAACCAGTATTTCCAGAATAAGCGATTGGTTGCCCAGCAAACACTCTTTCACCTTCGCCGGCAATATACCAACTAAGATGCCCGTACAAGGTAAAATAACCGTTCCCGGCATCCACTTTTGCATATCGACCAAAGGCAGTGAAATTGCCATCTTTAACCGACTTTTCATGATGCATAACACCATCAGTAGCAGCAACCACAATAGAACCATTTGAGAGGCCAAAATCGACATCAAATTCTGAATACTGATCATTGTGAGTAGGCGCACTATGACTATTCTGGTTACATCTATACGCCATCCCATCATAAAATGGTAATTGTACATCCATCACTGGATTTTCTGCATAAGAAAACGTCGTAAAAAACATACTCAACCACAGCAATACTCTTGAAACATCAATAGATCGTTTCATTTTCTTTACCTCATTGTCAAAGAACAAAACTCGATTCACGTTTATGTGAATCACCTTCACCGCATAACAAAATAATGACGAAACATTTTCTTTCGTACATCACTCCGAGATTCTTCCAGATAACTGAAAAAATCTCTGGAGAGATTTACTCTCCAGGCGTGGTTGGCGGAAAAAAATGAATAGATTGATACATTAGCTGGTAAACACTATTTACACCAAAATCATTACTACAATCAATGCTGATCGCACTTTCGAAATCACCAGCTTCTAATTTTTTTTCATCAAATCGAACGATAAATTTTCCTGAACAGTCACCGCTGTCAACAAAAGACAAATACCGATTAAATGTACCCTGAAATTCCTTATAATCATTATGTTCGCAAATCTTTCCTTTTTTTCCTGCAATATCAATAAACTTACACGTGCCATCTTTTTCGACATAGTACTCTGTCAAAGATTTCAAGAAGCTTAATGTTAAAATAAACTGATGAGCATCATCATCAATAGAGTACCCTTTTTGAGTTAGCCAAATTCTTAATTCATCTGGTCCGCTTATAACACCAGCACCATTAGCGCCATCAATCCTTACATCAAACATCTCCTCCGGATACTTAAACTCAATCCCGTATTCTTCATTGCGATATGTTTTCCATTTCGAAACATCGAGATTGCGAACAACAATATCCGCGTCCGTTTCTTGCGGCTGATTCTCAGTCACCCGTTGCTCTTGATTTTCCACCACAGTAGGCATTATTTGCTGCTGGACAGGCGCCTTCGATGCATACCAGAACCACCCACCTATTACCACAGCGAGTATGAATACAATGGATAAAATAAGCCTCTTTGAGATATTTTGCATAGGATACTCTAAGTTTCTTAAGATCGTAATTGAGAATAACAGGAATAACTATCCCTGTCAATACAAAACAGAGCCCCGGAGAAGGGCTCTGCTCGTGCATTTCTCAATCACCGGTATCCCCTCCTACTGTTTGAGGGCGGCTTTCAGGTCTGTGCGGGCTTTTTCCATGGTGGCTTTGAAATCGGTCATCGCCTTGTCGATGGCGGTTTTTTTGGTGGCGGCCAAGGCTGGGACGGAATCACCGAGTCCTTCGAAAGACTTGCGGCTCTCCTGCAATTTCTCGCGGGCGTCCTTGATGCTTGATGCGAGCGTGTCGCGGACGGTTTTCGGATCCGTTCCGTTGGCGCAATCGGTCTTGGCCTTTTCAAGAGCGGCCTTAACGGTCGATTGGAACGTATCGACGGCGCCCTCGACATTCATCTTCTTGGATGAGATGAGCTTATCCACCTCGTCGCGGAACGAATCGATAGCATCGCTTACGGCATTGCGGCGAACGGTCACCGCCTCATCCACGGTCTTTTGGAATGCCACGACGGCAGCTTTCTGCGCGTCCGTTTTCGCGAGTTCCTCAAGCTTCATATACATCTCATTGCGGCGCTCGTCCTGCTTGATGCGGTCATTGTTCAATTTGGCATCGTGATTGCCTCGCTTCTCCTCGAAGATACCCATCTTGTCTTCGCGATTCTGCGCGAATATCTCCTTTTTCTCGGAAAGTTTCTCGAAATGATCGTTTCGCATCGTGGTCATACGCTCGCATGAAGCGGCCTGCCTTTCGGTCTTGCGCTCTTCCATATTGGCCTTACGCTCTTCCTTGAAGGCTTCCACAGTCGCCTTGCGACCCTCCATGCGGGCATCTCTGGCTTCCTGGATTTCCTTCATGCGAAGCGCTCGAGCATCCGCATCGACGGTTTCCGCTTCCACCGCATACGCGATCGGCGAGAGGACGACGGATTGCAGGATAGAAAGGCTCAATACGAAAACGATGCTTTTCTTAGAGTTGATTTTCATCATATGTTTGGCTCAGGTTATTAATTTCTGTCCCACTTGCGGAGATAGCCTCCTTCTCGCTCGTCACATCGTCTTGCAATGCCTGGTCATCGAATGATACCTCGTCGATGATGGCATCCACGGTCGCGTCCGGTGTTGCAGGAATCGTTGCTGCCGGCGCAAGTTCCCGCGTGCTGACACCAGAGGCGGTGTTTTTCGTTGTTCCGACAGACAATCCGGACGGAGTATTTCCTACCGAAGAAAACTGGTTGTACAGGAATGCGAGCGCCAACACGATGACAAGCGCGGCCGCAACCCCAAGCACTTTTTGCTTTTGAGACATATCGTATTTTGATTAGTGTTTATGAGCCACAGGTTACAGAGGTAGTATATCACATAAGCTCGAATTTCTCTTTCAGGATGATGATTTCGTCGCGCAAAATGGCGGCTGTCTCGAAATCCAGCTCCTTCACGGCGAGTTTCATCTGCTTTTCCTTGAGCTTGATCAGCTTCTCTGGATTCTTCACAAACACCTGCTCGTCGATCAGGATATTCGCCGACACCGCCTTCTGATGCTCGCTCTCGAAGGCCTCGGTGATATCGTGGATTTTCTTGCTGATGGTCTGAGGGGTGATGCCATGCGCCTCATTATACGCGATCTGGATGGCACGCCGACGATCGGTCTCGCTTATCGCACGCTCCAAAGACCCGGTCATCGTGTCCGCATAGACATTGACCCGGCCGAAAACATTGCGCGCCGCCCGCCCGATGATCTGGATGAGCGACGTTTCCGATCGCAAAAATCCCTCCTTATCCGCATCCAAGATGCCGATGAAAGTCACCTCCGGCAGATCCAATCCTTCCCGCAACAGATTCACGCCCACCAAGCAATCGAATTCCCCTTTGCGGAACGACGTGAGTATCCTGATGCGGTCTATCGTTTTGACATCGCTGTGCAGATATTCCGCCTTGACTTTCTGTTCTTTCAAATACGTCGTCAGATCCTCGGCCATTTTTTTGGTCAAAGTCGTCGCCAGCACCCGCCCGCCTTTTTGTATATCCTTCTTCGCCTCGCCGATAAAATGCCAGATCTGCCCGGGATAGTTCCCTGCTTCACGCACGGGCCTCACCGTCACTTCCGGATCGATCAGTCCCGTCGGCCGGATGACCTGCTGCACGACCTGCTCGCTCACCTCGCGCTCATAGACGCTCGGCGTCGCGGACACATAGATCGTCTGACCGACCCGCTGCTCGAATTCCTCATAACGCATCGGGCGATTATCCAAGGCGCTCGGCAGACGGAAACCGAAATCGATCAGCGTTCCCTTGCGGGCCTGATCGCCCGCATACATCGCGCGCAACTGCGGCAGCGTCACGTGCGATTCATCGATCAGTGTCAAAAAATCCGGCGCGCCATCCGCTTTTTTCGGGAAGTATTCAAGCAGGCTGTCCGGCGCCTCCCCGGGTTTCTTGCCCGAAAAATGCCTCGAGTAATTCTCGATACCGCTGCAATAGCCGATTTCCTCTATCATCGCCAGATCATACTGCGTCCGCCGCTTCAGGCGATCCGCTTCCAAAAGCTTTCCCTGTTTATTGAGTTCCGCAAGCTGCTCCTCCAATTCCGCGCGTATCGTCTGCAGCGCACGTAGTTGCTGTTCCTTGTCCGACACGAAGTGCTTGGCCGGAAACAGGAACATCGAATCCATCTCGCCTGTAATCTTCTGCGATACCGGATCGATACCGGTGATGGAGCGCACCTCGCCACCCGAGATATCCAACGAATACATCACGCGCTCCTGCACCGGCATGATGTCCACCCGATTGCCCAGGCTGCGAAAAGTTCCAGGCGTCAAATCCGCATTAGTGCGCTCGAAGAAAATCCCGATCAAGCGGCGCAAAAATTCCGGACGCAAAATCCGGTCGCCCTTCTTCAGGATAACATGCTCCTTCTGATACTCCTCCGGGCTTCCCAAACCGTAGATGCACGACACCGATGCCACGATAATCACATCGCGACGCGTTAGCAGCGACTGGGTCGAGGCATGGCGCAACCGGTCGATCTCCTCGTTGATCTGTGCATCCTTTTCGATATACGTATCCGTGATGGGCATATATGCCTCTGGTTGATAGTAGTCATAATAGGAGACGAAATAGTGGACGGCATTATCGGGAAAAAATTCCTGAAACTCCTGCGCGAGCTGGGCCGCCAAGGTCTTGTTATGCGCTATAACGAGGGTCGGCTGTTGGATATTTTGTATGACCTGAGCCATAGTGAAGGTATTGTGAACGAATATCCCTCCGAACCCAGCTAAAAAAGTTTCATTCTGATCGATTGAAAAATCATACACATATTTTTCGCCTGAAATCATTTCTATTTTTTCGATAGGCGTCCAATATGAGTTCAAAAGATACGCCTGTTTTTCGATAGCGGAAACATCTGCTAAACCGATTTTTTTCGCTGCTTTAAATAAAGTTTTTATGATTCCCTCGAAACAATTTCTGGAAGGCAGCCTTTTGCCACTCTCAATCAAACCCATATGAGATCGTCCAGAAATAAAATCTTTCTGCCATAGGCCTAGTTTCTGCCTTATATCCTTAATCTGCTTCCCATCGATAGGGATAAGATTGACATTCGTGTTACCAAAAGGTGCTATCGTCGCCCTCAAAGAGTCATTTTTTCTTGTAATTGAAAAACCTATATTTTCCTGAAAAATCTCCAGATATTCTTTCCCAGAGATAAAGACTTTCCAGCAATCGGTTCGGTTATCCTGATTCGGAATCTTAACACTCCTTTTTTTCATCCTTGCCACAATTCCAAAACGCGACAGGGCATAGAGAAGATCCGATGCCAATCCCTTGCTTACCGTTACACAGGTGATAGCGCCGCTATCGATCCCGCCATCTCCCGAGAAATACGCCTTCAAAATATGCCTGAGATGGTTATTCGATAACTGCGCCCAGAACGAAGGAAGCCGCTTCATTCGGGAGGTGTTACCGCACCAATATTTAAGCCACTCCGTCCATACCGTAGAAGAGACCTGGTAGTCATACGTTCCCGGACGTAAACGATACCGCAACCCAAGATGGACGCAAATGGAAGAAAAGTCATCAACAGCCTCTCGATCTCCGGATGAGAACATAAAAAAACCGTCCGCTCCATGTCCTTCGGCTATATAGTAACCGATAAGCCTCATCAATTCCTCGGTAACCGGAATTTCAAGCGTATGTTCATATCCCCGGCTTACCACCCCAAAAACAGCCTGTTGAGAGAGCATCGGGACTGCTGTAATAATTTTTTTATACAGCGAAAAAGACACTCTCTCTTGATCATGCAGAATCCGATAGGCTTTTTGATATGGCAAAATCGACTGCAATAGCTCTTTATGCTCCGCCCAAGCAGAGGCAAAATTCGGCATACGAACAAACAATTTCAAACCAACATCCGCAACATCATCCGCTAAAGATATCGACTGTAACGTTTTTCTCGGTTCATCCAAACTCAATGGGACAGGTAAAAAATCGCCCACTCGTAATTCATCGGTTGAACAAAGAACTGTTTTCCCTTTGCGCACCACATAAAAATTGTGATCCTGAGTCACTGTTACTTCCCTTCCACAGCTTGTCCTTATGACAGAAAGCTCTTTGGGTGACGCATGTCGTGTGAATTGATTTATAGGCTTCCATGAAACCATTTTTGTCTGAGAATCGATACTATATGCCTCATACTCTCGGTATCGCGAAGGTAAATCATTCACTTCAAGCAACTCCGTATCATCAATATTTTTTATTTTTCCCGGAAAGATACTCAGGAGTTCGTCTATAAGACTTCCTATACTTACACATGACACCTTGCCATTCCTTCTTATCAACACAGGCGTGGCACCAGTTACACTTTTCCCTGTACCCGTGGCTCCCAAGAGGGTCTGTTTTTTCATGCCGCCCCGAATACCCGAAACCAGCGCTTCGATCGCCTGCGGTTGGTCCCCTGCTGGCTGATACGAACTTCTGAGAGTGAAAGGGTTGCTGCGGGGTGTTGACATTTCCATATATACACGATACTATGATTCTTCCATTGAGCATAGCAGAAATCTGCCTTCGTTTCAAGGAAACACCTCTCTCTGAAAGATATCCTCCCACCTTCACAATTTACACAGGAGCAACACATGGACCTTCCCGACATAGACCTTCCCGTAAACCTACCGAAAGACTACCGCGAGAAACATGATCAGCTGGTCAAACAAATTGTCACGCTGCTCCAAGGAAAGGATCGCGTCGTCTTTGAAATATTTTCCATCAATCAAGACGCTCCTATAGGCTGGCTCAGGATCGATATTCCCGATGAGCAGCCCGATACAAGGGAAAATGCTCCATCGACACGCTTTGGTGCAATTACGGTTCGCAGCACGACCATAGCATGGCAAAGTACCGGTCTATCCTGGCTGATACCGATCGATAATACCGGCGAAATATCTGAAAATGACAGTGCTCACACCATCGTCCTCACTCATGGAGATGTAGTGATAAAGATCACCGTCCCCAAACAAGGCTGACGGCAATACTCGCTCCTCAAAAACGCCACCTCTACCCCTCACATGCAATACTTCGTGAGGGGATTTTTTTACCCGAAACATCTCTTGTTTCTTTCCACTCTTTTTGTCGTAGTGTGCTTCATTAGAGCCTTGATTCCTCTCTTGTGTACCGAGAATCATTGACAAATCGCAAAAAACGGAGTATAATCGAGCTAATTCTTGGGATGGAGCATTCCTTCATCGATAAGAGATAGTTCACTCACAAATACATCTACTATAAAAGGAGGGATGTCATGAAAAATCCACTGCATAACAACAAAGGGCATTCGTCCGAACATGAGAATATAGACAGCAGACTCTATCCCGGCATAGTTGCGCACGAGATAGCAGCCTGCCTTGCTCATAACAACGACTGCACGGAAGATATCAAAGCGTGGCGAGATACGGCCGACAGAATCAGATGGGAACGCTTAAAACAACTCCATCCCGGACTCATTCGGGCCATCGTGATAAAAGTGTACGACCATAAACATGGTCATATCTTTATCCAAGCAATGCTGGATTGCAATGTACTGCACCACAGTGATATAGAGATGATCTCTATAGACTGCACATACATTCATCCGACGCTCGTGGAACTTCTGGTATCGAAGGTTCTCGAGATCGGAAATCAATTCCAGCATCCGAAAGAAATGGTTGATGAAGTTGTTACAAATCTCAGAGCACCAAGGGAACAATTCCACCCAATGGAAGCCGAACCCATTTAAAAAAATCAGCGTGTATCGGCGATAACCGTCGCCGCATTAAAACCTGCGAAAGCATTCACTGCTTAGCAGGTTTTTAATTTTTCAAAAACGTTTTCCGAACTGTGGTATAATGGCGCATATAGAGCTTTCATGCGCGCATCAATTTCATATCCGATGTAATCTCCTTTAAGCACACGCCTCTATGCGAACACATTCCATGCTGGAGCACGCCTTCGAGCCCCAAAGCACCCTTCCTCCGAAGGAGACGAAGGAGGCCCTGACTGAAAAAGCCGAAAAAGAGCCCTCGGATATACTCACCTTGCGCAAGCGCGTCATCCGGGCGGCGGACAAGCTTCAATATATCGCCCGCATCCTGCGCGTTTACGAAACAAAGGAACAGCAGCAAGTGGCGCAGAAACGATCGGACCTCAACTCCCGATTGATCGGTGCCTATATACACAGGAACTCCGTGCTCTACAATGAGGCCCTTTTCAAAACGGTCGACGCGGACAAGGAACTGCAAAATATCATCGCTTTCGAACAAGAGATTGACGCACTGGAACAAGAGACGCTTCAGGTCGATGATACCATTGATGCGCGGCAAGACGAACTCCGCAGGCAGCACCCGGAAGGCATGTTAGCTTCCGAATCGCGACTATTCGATACGCCGGCATTCGAGCACGACCCTGCTTTTGTCGGCATAAGCTCGTTTGCAAGCGAAGATCACCCGAAGCTCAACGAGGATAGGATCGCGCAGATCGGCCCCGATGCCTATGTCGTCTTGGACGGTATGGGCGGACATGAAGGCGGAGATATCGCCGCGGCGGCCGCACTCAAGGTTGTTCATCGTACGATTCACAGGGAACTTTTCACAAAATCGTCCCCGACACTGGAAGAGGTCGAGCATGCCATACGAAACGCCATCGCAAGCGCGGACGCATGGATAATCGCCTACAATACATCGCGCATCGAAACGCAAAAACAAGAAGCGGCACAGCATGGCGAAATCCTTTCCGAAGAAGCGATCCAAAAAATGCGTATCGGGACGACCGTCGTGCTTTCGATCATCCACACCGCGGAAAACGGAACGAAAACCCTTGTCACCGGAAGCGTCGGCGATAGCATGGTCGCCCTCTACGCAAACGGAAGACTCGACTGCCTCACCCTCGAAGACGGTCAGCTGCTCAAATTGGCCGACGGCGATCGGGATGTGGCACGAAAACTCCAGAGTCTCTTGGCCGATTCCGAAAACGTGGCGGATTTCACACAGAGATTACATCAGGCAGGACTTTCTTTTGATGACGAAATGATCCAAACGGTCTTCTCAAACAGCAGTATGGTCAATCAGATGCTCGGACACGGCCGTAGCGAAGATGGTCGCGTCATGCCAGATATCATAACCAAGCGGCTTCAAGGAAATGAATCGCTACTTCTATGTACGGACGGCGTGCACGGTACGGGCGAAAAACTGCGTACCTCCGAAATGGAGCATATCCTTGCAGAACATGAGACTCCTCAGGAACAGAGCGATGCGCTCTGTCAGAGGGCCCGCGCGATACAAGACGGTGACCGAGGCAAAACCGATGATGCGAGCGCGCTGCTGGTAAAACTATCCGCATAACTGATTTCGGCTCCACAAAGCTCTTGACAAAACCCTCTTGACAATGTCTGCCAAAGGAGTATACTCGAGCTAATCTTAAAGATGGTGTAAATATTTCGCCATCTCCAGGGGATAAGATACCCTTAACAAACACACAGCTTACAGGAGATGTGTCATGACAACAATACAAGGGTCTTCAGTCGCCTTAGAAAAAAGTACTGAAAACCGTAGCGAGTTTCTGGAACAGCTGAAACTCTCCCTACAATTAAAAAACGATGTGATCGAAGCCGTAAGTATTCTGTTGCATATCGACGAATTGACAGAAGAAAGCTGGCAAGAAGTCATCGACCATTTCGGTTGGAAAGATAAGGCGCAGGAACATATCCTGCTCATACACCTGATCGAGATGGTACAGAGCCACAAGAACGGGGCCCTGCTGGTCGACAAGATCTTGTCTTTGGATAGCTTCTATTACGAGCATTTCAAAGAAGTGCTCAAGAAACTTTCAGGTGCCAATCTTGGTGTCATCGATAAGTTGGTCAAAAAAATACGGCATATCGGGGCCGCGTATAATGATGCGAAATGGGAGCCGTTGGCAACCGAATTCATCGCTATCGCAACAGGCATGCTGAGTAAAAGCAATGATCTGTCTTACTGGTACGCGGTGGCCGATACGACCGATTTCAGATCTCTGGATTATGGATTCGTTCGAGATATCGCGTTTTTCGCAAGTAACCATAACTATGGTTATATCTTATTGGAAAAGCTTGTTTCGATCAAAATCCTGCATCTTAAGGACTTGATCGTCATAGCCAAGGCAATCAAAACGTCGGCTCATCCCATGGAAATTTCGTTCAAAATAGCGATATGGGAAGCAGTGAGGTTCTGCGGACGTAGAGATGGACACGCTCTTATCAACGAGGTCTATCCTCCAGTGTGCTATCCTAGTGTAAATTCTCATGAGTCATATCATAGACTCATAGCCATCGATCAGCCGAAATTTTCCACACCGACATGGACGCTGATCGCATAGTCTTATCAAAGCGCTTTGCAAACCATGCAAAGCCCATACAGTAAAAACCCTCCCGCGCGCACAAGGCTGTGTCAGGGAGGGTTCTTTTTTTGTCCTTCTTAGGGTACAATAAGGTATAAACCCTTGTGATACCACCCGTATGCGCATATCCTACTCCTCGCTCGAGACCTATCGCAACTGCCCGCTTAAATACCGGTACAAGGAAATAGACAAGCTCAAAGAACCAAAATCCAAAGAGGCTGTCTTCGGGACGCTGGTGCACAGTACGATGAAATTCATCTACGACCCGGCCCTGATCCCGCCCACTATCGAGCAGGCTCTCGATCATTTTTCGCGCGGATGGAATAGCGAGATCTGGGAAAACGAACTCGAGGAACGTGCCGCCTTCTCACAGGGTATCGAGATGATACAGAAATACTACCGTTCCAATGACCCTCGCGAAGCTACCATCGTCGCACTCGAAAGCAATTTCTCGCTCGAGATTTCCGATCCCCTGCACCCGAGAGAAACGCACACCATCCGCGGCATCATCGACCGCATCGACAAGACCGAGGACGGCTATGAAATTATCGATTACAAAACTTCCAAAAAAATGCCGTCGCAGGATTTCGTCGATAATAACCTGCAGCTCTCCATCTATCTTAAGGCCTTCCTTACCCGTTATCCCAAGGAAGTGGAGAATATAGCCAATATCACCGTAAGCCTGTATTTCCTCAAACACGGGGTCAAGCTTTCCTCCACACGCACGCTCGAGGACCTGCAGGAAGTGGACAATCTGTTCCTTGAAGTCATCGGCCTCATCGAAGCCGGGGAGTTTGACGCGCATGTCTCACCACTATGCGATTGGTGCGGTTTTCAGAAAGTCTGTCCGATGTGGAAGCACAAGTTCAAGGAAGAACGCAAGATCGATTCCACCGAAATCAATCGGGCCATCGAGGACTATATCGCCACTAAACGCGAGTTGACGCTGCAAAAGCTGCGTGTCATGAAGCTCCAGGAAACCATCATGAACTATATGGACCAAGAGGATGTGGAGCGCGTCTTCGGCGGCGATGGCATCGTCGAACGAGCCAAACGCATTTCCTACAAATATGATCCGGAGAAAATCCGCTCTTTCCTTGAGCCGATGGAAAAATGGGAAAGCGTCCTGAAGCTCGACCCGACCGCGCTCAAAAGGACGCTCGCCTCTTTCCCGAAGGACATGCAAAAAGAAATAGACTCGGCCTCGAAGATTATCGATAAGGAAAGCACGAGTCTTAAGGTAAAAAAAGGCGGCATGAGCACAGAGGAAGATGGCGGGCTGGAATAATACGGCCTACTCCCTCTCCTGTTTCTTTTTCCGCACCAGCCAATAGATGAGGCCGACGGAAACGATCACGAATACCGCGCCGATCCAAAAGTGAGCATTGTGTATTTTGCGCACAAAAAAACCGACGGCCCGCATCCCGCCATAGCCGACATAGAGATAGATGAGGTTTTTCACGATAGTACCCAAAAACGTCGCGCTGATGAAGGTTCTCATATTGAGGCGGATAATGCCGCAGACGATCGAAACGGAAACGCTCGGGAAAATCGGGATGGATCGCAAAACGAAAAGCGCGACCTCATCTCCCCATCCCCCATTGAATCGCTTGCCGAGATTCTCCACATCCTTGTGATTGATACCGACGAATTTTCCGAATCTGACTACGACGATATCTTCGAACTTATCGCCCAAAACATAGAACACCCAAGAAGCGATCGTCTTGCCGATCGCGCCGACGATGGCGATCCACAACAAAAACAGCCAGGTGTGATGCTGCGTCAAAGACAGGGATCCGGCCGTCGTCATGATGAGCGGCGCTGGGATGGGAGGGATGATTTCCTCCAGAAAAGAACCCAAAAATGCGAAAACATCCAGCGGCAACGCATTGGCGGAAGTCTTGACGATCGCTTCGATTTGACGGAATGAATACATAGTTTCGGAAGAATCAAGATGGGAGGCTTGACAGGGTGTGCACAAGTGCTTTTGCCAAACAAAACCCAGGCGCACTTTACAGATTCATGCTTCTTCAGTCTAGAGTCTCTGCGGTGTCCCGTCAACCGGATATGACGATCGCCTTGAATCGGAGTGCTTGTTTTGCTATACTGAACAGGCGAATAAAAACTAAGCGTAACACTATGAACATGAAACTCCTCGCCACGGCGGCGGCAGTGCTCCTGCTTTCCGGATGCTCGCAAGAGGCGGCCACACCGCAAAAAACGACCCCAGAAGCGGACAGCGCCGTTTCCAAGGCGATAGACACGGTCGGAAAATCACGCGAGACCGTCGACGACGCGACCGCCAAGAAAAATGCCGAACTCGCGCAGGGCATGCCAGAAGAGGCCATCCCAACGAAAGACACTAAATCATCTAACACCTCTACCGATATGCAACACGTAAACCAATACGACGGAGCTACCCTCCACACCAGCCAAGGCGACATCACCGTGAAGTTCTATAACGACGCCTCTCCTATCACCGTCAATAACTTCCTCAAGCTCGCTAGCGACAAGTTCTATGACGGTACGCGCTTCCATCGAGTCATCAAGGATTTCATGATCCAAGGCGGCGACCCGAATTCCAAAGATGCGGACTGGTCCAATGACGGCACCGGCGGACCCGGATATGCCTTCGCCGATGAGTTCAACAAGCACGCCCTCGTGAAAGGCTCCCTCGCCATGGCGAACTCGGGACCCAACACCAACGGATCACAGTTCTTCATTGTCACCGCCGCTTCCACGCCATGGCTCGATGGCAAGCACACGAATTTCGGAGAAGTGACCGGCGGCATGGACGTCGTCAGCGCGATCGAAGATGCGAAAGTGAACGCCAACGATCATCCATTGACGGATATCACCATCAAAAGCATCGACCTTATCAAGAAAAAATAAACCCTCGGTTTCTTTCATCACACAAAAGCTCCCTTAAAAGAGGGAGCTTTTTGAAACGGATTCCCACCCTATCGGGAAATCCGACATCTATCGCTGCAGGAGATAGAAGACCTAAACAATCTTTACGCATACTCTACACGCATTGTTGCTGTGCGGCGATACCATCCATGAGTGCCAGAAGTTCCTCGCGGCCCTGTTTCGTCTTGGCGGAATAGGGAATCAGATCGCTCGGCCCGACCACTTTCCTGATGAGGCTCATCTGTTTCTGGACGGATGTCTTACCGGATTTGTCGACCTTGTTCGCGACGAGTATCACCTTCCTGCCGAGCGCATGCAGCAGCTCGAGCACCTCGAAGTCACTCTCCTTGAGCCCGACATTCACGTCGATGATAAGCACGACCGCATCGATACGGACCTCGGAAGAACCCAGATACCATGCCAAGAGCTTCTGAATCTTGACGCGCTGCCGAAGCGGGACCTTGGCATAGCCATAGCCGGGAAGGTCGGCAAAATAGAACTTATCGTTGATACAGAAATAGTTGATCTGTTGGGTGCGTCCCGGGGTCGAGCTTGAACGCACCAGATCCTTGCGGTTGACCAGAGAATTGATCACGCTGGACTTCCCCACATTGGAGCGGCCGACGAAGGCGAAGGTCGGCTTGTCGGTATCGCCGGAAATATCCGTCGTCCCGATAATGCCTTTCACGAATTGTGCGCTGCGTATGATCATCGCTGTGCCTGGTTATGATTACCCTCAAGGAAACGTTTCGTGTATCCTACCACGATACGCCGTTCGCATCAAGGCTCTACCCTCTTCTCATCAGCCCAAACTCTTCAGGATTTGTGGAGCGAAAATGAGCAAATACCCCAACAAGAGCATGCAGATGCCACCGATCAGTGCGGACCACTTCGAGAAGCCTTGCGTCAGATGCATCTTATCGAATCCCCACAAGGCCAAAGCGAATACCAAAAGGTCGTCGATCATATAGAAGAAGATATAGACCGCCATATACCACTGCGTCTGCCAAAATCCAAGGTCGTTGATCTGGATGATTTTCGTGAACGCCTGCGGATAGCCGATCGAGCACGCGAATTCTATGATATTGACCGAAAATGCCAAGCCGATGATGCCGAAGGCGGAAATGAGCGTGAGCGGCGCTTCAGAAAAGGACTTGATCTTGCGTACGATTTTCGACCTGTTCTCCGCGTCGATAATCTGGCACGCCATCTCCGTCCCGAGCGATTTGTACCACTCGTATAAGAAAAATAATCCCCCAGCGATCGCAAGCCCCCCGATGACCGGCGTCACGATCCTGTCGAGCCCGATGAAGTTCCAGGTTTTGAACCACACGTTCAGGATCAGATAATACATGATAGCTTCGGCCAGAATGAACAATCCGGCGATCGCCCACATTTTGCGTTTGCTGCCGATCTGCATCAATACGATCAAAAACGTGATGAGTACCCACATCGCGCACGGATTGAAGCCGTCCAAGAATCCGAGCACCGACGAGAGAGCGATCAAAGAATACTTGGCCGCATCGACCGCTCCCATGAAAGGAACTTTCACCAAAAGCGCCGGCTTATCCACCACGCACAGCGAACTGTCGTCGCATGCGGCGGCGCCCTGCTCTGCCTTGGCGATGGTGGCCTTGTCCGCCCTCAGGTAGGCCTCAAAACCCTGCTCTTTCGCCCCCGCGTTTTTTTGGACCAATGACAAGATAGTCGCGCCGGTCGTGTCGGCCACATCAAAACCCTGGATTATGCTCATTCCCACGATGGTGATCGGAGTCGATTGCGAAAGCTCCGCCTTGTCCGCTATCTGCTGAAACAACTCCAGATTCTTTCCCTCGCTAATATCTAAGAACCGCACCTCGATATCGTCGCGCTTGGCGATAGTATCGTGCAAAAACGCCTTTTCTGCTTGGCAATGAACACAATCAGCGCGCTCCAATACTTCGATCTTCACCTTCTCTGCCGCCCGCGCCTCCAGAGGTTGCGCCCATGAAAATACGCCTATCACGATAAACACCGCCATCGCCAGCCATGAAGAGACACGTCGTTTTGAAAACATAGTCATAAAGTTATGCAATTACCGTTATCCGTTTCTTGCGCCATTCCTCATACACGAAGACCACTCCCGTGAAAAAAGCGACCAGCGCCCAATCGGTGGCCTCGATCGGCATCATATGCAGAGAGTTTTTGAAGAAGGATATGTTGGTGAAAAGCCAGATCAGAACGAAGGAGCATACGATCGCTCCCCATACGTACATATTGCGAAACATGCCCATCCTGAAAAAGGAAAGGTGCTCGCTGCGGGACTGCAGGAGATTGGCCATCTGCGTGATCGCCAAGACGATATATGCCGCGGTCGCCGCCTGCAGATAGATCGGGTTATCGCTCGCGATCGTCTCGCCGAAACGGAAACCATGGCGCCACAGGGAAAAGGTGAAGGTCATGATCGCCCCCGCCGCCATGATCGTGCCCAAGATAAGGAGGTGCTTCACTCCGGCAAAGCTGATGATCTGCCGTCCCTGCTGCACGCTCTGTTGCTGCGGAGCCTCTTTATCCTCCGGCTCCAAGCCGAGCGCGAACGATGGCAACACATCCGTCCCAAGATCGATCGCAAGAATCTGCACCGCCAAAAGCGGCGCCGGAATCTGCAGGAGCAATCCCAAAAGCACTGTCAGTAATTCGCTGACATTGGATGTGAAGACATAGTGCGTGAATTTGCGCAGGTTGGAATATACCATGCGCCCCTCCTTCACGCCGTGCACGATGGAGGCGAAATTATCATCCAAGAGAATCATATCCGCCGCCTCCTTGGATACGTCTGTGCCCATAATACCCATCGCCACCCCGATATCCGCCCGCTTGAGCGCCGGCGCATCATTCACGCCATCCCCCGTCATCGCCACCACCTCGCCGCGCTCCTGCAGAAGGGTCGCTAATCGCAGTTTCTGTTCCGGCGCGAAGCGGGCGAACACCACTTCCTTATGTTTGAATTCCTTATACACCTCGTCATCAGAAAGAGTCAAAAGATCCCGCCCGCTGATCACCGTATACGGGTGCGCATCATCGATCAGGCATGACTGCTTGGCGATAGCCTCCGCGGTAATCGCATAGTCCCCCGTGATCATCACGACCCGGAGCCCCAAAGAGTGGCATTCCTTCACCGCCTGGGCCACATCGGCTCGTGGAGGATCTATCATCGCCATCATCCCCACCCACACCAATTGATGCTCCATTTCCTCCGAATAATGCGTTTCTGCAATACCTTCCAAATCACGATAGGCGAACGCCAATACGCGCAGAGCTTCGCGGGAAAACTTATCATAGAGCTTCCGCGTTTCCTGCTTCTCTGTTTCCGAAAACAAAACCGCCTCACCGCTCTCATCCAATCGATGCGTTGCAAGCTCGAGCAGCACGTCCGGCGACCCTTTCACCAGCGACTGTTTGTGCGCATTGCGATAGGCCACGCTCATCCTCATACGCTCGGACGCGAACGGAAGCTCGGCAATCTTATGCTCCCCTGTCATGAAAAAATTCGGATCGGAATTGAATTTCCGTGCCGCCACCAAGATCGCGCCCTCGGTCGGATCGCCCGCAATCACATAGCGCGACGTGTCATCCTGTACCAGACTCGCATCATTGCACAGCGTGCCGATACGAAAGAGCAGCTCGGCATTGGGGATGGTCCTCGCATTCACCACCTCGCCTGCTGCGAAAAAATTTCCCGTCGGGCTATACCCTTCGCCGCTCACCTCATAGACCGTCTTACCCGTCACGATGCGCGTCACCATAAGCTCGTTACGCGTGATAGTGCCTGTCTTATCCGTGCAGATCACCGTCACCGATCCCAGCGTCTCCACCGCGCTCAATCGCTTCGCCAAAACATTGCGCTTAAGCAACCGCTTCATACCCAAAGCCAAAGCGACCGAAATCGCAGCAGGCAGGCCCTCCGGAACGATAGACACCGCCAATGCCAGAGCCAACAAAAAATTCTCATACCACGACAACCCGAAATACTGGCCCAAAAACACGGTTATCGCACCGATGGCCACCGCCAGCATCGTCACGTTGCGGCCAAGTTTCTTCATTTTTTTCTGCAAGGGAGTCACATCCGATTCCGCATCCGTGGCAAGCTCTGCCAAGCGCCCGAGCTGCGTTTGCGCGCCGATAGCCACCACGACCGCCAAGGCCTCGCCCGCCACAACGCTCTCGCCCATAAACAGCATATTCTCGATATCGCTCATCGGGATGATCTCATCTTTCATCACCTTCGCCTCGCGCTTCTCTGGTTTGGATTCGCCGCTGAAGATAAAACCATCCACCTTGCAGCTATAGCTTTCCAGGATATACGCATCGGCCGGCACGCGAGCGCCCGCGTTCATCGCGATTACATCCCCGGGCACGAGCTCCGTCGCATCGATTTCCTTTTTCTCCCCGTCCCGGATCACGATGGCTCGCGCCGTCACCAGCCGCTCCATATGATCTAAGATCTTCTCCGCCTTGTATTCCTGGATGAAGCTGATCAGCGCATTGGCCAGCACGATGACGAGGATGATCGTCGCATCGCGCATCTCGCCGAACGCGAATGAAAGCCCTGCCGCCACAAGCAAGATGATCGCCAACGCATCCTTGAACTGACCCAAAAAAAGCCCCAGCGTGCCGCGTGTCTTCTTGTGATCGAAGGCGTTGCGGCCATACTGGGATTGACGTGCCGCGATATCCCTTGCCAGCAAACCCGAAAGGCCGCTCGAGAGTTTCATCAGCACTTCCTGCGATTTCAGATGATACCACCGCTCCCCTATGCCGCCCTCCGTTTTATTCTCTGATGTTTCCATATATGTATTCGAATAACACCGACCACGCTCTGAAAAAGAGCCCAGCAATCAAAAAAAAATTATATGAATGTCTCCCTCCATTGTAGGTCAATGCAGCAAAAAAAGAAACTCGTATACTCCCGTCCCGCATAGGGATGCGGGACCGCATCGTTGACATCGCTAGACCTTCATGGTTATATTGGTACACGGTAACTTTACAATCACACACCCTACAGGAGTCTCTCATGAAATCCATCCTCGCCCACCCCGCTGTCCCGCTCTATTACGAAATCGTATTCGATGCGGAAACTTTTTCCCTTTCTTTCGTCCTGCATCCCAAAGCGAATGATCATTTCCTCAGAACAATGCGTGATCCGCTTCGGATAATCACCGGACTCGAGCAAAACCTTCACTTGAGTACGTTCACTTATCCACAGTCCGAAAGCTTCGGCTTTGGCGATGCCTTCAGACGCAGCGCGGAGCCGTTTGTCGAGGAGGGTTGGGCGACTTGGACATGCATCCTCCCGCAACATCCCGACGGAAAGAAACTTCGGGAAATATCGGCAAGCATCTGGTGCATCACCACGGTCGCATCCCTTTTGGACAGATTGCCGTTGACGACCACAAACAAGCAGCTCCCCCAACTTCTGCAGTTTTTGACCATCGATGAGATGGTCACCTATATGGACAGAGGTCAAGATTCCGGAGCTTTTGGCTTCACCTACTCCAAGCAAGTGCTCGATTTTTGCGCGACCATCTGGGATAACGAAGCCTGGTGCGACACGGTGCTCGGAAGCATGGTACGAACGTATGCTCACCTGACAGGAGAAGACCTTACAGCAAGAGATCCTTCATTCGTTTTCGATATAAGCAAGGGCGATACGCACCTTCCTTACTTCAAGTGTCCCGGCAATTGCGCATGCGTCCATATCTCCAGCTTCCATGATGCTGGCGGAGCAAAATACTGTGCTCACAATGTCGATACGAAAATGCAACAACTCACGCTGCTGGCAGGCATTATCACCCTCGCGAATCTGGCGATAGAGCACCCTCAATAACCCGATCGGGTAAATTAAAAAGCCTTGCGTACCACATGAAATCATGTACTACGCAAGGCTTTTATCTTTTTCATCACGCTGGATGAGCTTTCCGTTTCCTCCTCATAAACACGGTAAAGGGATTTCCATACCCAGCCGTTCCCAAACATACTCTTTGACATCCGGAGATGCCTCGTCAGCCACGACATACATAACAAGATCGCAAGAGCGCTCTTTGGGTCGGACATTCTTATACAAAGAATATTCCAATACGTATTTGATTCCATCGAGCCATTCGTCCCAAGCTGTTCCCAGAAGGACGCCGGGCTCATCTTTGTTCCCTATGTACTGCCAGTCTGATCTTCGTACACAACGCGGGGGTGGAGAATTCAATACTTCGCCATTTCTGCAAATAGCGAAGTACTTGGTGATTTCTTCTTTCATCAGCACATTTCCAAAGGTGGAAATGTTGTTCGCTGACATCCCAGCGATATCGGGGATGGTCGCGACATCGACTTGAATCATTTCGATACCCTCCACGCTGCGCAGCTTTCCAGCCAGCGTCCTCATGATGCGCTCAGCCAATTCCTGAGGGTCGGTTTGAAACATGCATAATTTATTCATGGTACTACGCTCCTACTCTACGTGAAAAACGGATATGTTTTTGTTAAATGACCTTTTATCGACGTGTTTTGTCGATTCCTTATTTAAGCATGGCTTTCCGTGAAAGTCAATCGCTCAAAGATAGAAAAACAAGGCTAGAATAAGCCTTGTTTTTTGGATAATCGAAGAAAGAGGATGTCCTCTGCCAATTCGGGAAACGTTTCCTGATTGAAATGCTGCTTGTCGGTGAATATCCGCGCTTTCGCAGACGGGAGTTTCGCCCGATATTTTTCCACCTGCGCGAACGGTACTACCGGATCATCCTTGCTCTGATACAGCACCACTTCCCCACCCTGCTGCGGTAAACGGCTCATATCCTCCGGCAATGAAAAATCCCCGAGCGATTCTTCCATCCCTTCGGTATCGAAAGGGGCCGCGATAAGGAACGTCGCTCGCACCTTCACCGGCATCATTTCTTCCGAAAGGTACTTTGCCAGGAAAATCCCTCCCAAAGAATGGCCGACCAGCACCGTTTCAGTGGTCATGAACGGTATCAATTTCTCGAACCATATCTTCCACTCGACATACTTCGCATTACCACCGCTAGGCATGCGCGGCGCGATCACCCGATAGCCTTCGCCGATCGATGATTGGATCGTCGATTTCCATCCGCGCGAAAGCAGAAAATCCAGCGTCACTTCCGTGCTTTTCAGATTCTCAAGGTAATCTTCATAGGTATCGAACGCCTCTCCTCCGTGTATCAACCAGATCTGTTGTTGCATATGTTTATCATAAGAATAGCTCGCTCTCCTAGTATATCACTCCTTCATGAAAAGCGGGGCACATAAAAGTCGCCAGCATTTGCCAGCGACTTTTATGCATCATACATGATTCTTAGGCAAGCGCCTGCTCGATGTCTGCGATAATATCCTCCACATTTTCAAGCCCGACGGAAAGGCGGATCAGTTCCGGCGGAAGACCGGCCCTGCTTCGGTCCTCCTCGCTCAATTGCGAATGCGACGTGGATGCCGGATGCAGGACGAGGCTTTTGGCATCGCCCACATTGGCAAGATGCGAGATGAGCTTGACAGAATTAATGAATTTCACGCCGGCATCAAGCCCACCCTTCACCCCGAAGACCACCATGCCTCCAAAACCGTTCTTGAGATATTTCGATGCCAGCGCATGCGACGGATCATCGCTGAGTCCCGGGTAACGCACCCAGTCCACTTGCTTGTGATGCTTCAGAAACTGCGCCACTTTAAGCGCATTCTCACTATGACGAGCGGTACGGAGCGGCAGTGTTTCGACGCCCTGCAAAATGATCCAGGCATTATCCGGCGAGATGCAGGCGCCCAGCGTTCGTAGCGGCACCAACCTCAGCCGGAGCGCGTAGCAAAGCGGCGAAAGCGCCCCGAGGTCGTGCGCGAAACGCAGCCCGTGATAGCTCGCCTCCGGTTCATTGAAGAGCGAAAATTTCGCATCGGTCCAATCGAATTTCCCTGCATCGACAACGATGCCGCCGATGGCCGAGCCATGCCCGCCGATCCACTTGGTCAATGAATGGATCACCACATCGGCACCGTGCTTGATCGGCTGCAGAAGCGTGGGCGGGGTGAAGGTCGAGTCGACTATCAAGGGTAGCCCTGCCTCGTGCGCGATTTTCGCGATGGCCTCGATATCCGCCACCTCGAGCGCCGGATTGCCGATGGTTTCGATGAATACCGCACGCGTTTTTTCGGTGATGGCTTTTTTGAAGGCCTCGTGATCATGCACGTTGACGAAACGCGTCGTGATGCCGAATTGCGGAAGCACGCTTTTGAACATCGTGTGCGTCCCGCCATACAGATTGCTCGCCGAAACGATTTCGTCCCCCGCCCTGCAGACGTTGATGATTGCATAGAAGATCGCGGCCGTTCCCGATGCGACCGCCACCGCCGCCACCCCGCCCTCAAGCTCCGCGATGCGCTTTTCCAAAACATCCGTCGTCGGATTCATGAGGCGGGTATAGATATTGCCCAATTCCTTGAGCGCGAACAGATCGGATGCGTGCTTGGCATTCTTGAACACATACGACGTCGTGCGATAGACCGGCACGCCACGCGAAAGGGTTGTCGGTTCCGGCACTTGGCCTGCGTGAAGCGATGAAGTCTCGATACTGTTTGTCATACGATTATAGTGAGATGGATGAAAGAGATACAAAAAAGCTCAGGTCCGTCCTGAGAGTTCTTTCTTCATCTGCTATAACCGTGGCAGTTCTACCAAAACCATAGCGAAAGAATCCTCGAGGATGACCCGAGCCTAGGCATTATGCAGCACACTGTCTGCGTATTCACATAAGACATATTCTTTCTTTTTTCCATACTTGCATACTAACACTCCTCCCCACCCCACGCAAGGGACCTGTTTCATTAGATGATATGCCCCCGCTGCGTATGCGTCCGGATATCGATTTCCAGCAGGGTATGATTCGGCATCGGCCTCCACATCGATTCCGGAACGTCCAACTTTTCCGAGCAGACCGCCATGACTTTCCCTTGGCTATTCATCGCCACATAGAGGGACAGATACTCGAACGAGCAACTCCCTTTGACGAGGGCATTCCTCTCATTGACCTCACGCAATGCCCAGAGCTTTTTCCCGTCGCTCAGCAGGATATTGAGCGCCACATAATCATGATGCTGCCGTATATACGCGACCGTATCGATGATGCCGGCGCGGATATTTTTCGGATCGCCGGATATTTTCCGCAGATTACCCATAATGGAGAGGAAAAGGCGCTCCGTATCGCTCGTGCCCCGGACACAGGCCTTCATTTCTTCGGAAAGCGGAATGCTTTCGCTCCCAAACAACGTACCATTATGACACAGGCTCCAGTTATCGAGCAAAAACGGATGCGTGTTTTCCTCGGCGACCGCTCCGATCGACTGCTTGCGAAGATGGACCATGCTAAGCTCCGGCACCTCCGCGCTTATTTTTTCCACCACCTGCCCATAGGAACTGTCCTTGGAAGCATCGGTCGCCCTCTTCGCTTTCTGAACAACCCGTCCATCCCGATAGCACACCATCCCCCATCCGTCCCGATGACCCGCCTCACTTCCCTCCATAACAAGACCGCTCTCGGCGAGCGATCCGAATTGAATGAGCGTCGTTGCGAGGGAAAGCTTGGGCAATTGCTGTGTGAGCGCTAGTATACGGCACATATGTTCGATATTAACAATGAAAAAGCCGATCCTTGTGAGACCGGCTTCGTATTATCATCAAAAGGATAACCTTTACTTTCCTGACAACAACGACAAACCGGTCTCACACATACAGTTGAAACAGCTACGCATCGATTGTCGGGAAAAATAGGATTTCATACCGAAAGAGTATCATGAAAAGAATCGGGTGTCAAGGGAAACGTCTTAAATTCCATTCTGAATCGCAATCACCCAGAAAGCAAATCAGATGTCTTGTATGTATGGTTTCGGAGTATTAAGATAAAATTTTCTCTGATTTTTATCTGTTGAATATGAAAAGAGGGAGCAAATAATATTACTCCCTCACTCAGACATCACCACTCCCATGATAACCCTCAATAGACAGGGATTTTTTTAAAAACGCTCCGCATAGGATTATCGATTGAAACTTCCATATCATCCATCGCTTGACGAATATCGTGTTCAACAATTTTCTTAACATCACGCAAAGACGCCAATACCGCAACGATCAGCGGCACTTGCCGAGCCAATAATCGAAACACGTCAGATTCCATTCCGCCGATTGATACCAGTCTCGAATACGCCATGATACTCATATCTATGTAGTATCGGGAACCGACGTACTGAACGCGCCTGGAATTCGGAAATAATCCGGCTAAAAGCCAAGACCAATCGCCAAGACCCTGGAGGCGCGCATGAAGCAAATGATATCCATCTGCCAACATCACATGAGTATAGTGCTCATAAGCGTAAAAATTGACCGTCGCCTCATACGATTTCAAATCTCGCAAAAGTACCAACTCGACATAATTTTTCGCATAAAGCTCCAAATGCTTCCCAACCCGATCCTCACCAAGAGCGATGATTTCGGAAAATGAACTTTCTTGAACTAACATGAGATTTACTCCCTTGAAAATGAACTGCAAAAACACGCTACGCAACCGCCTGTAGCTATGCGGTTATCATATATATATGACAACTTCGCATTGTATCACAATATTTATATTTTGTCCAGTACTCAAAAATCCACCGGGGACACCGGCGAATTTTCGGACTTTGCGGGAGCGACGGGACTCGAACCCGCGACCTTCTGCGTGACAGGCAGACGCTCTAACCAGCTGAGCTACACCCCCAAATTTTCCTCTTTTCCCCTTGGCACAAACAAAAAACACTCTTATTAAGGAGTGTTTCTATTGTAGGGTAAAACTATCTTTTCGTCAAATACCGTTTTATCGCTTATCTGGACGGCTCAGGCTCCCCGAAATCGAGTCCGAAACGCTTCTCTACCCAGTCCAAAATGCCCGGGATGATATTGAAGACGATCGGGAAAGCATACAGGAAAAGCGCGGCCGGGATGGATATGAAAACCATCGCCATGCCCAAGGCGGTCATGATCGGCGTTAGGGCTACGCGGATGGTCGACTGCCTGATCCGGCGTGCCGAAACGTGCTCCGTATCGATTTCGTCGGACACGAGGGCATAGCGGAGCATGATGTAGTTCACGACGCCCAAAAGGAAAATATGAAGGCCATAGAGAACGACCGCAAGCTTGGTATGAGCATAGCTTCCCAGCATATGCGTCGAGAACGGCACGAAGGCCATCAGGGCCAGATAGGCCATATTGATCTGGATCATGATGCGGTTGACGTTTTTCGTGAAGATATGGAAGAGCTTGTTATGCGACACCCAGAACATATCCAGCACGATAAAGCTCACCAGGTACGCAAGGAATTCCGGCGCGAGCTTGGTGAGTTCCTGCGAAAGCGATATCCCCTCTTTGAATTCAGGGAGGCGGAATTCAACCGCCAAGATGGTCATGATAATGGCGAAGGCACCATCCAAAAGAGCTTCGAGTCGGTTCTTATTCATGGGGATATCGATAAAAATAAATGATGGCAAGCATATGCATAGTATATCATGCTCCCTATTTCGGGATACAAAAAACTGCCGGGGGCAGTACTGAAGAAAACTATGGCATTATGATGGTAGCAGGAGAGAGATTCGAACTCTCGACCTCGGGCTTATGAGTCCCGCGCTCTAACCAACTGAGCTATCCTGCCAAAATGACAATAACCAATGACCAAAATCCAATCATCAAAAGAGCTTATCTTGATTATTGGAGCCTGATTATTGGTTATGTATAAATGTTGCGGGGGCAGGATTTGAACCTGCGACCTCGTGGTTATGAGCCACGCGAGCTACCGGACTGCTCTACCCCGCTATATATCTACCGCTTCGTTTCAATCACTCATGATCAACATCTGAACGCCGATTACCCATAAGCGATACTCTGCTAAGAGTATCACACAAAAACCCTACTGTAAAGACCTGGACCATCGTAGTCTTTGCGGAAATCGGAATTTGGTTATTGGTCATTCCGAGCATGAAGCGCGGACTTGTGGGTGATCCAGGACTCGAACCTGGGACCTCGACATTATCAGTGTCGCGCTCTAACCACCTGAGCTAATCACCCGTTTCGCGATACAAAAAACATAACCCATAGGGTACATATCCAATTGTAGCAGGATTATGAAAAAAATCAAGAGGCGGTATCGCCTGCCGAAGCTATGTCCTCTTTACGCTTTATCAAGCCATTCCTGGAGTATGAGCCGGGCCGCTTCCTGATCATCGAGGCTGCGTTCCTTGCCGCTTTGCAAAAGGTTGGACTGCGCCATCTTGGTCGTGAACATCTCCTGGAAAAATTCCACCTTCACGCCGCATTCCTTGGCCACCCTCTCCCCGAAGGTCCGCGCCGCATCCCCCACCCCTTGCGCATGCGCGAAGCTTGACGGGACGCCCACCACCACCGTCTCAACATCGTTTTCCTGCACGATCTTTTTCAAGGCGTCGAAAAGCTGGCCATCGTTTCTGATGATCGAATGCGCGAACGCCATCCGCGTCTCATCATCGGCGAGCGCCACGCCCACTTTCGCCTTACCCCAGTCCAGTCCCAAGAAATATCGTGTCATAGAGTATACAAATAGTAATCGAACCCCTGTAAAAGTGCTTGCAAATAATCTTCAAGATCGATGTGAGCACACATATGGTCATGAAAAATTTTTGCAGCACTTTTACACCCCAAGCTACCGCGTCACGATTTCCACCCCATCTTTGGAAAAGATGACCGTGTCTTCGAAGTGCGCGCTCAAAGAGGCATCGGAAGTAACGAATGTCCAACCGTCCTTGCCGATCTTCACATGATGCTTGCCGAGATTGATCATCGGCTCGAGCGCCACCGCCATCCCCTCGCGAAACAGCATATCGTCCATCTTGCGGCTCACATAGTTCGGGATATAGGGGTCCTCATGCAATTCGAAGCCCACCCCGTGCCCCACCAATTCGCGCACCACGGAACATCCGTTGGATTCGGCATAGCCTTGCACGGCCGCTGCGTAGTCGGAAATGCACGCGCCGATCTTGAGCCGGCCGATACCGCGCTCCAAGCTCTCGCGAGTGACATCCAGAATCTTCTGCGCGTCCTTGCTCACCGTGCCGACCGCGAAGGTGCGCGCCATGTCGCTCACCATACCGTCGAAGCGCAATCCCATATCGATCTTCACCAGATCGCCTTCCTTGATGATGCGGTCGCGCCTGGGGATGCCATGCACCACCTCCTCATTGAGCGAGGTGCAGATGGAGGCCGGAAAGGGCGTGCCATGCGATGCGCCATAGCCCTTGAAAATCGGGATACCGCCAAGCTGACGGATCTTTGCCTCGGCCAGTTCGTCCAATTCGCCCGTGCTAATACCGGGAGCGACGCTTTCGGACATAAGCTTCATCACCTGTGCCAAACGGCTGCCGCTTTGTCGCAGGGCTTCCAATTGTTTCTCATTCTTCAGTCGCATAGGCGTATGTCTTCTTATTTAGCTTCCTCTATCGACGCAAGGATACCCGCAACGATATCGTGATAGATCTCTTCCGCGGTTTTGGTGCCATCGACTTCGAGCAGCTTCCCTATCGCGCGGTAGTGCTCGATGACCGGCGTCGTTTCCTTTGCGAACACCGCGAGCCGCTTGCGCACGCCCTCCGGGGTATCGTCGACGCGCTGCTCCAGCTGACCGCCGCATTCGGAACACGAAAGGTCGTGCGTAAGCTGTTCGTTTGCATCGATCACGTAGGCTTTGCTGCACAGCGAGCAAGCGAAACGCGAAGCGATACGGGCGACGGAAACCTCTGTGGGGATATTGATGAAGATGGCCTTGTCGATGGTCCGGTCGTAATCGGCCAGGACGCGCTCCACGCTCTGTATCTGACTTTCCTTGCGCGGCGCTCCATCCAAGATGATGCCCTGATCGTCGTCGATGTCCCCGATCACATGGTGCAGTATCTTGGAAACCAACTCATCCGACACGAGTTCCTTGCGCACGTTCATAATCTCATTCACCTGCCTCCCGAGATAGGTATCTTTTTTCGCAATGGTACGCAAGGCGGACCCCATATCCACGTGTATCATACCGAGGTGCTGGACCAGCATTTTCGCTTGTGTGCTTTTGCCCGATCCCTGCGGCCCCAAGAGAATAAGATTATGTTTATTCATGCGTGAAATCGATTTATATAAATTATGGCCCCGGACAGCATTCAAACTCTGGTGAAACGGGTCACAGAGTTTGAATAAACGGATAAGCGGCTGCACTGTCCTCTAGAAACCGTCGTAATTGCGCATCGTGAGCTGGCTCTCTATGTGCTTGACCATGTCGAGTACGACGGCCACGACGATCAGGATGCTCGTGCCTCCCAAAGCGAGCGACTGGATACCGGTCATCTGCTGTATGGCGATCGGGAGCACTGCGATGGCGCCGAGAAACAAAGCGCCCGCCAAAGTGATGCGGTTGATGATGAAATACAGGTACTGCGCCGTCGAGTTTCCCGGACGGATGCCCGGAACATAGCCGCCTTGCTTTTGCAGGTTCTCGGAAATTTTCATCGGATCGAAGACGACCGCGGTATAGAAATACGTGAAGAGGACGACCAGGATGAAGTAGAGCGCGCCATAAAACATCTGGTTCTGAAAGAGCGCGTTCACCTGACTGGCGATGCTGGACACCTTCTCATGGCTCGATTGCATCAGAAAGCTTGCGACCATGCCCGGCACCAAGATAAGCGAGACCGCGAAAATGATCGGGATCACGCCGGCCTGGTTGACACGGAGCGGCAGGTGCGTGGTCGATCCGCCGCCATAGGTTCTGTCCCCGCGCACGCGCTTGGCATAAGCGACCGGGATATTGCGCTGCGCTTCGTTGATCATGATGACACCCGCCACCGTGATCAGGGCGATGGCCAAGAAAATGATGTAGGTGAAGAGTTTGGTCGAGTCGAAATCCGCCCAGGCATGAGAGACCATGGTCGGGAGTCCGGAGGCGATTCCGGCGAAAATCAGGATTGAAATACCGTTGCCGATACCCTTCTCCGTGATAAGCTCGCCGATCCACATCAGCAGCACCGTTCCGGCCGTGGCGGTCACCACGATGGCGATGGTATCGAAGGTCGAGACCGAGGTCAGCACCTGCTGCGAGCGCAGGAGGGATATCATACCGAATGACTGGAGCATGGCGAACGGGACGGTCAGCCACCGTGTAATCATATTGAATTTCTGACGGCCGGCTTCGCCCTCCTCCTTATACATCTGCTCCAAGCGGGGCACGATGGTGGTCATGAGCTGCATGATGATCGATGCGGTGATATACGGAGCGACACCGAGGAGCACGATGGAGATATTGCTCAAGCCGCCGCCGGAAAAGATATTGAGCAGGCCGAAGAGCTGATTGCTATCGAAAAACCGCTGGAGCTGATCGAAGTCAACACCAGGCAGAGGGATAGCCGCCACCAACCGATACACCACCAACACGCCGAGAATAAAGAATATCTTATTGCGCAGCTCTTTTATTTTGAAAATCTGAACGAGTGTCGACATCATATGGTCTCATTGTAACATATATTATGTGCGAAAGCGAGAGAAAAAAAGAGGCCAAAGCCCCTAGTTTTCTTCTGCTACCACTTCGATCGAGCCCCCGGCTTTCTCAATGGCGGCTTTCGCCGTTTCGGAAACCAGAAGTCCGGATGCAATGGTAAGTTTTTTTGTGAGCGTTCCGCTGGAAAGGATCTTGATACCGTTCTTGACCAAGGATTCCTTGATCAGGCCTTTCGCGACCAAAGTCTCGGAAGAAACGACCTCGCCGTTCGAAAACCACTTCTCCAGAGCCGTCAGATTGAATACCGACTTCCTCGGATGGATGGACTTAAAACCGCGAACCTTCTTCAAGTGATCCACCAAGGAAGAACGCCCTCCTTCGAACAACGGATCGACATTGCCACCGGAACGGGCCTTCTGACCCTTCATTCCGCGACCGGAATACGTTCCGCGCTTACCTCCGCGTCCGATACGCTTCGAGCTCTGCTTTTTTGGAACACTGAGTTCATGAATCTGCATAAAACTGAAAAACAATAAATTACTTCTTCGCTTCCGGGCGCGGTGCGCGAGGAGCCTTGAGCTCCCTTAAGGCCTCGATAGTAGCACGTGCCACATTGAGCTTGTTGGATGCGCCCAAAGACTTCGAAACGATGTCCTTGATGCCTGCCAAGTCCACAACGGAACGGACAGCTCCGCCGGCGATAACGCCGCGTCCTTCGGCAGCCGGCTTCAGGAGCACCTTCGCGCTTCCCAATTTCTTGAAAACGTCGTGAGGGATGGTCGTTCCTGCGATCTTGATATCGATAAGATTCTTCTGAGCGTCATTGTATGCCTTCTGAATGGCATCCGAAACATCGGATCCCTTCGAAACGCCTACTCCCACCTTGCCCTTGCGATTGCCGATAACAAGCGTCGCTCGGAAGCGGAATCTTCGACCGCCCTTTACCACGCGGGTCACGCGAGCCAGATCCAAAAGCTTCTGATCGAACTCGGGCTTTTCTCGTCTCCCAAATTTTTTACCTTGTTTTGCCATAAATCTGTCGCCAATAATGATACGTTAAATAAATCCTGTTTCGAAAATAGATTAGAAGAGCAGGCCGCCGGAGCGAGCGCCTTCCGCCAAAGCTTTGACGCGTCCGTGATAGCGGTATCCCGCTCGATCGAACACGACATCTTCAATCTTCAGCGCCGCGCACTTGGATGCGATCAACTTACCCACTTCCTCCGCGCCAGCGATCGTGTTCGCTACTTTACCGCCGATTTCCCGAAGGCTTGCGGCCGCGAGCGTATGACCGGCCTGATCATCGATAACCTGCACCGAAATATTCTTCAAGCTACGAAACACAGCCAAGCGAGGGCAGCTTGCGGTACCGGAAATCTTGGCACGCACGCGAGCCTTTCGATGGAGTCTCATTTTTTCACGAGTCTGCTTTTTCATAATAACAAATGCTCACTTATCAATTACCTGTTAGGCGGAAGCCTTCTTACCTTCCTTTCGTCGAACGATCTCACCGACATACTTGAATCCCTTTCCTTTGTACGGCTCTACCGGCTTAAGGTCGCGGATCTCGGCAGCCAACTGGCCGACTTTCTGCTTGTCGATACCGGAAATGGTCAAGACATTGCCCTCGATCTTGGCATCCAGATCCTCCGGGACGATGACCTCGACAGGGTGGGAAAATCCCAAAGCCATGGAAATCTTCTTTCCGGCGACCGACATACGGAAACCGACGCCGTTCAATTCCAATTGTTTCTGAAATCCAACCGTGACACCCTCGACCAAATTGGAGAGAATCTTGGTCGTCGTGCCCCAGATAGCGGAAGCCTTCTTCGAACCGCCCGTCTTCTCGACCGTCACCGCCTCAGCGGCGATGTGCAGGGTGACTTCATGGTGATGGACGAACTCCAACGATCCCTTGGGACCCTTCACCTTCACCACATTGGCTTCGAGCTTCATCTCGACTCCCTGTGGGATAACGACTGATTTTTTACCTATTCTACTCATACGATTTGAATTACAAAAACTCAATGAAATTACCAGACCTCGCAAAGATACTCTCCGCCCAATCCCTGACGATACGCATCACGTCCTGTCATCACACCCTTGGATGTCGATACCACCGCGATACCATAGCCGTTCTTGACCTTCTTGATATCCTCTTTCTTCACATAAATACGCTGCCCTTCATGGCTCACTCGCTTGATCTCACGGATAGCCGGATCCTTCCTTGTCTGCGACACCTTGATGTACTTCAATCCGATGCGGATATTCTCGAAAACTCCTTCGGTCTCGGTCTCCACCTTTTCTATGAAGTTTTCTTTCTCGAGAATGCGTGCGATGGACAGCTTCAACTTGGAGGATGGCATGACCACTTCCCTATGTCCTGCTCTCTGAGCATTACGGATTCGAGTTAACATGTCTGCGATTGGATCTAACATAACGAAAAAATTAATTCTAGCTCCTTTTAAACTGCTTCAAGTTCTGATTAACGCCCTACCACGATGATTTCTTCACTCCAGGAATCTCTCCTTTGCTCGCTAACTCCCGGAAACAAATTCGACAGATATCAAATCTTCGAAGGTAACCGTGTTTGCGACCGCACTTCCAACATCGTCTCACGATGCGAGTTGAAAATTTTGGTTGTTTCCTGGCGCGAGCCTCGGTTGATGTCTTTGCCATATCCGCTATTGCTAATTACTAATAGTTCTCTCTTTTAATTAACTTCTTTGTTCTGGAGTGGGAATCCCAATGACCTGAAAAGCGCTACTCCCTCCTCATGATTCTTGGCCGTCGTCGTGACGTTCACTTGGAAGCCGAAGATGGTCTGCACCTTTTCCGCGACGATTTCCGGGAATACCATATGTTCCTTGAGTCCCGCGTTCAAATTTCCGTGACTGTCCACCGAGCTTACGGTAATACCCTGAAGGTCCCTCACGCGCGGCATCGCCGTCTTCACGAAGCGATCCAAGAAGCTCCACATGCGCTCTCCGCGAAGGGTGACGCGCACTCCGATCTCCTGATTCTCTCGGATCTTGAAACCTGCCACGGCCTTCCTTGCCTTCACGAGCACCACTTTCTGTCCCGTGATAGTTTCCAAAGAAGCGACGATCTCCTCGATACGCTTAGGCTCCTTGAGGAATCGGCCCAAACCGGCATTGACCACGACCTTTTGGATTTTCGGTATGGCGAACGTGTTGGTATGACCGAACTGCTCGATGAGCATAGGCACCGCCTTCTTTACGTATATTGTCTTGATAGATTCATGTTTCATAGGTATTCCTTTGCTACAAATTTCCTTACAAATGATACTTCGCGATTAGATTTCCTTTTGAGCTCGCTTGCTGATCCGAACCTTCTGATTGCCCTCTACTTTGTAGCCGACTCGCGTCAGTTTGTCGGTGTGAGGACAGACGAGCATCACGTTGGAAACGTCGATCGGAGAAGCGACTTCGATCCGCTGTCCTTTTTCGCCTTCCTTGCGGGCCTTAGTGTGCTTCTTGATGATGTTCAATCCTTCAACGACAACTTTCGCGAAACGCGGCAATGTGTGGGTCACCTTACCTCGCTTGCCCTTGTCCTTTCCGGCAATGATCTCTATGTTGTCGCCTTTCTTAATTTTCATACCTTTAAACGTAATATGTATAAAACCCTCGATTCTTTCTATAACACCTCGGGAGCCAATGAAACGATCTTCGTGAATCCCTTTTCTCGGAGCTCACGGGCCACCGGTCCGAAGATACGGCTTCCCTTCGGTTCGACACTATCACCGTTGAGGATAACTGCGGCGTTTTCATCAAAACGGATATAGGAGTTGTCCTTTCGCTTGTATGACTTCTTGATGCGAACGATAACCGCCTTCACCTTGTCACCCTTCTTGACAGATCCGCGAGGGGTGGAGGCCTTCACCGAACAGACGATGATATCGCCGAGACTAGCATAACGACGCTTGCTTCCGCCGAGCACCTTGAAACACTCGATGAGTGTCGCTCCGGAATTGTCCGCTACCTTTAATTTGCTTTCCGCTTGAATCATATCTTTACAATTATACTGCCTATAAACATTATGCTGCTACTACCGTGTGACGCTTATCCTTGCTGATAGGCCGGCACTCCTGGAACATCACCTCGTCGCCCTTCTTGAACGTATTGTCCGCGTCGTGCACCTTGTACTTCTTGGTGGAACGATACTTCTTCAGATACTTGGGGTGCGTTTTGAGCGTTTCTACCGCGACAACGATAGTCTTGTCCATAGCATCGCTTACGACCAATCCTTTGAGCTTTGGAGCCTTTTTCACTTTTTCTTGAACCTGTGTCATAACATGTACGAAATAATTGAATCAACTGTCTAGATTTCTCTCATCAGAGTAAGCGTTCGCGCGATGTCCTTCTTCAGACTACGATAAGCTCGATGAGATTTAGTCTGCTGACCGGCGATTTCGAAACGAAGGGCACGCAACGATGCGCGGGACTCCGCCAGAAACTTCTCTTTCTCGATTAGACTCTTTTCTCGTAGTTCTTGCGCTTTCATACTCTAATACTTTTATAATAAATAGTCTTGGGCTCGTCCGTTACTGTCGGTCGATGAATTTCGTCTTGACAGGGAGCTTGTAGGCCGCGAGCTTCATAGCGCGCATAGCCACCTCGCGTGTCACGCCGTCCATTTCAAACATCATTCTTCCGGACTGAATCTTGGCTACGAAGTGATCGACGCTTCCCTTACCCTTACCCATCGGGGTTTCATCACCCTTCTTGGTCATAGGCTTATCGGGAAAGATGCGGATCCACACCTTGCCTCCTCGCTGGACATAACGGGTCATAGCTCGACGAGCCGACTCGATCTGGCGCGAAGTGATCAACCCGCCCTCGATCGCCTTCAATCCGAAAGCTCCGAAGCTGACTTTGTCACCGCGAGTGGCGACACCACTCACTTCTCCTCCTCGCTGGATCTTTCTGTGCTTTACTTTTTTTGGCATCAACATATGCGCTGTTCTTACCCGCCTGCAACGCTTTGCGTAGCAATGCGGGCAGGTTCTCTAAATTATTCTATTACCTAATCTCATCTATCTAGATAGCAAACTTCTCTCCCTTGTATACCCAGACCTTCACGCCGATAGCTCCATACGTCGTGGTAGCGGTCGCCCTTGAAAAATCGATGTCGGCACGCAATGTATGAAGAGGGATAGTGCCTCTGGACAACCATTCCCGACGGGACATTTCCGCACCGCCCAGGCGTCCGGAAAGCTCGATCTTCACACCCTTGACATTCTTGTTCTTTTCAACCTGGTCAAGCATTCCCTTGAGGATACGCCGAAACGGCATACGTCGCTCCAACTGCTCGGCAACCTGCTGAGCCACCAACGAAGCGCTCTCCTCAAAATTCTTCACTTCCTGGATTTCGATCTTGAGGCTCGTCTTCTTTCCGGAGAAGAATCGTGTCTTAACCACGCGAGTCAGATCCTCGATTCCCGTGCCTCCTCGACCGATCAATACACCCGGCCTCGAAGTCTGGATGATGATCCGAACCACATTAGCAGATCGCTCGATATCCAATGAGGCGATGGCAGCCGCTTTCCAGCGGGTCAAAATGAATTGACGCATCTGCACATCTTCGCGCAAATTGCTCCTGTAATCTTTTTTCCCGAACCAGCGAGACTTCCAAGTGGTGGTAATCCCCAACCGAATGCCCGTCGGATTTACTTTATGACCCATATCAAGTTCCAATTTAAGCTTTTATTATCCTCATGCCCTACTTATACCGCCTTTCTTTGAAATGTCTTCTTCGTGAATCCTGCTCCGCGAGTCTTTCCGTGGGTGATCGCTTTCTGCGGGAGCGTCTTGCCTGTCTTCTTGATGGAAGCGCTCTTCCCTTCCTCGACAACCGCATCCTTCACCTCAGTCGCCTCTTTCTTCACGGTCGTTTTCTTCTTTTTCACGATCTTGCCCTCTTCGCGTTCTGCGAGCACGATCCGTATCTTCGACATACGGCGCCACAGCGGCGTGGCCCGCCCCTGCGCGCGTGGTGTCCAGCGCTTGAGCTTCTGGCCTTCTCCCACCCACACATCTTCGACAAAGAGGTTATTGCGATCGAGACTGAAATTGTGTTCAGCATTCGCGATAGCGCTCTGCAAAAGCTTCGTTAAAGGAAGAGACGCTTTTTTCAACATCTTATCGAATTGAACCAAAGCCTCTCCCACACCCAAACCTCTGACAGCATAGGCTACCAAACGGACTTTGCGAGGAGTCATTTTTAAATTGTTGAGACTTGCTTCCACTTTCATAATATCCAATATATAAATGATTCTAACCCTTTACATCTTTACTTTTTCTTTGCGGCCGAACTTGCTTTCGCGGCCTTCGCTGCATCGAGCTCTCGCTGTTTTGCCGCTGCCTCCAAGTCTTTCTGCATCTTACCTCCATGACGGACGAACTTGCGTGTCGGAGAAAACTCCCCGAGGCGGTGCCCGACCATCTCTTCAGTCACGAGTACCGAGATAAAATCTTTTCCGTTATGCACACCGAAGGTGAATCCAAGCATCTCGGGAGTGATGGTGCAGGCGCGTGACCACGTCTTGATTACCACTCGATCCGCAGGGCTTTTCCCTTCGATTTTCTTCATTACCCTTTCGTCCACATAAGGACCTTTTTTCAAACTCCTTGACATATATAGTTCGGTTGTGATTATTTCCTTCGCTTGACAATATATTTGGTGCTCGCCTTCTTCTTCTTTCGAGTTCGCTTTCCGAGAGCCGGCTTACCCCATGGGGTCTTCGGATACTTCAGACCGACTCCCTGGCGACCCTCTCCACCTCCGTGCGGGTGATCAACCGGGTTCATGGCCGAACCACGGACTGTCGGGCGCTTACCGAGCCAGCGGCTTCGTCCCGCTTTTCCAAGCTTGACAGCGCTGTGTTCGAAGTTGCTTACTTGTCCTACGGTAGCATAACATTCCCGATTAATCAAGCGGATTTCTCCGGAAGTCATCTTTATCTGAGCCATTTTATCGTCGATTGACATCAGAGTCGCACCCGTTCCGGCGCTGCGCACCATCTGACCTCCCTTACCCACCATCATTTCGATATTGGAGATAACGGTTCCGACGGGGATATTCTTCAGTTTCAAGCGATTTCCCTTGACGATAGGAGCGTCTTCATCGGTCAGAATCTGCTGGCCGACACTCATGCCCTCAACGGCAAGGATATAGCTCTTCTCACCGTCGACATAATGAATCAAAGCTATCAAAGCGGATCGATTCGGATCCTTTTCAAGAGCAGCGATAGTTCCCGGGATGCCGAGCTTGTTTTGCTTGAAATCAACCATACGATAGCGGCGCTTGTGCCCGCCTCCTTTGTGACGTACCGAAATCTTGCCATGGGAACGTCCGGATTTCTTGCTCAAAGCAGAAAGCAAAGACTTCTCCGGCTTCTTCTCCGTAACTCCGTCCGGCTTGACTACCGACATATTGCGTCGTCCTGCCGTATTCTTTTGATAGACCTTGATTGCCATACAATTCTGATAAAAAATTTCCTTCTTACTTAAGCTGCTGCGTTATTATTCCGCCTGGAACAGATCGATCGAATCCCCCTCCTTCAGCGTGACGATCGCTTTCTTGATGCTCGACTTGAATCCGCTGCTTCGTCCGAAATTCCGCTTCTTCGCAGGAATGGTCACGGTGTTCACGGCCACCACGCTCACGCCGTATATCTCCTCTACCGCTTTCTTCACCAATACTTTGGTGGCATCCGCCGATACCTGGAAGACATATTTGTTGAGCCCGAGCACTGTATGCGCTTTTTCCGTGATGCGAGGCTTCGTCAATATCCTGTACGCAACCGAATCGGTAGTGGCCACGATACTCTTTTTCTTCTTTTTCGGAGCTGTTACTTTCTTTTCAGTTGTTTCCTCCTTATTTGCAAACAATGCCATATGATTTCTCTCAGATTACTTAGTTGCCTGCGCTTTCTCCTCCTGCGAAGGAAGGAATTTCTTCTCCAATCCCTGCAAAGACTCTTTGCTCACGACGAAGTACTGGTGATTCAACAGGTCCGCAACGTTCACATTATCTGCCAAAATATTCTTCAGACGAGGGATGTTTCGGCTTACCTTCTCGAATTCCTTCTCATTGGCGGACAATCCCATAACAACGCTCTTATTCGAGATATTCAAACTCTTGAGCGTAGCTGCCATAAGCTTGGTTTTCTGTTCCGGGAAAGAGAGAGCATCTAAAACGATCAGTTTGCCTTCGCGAATCTTCTCGCTCAGCGCGATCATGACGGCCTTGCGACGCATCTTCTGATTGATCTTCTGCACGAAGTTACGGTTATTGCGAGGACCGAATACGATTCCACCACCCTTCCATACCGGGGTTCTGACGGAACCGACACGGGCGCGACCCGTACCCTTCTGCTTCCAAGGTTTCTTTCCGGATCCGGACACCTCGGAACGGGTCTTGGTGTGCGCGTATACGCCGCGGATATTCGCCATAAGCGCAACGAATACCTGATGGAGCAAGGTGTTGTTCGAAGGCATGTCAAAAACCGAGTCAGCGATTTCGAGCTTCTCAACTTCCTCTCCCTGTACATTGTAGACTGATATCTTTGCCATAACATTGCTAGAACACTGTTCTCTTAATCCTATTGTTTATATATGAAGTCTATGATCGAGCCCAAACCTCGACCATCCTACCGTTGACACCTGCTACAGCACCCTTCACAGCGATCAGATTCTTGGTCTCGTCGATAAGGACTATCGTGAGATTCTGCATCGTGCTTCGGTCAGCACCCATGCGTCCCGCCATGCGCTTTCCCTTGATAACGTGCTGCGGCTGCTGAGCTCCGATGGAACCGGGAGCACGAAGGTCGTGCTTATGACCGTGGGTTCGCGGGGAACCCTTGAAGCTATGGCGCTTAACGACGCCCTGAAATCCCTTTCCTTTCGAGACGCCCGTCACATTCACCACATCGCCGACGGAAAAGACGCTCACGTCCAAAGTCTTCCCTACCTCATAGGCAGCGAGCTCCTTTTCTGCATCCTCTTGAGAAACCTGCGGGGCATCGAGACGGAACTCTTTTGTGAGCTTGCGCTTCGATGTCTTCATCGCCTCGATCTGAACCGCCGTATAACCGTCCCGCTCCGGAGTCCGAAGCAAAGAAACCATGTTCGTATCACACTCGATCAGTGTCACATTCAAGGCTCCCTGCTCCGCGTCCTGCAAGGTCGTCATTCCAAGTTTTCTTCCAAGTAAGAATTTCATAATCTTTGCTTTACTACTATCGAAAATTTAACAAACAAAAAACCGGGATAATCAAGCCAGTGATTCGACTCAAGGACTAGGCCTTTCCCGATTCTGGCTCGTTAGGTTTCCGCTACGGGAGCGGACGTTAACGAGTAATAAGTATATTCTATTACATTTTGATCTCAATGTCCACTCCTGCCGGCAAATCCATGCTCGTAAGCTGATCGATGGTCTTTGCTGTCGGGTTCCAGATATCGATCATTCTCTTATGGATACGCATTTCGTACTGATCCCGAGAATTCTTATGGACGAAGGTCGATCGGTTCACGGTCATCTTGTGAGTCTCGGTAGGAAGCGGCACCGGGCCCGTGATGGAAGCGCCCGTCCTCTCCGCCGTCTCGACGATCTTTCGCGCCGATTGATCGATCACCTTGTGATCATATGCTTTGATTTTGATTCTCAATCGCGTTGACTGAGCATCTGTTTCTGTCTTTTTCATTGAAACCAAAATAAGTTATTAATGCAACCGTTCATCCTTCTCCATATTCGAGAGAAAAGTGTGAGCACAGCGCCCGAAAGGGCCGCTCTGCTCACTATTTCGCTCAAACCTGCCCGAAACGCTTCACGTAACAACGCGGGCGGGAACTATTTGATAATCTTCGTTGCGACTCCTGCACCCACAGTACGGCCACCTTCACGGATTGCGAATCGCATTCCCGCTTCCATAGCGACTGGAGCCAAAAGCTTGACTTTCAAAGTAACGGTATCGCCAGGCATCACCATCTCGGTTCCTTCCGGGAGCTCGACTTCTCCGGTCACGTCCGTCGTACGGATGTAAAACTGAGGCTTGTATCCCTTAAAGAATGGGGTGTGACGTCCGCCTTCCTCCTTGCTCAAGATATAGATTTCACCTTCGAACTCGGTGTGAGGGGTGATAGAACCGGTCTTGGCCAAAACCTGACCGCGCTCCACGTCTTCTTTCTTGACACCACGGAGCAAAAGTCCCGCGTTATCGCCTGCAACACCCTGAGCAAGGTTCTTGTTGAACATTTCGATTCCGGTCACGACCGTTTTCGCTGTCGGATGGATTCCGACGATTTCAACTTCCTCGCCAGTATTGATGACACCACGCTCGATGCGTCCGGTAACAACCGTACCGCGACCTTCGATGGAGAAGATGTCTTCGATAGGCATAAGGAAAGGCTTGTCAGTATCGCGAACCGGGTCCGGGATCTGGGAGTCAAGAGCGGCCATCAGATCGAGGATAGGCTTAGCATCTGCATCATCAACCGATTTCGCGTTAAGAGCCTTGAGGGCGCTTCCGCGAACGACGATCGCGTTCGCACCGTCGAATTCATACTTGGAAAGCAACTCACGGACTTCTTCTTCGACGAGGTCAACGAGCTCGAGGTCGTCTACCATATCAACCTTGTTCAGGAAGACAACGATAGCGGGTACACCCACCTGACGTGCAAGCAGGATGTGCTCACGAGTCTGCGGCATAGGACCATCGGTAGCGCTCACGACGAGGATGGCACCATCCATCTGAGCCGCACCAGTAATCATGTTCTTGATATAGTCGGCGTGACCAGGACAATCAACGTGCGCATAGTGACGAGCATCCGACTCGTATTCACAGTGAGCGGTTGCGATGGTGATACCGCGATCGCGCTCTTCCGGAGCCTTGTCGATTTCATTGATATCCTTCTTCTTTGCAAAACCCTTCATGCTGAGCACGCTTAAGATAGCGGCGGTCAGGGTGGTTTTTCCGTGGTCAACGTGTCCGATCGTTCCGACGTTTACATGAGGTTTGGTTCGCTCAAATTGCTCTGCTGCCATATGCTTTGACAATTAATTTTAATTACGAAAAATTATAACTTATTCAGTATAATCCAACTCTGCGTTTTTGGCAAGCTTTTCACGGATAAGTCCTAAAAAACCTCCTCAAGCGGAGTACTTCACTTATCATAGCAACCGACTATCCCCTTGTCAAGAGCCAATACCGCACCCCATAGCTATAAAAAAGACCTCCGAGGAGCAGCGCTTTCAGAAGCCTCGACTTTCGTGTGTTTCGCATTGAAAAGGTCTTTTTTTCGCAAACGCTAGGCTTCTATAGTATGTGCATCCGAGGTATCTTTGCGTTCCTGTTTGCCCCACCTTACAAAGCGACCCTTGATGGCGGCGGCGACGGACTTAATGGCCACATAGTACATGAGTTGGCGATAGAAAAATCGCTGCAGCGGGAGCAGTACCAGCAATCGCATTTGTTCCTTGCGTTCGAGGATGAACGGCACAAGACTAGTCGTCATGTCGACCACCAAGAAAAGCAGATAGTATATAAGCATACCGTGCAGCTCCTGATACGCATCATAGGCGATCGGATGCTGATACTTCTGCCAGGCCACCCATACGAGCGAGCAGATGATGGCTGCATCCATAAACGGCGAGACGAGGGTGAAAAAGATCTGGAAAATGAAGACATTGGGTATGGCGAAGAATCCGAGCGCACCGAAACGAGACCTGAATAGGACGTCTTTGTGTTTCCAGGCGGTCTGCATCGTCCCGTACATCCAGCGGAAACGCTGCTTGATGAAACCCCTCACAGTATCCGGCGCCTCGGTAAATGCGATCGCTTCATCCTCATAGGCGATATGATGCCCGAGGCGCAGAATACTGAATGTCAAATCGGCATCTTCAGCCAGAGTGTCATTGGAAAATCCACCCGCATCAAGCACGGCATCACGCCTCCATGCTCCCACCGATCCGGGCACCACCGAAATGCAGTTCATCAACTCGAAGGCGCGGCGATCGAGGTTCTGGCTGGTAATATATTCAAGCGCCTGCCATTTGGTGAGTATGTTGACGCGGTTACCCACCTTGGCATTGCCGGCGATGGCAGCGATTTTCTGATTCTGGAACCGTCTGATGAGCTTCTCGATCGTGTCCGGCTGGAAAATGGTATCAGCATCGAGCGTCACCAGTATCTCATCACGTTCATCCGTCAGGGCGATGCCGAAATTGAGCGCGCTCGACTTCCCGCCGTTCGTTTTCGTATACAGCTCTATGTGCGATCGGTTCCTAAACGCCCGTTGCAGCAACCCGAACGTCTCATCGGTAGAGCCATCATCAACAACAATGATGCGTAGGTGTCTGTAAGTGGACGAAAAAATGGACATCACCGTCCTGACAATCACCTTCTCCTCATTGAAGGCTGGTATGATAACCGCAACCCGAGGGTGGAATGCTTCAGTGTCGAGCGTACACAGTTGTTTCTTCACGAAAAAGTACTGGGCCACGGCCAAGATACCGATAAACACGATGCGCGTGATACCCAGGAAAATTCCGATAATGAACACGACGGAAAGCAGGTGCGTAAAACCGTACAGCGAAAGGAGAGCAACCTTGTTGATGTACGAAAGCCCTCTCTCCTGAGAACCGATGGGCGGCATCACATCGTCCTTGGAGAGTCCAAGAATATCCGACACGGTAACAAACTCATAGCCATCCGCTTGAAGCGTTTCGATAATCCTCGGCAGCGCCTCTACTGTCTGACTGCGATCCCCTCCGCTATCATGCATCAACACGACATTTCCCACGCCGGCGCGCCGCTCATCGATCACCGTCTGCGCGATAGCATCGACACCGGGCCGTTTCCAATCAGTTGGGTCGATATTGATTCCCACTGTGTAGTATCCCAGGTTGCTCGAAATCGCCAACGGCGACACCTGCTCGGGAGTGACTGGCTCGATATCCTCCGCATACGGCGGCCGAAACAGCAATGATTTTCGTCCCAATAAGCCCTCGAGCAATCGCTCGGTCGCATCGATCTCGACCCGGAACTGATCTTTGGAAATGGCACTCACATCAGGGTGCGTGTAGGTATGATTACCTATCTCATGACCCTCTGAAACGATACGCTTCAAAATATCCGGATGGGCGTTCGCATTGAGACCCATCACGAAAAACGTGGCTGGAACATTGTATCGCTTCAGAATATCCAGTACCTGCGGCGTATACTTTTCACTAGGTCCGTCATCGAACGTCAATACGACTTTCTTATCCTCCGTACCCCCGTAACGCGTGATGGTATAGGGCGAAGGGAATCTCGTGATCGATTCTTCGAATATGAAACCAGAGATGCTGTTATAGGAGATATCACGTGCGCCTTCCTGAGGGGCGCCTGTCACGCGAAGCACCTCCCCATCCCCTTTATATCCAACGTCATAGCTGTAGCGAAGTCTCTGAAGCGACGCAGCCGCCGAGGCATCAAGAGCATCCCGCTTGGACACGATATTCCACAAACTCGGATCTTCGGAACCAAGCCGCCATAAAACATAGCCCTGCGGTGATCCGAGCTTGCTTGCGGCCTGTATCTGATTGAACGACGCCACCGCATCCAAAAACCAGGCGTGATGCAATATATTGTCGCCGTCATAATATGAGTAGGTCGGGTTGAGCGACTGCGCATTCAAAACGATATCCGCTTTGGCGCCTTGGGCTATTCGGATGGCTTCGCCGAACGTCGTTTCGACACCAATGTCCGTATCCTCTTCCCAATCATAGCCATAGCCGCCGATCGACACGATATATTCTTCCGAAGGCAATTCCTTGAAGCGCTTCGCGAGCCCCCGCACATACCAACCCTGCGAAGACACAGGTCCGGCCTGCGAACCATAGGTCGTGTGCTCATCATAAGCCATCAGGATCAACGCGTCCGTATATTTGCCGAGCTCCTTCGCATCGAATGACTCGTCGTCGAGCGGGATGCTTTGCGAAACCTGCAGGTTCGCCTCATGAAATTTCGCGTACAGCTCCTGCATAAACAGATTGAGGTTGGGCTGTTCTTTTTTCGGAACGTCCTCAAAATCTATGCTGATACCGGAAAATCCGAGTATCGTCGTGAAATTGAAAAGATTCTGCACCAGCGTTTGGCGCGATTCCTCGGAACCGATCACCGACACCAGCATCTCCCTATCCCAGTCCTGCGTATCATTATTGAAATTGTTGATTAAGGGAACGATGGTCAGATCGGGCTTCGCGGAGCGGATGAATTGCAGTGTTTTTTTGGTCTGAGTGGGATCATCGAGCGTAATTTTGCCGCTACCGTCGGCCAGATGCAGCCACTCCGGCACCAAAACATCGATTGCTTCGATATTGGACCTAAGCGACGTCAAACTGTTCTCATCCCAATTGACATAAAACCCCATCATCTTGCTCGCAGTGCTGCGCGGGCCTGCAGCGATCGCCTTGCTGCTGGCCGTGAAGGCGTCGATATCGAAATAGACAGGCGGCTGATCCCCCAGGACTTCATGCATCACAACACTAGAAGCGCCACGAGTATTGGCCGCAGGAACCGAAACATTCAGAAACGGCAATTCAGGACGAATCACAAGACTCACCCCGAATACTACAAACGCTGCCGCTATCAGCATAAGTCCAATCCAAACCAAGCGCCTGGAGCGTCGCCATCGATTCTGGTTGGAATCATAGAAAACCGGTAGAGTTATCATATATACAGCTTATACTCTCCTCTTCGTAGCACGTCAACACTCCCCGCATCTCTCCAACCCGGAAACATCCTATTTCCAATTGATCTGCGAAGTCGTGACAATGGTCTTCCATGGCCCAGCAGGTACCTCGTCCGGGTTCACGAACTGCCAATCCACCGTGTCGATATCTGACAGTCCGAGCATATCCTTGACGGCCGGAGAAACATCCAATCCCGCATGATTATTGATCTTACTCTTCGGTGTTGCAGTCCCGAAAACATAGTTGACGTCGTCTTCCTTGAACGGTCCGACATCCTGCCACTGCGCATAGGCCACCTTGCCGTTTTTGGTGATTTTTATCCACTGATTCTTGAGCATCGATTCATTATCCTTCCATGCACGCTTCCCTGCCCAAGCGACCACCCGGCTCACCTCTTGCTTGCGATTGCCGTCCTCATCGAAATCATTGTATGGAAGCGCGAAATAGAACGGGTTCTCTTTCGGCGTGAATCCGGACGGCATATACCCGGACCTTTTGCCCGGCGCATCCACGCCCCCGAAGTGCCTCACCCATTCTTCGTCCCACGCGCTCGGCAAATTGGAGATGTTTTTGTTATCCTTCCCTGCTTCCTCGCCCGCCCAAAAAATGGTCGTCGTGATGTTCTTATGCACCGGATGATTCGATGCAGGCATTGAACTCGGAGTCAGCTTATTTGCCACCGATTCCGCAGCGGATACGACATCGCCTTGCAGACCCTGATCAACCGGCTTTGCTATTGGCTTATCATCGGACGTTTCCTTTGAAGCGATTTCTGTCGCATTCCCTGCTTGCGATTGCGCCACCTCCTGCTTTTCCGGTTCCTCCGCCACGACCGCCTCAAGAGGCGTCTGTGTTGTTTTTGGGACATCCGTCATTGCCTCGGCAAGACGCGGCTTATCCGAACTAAAAACATTGCTCGATTTTTTCGCGTACAAAAAACCGGTAATCAAAAAAACGGTAATCAATCCCGCAATGACGACCGACCGTTTCTTGAGGAACGTTTTTTTCATAAAGTATTGTTATAAGTAATATCGCTCTCGAAAAGTCCGGCTTGGACCTCAAAATACGACGGTAATATCATAATGTACACCGCACAAATTGTGTACGTACATACGGAGCATGAAATCTCAGGTACGAAAAAACTGAACTTCAGCAACAAAGAACATCCTTATGGATGTTCTTACTTTTTCAATACAGTCCCTTAACAAGCCTGGGCGCATTCAAATTTCGAATATCTCCGCACATCAATACCGCCGTCTGACGTGAGAACCTCGGCAAGATCCTTCTCCATCAAAAAAAGATACTCGTGATGTTTTCCATCGCTATTGATCCACTCATTTGTCCGTCGCATATTCGCCATAACATTCTGCTTGTAGTCTATCTCGACGGCTTTCAGAAGTTTTCCGGATTCGCTGATAATCTCATTTAATTCCTGCTTCGTAGCCCTGCCGCCAGAACTGTACGACAGGAGGATATAACGGGATTTCGTTTGTTGCACCATTCTTCGAAGCGCCTGCATGGCGATGAAAGAGCCGTTTTCATCTTTTCTGAATTCCTCGAACACCGAACAAGCCACGCGATCGCGACTATCTTCCCGCCGATTCACCTTTCCAAACACTGTCGGCTTGTCGTGATTTATGATCGTTGTCCAGATATGATAATATGAGGCGTAACGGACCCTGCTCGGGGGCATTTTCTCATTGTTCGATCCATATGGCGGGTCGAAATATGCCAGATCATATTCATCATCAGCCAATGTTTCGAAGATATCGCCACAAACGACCCGATGATGTCCTTGAGTGGTATCGAATCGCCTTGGAAGTTTGAGATACAAATCATTATACGATCGCGAAGACCATTTCGACAAATAGGCGGCATAATGCCCCAGCGTGCTATCAACAGAGTCAAGTGCGTAAATCAAACTCGTCAGAATAACGCATTTATCCTCCCACTCCAGATTCAAAACTTCTATCTCATCCCTGATAGCATCCAGCCTTCGCGTGTTCTTTTCCTGAAACGGTCGTTTCACTTCATTCGAAACGGCACCGTAATATTCCGTATACCAGCCGTCATGGCCCTTAAGACCGTTCAAGTGATCCAAAATCCTCTGATAAAACGCGTCCGGTTTCTTCGACTTAAGATAGCAAGTCGAAAACACCTCGGACCATGCGGAAATATCGCTCGATGTCACATCATATCCGAGCTGCGCTAATGCCTGAGAAACTCTCGTGGTGCCACTAAAACCATCCAACACTTTCTTCACACCCTTCAATTCCGAAACGATACCGATGATGGAAGGTAGTATCTTTAACTTCGAACCGGCATATTTGATGCCTTCTGTTTTTGGCGTCACCATAATACTATTTCCGAATATATCCTGTTGGATACTCATAATGTTTTAAGTCTATCAATATCCTTCTGAAGAATCTCGTTTGCCATAGCGTGTCCCTGCTCCGAACTGTTGAGTGCAAGGCTGAACAATTTTACAAGCGTGTGGTTGTGTGAATAATCGACCCATCCGTTCGTCAGGGAATCGAAATATGAAACGGCATTCTTCGTATGCGTCCACAAACCGCGCTGAAGCGCATTTGCAGAGGCGCCACCGTAGCGGACTTCACAAATATATTTTCCATCTTTATCGATGAATATAAAGATAGGATGGGATCGACCTTTTCCAGAAACAACCCTTCTTTTCTCCGAATCGAACCGCTGGCTCTTTCCAACATACACGATGCGATCGGTATTTCGTATCACCTTCACATGATCGAAAATCATAATATTGCATCGCTGCTTTTTCTCATCGTAAATGAGCGGCATCACATTGATCGCATTGAACTCGGAGAATTCTTTCGATGAAAATATCTCCCGAATTTTATCTTTATCGATGATATTTTTCCCCTGTTTCTCCAAAAACGGGAACATCTTTTGATCGCTATCCGTCGAAAGCTGAAGCGGTCCGTCGCCGTACGCTTTCAGACTCACAGGAAACTCCGTGTTGGTGATTTCATTTATGATAACGATATCTTCTTCATGCTCCTTCGCCCTGAACCTATCCTTCCCGACGTGGATACTCTTGAAATCGTACATGAACTGATTGATGAATTCAGCTATACCGATTTCAGCGAGATCGCCGTGCGTTTTATTGCCTATCAAACGCATCGTGAAAATATTAGACAAGGTATTCACAACCAGATGTTGATTTTTACCGGCAAGCAATTTGAATCTGTTCTTGAAATCTTCGTATGCGGACATATTCATACTTTTTCTTGGTTTACTAAGCTTATTTTAACACTATTTCCAAGATAACAAAAACATCCCCGAAAGGATGCCTTTGTTTCTTTTTCCGGATTGTAGATCACTCGACCACGCTCGTGATGACATTAGGAAAGTAGGAATGACACGAACGAGAAACTATTTCTTCCCTCCGCCGGCCACGATTTCGTTCGCGACGTTGGTCGGGACTTCGGCGTAGTGCGCGAACTCCATGGAGTAGTTAGCGCGGCCTTGCGTCATCGATCGCATCTGCGTGGCATAGCCGAACATAGAGGCGAGCGGCACTTCGGCTTCGATATCCTTCACGCGGGAAGCGCCTTCTCCGCGATCATTCATTTCCTTGATAATTCCTCGCTTCGCATTGAGATCGCCCACGATATCGCCCATGAACTGTTCTGGAGTGATGACCGTTACGCGCATGATAGGCTCCAGAAGCACCGGCTTAGCACGCTTGGCAGCCTCTTTGAATCCCATGGATCCAGCGATCTTGAAGGCGGCTTCGGAGGAGTCGACATCATGGAAGGATCCGTCATATACGGTCGCCTTGATATCCACCATCGGGAATCCGGCGAGCACACCATTGAGCATCGCTTCCTCGATACCCTTACCGATAGGCTTGATGTATTCCAAAGGAATCGCACCGCCCTTGATTTCGCTCACATACTCGAAGCCCTTGCCAGGCTCTTGCGGCTCCAAGCGAATCCAACAATGGCCATACTGTCCGCGTCCACCGGACTGACGGACGAACTTTCCTTCCGCCTCGGCCATCATCTTGATCGTTTCACGGTAGGCCACCTGCGGACGACCCACATTGACTTCGACCTTGAACTCGCGTTTCATACGATCGACGATGATTTCGAGGTGAAGCTCACCCATTCCGGAAAGGATAGTCTGCGCGGTCTCCTCGTCGGTGTGCACACGGAAGGTCGGATCCTCTTCGGCGAGTTTCTTAAGCGCCATACCCATGCGCTCCTGGTCAGCCTTCGTCTTCGGCTCGATAGAGATATCGATAACCGGTTCCGGGAAGACGATGTTCTCGAGAATCACCGGCTTGTCGACGTCGCAGAGGGTGTCTCCGGTGGTGGTGTTTTTCATACCGACCAATGCGCCGATGCCGCCTGCCTGCAATTCATCGATTTCCTCGCGGTGATTGGCATGGATGCGCAGGATGCGTCCGATGCGCTCCTTCTCACCCTTGCTTGAGTTCAAAACATAAGAACCGGCCTTGACAACCCCGGAGTATACGCGGAAGAAGGTAAGCTGCCCCACGAAAGGATCGGTCGCGATCTTGAAAGCCAAAGCGGAAAACGGCTCCTCATCGTCGGCGTGACGCAAAATCTCCTCATTCGTCTTGACATCGACACCGTTGATAGAAGGGATGTCCTTCGGAGACGGGAGGTAATCCACGACACCGTCGAGCACGAGCTGCACGCCCTTGTTGCGAAGCGCGGTTCCAATAAAGACCGGGATCAGGCGCACAGCGATTACGGCAGCGCGCAAGGCAGTTTTGAGTTCCTCGACGGAGATCTCTTCACCCGCCAAGTATTTCTCCATCAAAGCATCGTCGGTCTCGACGATCCGCTCGACCATCTTGTCACGCCATGCCTTGGCATTGTCCAAAAGCTCGGGAGCAATTTCGCCCTCGATCACGATTTCGCCCATCTTTCCATCAAAGGTATAGGCCTTCATCTTCATCAGGTCGATTACACCGGAAAAGTCTCCACGCTCACCGATAGGATACTGCACTGCGACGGCGTTCGGGGTCAAACGGTTCCAGATGGTCCCCAAAGCGGTCTCGAACACGGCGCCTTCCTTGTCGATCTTGTTGATGAAACAGATACGCGGCACATTGTATTTGTCTGCCTGGCGCCACACAGTCTCGGACTGCGGTTCGACGCCTTCTTTCGCATCGAACACCACGACACCTCCGTCGAGCACGCGCAAAGAACGCTCCACCTCCACGGTGAAGTCCACGTGACCCGGAGTATCGATGATGTTCACCTGATGACCCTTCCAGTAGCAGGTCGTCGCAGCGGAGGTGATGGTGATACCACGCTCCTGTTCCTGCTCCATCCAGTCCATAGTCGCCGCACCCTCGTGCACTTCTCCGATCTTGTGCGTGATGCCGGTATAGAACAAGACACGCTCGGTCGTGGTAGTTTTTCCAGCATCGATGTGGGCGATGATACCTATATTACGAAACTTCTCAATGGGGGTTTGACGGGCCATAAGATTTTTATTATTGAACCAAAATTATTATTTACTCCTGGAGATTCATGTATATAAGCAAAAGAGCAAAAGAGAACTGGACTCTCCTTTGCTCTCTGCATACAATGCAACTGTCCTATGATGCTTAAGCAAAGTGAGCGAAAGCCTTGTTGGCGTCTGCCATACGGTGCACATCATCACGCTTCTTCATCGCAGCTCCGGTCTTATTGGATGCATCAAGAAGTTCGTCAGCCAATCTTTCAGCCATACGCCTCCCTTTCTTCTTACGGCATACTTCGCGGATCCATCGCATCGCGAGTGTTTGGCGTCGCTCTCCGGAAACCGGCACCGGCACCTGATAGTTGGCACCACCGACACGTCGGCTCTTGAGTTCGAGGAGCGGAGAAACATTCTTGATGGCCTGTTCGAAAATATTGAGGCCGCCTTTCTTGGTGCGCTCGTGAATCACATCGAAGGCATCGTAAATGATATTTTCAGCGATACTTTTCTTGCCATCCCACATGATCATTCCGATGAAATGACCAACGAGAGGATTGCCGAAGCGGGAATCCACTTTCCACTGCTTCTTGAATTGTCGTTTTCTTCTAGGCATAGTAAAAATTCAAAATGTAAATCTTCTTAAAGTAACCAATCCTACCCGGATTTACTCAGCCTTCTTCGGGCGCTTGGCACCGTATTTGCTGCGGCTGCGGCGACGATCGTTCACTCCGCTGGAGTCTAAGACGCCACGGACGATGTGGTAGCGAACACCCGGAAGGTCTTTCACGCGTCCTCCGCGAATCATCACGATGGAGTGCTCCTGCAGGTTGTGTCCGATGCCCGGGATATAGGCGGTCACTTCCAAACCGTTCGTCAGACGGACGCGAGCGATTTTACGCAACGCCGAGTTAGGCTTCTTCGGGGTGGTTGTCGAAACCTTAAGGCATACGCCACGCTTGAAAGGACCCTGGGAATTTACAGGCTTGTTCTTCAAGCTGTTCATAACATAGGTCATCGCGGGAGACTTCGTCTTTTTCTTCACTGATTGTCGGGAACGCTTTGTCAGCTGATTGATAGTAGGCACAGATATTGCATGCAACATCTTGCGTTCTCCAAAAGATGGAAACCACCTACTAAGAGAACCCAAAAAATTGCTTGATTACAGCAAATTAAATATATAAATGGAAATTGTAGGTTTTTTCCGCAACTCCTATCCGCCACAGACAGGCCAGAGGCAACCCCTGGGAGCTTCTACAAAAAAGAAGTGGCTAACACTTCACTTCCCTATACTAAAGGAAGGCTCGGGAATTGTCAAATGAAATCCGGGCTCTTTACAATGCCAGATTGAAGAAGAAATACAGCACCAGAGTGATGACATGCATAATCGGCGCGGATATGGGTGAAAAAATCACTAAGAGAAGCAAAAGGAAGCCGAGCTGCTCAAAGAGAATGATGGTTTCGGTACGCAGCGAAAAAATCGAATACATGAGCTTCGATCCATCCAAGGGTGGGATCGGCAACAGATTAAACATGCCCAAAACCACGTTCCAGAAGATGATCATGATCAGGAGGCCAAAGAAAATGCTGCCGCCCGATCCGGCCACCGCCTCGGCCAACTGCCCCCAACGGTCGGACCAATCCCCCACCCCGCTCAATACGCCCACGAACCTGTCCAACACATCGAATTTGATGGCCAATGCCACCGGCAAAATCTTGGCGATCATCGCCGCAATGAGAGCTATCAAAAAGTTGGAGGCAGGTCCGGCCAGCGCCACCCATGCCGGTCCCCATTTCTGATCCCGGAGATTATAAGGGTTGTAAGGCACCGGTTTTGCCCAGCCGAAAGCGAATCCGGTCGTGAACATCATTACCAGCGGCACGGCAATCGAGCCGATCGGGTCGATGTGATGCACGGGATTGAGATTGAGGCGCCCCGCATATTTGGCAGTAAGATCTCCTAACCACAGCGCCATGACGCCATGAGATACCTCGTGTATGATGACCGAGTACAACAGAATGACGATATAGAATCCGGCGAGGACGATTTCTTGAGACATACTGAAAAAATTCAAAATTAACCCTTTTTCGGCACTGTTTATGCCCCTTCCCTTGCCAATCATGCAATGCTATGATAACCTGTATATACGAATTAATCAACTTAAGGAGAACGTTATGAGTCGTGTGTGCCAAATGACCGGACGAAAAACACAATCAGGTAATGCTCGAAGCCATTCCAATACCGCTACCAAACGGACGTTTAAGATTAATCTTCAGACAAAACGAGTCACTTTGGACAATGGACAGAGAGTGAAAATGCGCCTCAGCACCAAGGCAATCAAGACGCTTGCCAAGGCAGCAAGATAAGCAGTCTATCCTGATTGGGAAACAAAAAACATCCTCACGCGTATATACGTATCGGGATGTTTTTTGTTTCCCCAAGGTACGCTATACTGTAATCATCGAATATAAACCATATGATTATCCCCATGCTCAAAGAATTCAAAGAGTTCGCCGTCAAAGGCAATGTCGTCGACATGGCCGTCGGTATCATTATCGGTACCGCTTTCGGTAAGATCGTCACATCCCTGGTGACCGACGTGGTGATGCCGCCTATCGGGCTCATCCTGAACAATGTGGATTTCTCCAATCTCTATTTCAACCTTTCCGGCACCGACTATGCCACCCTTGCCGAAGCGCAGGCCGCCGGAGCACCCACCATCAACTACGGCCTTTTCCTCAACGCCTCCATCAACTTCATCATCATTGCCTTCGTCGTCTTCCTGCTCATCAAACAGGTCAACCGCCTGCGCAAAACGGGCAAGGAGGCCGCCAAGACTATCAAGTGCCCATTCTGCACTTCCGCCATCTCGAAAAAAGCGATCCGCTGCCCGAATTGCACCTCGAAATTGGAAGTTCTTGCGCCGGTCAAAAAATAACCCTGGCCGCCGTGTCCCTACGACTTCCCGGCATATATCCGAAAGTCTCGCCGCGTTTCCCGATGATCCGGATTTATGGACGGGACTTTTCCGAATACCGGGCGCGCTGTCTTGCTCGGGGTATCATACGTACCTCCGATAGCTCTGGTGATGTTCAGATAGCTGCTCGTGTCCCACCCGCTGATACCATATTTTTCGGTCAGCGTGATAGCAATGCGTATCGCCTCCTCCGGAGAGCGCGTCCACTCAAGCAGCCTCTTTGCCCAGTATATCCTTGCCCAACCGAAAATCCTCCCGCTTAACGCGAATTCCCGCTGGATACTATTCCACAGCTTGTCGTGCGTCTTGCACTGCTCCAGCATGCGTTTCGAATACGTATGTTCCCGCATATCGTCCCGATGCCTATCGAGCGTTTCCTGCGCCCACTTCGGGAAACCGCGGACCGAACTGTAATACGGATTGAACTCGCAGAAATGATCGGCCAATTCCCGACGCGTGATGAGCGCCTCCAGGAACATCGCCTTGAAACGGGGGTCAATTTCCGAATGCATCACCGCCCACACCACCTTCTGTATGGAGAGCTGCCCGAAATGCAGATACGGCTGCAATCGCCACTGCCACTCCTCTCGCGCGCCACTCTGCACTTTTCCTGACTTATATTCGCGGATCCTCTGTTTCAAAAACTTCCGAAACGTTTTCTGCGCTTCTGTTTCACCGGACTTGACCCACGACACCTCCGTCACCGAACAATCCAAAGGCAGCGTATCCACTATGTGTTTCCAATCGATCGCAGGAATTTTTCCACGAAATGAAATGGGGTGCTTTCGCACCACCGGAAAAGCGTTCAAAAACGAAGGGAGTGCCGAACGGAGCTTCACGCGGAAGCTTTCCGTGCTTTTTGCCTGCGCGGAAAAGAGCCTCCAGCACGGCACGATATTATGCGAGTCCACCTCGAAAATAGGCAAAGATACTTTCCTGGACACGTCCTTCAGCCAGCGCTTCTTGGTCTGGAACGGACTGAAGTCCACGAACAAGCTGCTCGCCTTCACGCGGCGCAAAAACGAAGGTATCGCCTCTTTCGGCTCTCCCGAGAGGAAGAAAAACGGGATATTCCTTTTTTTCAAACCGCTTTCCACCTGCGATAAGCCCTTGAGCATGAACCCGTATTGCCGGAGCGTCCCCTTGAGAAAGTGCGGGACAAAACAAAAAAGCACCACTAAAGGTACTTTCCGTTTGACGGCCTCTTTCTGGGCATAGAGCAATGCCCAGTTGTCTCGCACGCGCTGATCCCGGCTCATCCAATACACCACCGGACCGGACGAGACATACTGCACGTCATTGATTTGTCGAGATCGGTCATTATCCATAGTGATGCACTTCTGGATTATACGTCCTCCCCCACCCGTTTCTTCTATTCGAAGATACCGTCGAGGTTCACATCATACAGAACCTGCTCCTGAAGCAAACGGTATCCGATGATTTCCTGCTTATCGAACCACAACGCGATTTCGCGCTCCGCCTCCTCCGGACTGTCCGAGCAATGGATCAGGTTTCGCACGGCGCGGTTGTCGATGCTTGAAAGCGCATAGGAATCCACCGTCAGATCCCCACGGATGGTTCCGACATCGGAAGTGGTTGGTTCGGTTCCGCCCACCAGTTTCTTGACGATAGCCACCGACTGATTACCCTCAATCACCATGGCGAGCACAGGGCCCGCGGTGAAAAACTTCACATTCGAGAGGATGATATCTTTGCCATAGTCCATGACTTCCTTTTCGAGCGGCAATCCTTGAGCCTTTCGATCCTCGACGATACGCACGCCCTTGGCAAGGAACCACGCATCATCCTTGGCATAGTGCTTCCAGCACTGATCCTCGGTCGGTACGGTGAACTTGATGCCGACGAATTTCAGACCCGTGCGCTCAAGACGGCGCATAATCTCACCCATAAGCGATCGTTGGACGGCGTCCGGTTTCAATATTACGAGTGTTCGCTCCTTCTTTGGGTGTGCATGCATAGTCTTCTCTTTAATGGTTGTTTACGTATACTACCTCAACGCTATCATAAATCACCAAAAAGTACAAACTTTTTTGGCTTTACAGAGTGTCAATACTCGCTGACACACAGTTTTGAAGGTTTAATTCCCTACCCCAACTCCACAATAAAACTCGTGCCCTTGCCCTCGCCTTCAGACTCGATCCATATCTTGCCCTCATGGGCTTCGACGATGTTTTTGGCGACATAAAGACCCAGGCCGGTGCCGTTGGCGTGCAGGCGGTCGATGTCTTTGCCGCGTGAAAACTTGGTGAAAAGGTAGGGGATTTCCGTTGCCGGGATGCCGATGCCCGAGTCTTTGACGGTGATGCGCATCTTATCGTTTTCCGGGTTCTGCTCCACCGTAACGATAACGCTTCCCTTCTTGGTGTATTTGATGGCGTTATCGATGAGATTGGAGAAAACCTCCTGCAGCTTCTGTTTGTCCACTCGGAGCAATGGCGAAGGTTTTTCGGGCAATTCGAGCCTAAGGGTCAGATTTTTCAATGCCGCCGTGAACGAGAAGGATTCATATAGCTCACCCAAGATATTCTCGACACGATAGTCTTCGAATTCATATTCCATGCGCCCCGCCTCCATACGGGAAACGTTGAGCAGGTTTTCGACAAGATTGACCAGGCGGTTATTGGAAGAGATGATGCGGCGGATCGCTTCTTCCATCGGCACCGTGACCGTACCATACGCGCCCTCGAGCATCAATGAACAATACCCTTTGATAGCGGTGAGCGGCGTGCGCAGCTGATGCGAGGCGATGGAGATGAACTCGGTCTTGGTATTGTCCATCTCACGGAGGCGGTCATTGGAAATCGCCAATCTGTCCGCCATCACCTGAAGCTCTTCCTTGTGCTCCTCGGATTGCTTATATGATCGGATGAGTATGACCCCTGCAATGACAACCAAGAAGAATGTGATCGCGGTCAAGATGAGATTCATGTGCGTCTTGACGAAGAAAAACTGGGACCCGATAAGGAGGATCAGCGTGACCACCAGCGCCTGCGTCGCGAAGGCCCTGATATTGAAGGCCTTGAACTGGACGATCAGATAGCCGAGGAAGGCCATGAATATCGGCATACCGAAAAGACCATAGATGCCTATGGTGAAATTATCGATAAGGCTGGCGATGTAGCCGGTGATGAAGAACGATATCAGAAACAGCTCGATACCGGCAGAAAACAGAAGGATTTGCATGCGCTTGTGGTGCGAATGAGCCTTCCAATACCGGCTCACGGCCAAAACCGCAATCCATAGCAGGATGAAGGCGCCGTAGAGATGATAATAGTTCGTGAGCCAAACACCCTCCACCGCTTCGCAGCTCAAACCATCAAAACCCGAGAGATTCCAGCGTGTCGAAGTGAGCACCATAACCGGAAGAACCGGCAGAAAAATGACAAGTTTCTTCTTCAGAGAAATATCTTTCCTATCGAAAAAAACGTAGGTGAAATACAGACCCAACGCGAAGATGAGCATGAACAGAAACCCGAGCGGCGCCCAAGCGAACATAGTCAGACGCGTGTCATACACCGTCCACACGACAAGATCGAGCACGGACCAAAGCGAAAAGAGGACCGACATGAGCAATAACAGCCTGCTACTGAATATTTTTCCGCTTTTATAAAAGATGAAGGAACTGACAAATAGAGCGATAAGCGCTGTTGGGATATGGGAATAATATATGAGCTTTAGAAAATCAGCATTCTCCTGAATAATCCTGTAACAGAACTCATTATTCACAACGATATCAAAACTCATAGTTTTTGTTTTTAAACGATACTCCTCAATAAGAAACACTCTTACCTTATAAATTCATTTGGAATCAATTGCTTCATGGATTCAGGATACCGCATCCATTCTTCACCAGCATCATCCATCACGTTTACATTTTTCGAGTGAAACAGAGGTATTATCAAAGGCCTTACACCAAACAAAGTCTCCAGCTGATCCATGGCTGGTATAATAATGCTATCGACAAACCCTCTTTCTTTTTTATTATACATCAAAAACACGTCTGCCAAAACGCCGTAACACAAAAACAATGCGAGATATTGGATATAATATTTCTTAGCAGTTCTTCCATGCTTCGAAAGCCAGTCTGAAAAATCACACACATTATCTTCGATAGGTGTGATTTCCTGGAGCATTCTATGATGAAACTCTATAAAAGACTCTCCCCATTTCGTCTGCATACTTTGAATACTATGTCCGTCACCACCATCTATCTCGTTAACTATTTTTACGCCATTGTCTTTATTATCAAAGAAAAGTTTACCTAAATAATATTTATCCGGATTCAAGGCTACGAATTTATCATTCAGATATTCACCAAATAAAGGTTGCAAATCTACCTGCTGTGCTACACGCAAAAAATGAACGGACTCCTTGTTCGGACTCGCAATATTTCGTGCCAGCACGACACGAGGCGAATTTTTTAAACAATCAGGGATATCCCCTCCCAAAAACGCCTCGACTTTCGCTCGAAGTTCCTTGTCATTCCAACGCCTCCAGATTTCTTCCTTGGCCACCTCGATCGGCGTATACAGACGACTGATTTCGGGATCATCCAAGATACCTGTCGAAGCTTGCATTTGATCCACCTGTACCACAGATACCTGCAAAGGCTGCGTTTCGATTGTCATAGCAGTATCGCCCCCAGATACATTCTCGTCCACCCCCGAAGTCACATGCAATTCCCCCTTCAATAAGGCGCTTCCCATACACGAAGTATACTATAAAATTATATGAATCATTCAATCATGCAACACACCAGTATACACTATTTAAGCCATTTGTCAATACACCATGTCATTATTAGTTGACAAAATACCCAATCTGTTTTCAAAAAAAATACACTACAAACGCTCTATAAAGCCATTTATGAGAAACGAATTATTCAACGAACATTGACAAGTGACGCAAAAGATGGGCATCTGACGGTCTTGTCAATGAGCACCTTCCTATGGTCGGATTCCTATAAAATGCGCAGGAAATACCGGATAACCACCACTAAGCCATAGCTGCGGAGGGTCCAGTAGAAATTAGATAGGACGCTGCTTGAGAGGAAAATCACCCAGTCCTTCTTTTTAAGCCCGTCGAATTTCCCGTGGCGCAGATAGATGGTCGTGACAAAGGGATCGGAAATGATGCTGAGCCCGACGAACGCGAGCGCGTCGCCCTTATTGAGCATCCATAAGGCGACACGAAAAAAGAGTACTGGGAAGTACATGAGTATTTTGACAAAGTAGCGCGGGAACATATTCTCATAGCCGTCCCCGCTGAATTTTTGGATCCAGGCATCGCCATTGTCCCGCACGGCACGGAGCGCGTCCATCCCCATCCAGTCCACCTTCTTGTATTCATAGACGATCAGGAAAATAGCCGTGACCAGTATCGCGATAGCGGACATGACGATGCCGCCCACCACCACGCCCTGCCACGCGATCACTCCGGGATACGCGACATTGTCGAACACCCAGCTGGTGCCGCTCCAAAAACCGAAACCGGCCGTGACCTGCGCGATGCGTTTGAATTTTGCGGAACCAAAATAGGCCGATTCGCTCATGGGGTTTCAGAAAAATTCTTAGATGCTCACGCTCGTCCTAGTATAAAACGGGAGGTTCTGACGTTCCGGTCGGCACAGGGACAACCGATGTCGCTTCCTGACTTTGCTCTGCGGCAGGCGCCGGTTCGGATGACTCCCCTTGGGCAGGAATTTCTTCCTCGGAAACAGCCCCTTCGACCGATTCGTCTATCAGCACCTCTTCCTCCTCTTCGGGGACGATATCCGATTCATCGCTGCAACGCTCGCCCTGTGCCACCGTCGTTTCATCGCAATAGGTCACGCTGCACTTGCGCTCGCCTTCCTGACACACGAGCATCGCCTGGCAGGCATCGTCGTTTGGGTCGCAGTCGGGCATATTGCGCGCCTCCTTATGCAGGATGGCATAGTAGCTCGTATCTTCCGTCGGGTCTCCTGTGCACTCTTCCGCTTCCGGATCGCACTGCGCCACGAAACACGACTGCGTCTTCGGATCGCAAGCCACGCCCACCGACACATCGTAGGTAAGGGAATATATGAAACGGTAATACGAAAATCCCGCCGAAAAAATGGCGATCAGCGCGAGCAGTACGAAAAACTTTTTTGATTGCTCATCCATCATCATAGATCTGGAGTAAAGGATTATACTTCCGCTAAAACATCATCACATATTGCAATATAGGGAACATTTTAGGTAACAGCGCCACAATGATGACGCCCAGCACCAGAAACGGCGCGAACGGGACCTGGCTCTTCATCCCCTTTTTTCCGAGGGCGATCAGGGTCAATCCGCCCGCCGCACCCAGGCCGAACGAGAACGTCATCGCCCACAAAACCCCCGGCCAACCCGTGACCAAGCCGACCAGCAGCGCCAGATAGACATCGCCCATACCCATCCATGTCTCGTGCGACACCCATACCAAAAGCCAAAAGAAAATGCCCGCCCCGACGCCGGCAAAGATATACGGCAGCGAAACCAACGGGATGCCATCCATACCCGATGACTGGCTATATGCGAGCCACTGCGACAGCGCAAGGTAGGCGGCCGTCCATGAAAGCGCTATCCAGATCATGATCATCGGGATATACATCGTCAGAAGGTCATGCACGAAGATGACCACCAGCATCGAAAAAAGCCCGAGATAGAATATGGTCGGAAGAAAACTCGTCGGATCCGTCGGGGAAAATATGAACTGCCCCACCAGAGCAAACAAAATCCCCGTCCAAAATTCCACCAATGGGTACTGCCAGGATATCTCGTCCGTGCAATTGCGGCATTTCCCCCGCAGAATCAGGAAACTGAGGAGCGGCACATTGTCATACCAAGCGATCCGCTTCTCGCATTTCGTGCAGTGCGATCGCCCCAAAAGCGTTTCTTCCGTCTGCAGACGGCAAATCACCACATTCAAAAAGCTCCCGATGATAATCCCGAAAAGGAAAAAGAGGATGGTAATCATATGCTTAGAGTATATCTTCTTTCCAAACGGGCGTCAAAATCAGACTGCTTTCAACACCTCGGGCACGTCATTCCTCGGATTGTTTATCAGGGTCGATATTTTCCGAATCTTCATAGCCTTTGCCGGAAACGGGCGGAGGAGTTTTTTGGCATCATCCGTATCGACATCCGGATTCAGCCACGCTTCCTCGCCTTGCTCGCTCAAAATAACGGGCATGCGGTCATGGATTTTCGAAACCAACGCGTTCGATGTGGTCGTGATGATAGAAAACGAGTTGATGTCTTTTCCCGACCTGTCGTGCCACGTATCGCAAATGCCTGCAAAAGCGAACAGTTCTTCATCCTTGAGGGTCACCCTATACGGAGTTTTTTCGGGCCTTTTGTATCCCATTCATAAAAACCGTCAGCCAAAACCAAACAACGATGCTTTTGAAGCAGACGTTTGAAGATAGGTTTTTCGGCCACCGTTTCCGACCTAGCATTGATCAAGTGACTCCCGATTCTCGGATCCTTGGCCCACACGGGAACCAATCCCCAATGGTAGAAGCGCGCTTCATGGGGCGATTCCTGGGGTATGACCAGCATATCCTGACTCGGCGCAGCATTGTATCTTGGCGCATGCCGCCCCTTCGGGAGTTTGACATCGAATCTTTTTTCAAGATCCTCCCGAGAAGATATGAGTGAAAATCTTCCGCACATACGGGTATCCTTACGATTACTCCAACACCCCCGCCGAACTGACAAAGGCCGTCCCATTCCTTTCTTCGTTATACTGAATCGCGCCTGCCGGTCTTTCAATGCGATGCGAGGAATCGCCCTTAAGCATTCAGGAATTTTTTCATGAAAATATCGTAGCGGAACTGTCGAAGCTTGGGCCATTTGTGCATACGGACCAGCAACCACACTGCGCGGCAAAATTCAAACTCATGGGTATATTGCGATACGGGGGGCAGTCCCGCCTCAGCAAAGACACTATCTATCACCTCCAAGTACCGCTGTTTTTGTTTGTCTGTAAACTGATAGCCGGTAATGAATTCATAGCCCGGCACGGAAGGAAAATAGTCAACGGTCACCAGCGCGCTTATCAAGTCATACCCGATAGGACCGGATGAGGCGACTTCCAGATCGATGATGCCACCGGTATGGATATTGTGCGGATTGCAATCTCCATGAGTGAGGCAAAATGGGAACAGTGCCAATTTTTTCATCGCTTCGATATAATACTTCTGGATACGCGGCGCAAGATCAGGAAATTCATCTAGCAACATCGGCATATGGATACTGTCCGCGAAACGGTCCTCATCTCTTTGCTCGCCGCATGTCGAAACTTGCGCCCGAGCGAAACGTTTCATGATAGCAAGAAAATCTTCAAACCTCTCATCGCTTATACGTCCATACTTCTTCACATCCCGTGCAAACAATTCCCCATAATGCTCCGCTCCGAGGGAGGTCTCGATAAAATATAATTGCCCTTCATACTCCCCTTCCTTAAGCAAACGCGCCACAGGAAATGAAAGTTCTTCCATCCGCTTATGGATAGCTAATTCCTGAATGATTCTCCCCTTCTCTCCCAAACGCAAAAATGTATCCGCTCCCTTGTAGATTGCCGATTCATTATCCCGCTGTATCTTTACCAACACAAAGTTTTCACCGTTGATTGCTATAGAAGGCTTCATAGACCGTATACTCAATAGTACTTTGAGTATGATGCAATCCGCTGTGCCTGTCAAAATGAAAACCACAAATACACTCCTGCCGATAAAATACCTCGGAAATCAAAAGCATGCTACAATAAACCGGCAAACACGCTACTATTCAGACTTATGATAAAAATCTACTATAAAGATTCTGGGGCGCCAAAACCCAATCAACCAATAATCCCCTCTGTGCATGGCGTCATTATAAACGATTCCGATGAGATTCTTCTTCATAAAAGAGAAGACAGCCCTATTTGGGCAATTCCTGGAGGAAAAATTGAAATCAACGAGTCGATTGAACAATGCCTCAAGCGTGAAATGCAAGAGGAGCTTGGTGTCGAAGTCTCCGCAAAACGCTTGCTGGGAGTCTATACTGATCCATCCTATATTCTCGCCTTGGGTGATAATATACAGAGAGTCTTCCTTATAGTGTTCCTTTGCACCATTACAAGTGGGAATCTTAAACTTACAAATGAAACTATGGAATATCGCTGGTTTACAAAAAAAGATTTGTCTTCCATTGAAACTTTTCCGCTTGTCAAAGAAATAGCAAATCAAATTTTTGATGACACAAAAACCGTTTTTTTCGATTAAAAAGAGGCATGTATTTTTCAATACACACCTCATCAGACTCCTTACAAATCGTTGTTTGCTATTAATATTGGATATTAGATCCCGCCTTTTCATCCCTACTCCATGTAAGAACACTCAAATATACCATATTCAAAGGATTTTGCAAATCTAAGTCTTAAAAAACATAGGATACGTCCTATATAGACTTATTTTTTATAAACGTGGACTATATCCGACACAATTGAAACCAATTGATCGAAGAATTGCAAACTTAGCATGAACTAGAGATAGACATCAAACAACATCAACTAACCTGAAATCAAATTTTAAATCTTCTTTTTTGCGATAATATGAAGCTCGAAAAAAGTATGAGGACCAAGCTTTCTATGCATACCCTCATACGAAAAAGCTTTCTGCTTGACGATTTCTAAATCCCCTATCGCCTGTACGATTTCTTCAAGCGTATACTTGGTCGGCACATTAAGGGTTTCTTCGGGAGTAAACGAAAAAACTTCCAAAACTCCGCCAGGATTCAGCGCTTTGCATAATGCGGGGAGAAATTCTTGAAGTGCGTACTCTTTCGGTAAAAATTGGATACTGTGATGTGCGACAATGATGTCATATTTTTTAACAGGCTTCCAATTTTTAAGGTCAGCGGAGATATATGAAACGGTAGGGATGCTCTGAAGCGGTCCGGGTGTCTCGGTTTCGATGTCTACAGCGTCCACCCGTAAACCGCGTGCGGCCGCATACAAAGGAATAAATCCTTGTCCGCAACCGAGATCAAGAAAAGTCTTGGCGGTTGGGTGTATTTCAAAAAGACTCGGATATGAATACTTCATACGGAATAGTGAAATTAATATGGGCAAGAAAACCACGAGCGACCGTGGTTATTATATCGTTGTGGTCAGGGATATTTTCTCGCCGTCGCTCAAAAATTCCACGACCCTGGCTCGCGGTTTCATTTACTAATAAAACATCGCTCCGCCCTCCACAAACTAAAAATCGCAAGCAGTTGCGGTTTTCTTGACGTTTGTGGACCCTATCGGAGTCGAACCGATGACCTCCGCATTGCAAATGCGGCGCTCTACCAACTAAGCTAAGGGCCCTCATAGTGTCGGCGCTTTTTCAGCACTTTTTACAGTGTAAAGGAAAATGCGATTCTTGTCCACCCCTTTTGATACGCATGCCCAAACATTCGCGATTTTACTTGATTTATGGCGTAATTTTGGTATACTGAAGGCAGCGTAATTTCTCGCCTATCACCTTAAACGCGCCCGAACATACCTATGAAACAGCTCCCTCGCCGCCTCATTTTCATCCTTTTTGTGTGCTCGTTCTTTTCGACTGCAAGTTTCATCACCTTCTACACCCTCGGCTACCGCTACAATACCGAAAGGGGTATTTTCATCTACACCGGATCCATCACCGTTCAGTCCAATCCGGCTATCGTCAATATCTCCGTGGACAATGAACCGAGCAAAGCGAATATCAATCAGCTCAACGGATCCTATCACCTCGCAGGACTTCAGCCCGGAGAACACTTCATCGAGGTAAGCGCCGACGGCTATACTACCTGGTCCAAGAAATTCATCGTCAATAGCGGCATCTCCACGGAATTTTGGAATGTCATGCTCACCAAGACCGCGTACGCCGAAACCACCTATCCGACCGAACCGATCAATAAGGTCTTCCCGTCACCGACCAGCACCTTGCTCGCCTACGTTTCTACCACCGATGGCGGGTTTTCGGTCAATACCTTCGACACCGAAGCCAATGAGACGGTTTCCATCTTCGATACCCAAGACTACGCCTTCGACCGCGATGACAAGGAAAACATCGAGTGGTCCATCGACTCCGACTACGTGAGCATTCCCGTCACAAAAAACGACCAGAAAAACTATTTCATCGTCAACAACGACACCAAGGAGGTCATCAATCTCCACGATATCGCTCAAATAGAGGATATTCACGGCGTCCGATGGGATTCGTCGCGCAATAAATTCGTGCTCGCCCTCTCCGGAAAAACGCTTTATGAAGTGAATATCGACAGCCCGGAGGACAAGAAGGTACTCGCGGAGAATGTCCAAAGCTATGATATTTCCGGCAACGATATCTATATTTTCGAGCCCGCCCCGAGCCACATCGTCTACAAAACCTCGATCAACAATCTCGAAACGCGCATTCCTGTCACCACCCTCCCGGAATTTTATGCCGATGATGACCGCTATTCCATCATAGCCTATGACCAGAACCGCCTTATCCTCATCAACTATTTCACCGGCAAGCTTTTCGGGTATAACAAAAACGACGCTTCCATCCGCACCTTCTCGGTCGATGCCGACGCGAAAGGCGCGCAATTCTCCGATGACGGCAAGAAAGTTCTCTATTGGACGGATCGCGAGATGTTTGTGTACTTCAACCGCGACTGGGAGACCCAACCGGTGCGCCTTGCCGATACATCCATCACGCTCGGACGATTCTCTCAAGGCATCAACAATATCCACTGGGCCAAGGACTATGAGCACGCCACCTTCTCGGTCGGCAATAGCGTCAAACTCATCGAACTGGATAATCGCGGGGAAAAGAGCATTATGGATGTCATCACGCTTCCCTACCCGCCGCTCCAGATTCTCAGCAACTTCGACCAGAATATGCTCTTCTACACCCTTACGGAAGGATCCCTCCAAAACCAAGGCCTACGGTCTATCAATTTCCCCGAGGAAGTCGCCGGACTCTTCACTCCCAACCGGCAGTAGTGAACACGGAAAATATGCAGACAAAAAAAACTCCGCCCTGAGGGCGGAGTTTTGAAGTATGTACAAGTATGATCCTTAACGCTTGCTCCACTGTGGAGAACGGCGAGCTTTCTTGAGGCCCGGCTTCTTTCGTTCCACCTCGCGGGAGTCGCGAACCAGAAGTCCGTTCGCCTTGAGCAGCGCGCGGTTGGCAGCGTCCAATTTGACGAAAGCACGAGCGATAGCCAAACGAGCGGCATCGGCCTGACCATGAACACCGCCGCCACGGACGAGCAATGTCACGCGGTATCCCATAGCTCCCAAGACGCGAAACGGCGCCATGAAGATATTCTGCAGCTGAGTCGTCGGGAAATATTCGCTTCCTGCACGTTCGTTCACCACTACGCCCGGCTCGGCAGCCTTTTCATCAACGAAGAGGCGCACCTGCGCTGTAGCGGTCTTGCGGCGCCCGACGGCATAGAAGTACTCTTCGGCAGGAGCCTTCTTCTTCGGGGCGGTCTTTACTTGAGCTTGTTTCGTCGTTGCCATACTTGAAAAAATTACCTTTGAAAATTAAACAGTTCCTTCTGTCACATGGATGTTGTGCGGTTGCTCGGCGGTCTTATACAAAAGAAGCCGGGTAGTCATGCGATCTCGCAGCTTATTCTTCGGAAGCATCCCATAGACCGCGCTGTAGAGAACCTTTCGGGAATCCTTCTTCATCTGATCGCGGAATGTGATCGATGTGATTCCTCCCGGGTAGCCGCTGAATCGGTGATACACCTTTCCATCCTGCTTACTTCCCGTCACAATGAGCTCATCCGTGTTGATAACCACTACGAAATCCCCGCCATCTATATGTGGAGCAAAATCAACCTTCCCTCGTCCGCTCAAAACACGCGTAATTTCAGTCGCCAAACGACCGAGCACTTTGCCTCGTGCATCAAAAAGGTAGTATCTGCGATTGATCGATTTCTTTGTTGTCATAACTTAGGTTCTTATACTCACGTTTTATACGAATTCAATGATGGCCATCCGAGCTCCGTCGGTCTTGCGTGGTTCAAGCTTGACGACACGGACGTATCCGCTCTGTCTGGTCTCGAATCGCTGAGAGAAATCGCTGAGCATCTTCTTGGCGGCCATAGCAGGCAGATCCTGATTGAGTCCTCGGAGCAGGGCGACCTTTCGATCGACGTCGCTGCGAGCTTCCTTGGCCTTGTTAACAACCTGATCGATGAAGTTCTTGATCTCCTTAGCCTTGGCTTCGGTGGTCGTAATCCTCTCATGCATCACCAAGCTTCCCAAAAGAGTCTTGATAAGAGCCTTCCTTTGGTTTCGTTCCCTGCCAAGAGTTCGTCCTGCTACTCTGTGTTTCATATGCGTATACAATATCAGCCACCAAGAGTCTTCTTTCTCGATCGCCTTTCTTACTTTACTTAAGACTTAATCCCTTCGCTTCAAGCGCTTTTTTGATATCCTTGATCGCCTTGGCGGTAATGCCGGTCATCGATGCAAGGGTTTCTTCTGTCTGCTTCGCCAAATCATGGGCAGTCTTAATATCATTCTCTTCCAAAACCTTCACCACCTTCGCAGAAATGCCCGTAAGGCCGGCTACCAAAACGATAGAGGCAGCCTCGCTGTCGATGTCATGCGCCGCTTCGGTGTCGATCGCTTCCGGAGCCTCCACTCCCAATAATGCGGAGTACTGCTCCACCAGGATCGTCGTCGCCTTGGTAAATGCCTCTTCCGGAGAAACGCTACCGTCGGTCACGATTTCAAGAGTTACCTTGTCGAAGTCAGTCCGCTTTCCGACACGCATATTCTCCACATCGTAGTTCACGCGACGGATAGGGGTGTAGATCGCGTCGATAGCGATTACGCCGATTTCCTTGGACTCGCGCTCCTGCTGCTCGACGGGAATATATCCGACTCCCTTATCGACTTCGATTTCCATAGTGAGTTCGGTTTTCTTGTCGGTGATGGTCGCGATAAGCTGATCCAGGTTGACCACTTCGATATCCGAAGTCGTCTTGAAGGACTTCGCGGTCACTTCTCCCTCGCCCTTGGCGTGCAAAGTGAGTTTGATAGCGTCGTCACCCTGCATGCGAAAACGGAGCTTCTTGAGATTGAGGATAATCTGAACCACGTCTTCCATCACCCCTGGAAGCGTAGAAAATTCGTGCGTCACACCCTCGATTTTGACGGATCTGATAGCAGATCCTTCCAGCGAGGAAAGCAAAACACGTCGCAAGGCATTGCCTAAGGTAGGGCCGTATCCAGGGTAGCAACCGTGGATTTCAAACGTACCATGGCTTTCGCTGATGGCAGTATACTTTGGCTTGTGAGGGAGTGATATTCTCTGCATAACCTTGTCACTAATTTAATAATAGTTACCCTTGGATTCTCTACGAAAAGTTTAAAGACGAAAGTTTGGGCTTTACTTCGAGTAGTATTCGACCACGATCTGCGGATCGACACTGATTCCGATACTGTCGCGAGTCGGCAAAGCGATCACCCTACCCTCAAGTTTCGCGGCGTCCAAATCGAGCCATGTCGGAACATCTTTCTTGTTTTTCAACATTTCCACTTGATTTTTGATATACGTCTTATCTTTCTTGAGGTCACGGATAGCGACCACATCACCGATCTTCACTTTCGCGGAAGGAACATTGAGCATCACGCCGTTGACGGAAAACATCTTATGACTCACCAACTGCCTCGCCAAAGCGCGGGAAGGCGCGAATCCTAAGCGATACACCACATTGTCAAGGCGCATCTCGAGGCGGACCAAGAGCAAATCACCCGTAATACCGGCTTTGTTCTGAATTTCCTCGAAGTGTTTGCGGAACTGACGCTCCATGACACCGTAAATACGCTTGATCTTCTGCTTCATAGCCAACTGCTTGCCATACTCGCTCAAAGAACGAGAAATGCTCTTGCCATGCGCTCCCGGAGCATACGGCTTGCGAACTATAGCGCATTTCGGCCCAAGGCAACGATCACCCTTCAAAAAAAGCTTCTCTCCTGCCCGCCTGCACAATTTACATTTATCCTGAATTCTTGCCATAGATATTGAAAAACGAAATAATCACTCTGTTTAAAACTTTCCTTAGACGCGACGCGGCTTGCGTGGACGGCAACCGTTATGAGGTACCGGTGTAATATCTTTGATAGTGAGGATATTGAAACCATTGTTGGCCAAAGCGCGGATAGCCGCTTCACGTCCGCTTCCCACACCCTTCACAAACACTTCAAGCTCTTGCAGTCCATATTTCTTCACCTTTTCAGAAACTTCGGCCACCACCTGCGTCGAGGCATAAGGGGTCGATTTCTTCGCGCCCTTGAATCCGAGGTGTCCGGAGCTTGACCAAGCCAAAACAGCTCCATTGATATCGCAGAGCGATACGATGGTATTGTTATAGGTGCACTGGATGCTGGCGCGTCCCTTCAGAATCTGATTCTTGATCTTCTTCTTTTTCTTCGCAGGAGCCTCCGCAGCGTCAGTTTTTGGTGCCATGGCGGAGTCGGAAGACTCGCTCGCAACCATATTGTCTTGTGTTCGTTCTTCGGTCATAAACAAAGGTGGTTTATCAATCTTAATAAAATGAAGGGGGTCTTAGGTCTTTTCAGCCGATCGTCTTCCGCTTCCCATCGTCTTTCGCACATTACCCCGTACGGTGCGGGTATTGGTCTTGGTTCGCTGTCCGCGGACCGGGAGGCCTTTCTGATGTCTTGAACCGCGATAGCAGCCGATTTCCTTCAGGCGTTTGATGTTCATTTTGACAGAGTGTCGGAGCTCTCCCTCGACACGAACGCTTTTCTCGATCTCTTCACGCAATTTGTTGGCATCCGCATCACTCAAATCTTTCGTACGGATATTCGGGTCGACACCGACCTCGGCGAGGATTTTTTTGCTTATCGAAAGACCGACACCGAAAATATACGTGAGGGCGATTTCGATTCTCTTATTATCTGGAATGTTAACTCCTGCTATTCTTACCATACGTGAGGTTCTCAATGTTCATGAATTAAATACGGGATACCGCGGAGGCTCAAACGAATCTTGATTTATCCCTGACGCTGCTTGTGCTTCGGATTGGTCAGGCAGATAACATACAGACTCCCTCGTCGCTTTACCACCTTGCACTTCGCACATATTTTTTTGACAGACGCTCGTACCTTCATAACTTCAAAATTATCAATAACTTTATAAGGAAACTTCCTTTATTTCATCCGCTGCACGATCCGTCCTTTCGTCAAATCGTAGGGACTCATCTCCAAAACAACCCTATCACCCGGCAAAAGCCGGATGTAATTCACTCGCATTCTCCCAGAGATATGCGCCAAGACATCATGTCCATTATCCAGTTTTACACGGAATGTCGTACTTGGCAAGGTCTCGATGACCTCTCCCTCCATTCGGATAACCTCCTTCTCGTTCCCTTTTGCCATAGTATGTCGATATTCCTTCTATACGCATAAGGGCAAACACCCCGTAAAAAACAAAAAACAGAGGACAGGTACTTAGGAATTCCCGTATGGAAGCCACACAAGAAAATACCTCTATTTGAAGCTCTTTATGCAATTTTTTATTAGTGTACTTTGTATTGTAGCAAAGATTAAACTTTTGTCAAATGTTTGGGGCATATCGACCCTTTGAATTGCCTGGAAATAATCGCTCCTACTTCCCGAAGCGGCGGCCGCGGTTCTGATAGTCCTCGATGGCGAGGATGAATTCCTTCTCATCGAAGTCCGGGTAGCGCTTGTCTGAAAAATAGAGCTGGGAATTGGCGATGTCCCACATCATGAATCCGGCGCTCAAATGGGGCTCCCCGCCCGTCCGGATGAGCAGATCCACCGGAGGAAGCTCATGCGTCATCAGATTTCGCTTGATAACGGAGGTGTCGATAGCATCCGGTTCGCCGCCATACTGAGCTGCGATCTTACGGATAGCCAGCATCATCTCGTCGTCCCCGCTATAGGCCAGGAAGAAATTAAGGAAATACTGATCGTAATCCTTGGTGCTTTCGATACATCGGTACAGGATCTTCTTGAGCGGTGACGGGAATTGCTCTTCCCAGTGTCCGATGAAGTTGATACGTGCCCTGTCCTGATGGATGTCCGGACTGTCGCAGAGTTTTGAAAAATACGTCGTATAGATCTTGATCAGAGCCTGGGTTTCCGGGAGTGGACGCTTTTCAAGATTCTCCACCGATGAACCCCAGATGGAGACGTGGCGAATACCCATGGCACGCGCCTGACGGACCAATCTTTCCGTGTTCTGAGCGCCGGCCTCATGACCCTCCCATGGTTTCAATCCCCGATCGGTCGCCCACCGGCGATTGCCATCGGGAATGATGACAACATGCTTCGGGAGTGGTTTTTGTTCGCTTAACTGTTCCGCCATGATCATTTCTTACTACTTAGATACGTTCATATATTGATTCACCTTACCGTGCTTTGCCCCTCCGGTCAAGACACATAAAAAAACAGCCTTTCGTATCAGGACAATCAACAATCGCGCTGCATCATATAGTCCGCTACGCCGATCAGAAATTCTTGCGCCTCATTATCGATACCCTCTAATTCTAACACAGCTTTTCGTCCTTCCGAAATATATCGCTTCGCCATAGACTGTGCGTATTCCAAAGCGCCGGACTGGCGTACCAAGACGCGGAAGCGATCCCTATCCTCTCTTGTCAAAGCGATCCCTTTCTGAAGCAGCTGCAAGAATTCCTCCTTTTCACCGGGAGCTAACGATCGTACGGCGTGACACACTAAAAGCGTCCACTTCCCTTCCACGATATCCGAACCCACCGGCTTACCAAGCTTTTCTTCAGATCCGAAAATACCTAAGATATCGTCTTGTATCTGAAACGCGATGCCTATCGGAATGGCATAGCGGCTCAATCCATCCAGGAGCGCATCGCTGCCGCTGCCAAAAATGGCCCCTAGCTGCAAAGGCCCTTCGACAGTATAGCGCGCCGTCTTGTATTCATACATACGCAGAATTTCCTCTTCCGTCGCCTCCTTGGCATATTCGATATATACATCCTTCGTCTGGCCGATAACGGTGAGCGCCACGATGGACTGTAGCTTCGAAAGAGCCTTCAGGATAAGCGCCGAGTCGAAGGGCGAATCAAACAGCACCTGGTTGCCCAAAGCATACATCATATCCCCCATGATGAGGGCTATCGAATTGCCGAAGTGATCCCCTTCCAGCTTCGGGAAGATCTTCTTTCCGATTTTCCCATAGTGGACATGCACCGTTTCCACATTATGCCGCAGGGCGTCGCGGTCGATGATATCATCATGAATGAGAAGGAAGATGTGGATGAGCTCGACGCTGAGCGCCACCTTGAGCATCCTCTCCTTCTCCTGACCGCCGGAAGCCAGGTATCCATAGTACATGAATGTCGATCGCAAACGTTTCCCGCCCGAAAGCGAGAAGGTTTTGATATATTCCAGCGCTCCCGACACGAACGTATCCTGCTTTTGCGCCTCCTCGATAACCTTATCCAGATACAGAGCCAATTCGACATCAAACTTCTGCTTATACTCCCTCAAGACCGCCTGAATATCCATAGTTCATCCACATCATTTATGCACTCCATTGTAGCATTTAAATACCAATGATACAAAAAGATTCCATTTTCGATGGAATCTTTTTTGCATGTGACCTTAAGGGGAATCGAACCCCTGTTACCAGGATGAGAACCTGGCGTCCTAGCCGCTAGACGATAAGGCCTATAGCACTTCATTCCAATAACCGATAACCAAAATCCAATAATCAAAAAATCACTTTGGAAATTGGAATTGGATGATTGGTTATTGGTTTTGGCAGGAGTGGTAGGAATCGAACCTACGCAAACGGTTTTGGAGACCGTTGTACTACCATTATACGACACTCCCAAAAGCAGATGAGAGCTACTTGCTCTCAGTATGCTTGGTATTCTTGCGGCACCACTTACAGAATTTGCTCAATTCCAGTTTCTCTTTCACCTTCTTCTTATTCCGGCTCGTGTGGTGCGTGATGTTCTTGCAATCAACACACTTCATCTTGGCCATAGTATCCTTAATCTGTCCCATACAACATATCTTAACGAATAAAACGCTTCTTTAGCCTTGAGCCATTGATCCCGACCAGGTCGGGATGACCTTGTCTTTCTTTAGCCTTGAGCCATTGATCCCGACCAGGTCGGGATGACCTTGTCTTTCTTTAGCCTTGAGCCATTGACCGGATTCGGACCGGTGACCTCGTCCTTACCAAGGACGTGCTCTACCAGCTGAGCTACAACGGCTTGCAACTACTACTCTTTACAACAATTTTGTGGGTAGGGAGGGATTCGAACCCCCGTAGGCATAAAGCCGACAGATTTACAGTCTGCTACGATTGACCACTCCGTCACCTACCCATAGCCTATTCTCTTTTCTATCTCACTGAGCCACCTGTCGGACTCGAACCGACGACCCACGGTTTACAAAACCGTTGCTCTACCAGCTGAGCTAAGGTGGCTGGAAACATTATTTCCGCGTTTTTGAAAACACAACAATAACCCCCTCTATTTATATACCATTATTCTTATTTTTGTTCAAGCATTTTTTCAAGACGCCTGATTTTGATTTTCGCAAGACGATGGACGGGACTGAGCCTTAACACCTGCCTGTAACATTCCTTGGCATCCTGCAGATTCCCCTGCTCCATATAATACTCGCCCAAGCGCTCATAGGCCTCCAAATCACGCGGGTTGGCCGCTATGCGCTCGACTAAAATGTCCTCAAGCTGATTTTTAATCGCTGGCGAAGGTGGTTCGATGATTGCGGAAGGCTTAGCTACCGAAGGCTTCACTCTCGGTTCCGGCTGCGCCACCCGTTGACTCACCATCGGGCGGATTCTACGATCCCTCGCTTCAGGCTGCGGCGGCGCCTGCGTTTCCTCACGCCGCTGAGGGGCGGCATCTTCCGAAACAATGACTGCCGGCTTGACGGGAGTCTTGGATTTCTTCTCCCGAATCGACTGTGTCCAGCTGTGCAAGGCATTATATGTACGCAGCGTCATCACCTTGAACCACTGCGCGAGCCGTTCCAATATATACAGCGAACCGCGTTTCAACGAATCGAAAATATGCAGATTGTAAGCGCTCTTCACTTCCGGATCGCTCAGGTGTGCCGTAATCTCCTTTTCAACGCGAGGGAACCTCCGAGAAAAGAAATACACCAAACCGACGAGCGCTGCGATGACGATAATGGGAGGCAGTGTCAAATACCACATGAGAAGTTTTTTTCAAGCTTAAGGCTTTTATTTACAATTCATATCGCACGAAATCTCCCACCACGATATTCTCTCCCATCTTTCCGACCGCTTCGGCGATAAGGTCCTGCACCGTCTTGTTGGGGTCTTTCACGAAAGGCTGCGACAAAAGCGCCATATCTTCGCGGAATTTCTTTTCCTTGCCGGCCATGATGGTCTCGAACATATTTTCAGGCTTCTTTTCGGCCTGAAGCTGCTCTATCCAAATAGCCTTCTCCTTCTCTATTACTTCGGAGGCGACATCCTCTGCGCGCAACACCTTCGGACCAAGGGCGGCGACATGCATCGCGATATCTTTCGCCAAGTCCTGGAATTCCTCGTTGCGACCCACGAATTCGGTCTCGCAGAAAAGCTTCACCATAGAACCGACTTTTTTGTTCGGGTGCAGATACATCGCGATAACGCCCTCTTTCGTCTCTCGATCGGTCTTCTTCAAGGCCTTTGCCTGACCGCGCTTTCGCAGGATATCCAACGCCTTTTCCATATCCCCGTTCGCTTCGTCAAAAGCCTTCTTGGCATCAACAACACCGGCGCCGGTCTTTTCGCGTAATTCTTTCACTAATGCTAAACTCATAGTTTTGGATTTTAACGGTTTTAAGCTTCCCTCAAAAAGATTCCAAGCATATGCGACTACTTCGTGGAGACGTTCTCGGACAAAGCCTTACCGATACAGGCCAGGATCAAACGGAGTGAAGAGATAGCATCGTCGTTGGCAGGAATCGGATAGTCGATACAAGAAGGGTCCGTGTTGGTATCGACGATACCGGATACGGGAATATTGAGCTTACGAGCCTCCTGGACTACGATAGAGCTTTCTTTGACATCAGCGATAAACACAGCACCCGGGAGCTCGGTCATTTCTTTGATACCGCCCATGCGCTTTTCCAATTTCTCCAGTTCTTCGGTCTTTTTCGCCTGTTCGAACTTGGTGTACTTCTTGAATTCCCCGCGAGCCTGCTGCTCTTCGGATTCCTTCAAATACTTGGTTCGGCTGCGAATCACCTTGAAATTGGTGAATGTTCCGCCGATCCAGCGCTCCACGACATAAAGAGCGTTCAAACGGTGCGCCAATGACTCAATAAGGTCGTTGGCCTGCTTTTTGGTGCCGACAAACAACACTTTCTTACCGTCTTTCTGCACGGAAGCCAGGAATTTCATCGCTTCCTGGAGCTTTTCCATCGTCTTCTGCAAGTCGATGATGTTGATATTATTACGTGTCGTATAGATATACTCATCCATTTTCGGATGACGACGGGATTTCATATGTCCAAAATGAACACCGCTTTTGAGCATCGATTCCAGGGTCATTTCCACCTTCGAGAAATCGAACTCGGCAAAATAAGTGTCGGTGTTATGCTTCGCGTTCTTCTTCGTTGCTGCCGCCTCTGGGGCGATCGCTTTCGTTTCTTCTGTCATACGTCTTATTCCTTATAAATTACGTCTATCGTTCCGCATATAAGCCTTATTTCCCAACAAAAAGCCGGGTCAGGACGGCAATGAGCGCGTTTCAAACCCCCGTAGAAAGGGGTCAGAAGCAAGCTCTGGAGCGATATGTGAATTTCTCCCAATCGGGAGATGTATGAAAAGTATAGCAAATTCATGAAGCTTGTCAATTTTCAAGACACGTGCTACACTAATTCAATCAATATGGGAATGATTTAAATTACACATTATAATGACGCGAATATGAAATCAAGCATTCATCCAAAATACTTTGAAAAAGCGGAAATTACCTGCGCTTGCGGAGCCGTCCTTACTGTCGGATCGACCGTGGAAAAGATGAGTATTGAAATCTGCTCCAACTGCCATCCTTTCTATACCGGAAAGAAAAAGACTATCGACTCGACCGGTCGTGTTGATCGCTTCAAGAAGCTTTCCCAGAAGGCTCAGGCACTCAAAACAACCAAGCCTGCCACCTCCAAGAAGGAAAAAATCGCCGCTCGCAAAGAAAAGCAAGCTATCGAAAAATAGCGTCCCTTCAAGCATACGAAAAAGTTGCCCGATGATCGTCGTTGGCAACTTTTTGTTTACAAGAAAGCATAAACTCGCTACAGTACAAGTACTCCCTAAAAGAATATCGTTATGAAAAAACTCATCGAGGATATCAAAAAAGAATACGCGGACATCACCAAGAAGCTCGAAATGACACAAACCCTTTCCGATGCGCAGCTGATGATGAAGCTCGGCAAACGACAGTCGGAGCTCAATAACGTGCTCGGATACATCAATGCGCTCGAAAAGATCGAGGCGGACATGAAGGGTAATGCAGAAATCATCAACAGCGAAACCGATGAGGAGCTCAAAGCTATGGCCATGGAGGAAAACATGGGGCTTGTCACCGCCAAAGAAGAGACTGAACAACTCCTCAAAAAACTCCTCCTTCCCAAGGATCCGCATGACGACAAGGATGTTATCGTGGAAATCAGAGGCGGAGCCGGCGGCGATGAGTCAGCTCTCTTTGCGGCCAGTCTGTTCCGTATGTACTCGCGCTATGCCGAAAAGGAAGGTTGGCGGATCAATATCTTGCACAGCAATCAAACCGGTATCGGCGGCTACAAGGAAATCGTCTTCGAAATGAATAAAGGCTTCGGAGAACACAGCGTCTTCCAAAAGATGAAGTACGAGTCCGGCGTCCATCGCGTACAACGCATCCCTGAAACGGAAAAATCCGGACGCATCCACACCTCCACCGCGACCGTCGCTGTGTTGCCGCAGGCGGAAGAGGTCGATCTTGTCATCCACGAGAACGACCTGCGCATCGACACCTACTGCTCATCCGGACCCGGAGGACAGTCGGTCAATACCACCAAGTCCGCCATCCGCATCACGCATATCCCAACCGGGCTCGTGGTAACCTGTCAGGATGAGAAGTCCCAGCACAAGAACAAGGACAAGGCGCTTCAGGTGCTCCGTTCCCGCCTCTTGCAGCAAGAAGAAGACAAGCAAAGCAAAGAACTCGGCGATGCCCGGCGCGATCAGATCGGCACCGGCGACCGCAGCGAAAAGATCAGGACATACAACTTCCCGCAAGACCGTGTCACCGACCATCGCATCAAGCAGTCCTGGAGCAATATCCCGGGTATCCTCGACGGAAAATTCGACGACATCATCACCGCCCTCGAGGAGGAAGACATGAAACGCAAACTCGAGGCGCAGTCGAAATAAAAACGGTAGCGAGGCCATTGCCCGCTACCGCAGTGTGAGTTATTTTTCAACCTCCGATTCAGATTTTGAAATGAGAGCCGATTCAATAGTATTGTTCTACCCTATCCAAGGATACGCTCTCATTCGAAGCCAATGTCAAAATATAAGAGGCACCGGTCCTAGGAATTTTGAAAGGGGTCCCGAGCTCGATAGTCTCATCATAGTGCCCTCCTCCATTCAGGTATTTTCCATGCAATTTGAAAACCCCTTCGTCAGGCCGAGTGACGAGCAGATATTCCATGCCCGCATCACGCACGAACGGATGACTTTCCAAAAGCTGCTTTCCTACACCGACGACAACGCAATCCACTGACCTATACTTCAGTACATACTTCATATCGATCATCACAACACCTCGCTTATCTTTACAAAAAAACATTCGCCATAAAAACAGCATCCTTTGAATGAATCTGCGCAACCCTACATTCAAACGATGCCCCATCTTAACGCTTTCCACACGCTATGTCAACCACCATCAAAGATATCCTCACTTCACAATCATCGGCTATCGATTCGCTCGATCGCGAGCTTATCGTCGCGCATGCCATCCAAAGGCCGCGCGAATTCGTTCTGACATATCCGGAACACCCGCTTACCGAAGAGCAATGCGCCCTGACAGAATCCCTTCTGAAGCGGCGCGCTCGGCATGAACCGCTCGCCTATCTTCTCGGGCATCGGGAGTTTTTCGGACTGGATTTTGACGTGACTCCGGATACGCTCATCCCGAGACCGGAGACGGAACTTATGATCGAAGAAATCGTGAAACGTGAATCCGGAATCAAGATGCAGGAATCAAACGATACGAAAACCTGCATCGTCGATGTCGGAACGGGATCGGGATGCATCATCATCACGCTCGCGAAGGAACTTCTGAAAAATACGCCCGACATAATACCACCTCTTTTCTTCGGTGTCGATATCTCACCGGAAGCAATCATGGTCGCTCAAGAAAATGCTCGCGTATATGGCCTTGAAAATACCGTTCTGTTCTCGCCATCCGATCTGCTGGAAAACATTTCGGAGCAACTCCTCGATCCATCGATCGGATCGCTTATCATCACGGCCAATCTCCCCTACCTCTCGCGTGAGATATACGAAGCATCTATGCCCGATGTACGAAACTTCGAACCCCTATCCGCCTTAGTGAGCAATGAGGAAGGATTGCAGCACTATCGAAGATTGCTGAAGCAGATACGAAGCATACTCTCAGTAAAAAAGATGCGCACGCAACTTTTCTTCGAGATCAGTCCCGAACAAAAAGACGGTATCGAAAAACTCATCGGAAACTATTTTCCACAGGCATCCCCAAGGACGCTGCGCGATCTTTCCGGAAAATACCGCCTTACCATCGTCAACATCTAGCCGGACATACATTCAATGGTTCGAGTGCAGCTCTCTGAGCGTAAGCGAGGAGTGAAATAGTCCCAATGGCTATCGGGATGTCGAGCACCGGAGCTTACAACAACGACACGTACCGAACCATTGAACGTAGATACAACAAAGCCGCCTCATTGGGCGGCTTTGTTGTATCTACGTTTCAGAAGCAAGATTAAAAATCAATCTTGATTATTTTTTCTTGGAAGTCTTCTTCACGGCCTTCTTGGCTACCTTCTTCACAGCCTTCTTGGCTACTTTTTTCACAGCCTTCTTCACGGCCTTCTTGGCTACTTTCTTCACAGCCTTCTTAGGTGCTACTTTTTTCACAGCCTTTTTCACCGCTTTCTTCACAGCCTTCTTGGCTACTTTTTTCTTTGCTGCCATATGTGTCACCTCCTTTCTTATTTTTATTTTTATTTAACGTGGGAAAATTCTATAACACGTATTCCGAAAACGATTTCCGAAATTTTCTTTCACGCGATTACAGTATAATTTATTTCTTTGCATCTTGCAAAAATATTTCATCGCGAGTACATTCATTATACATGAAAAAAATCTTTTTAAAAATATTCTGTCAAGCGATGACGTGTAAAAAATTCACAACGCTTCTTGCACACGAAGTATCATCGCAGAAAAAATATATCACCGGCTCTTTGGAGCATAAACCTACATTCATTCGAAGCGCTGACAAACAGCTATCTTCTACTACGAAAATTCATCGTTTCTTTTTTCATAAAAATTATTTTCTCTCACATGGGGAAAAATTTTATTTTCCATTCTTCCTCCTTACATCTCTTCTGAAAAATATACAGCGAACTATTTTCACACGACGCGTGCAAAAACATCATCCATCGATCCGATGAGAACCCTTCCATCTTTCACGTGATTTTCGTCCATATTTTTTGACACTCCCGGCCGCCTTTCGATCGAAAAAATACGCGGTATCGGCACGCGGATTTTGGCTGTGATTACGATACAAAACACATTTTTTGTCGAGTTGACGCCAAAAAACGTAACGGATACAATACTAGGTAGTTGGGGGTCGATACTGCTCACCCACATTTTGCCGCAAGCTTACAAGGCTTTTGGCGAAATGAGGATAAGGCACGGCTTCAACGCAAGCTACGCTGCATCACTGATAAAAATATATTCTAGGAAGGAAGGTGAATTCTATGAATGAAAACAACCCGAATACTGATAGTAACGGTAGCACGGTAAAGGCATGGCTTGAGGACAATCTTCGCGTTCTCTTGAGCATCCTTATCGTAGTGGCTATCGCTGGAGGAATTTACTCTTATTCCAAGCGATCGCAGGCACCGACAGTTACCGATATCGCGCAAGATAGTCAGGATTCTCTGCTCGAGCAGTTCGCATCCGATCAGGAAGGATCAAGCGAGATGAAGGCAGTGGATGAAGCAGACACAAAAGATAGCGCCGTATCAGGAGATAAGCAGGTAACATCGGTCGCGACTGAGACGAGCAAGGAAACAGAAAACTCCTTCATTGAATCTGCGAAGCGAGGCGATGGAGTGACTCATCTTGCAAGACGCGCCACGGCCAACTATCTCGAGAAGAATCCAGATTCCACGCTCACTCGTGAGCATAAGATCTATATCGAGGATTACCTCCGAAAGAATGTCCAGAAGAAAAACGGATTAGCGATCGGATCATCGGTCGAATTTCAGAAAGACCTGATCAAGGGCGCTATCGAAAAATCCAAGCAGCTCAATGACAAGCAACTTCAGAATCTGAAAAAATACTCTGCACGCGCACCGTCACTCAAATAAAAGGTATTTGAAAAACAGAAGCTCTGTCTGGAAAAGAAGCCCATAGTACATGCATAAAACCCCGCAACGCGGGGTTTTATGCTGTTTTGCTTTCGTGGCGCTCTTTTATCATTTCGACTGACGTTCTATCCAGAAGAAAAATATGCCCGTCAAAACAATAAGGCCAGCGAGCGTCATCAGCTTTTCCAGCGCATCCGCATGCAGAGCTATCGCCGCGATGATGATCGTGATGCCATACAGGAAGAGCGTGATGGAAAGCGATGACCAACCGATCCCCCGCAATCGATGGTGCAGATGACGCGTATCGGCAGCGAAAATAGACACTCCGGAACGTAGTCTGTCGAATACCACCCACACCGCATCCAGAAGCGGAAGAGCCAATACCAATACCGCCGTCGCGATTTTCGTTCCGGAAAACAAGGCCAATACCGCCAGCATGAAACCCAAAAACCATGACCCGCTCGTCCCGGCGAAAATCCTGGCCGGGTAGAAATTAAAAAGAAGGAATCCTAGGCTTGCTCCGGCAAGCGCAAGAGAGAAAATGGCCACCGGAGGCTGATTGACTTCCGGCCGAAGACTGAGAAGAAACACGGTCGAAAATCCGATGAATGCTATGCCTCCACACAGACCATCGATTCCATCCGCCCAGTTCACGGCATTCATCACCACGATGATCCATGCGACGGTAACGATGAAGCTCACACCGAGCATCCAGCCTGCATCGAAAAAGATAGCTTCCCCGAAAGGATTGGTGAGCGACAGTATGCGGATGCCGAAAGCGAAGGCCACGGCGCCCGCGAGCATCTGGGCCATAAGCTGCGACTTCCACGAGATTTCTTTCATATCATCGAGCAGACCGACGATAAGTATCAGCATCGAAATGCTGATTACCCCCCACCAAGAAGTTGTCAACACCAGATGACTGTTCAGAAACAATGTCACCAAAAAAGAGATGACCAATGCCGCACCACCGAAACGCAGTATCCCTCGCTTGTGATCATGACGCGCCCCATGCCGCGCTTCCTTGGGACGGATACGCCAAAAAATAATCTGTACAAGCACGATGCATGCTATGGAAAGGAAGAACGCAATCAAGAAGGGCGAGAGGTAAAACGAAGCATCCATATACCGATATACTATTTCTTAAGTTCCTTTGGCTAATAATTGATAAAGGCGATGCTGGCGCACGCGAACACCGATCCCAAACTGATCAGGATGGATGTCAGCAGCAGCACATAGGAAGCGATTCTTTCTTGCTGCCCATAGAACCACTGCGCCAACAGTGTATTGATGATAACGAATACCAGGACGATAGCCGGAATCATGAATACCTGCCCCCACTCCCCGATCAGATCGACACCGAAATAGACATTATAATGCAATATCACTATGGATTGCTGCGAGCGCACGAAAATCGCCAATAAAACCGCTCCGATAATCTGCAGTATACCCGACGTCAACAGCGAAAAGCGTACGAGCGTATTATGATAAAAAGTATGCACATCACCGAGTATGCCACCCCTTACCAGATCCGTTAAAATGTGTCTCCCCTTTTTCATGTGCCTTAATCTTCAATGTTCTCAGCTATTGCTATCTCTCCCAATTTTGTCCGCTCCAATTGCTCGGCCACCCGCTCCAATCGCTTATCAGCCTCTTCATACTTATTCTTGGCATTATTGAGGTGACCGCCCAGCACCTCGAATTCGCGCGAAAAACGCTCGTATTCACGTCCCAACTTATCCAGATGCCCCATGATTTCCTTGGCGCGTTTCTCGATCTGAAATCCCTGGAGCCCCAAAAGGATGGTACGCATATAGGCATAGAACGAGTTGGGCGAAACGGGCACCACCTTTTTCTGATAGAGATACTCCACCAGACTCTTCTCGTCGCCATCGCGCACGATCAATTCGTAGTACACGTTTTCCGCGGGGATATACATGAGTGCGAAATCGAGTGTCCCTTCCTCAGGCACGATATATTTCTGTGCGATCGCATCTACATGCTTTTTGACATCATTATAGAACACGCGGCGATATTGTTTGCGTTCCTCGTCGGAATTCGCTTCGATCAATTTGCGGAAATTTTCCAGCGGGAATTTCGAATCGATACTGATAGATCCACCCTTAAGTTTTATGAACGCATCCACGATCTCGCCGCTCTTGAAGATATGCTGTATGGAATAATGCTCTTTGGGAAGCATCTGCGAAAGAAGGTCTTGCAGCATAAGCTCGCCGAAGCCACCCCGCATTTTCGGTGATTTCAAAATTTCCTGAAGCGAAGCTACCTCCTTGCCGACCTCGAAAATCTGCTGACTCGACTGACGGACTTCCTCGAGCGCTGCGCGTACCTGAACGAATGACTGCGTAGCGCCGTCGAGTCGTTGATCCAAACGGGTGGTATTGTCGCGAAGACGGCTATCGATGGTATGCTGCAGATTGCCGAGCTGGTGGATAAACGAGGTGGAAAACTGATGCATCTGCTCCGCGACCCGACGATCCAAAACATCCATTCGCGAGAAAAGTTCCTGTTGAGAATCGGGGCCCACACCGGGCAAAAGCTTGTCTCGGAACAAAAAAAACGCTATACCAAGCACGAGTATAGCCAAAAAAATACCGATGAGAATGAATAAAGACATAGTTGCTGATATATTGGTTTGTATATGTTCGGCGGCCGCTTTTGCTACCTACCTTTTTAATCCGGCGACGAATCGCTTCAATTCGGGAGCTTTGTTGATAATTTCTTGATGAGAGTGCTCCAAAAACTCCATCAGGAACCGATCCATCATGTTCAAACGGTATTGCAGCTCCTCGTTGTTCATCAGGACGAAACGGATATCCCGCCCGATTTCCGCCTCAAGGTAGCTCATAGCCGATTTGAGCTTCGCGCGATTGACATTATTGACCACCAAGATCATATCCGCCTTGCTCTTGGCGTAATTGAGGAAAACGCCGCTCACCAGCACCAGTTTCACCTCACCGATAGAGCTCAATTTCTGAAACGCCTTCGACTGCGCATCGATATCGGACTTCGAAAACAGGCCCTTGAGCTCGATATAGAATGGGAACTGCGTATTTACCACGATGACCTTCTTGTTTTTCTTGGTGCGCTCGTTGACGAGCTTGATTTTCTTGAGCAGTGTGAGCTCCTTGGTCGCTTCAGCCTTTCGTAGAAGCGTCTTCTCCAACAGATCCTCGAAGGAAAACTCTTTTTCTGAATTCAACAGCAGTAAACGCAACATCCGTACCCGCGATTTCGATCCGAACAGTACTTCAAAAATATCAGCCATAGCTTTTTCATCAATCTACCTTGCTTTTTATTAAATGTTTTTCCGAGAAGATCGTTCTCTTTTTCCTCTCTATGGGGTATTATATACCCAAAAGCACCTTGTACGCAAAGTTTTTTCAGGAAGCTCGGCTCAGCTGAAATGATCCGGCATTTTATGGTATACTATAGAAGGCTATGACACGTACAAAAAACGATCTTATAAAACCACTACAGAAAATTGAGATTTCCGTTACCGAGATTCTTATCGCCGGCGATGGATCGCTCAAGCCATATATACAGACATTCCATCATGAGCCCGAAAATATCGCGCTTCAGCCGCTCGGGTCTGTTTTTGGTATCTTCGAAATCGAGGACCACAGCGAAGATTCAGCCTATATCGTCAACTTTCTCGCCTCCGTCGTCAAAAAAGAATACTTCTCACACCCCAAGCGTGCCGCTATCGAAAGTCTTGAAGCAACTCTCCATAAGATCAACCTCGCTCTTTCGGAGCTCATCAAGCAAGATAATACCGCCTGGCTCGGCAAACTCAATGCGACACTATGCGTATTCGAGAAAAACAATGTCCACTTTTCCGTTTCCGGTAAAGCCAAGACACTGCTCGTGCGGGGCGGGGTTTTGAGCGATATCAGCGACGGCCTCGCCGAGGAATCCAATACTCATCCACTCAAGACGTTCACGGAAGTTTCCAGCGGACGATTGAAGTCCGACGACAAGGTTATCCTCACGACGCCTGGTCTTTTCGAGCTGTTTTCCCCTCAAGAACTCCAGAAAAACGCGAAACGATTCTCCAATGAGAAATTTTCACAATTCCTCAAGACAGCACTCGTCAATCAATTGCTCTTCGGAGGCACGCTCATCATAGATATCGCCGAAGCCGATTGTAAGGAACCGATTCTCAAAAAATCGACTTCTTCCTCGGTAAATGTCCAAGATATCCCGAACGCTTTCAGTCAGTCCGCTTTTTCGGCGAAGAAGTCGCCTGCCGCAGCGCGCGATATCGCGCTTCAGACACCGCTATCGGAACTGATAAATGAGACGCTGCCGGAAAATGACTATACGGATTCTAAAACCGGCCATATCTATGTACAGGGTGATGTGCCGGAAGTGGCATCCAATGAGACATGGATACATATCCAATGGGTTACCGAGGAATTGTTCGAGACATTCATCTCCGAAACGAAAAAGCTTTCGACTCGGTGCTTCAAAAATGTGCGGACTTTTTTTGAGAAAAGGCCGCTGCCAGCCCATACTAAACCGAAGTCTGAGGCAGATGCGTACGCTCAGGAGCCTTTGGAAAACAAATCCCTTCGATATGCATCATCCGATCAAGAATCATCTCTCGCCGTCCGATCATCCTTCAAGGATTCCTTCTCCCTCCTGTGGCAGCGCATACGATCATTTTTGCAGGGTACTGTCGCACTCAAAAATATCCCACGAACAATAGCGCCGATCCTCCGGAAGATTCCTCGATGGGGAGCCATCCGACAGGAATTCTCACGACTTAGCCCTACACAGAAAAAATACGCGATCGCCGCGCTTGTTTCCATATTCATCATCCCCTTTCTCATTATCAAACTCCAGGGACCGTCCAAGGCTGTGAGCATTCCTGTTGAGGAAAAAGCTCCCATAGCAACACCCGGACCGCTCTCCTCAGACAAGAACACTCATTTCATTGCCTCCACCCAATCCGTACTGACGAATAATGCCGTCATCACCACACTGCTCCTCAAGGACACGCTCTTTGCCGTCACCAAAAACACCGTCGTCAATCTCGAAGATCCGAAAAAAACACAGGCCTATCCGTTACCGGAAGCGTATGGCGCAAGCATTATCCGTGCGACCGCCATGAACGACTTAAACGTTATTTTCCTCCTTACCGATACCGGCAAGATCATTTCTTTCACACCCTCCAATCACGCTTTCACAGAGAACCATATCACGCTTCCCGATGCCTCGCACATCACCGATATGGCAACCTACCTCACCTATCTCTATATCCTGGACAGCAAAAGCGACACCATTCATCGCTATCCGCGTTCCGATGGTGGTTTCGGAGAGGATTCGCTCTGGCTCAAGGAAACGGTCGCTATCAACGACACCGATACGATGGCCATCAACGAAGATCTGTATCTCACGCAAAACGACCATCTCATAGCCTTCAACAAAGGCAGACGCGACCCTATTTCTATCGAGGACTCTGCCACACCCATCATCTTCTCGGAAGTCTTCACTCAAACGGATACGCAATTCCTCTATGTCCTCGATGCCGTCAACGGTAGACTGATCCAGTTCGAAAGGTCTGGCGCCATCGTCAATCAGTACGCGCAAGATAAGATCAAGGAATCCTCATCCATCACCGTTGATGAACAAAACCGTAAAGCCTATTTCACCACGTCATCCGAAGTCTTCTTGATAGCTCTTGACTGATTCTCCCTAAAAACAACTCTTATAAAAGGCTGCTTGCAAGAGTTCTGCGAGCAGCCTTTTTTATTAGTTTACACAATCGATAATCACCACGTTTGAAGTCAGGCTGTAGGTAATCGTGACGCAAGCCCTCCAGTTCCCATATGCGATATCGACCTTTATAGCGCTGGCTCCCGCTATCATCTCTGCGGGTTCTTCAATAACCTCGTCGATTCTTTGAACCGCAAGGCCGCTCAATCGTGAGCACAACTGTTGTCGCCGCATCATTTCCGTACAGGCGCTTTTTTTTGGAAAACCATCCTCGTAAAACCTTGCATAAAACACCTCTGCGGCAGTGGTATTTTTCATCTGGAACACGAAGTCGCCATACAACTTATGCCAAACGGTATGCCGAACATCAGCATCAAGCCTCGCAGCCTGGATGAACCGCGCAAAGCCTTCGCCATCGCCAGTTCGTTTCCTGCAAAAATCATGCAGCATCCCTAAGACATTCATTGTCCTGTCTCTTTGCACCCTCTCTGAATCACTTTCATTTTTCATGGTACACCTCACTCAACACCCGAAACAATACCCATCATATTCCCACCCCCATAAGGAGTGTTCTTCTCACAGCCTACAACACAGGAAGTTTTCGGTCAAGCAAGGGCTACATCAACCGATTACGCTCAAGGATTTCGCGGTTGACGATACTCGCGTCGCGGCCATAGCGAAGGCGAGAGAGTTCTTTGAGGTAATGCCCTAGCTCGATATCGCCCCGGACGGGCGCATAGGTTTTCATATTGAAAGGCCTCGTGAGTTCATTGTTCATGAGAAGACGCGCGAAACAATTCCGGTTATCGACATTGACCAGATCCTGGGATGTGAAGACAGGCGCGAACTGCTTTTCCAGGAACTCGGCATCCTCGGGTCCGACCCGGAATACCACGAGCGACCCGACGTTCCCGAACACCGCCTTGGAAATCTCCTCCTTGAGCTGTCCGATGAACTGATGCGCGAGCGTGAGAATCAAGCGATACTTGCGGGCCTCGGAAAGGATCTGCGCGATGGAATTGGTCGTCACGTTCTGGAACTCATCCAGATAGACATAGAAGTCTTTGCGTTCGTCCTCGGGAATATCCGTTCGCGAAAGCGCGCCCATCAGGATCTTCCCCACGATGACCATGCCCAATAAGCGGGCATTGATCTCACCGAGCTTTCCCTTGGAAAGATTCACTAAAAGAATCTTACCATCATCCATCAGCTGACGGAAATTGACCGTGCTTTTCTGCTGGGAAATAATCGGACGCATCATATCATTGGAAGTGAAGGTCGTGAGTTTGGAGGTAATATAGGGAACCATATTGGCCAAGGCTGCCTCGCCGCCAGCCTTTTCCGCCTCCTTCGTCCAAAAATCCACCACGGTCGGATTAGTGCAATGCGAAAGCTTCATCTTGCGGAAATCGGGATCCGCCAACACCTTGGAAATCTCCATCAGCGTCGAGCCGCTCTTCGGATGATCCATGATCAAAAGCATAGCGTTGCGCATATACTGCTCGAACATCGGACCTCCCGTCGCCTTCAGGTCGTACAACTGATCGAAGATGCCTATCATCTCATTGATAACGAAGGTCTTCTGCTCCGGGTGCGCCGGGTCGTATTCGAGCAAATTCAAACCGAACGGCCGCTCCATATCGGACGGATCGAAAACAATCACGTCTTCGGCGCGTTCTTTGGGAATAGACATCAGGATGTCCTCGATAGCATCGCCGTGCGGATCGATAAAGCAGAATCCCTTACCGGAAGCGGCATCTTTCTTGGCTAATTCCTGCAAGAACACCGACTTTCCGACACCCGTCTGCCCCACCACATACATATGCCGGCGCCTGTCGACATCGGTGATCCTGATATCCACCTGCGAGCCACGGTAGTCATTATACCCGAGCGATATCCCCTCCTTCGGGATATTGACCGGCGGCGGAGCAGCCCCCGCTTTGAGCCATTTTATCTTCGGCGTTTCGGTGGTCGAGATGGGCAGATGGAAAAAGCTGGCAACCTCTTCCGTGGTCAGTATCATCGCATCATCCTCGTCAAAATTACGGAAAATATAGTCATACACGATCTCCTTCATCACACGACCCTTCTTGCGATTCTTGACCTGGAAATGATTGACGCCATGATTCTCAAACTGGGAAAAGGCATTCTCCATATGCCCCAAAATCTCATCCGCGCGATACTGAGTAGCGGCAGAGGTGATCAATCGCACGTTCACCGAGAAGGCGGACTTACTGGATTTGGCATCGATAGACTTCACTAATTCCTGCTCCTCCGGTGTCAGCTGGATCACCTTTTCGCTTTCACCAAGCTTCTCTTTTTTCCTGGAAGAAAAAACGGCCTGAAACACCCCCTTGGTCAGTTCGGCACCGATTTCGCTTGCCAGCGATTGATGCGCATACTTGAGCTGCTTGCCCTGTTGCATCTTGTGAGCGATCCGCTTGCCGAGCTTGCGCCATTCTAAACTTGCTGGGACCAGCACGATCTGAATCACCGCACCTTCCTCTATCGTATCGAGCTTGCTTAAAGAATTTGAAATCTCATTAAGCGGATCGACTTCGAGCGACTTATACGTTTTGAGCGGCAGCGCATAGATATTCTTGAGCCCGAGCGTGGAAACGGACGTGAAGCTCTTCGGAGAAAAAATCGTATAGTCGGTGATCTTTTCGACGGAAGCGTTGGGAAAGAAGCTATGGATTTGCTTTTCGATGCTTTCCCGGAACTTCTTGGGCACGGCCATATAAAAAAGAATCTCTTCACTCGTCGACGGATTCGCGAGCTCGAAGACGATCTGCGGAGCATGGTACAAAAGACGCTTGAACCACGAGACGGTATTCTTCATATTGGAAAGCGATCCCAGGAATTGTTCCATGGAACCGATTTCCTCGCGCCACTCGTCCGGCTTCACGATATCGTCTTTCTTCTTATTGATCTTGCTGATCTTGATCATCTCAAGATCCATATTGAGCGAACGATTCAATTCGAATCGGAAACGAAAGAAGCTGTGCACTATCAAAAAAAGTCCGCTCAGCAGGAAGACGGCGGCACAGGCAATCGTCAGCGGGACGAGAAAAGTGTTCAAATCAAGGTTTTCTGCACTCATTGTTTTTGTTTTTAGGGAGGATGCGCGTATGTTTCGACTTCCTTTGGTTACTCCGCTATCAATCCGTTCTGCTTGAGGGATTCATAAAACTTATTCGCCAAATCGTCATGCATCTGATCAAGAACGTAGAAATCATTCAGACGTCGAGCGACCTTGACGGCATGCACCACGCCTTTCGCGACGGCCAGATCCACCAGCTGCGCTACCTTGGAATCGGCATCCGTCTGAAGAGCGACCTTGTCGGCATCCTGATGGATAGCATCATCATGAGCTCCGGTGCTTGGCAGGGCCGTAAGGATACGCTGATACAAGATCTCGCTTTCGCTTTTCACATCCGTCACCTTCTCAGCTGAAAATTCGGGCGTGCCGATATTCTCGAGCGTATTCCCGCTCATCCCTTCCAGCACGTGACGTTCCTTGGCAGCACTCCCTTCGATCGGTTCGGTGTAGGCATTTTTTTCTTCAGGCATAGGTATGGATTTCAGTTTATTTATCTCCCTTCATCTCCGACTTGAATTCAGCAACAATCTTTTCTACCATCGCATCATAATCGGCAATCCTACTCTTTATGAAAGCTTCTATTTCGGTTTGTTCCGGCTTCTGCTCGAGCAGCTTCTCATACTCATCCATGCCGGTCTCGCCGAGGTTCTCCATCGTATCGACAAAAATCCGTTTCATGAGAACTTCCGTCATATTGCCAAGGATCTCATCCTGCTTCTGCATCGGCAGTACGCCCAAATCGAATTCATCGATAAGCTCCTGTCTGAGTTGTTCGTATTGTAGTGCCATATGATAGGGAAATAATGATTGATTACTCGTGTTGTCTTATGCTTTCGCGGCATTGACGGCATTCGCCACCTTGGCAACCCATTGAAGCATCGTCTTATCCGGATCGATCTTGGGCATATTCTCGCCCAATGCTCCCGCATACTTCGCCATGACCGCCAGGACTTTCTTATACTGCCCGGATTGATCGGCCCGAATCTGCTCAAGTGTAAGGTTCTTCATGTCCTGCCAGACACTCTGTTTCCCTCCGGCCAATTCGCCCATAAGCCCATGAGGAGTCGCGAGACGGATAATTTCCGCATTTTGCTCGGCTGTCAATCCGACGCCACTCATTTCGAATTCTCCGGTATGCATATTCATCTCCGGCACGGCTGCTTGCGCAGTATCCGCCGAATGCTTGACGACCTCCGCATTTCCGAACACATCGGTCGGTTGCGCCGAGAAACTTTCAGAAGCAGGCCCGTATCCGAATACATCGGTCGGTACGGACGCTGTTTGAGGCTCAACATGTCCTGCCACAACTCCTGCATGATGCTCCATCAGATTGACGGCCGATGCCATGACTTTGGAATGTATGACAGTAGAATGGTCGGCGACCGCGCGCCCGATATTTTTGGTAATGTCTTCTATATGCAGTCCATTGGCCGACAAAGCTATCTTTTCTCCACCCACCACATGATCAAGACTTTCCAGCGTCACGCCGGCGTGATCGTGCACATAATCTATCACCATCCTGTGTGCCATCTTTCCGGCTTCCAATTTATCATGGCCGCTTGCCACCAAATGATGGATAAGCTGTCCTTCAATACTTTGCCCCGTACCGGCCTGGATAGCAAGTTCGATCGGCTTTTCCATGTGCTCCGTCGCATTTTCCACAATAGCCCTTGCAAGCGGAGCATTCTCTATCGGCGGCATCGATGCGGTCGGCGATACCTCGGCCGCCGAACCGAACACCTGGAATTTCTCCATCAGATACTGAGGCGCCCCGAAACCGAGGAAGGCACCTGCCGCAAAACCGGCCGCCGTGCTGCGGGTACGGCTTTTCATCATACTATTGAGCTTGGTGTCGATAGTCCCGACACTGACGGCCAGACGCTCCTGTACCTGACGTATCATATCCTCAGGGTTCTGTGTGAAGGCCATTTCTTTTTGCGCATCACGGATACTGGCATCGAATTCTTTTTGGGAAGTTTTCTGAGATCGATCCTCACCGAATTGGAAAATGCCTCGGCCAGCGACCGCGCCGCCGAATCCACGACGCGCCAAGAAAGCGGCACTGGCGGCTCCCGCACCCACGGTCATGCCCAATGCGGCACCACCAGCTATCATAACCGCTGAAAAAGCAAGGCGTTCCTTCAAGGATAATCCACGATACCAATCCACCGTCTTTTGGACGGCGCCCATCATCCAATCCGGTGTTTTCACATTAACCCGGGCATCATACACATTGACCCGTTCCTGCACTTCGATCTCCCTCAATACCTCCACGAGATTTTTCTTCAGAAGCTCCTCAGAAGAGCCGCTCTGTATGCGCGCCATCTCCAAACGAGCATTGGTATAGTCCGTCAGGGCGGACTGATAAGCCTCCTTCATCGCGATCACGTCCTCGTCGATATCCTTAAAGAGATTCTTGCCGAAGAAGCGGCGTACCTTATCCCGGGCGGTCGTCTGCTTATAATCCATCCGCACATACTCCGATCGAGCAGCGTCCACATGTGCCTTCATCAGCGCAATCTCTTCAATCTGATCATCAAGCAAGAATTCTTCTACGGATACTTTTCCTCCGAATAGCTGCTCATTCGAAACGGCTTCATTCTCGGTAAGTTCCTTTTCCGATACCGCATGACCAACCATTTCTTCGCTGTCTGACTCAAGCTCCTGACTTCCTTGCACCCCTTCTTCCTTATCGGCAGCCGGTTTGAGTGTTTCGTCTTGCGCGGAGAGATTTTCCATCGCTTCATGAACAGGAGCATCCGTACCCTGTTGCGATTCCAAAAGCTCCGCTGCCGTCATCAATGAAACTACCTCACCAGCCGTTTCTTTTTTCACACCGGCTTCCTGATCAGTCACCCCGGACACCTGCTCCATCTTTTCAGTCTCCTCGTGTTCAGGCTGGCTGTCCACAATCGCCTCAGGCACCGCCGCAACATCCTCAAACGGCTCCTTCTGCATTTGGTGTGCTTTCAGTTCCGCAGCCAAAACACCCGGGAGATTCCTTGCTACCGTTTTGGAATGCGGAGCCTTATCCAATCCGAGAGAAGTCATCACTGTTTGAATGTCACCACCCTCGATAACTTGCACTGCAGCCCGCCTGATATTGTCGGATAACTGAGTTATATATTTTTCTGTCTTGTGCGCTCCTTTGAATTTCACGAGATGTCCCTGCGACAAATACGCCCGCAATTCATCGCTTTTCGGTTCAAAGGCCTGTATCGCTTCAACATCCTCTTCACGAACTTCAGGGGCATCCGTATCGGCCACGATGATTTCCTTTTGGACCGAAGTCTTCTTGACACCCTGCTCCGAAACAGTCTTTTCAAAAGGACTCTTCGTAGCATCGGACGCCTCCATAGCGGAAGATACCACTTCTTTTATCGCCGTCTGGTCATCAGAATTCACCTTATCTTCCAATGCACTGACAGATGATTCATCTGTTGTCGCCTGCTCCAGTAATGTCGATCCACCTTCCGGGATGATTCTTTCGGTAACGATGCTTCCATCTGCGCTCACAGTGGGTTCTTTTTCCACGGCAACTTTTCCGGACATAGCAGGAAGACTGTCTTCGATACCCTGGATAGTGAAAGGGACGAAGGCGGACGTTTCAGATTTTTCCTGATTCCCTTGCGCATCCAAAGTCACCTTGTGTCCGCGCCTTGCCAGTGTCGCTAGCTTGAGCCGAAGCCCTTGTAATTCCACGTAAGCACCGAACCGATCCGCAGGAAATTCCTGAAGCGCGTCCTTGCCGTCCCTGGACCGCACCAAAAACGTATCACTTGGCGCGTCGTACTGGGCGATCACATCTTTTGTTCCGTCTATATTCACAAGCGCCACCGGCTTGCCACCATTCGCCTTCAATCCCAAAACGATGCTTGCGGCCGATTCGGCAGACCGACTCCTCGCATACAAATCCATCAATTGCTCATCCGTTTTATTAAGATCGATGGCCTTCACATCGGGAAGATTGCTTTCCGATGTCGCAGGAACATCCTCAGCTGTCTTTATTTTAAGATCATGCAATAACGGTCCCAATAGATCCGCCATCGTTCCGTGTACTGGCTTCGTTTTTTCCGACATACTTTTATTTTTGAAAATCTACATCCATGAAGAAAATCTATGCTATAATTGTAACATAGAACCAAGAGGCGTCAAACAAAATAAGTCAAAGAAAAATACACAACTATGCACGTACCGAACCAATCCGCCGTCAGGCTTATGAGCCTGGCATGCCTTGTTGTCATACTCTCGCTCGCCCTCTTCCTGCGTGCGTATAATATCGAAAATATCCCAACCGGGCTCTATCCGGACGAGGCCGTCAATGCGACCGATGCCCTGCACGCGCTCAAAACCCATCACTTCAAACTCTTCTACGAAAATAACCAGGGCCGTGAGGGATTGTTCATTAACCTGCAGGCATTGGCGCTTGGCGTATTGGGCGTCAGTGTGTTCGCGCTCAAATTCTGGTCGATAGTGTTTGGCACCCTCACCGTCTTAGGGATGTACCTTTTTGCCAAAGAAATCTGGCAAAAGCGCTCTATCGCCCTTATAACAGCATATTTTACCGCCATCTCCTTTTGGGCCATCAACTTTTCCCGCATCGGATTCCGAGCCATCATGGTGCCGTTCATCCTCTCTTTCTCTTTTTATTTCTTCTTCCGCGGGCTTCGCACCAAAAGCTTCATAAGCTTCGCGCTATCCGGCTTCATTTTCGCCCTCGGCCTCCACACCTATATCGCCTTCCGCCTTACTCCGCTCATCCTCATCTTCTTCCTCATCGGACTCATGCTCTCCTATGAAAATTTCCTCAAGCTCTATTGGAAACACGCCCTCACCTTCATCTTCTTCGCCTTCATAGCGGCCGTGCCGATGTTTTTCGATTTCTCTGCGCATCCCGAGCATTTCAATTCACGGGCCGCCCATGTCTCCATCTTCTCTCCCGAGATAAACCATGGCAATTTCTGGGGAACACTCACCAAAACACTGGGACTGAGCCTTATCAAATACAACTTTGTCGGCGATCAGAATTGGCGCCACAACTATCCTCCCTACGCGATTCTCGATCCCATTACCGGCATCGCCTTCCTGGTCGGGTTTCTCTACCTCATCCCCCGTACCGTAAAGCTCCTCGTCAGACGATTGAGGGACAAGGACCGCAACAAGGAGCTCGCGCTCAATTTCCTGTTCATCGGGTGGTTTTTCACTATGCTGATGCCGGAATTCCTCACCGATGAGGGGCTGCCGCATGCCCTTCGGGCTATCGGCACCATCCCGGTCGTTTTCCTGATCGCTTCCACACCCTTTCTGTGGATAGGTGAACGTCTCAGATCAGCACAGCCCGGCATGAAAGTCATCATCCTTTCCTTCATCGCCTTCACTCTCATCGGAACCGGCGTCTTCAACGGCGTCAAATATCTCATCTTCTACGCTAACAATCCCAAGCAACACGAAGCCTTCAATGAAAACTACAAGAATATGGCCCAATACCTCCTGGCACTGCCGGTCGAGGTGAAAAAATATGTCTATGTCAGCTCCGGCGGCATCCTCCCTGAAAACAACCTGCCCATCGCCGCCCAACCCATCACGTTCTTCACCTACCGAAAGGATATCAATCTATCTTTCATCCTTCCGAACGCGGACGCTCCCGAAGGAACACTCAATATTCAGGCGCCATCGACTATCGTGCTCATGAATAACGACGAGGACTTCATCTCATCGGTCCAAACACAGTTCCCGCACACCGTACAAGAAACCGTCGACCTCCATCCCGGTTTCAAAAGCGAATTCCGAGTCCTTCACGTTGTCCAATAATTTTCCCCATTCCTATGCAGAATATCAAAAAGCACGCAGGCCTCATCCTCTTCATCATCCTGGGCATCTCCTTCATACTGTCGGTCGGTGCCCTGAAGGATGATACAGCCACCTTCGATGAGCGGGGCCATATTCCCGCCGCCTATTTCTATGTCCGTTACGGGGATATGCGTCTCAATCCGGAACACCCACCCCTCCTCAAGGATCTGGCGGGACTGCCGCTATTATTCATACAGCCGACTTTCCCGCTGACGAGCGAACTTTGGACCGATGGCATCACCAGGGAATGGCAATTCGGAACCGCCATGTGGTCAACCTGGCATATCGGCACCGAGTTCCTTTATAAAAGCGGTAATGATGCAGAGCTCCTGATTTTCCTCCTCCGCCTCCCCATGGTGCTCCTGAGTCTCCTCTTGGGTTTCTTTGTCTACCGATTCACCAAGGAAATTGCCGGAACGGTTGCCGGACTCTTTGCTGCGTTTCTCTTCGCTTTCGATCCCAATGTTTTGGCGCATAATCACTACGTCACCACGGACCTGGGTATCGCGGCATTCATTTTTATCGCGACCTACTATTTCGTTCACTTCCTCAAGCATCCTTCCCCGAAACACATCGCCCTTGCCGGAATCACGCTCGGCCTCGCCCAATTGGCCAAATTCTCCGCCATCCTCCTTATCCCGCTTTTCGGACTGCTCGTCATCATCGCCGGCCTCACCAGACAACCCTCATCGCGGATCACCTCATCGCTTGGCGCCTTCCGCCGAAAAACGCTCGGCTCTTTCGTATTCCACTACATAGGCATACTCTGCATCGCTTTCTTCGTCATCTGGATGGGCTACCTTGCCAATACCTGGAATATGCCCGCTCAAAAAACCGTATTGCATGCCAACCTCGTCTTTGCTGGCGGTGCCGCACCGAAAACATTCGCGCGCGACACCGTCGTCACCCTCGCCCAAACGAAAGGGCTCGAACCGATCGCGCACTATATGCTCGGCGTCTTCATGGTCTTCTCCCGTGTCACCGGCGGCAATTCATTCTATTTCCTCGGCGATATGCCGGACCATGCCTCCAAGGCATATTTCCCGACCATCTTCTTCCTCAAGGAAACCCTTCCGCTTGTCTTCCTCATCGTTGTCACGGCACTTTATACCCTCTGGCGCATCATACGGATATCCTCATCCAAAAACATCTCCTTGATCCGCGGATTCTCGCAGTCTTTCCAGCGGCACATCCCGCAGTACACCATGCTGAGCTTCGTTATTTTCTATGCATATCTGAGCATCATGGGCAATCTCAATATCGGCTTCAGACACCTTTTCCCGATACTGCCATTCATATACGTCTTAGTCACCATCACGCTTTTCAATTTTATCAAAACCAGATCCGACGCTCCGGCGCATATCTATTGCCCGACCAAGCATATGTACCACATCCTCTTGGGAGTCTTCGCCTTTTGGATTGCCGCCATCCCAGTCATCGCCTATCCGAATTACCTCTCGTATTTCAACGAGATTGTCGGCGCAAAAAACGGCCACACCGTCGCCGTCGATTCCAATTATGACTGGGGACAGAACCTTAAACGATTGAAAATATGGATCGACACCTACAACCGATGCATCGCTCAAGAAGACGATTTCCTTGAGCGCTCCTGCGATTCGCTCACAGAGGACGGCTCCTTCCCGACACAGATGCCGATCACTGATCCTCATATCGACTACTACGGCGGCAGCGAGGTCAGCTACTACTTCCCGGAAGGCACGTATACCGCATGGCATTCCGGCGATGCCCCGACATCGGGATGGTTCGCTCTCTCCGCCACCTTCTTCGAGGAAAACCTGCACAAACCCCTCAAGCCCGGTGAGACCGACTACTCCTGGCTCCTAAGCTACCAGCCTATCGGACGGGCCGGCAATTCTATGTTCATCTTCTATGTCAGCCCCGAAAGCCTCAAGCCATCCGCTCCATCACAACATTCAAACTAACGCACGCTCTTAATAGACAGCAAAAAAACCGTCATAGCCATGACGGTTTTTGTTTTCACCCCTTCACGCGGATAAAGACTACTCATTTTTCTTCTTCTCTTTCTTAGGCAAGGCATCGGCGGCTTCGGCCTCTGGAGCTGGTTCCTCTTCCGGCGGCTTCGGTGCGGAAACAATCTCGCCCTCTACGGAATAATAGACCCTGTTTTCGGTACGCAGATCGATATACTTCAGGCGATGGCGCCGCTCTTCGGATATCTCTTTTTTGAAAAGCAGCCCGAGGGTCTGGAGCGATTTATCCATCGGCAATCGCACGTTGATCTGCATTGCCCAGCCTTCCTGCGTCTTGAGGGTCAATGTATCCGAAAAGCGGGACGGCGTGGAGCATTCTGCATCCACAGCAATACCGAGTTTTTGCTGTAACCCGTCTTGGATTTGGGCGGCGAAGCGGACGAAATCCTGATCGATGAGCGGCTCGTCCATATCGACAGATTGCCCGCTCGTATCGATAATCTTCAAAAAATGCCCCAGATTCTCACCCGATACCGACGTATCGACCTGGGAATACGCATACCCGTTTTCGTCCACATAAAAACACGTGTCCTGCACGCACCAGAGCACGAGCGTCTGCCGCTCCTTAACACGGGCTATGAGCGTATGCGGGAATACTCTCGTCAATTCCACCGAAGCGATCTTCTTAAAACGATCCCTGATGTCCGCTTCCATCTTTTCCCGTCGGAACGCGAGCAGATTGCCTTTCGAGACGCCTCCGGCATAGTTTCCGGATAGGCTCTCTTGTATCAGCTGCCGCACATTATGTTCGGAAATAGCAGATGCGCCCTCGACCTGCACCGTCTGCAGCTGCAGAAAGGAAGAGAAGAGCGCTACATACACCGTCACGCAGGCGAAAGCCGTCCATAAGAAAAAATAGACGAAATAAAAACCGTCCCGTGTTTTTTTGGCCTCAGCCTCCTGCGATGTCAGAGGGATTTCTCGGGAAATGACCGGCTTCTTCACGAAGCCTCCCCTCTTGCGCGCACAGCCAAGCGGCGGCAGCGCTTTTTGTTTTTTTCGAAAATGAAACATGTCGTATTACCAATGAAGAAAAAAGGTGTCCAATACCAATCGCGCGCTCGAAGGGAAACGCCTCAGATCGCCGCGCAGCTTTTCGATGGTCTCGATGCCTTGCATGCGAAGGGCGCTCTCTTGCGATACTTCCGCCATCGCCTCCGCATGAAGCCCTCCCACCCACCACATCAGAAGCTGCATCGTTTGCCAGACATTGGCCGCGCACGCCTCGGACAAAGCCAGGCGTTCGCGAAGCGGCACCTCCGACAGATGCATCAGTTTTTTCACAATCGCCAACCGCTCCGAAAATTCCGACTCCTCATGCAGGCTCTGCACCACAAGTCCGGGCCGGCCGAGCTCAAGCAGAAACCTCTGCTTCGACGGAAGCGAGGAACCCATCGTATCTTCCAGCATCTCTGCCTTCGGAACCTAACAAAACGCGATCTGTTGGCAACGGGAAAGCGTCGTTGGCAGTATCCTCCCGAGCTCATGCGTTATCAGGATAATCACCGCATAGGCCGGTGGTTCCTCCAAAATCTTGAGCAAGGCATTTTGCGCCGCTTCGGTCAATCGATGCGCATCACGGATGATGAGCACCTTCTTTTCGGCGGCATAGGGGAAATTATTCAAAAAGTGTGCCGCCTCACGTGTCCTTTCCACCGAAATATCCCGCTCCTTTACGATGCCCTTCTCCACCTCCTGTTCCGGCTCCAAAACGAACAGGTCGATTTCCTGATGATTTTGCGTCGCCATCGCATCATGGCTTTTGATCAGCTGCAATGCAAACTCCTTCGCCACCGCGAATTTCCCCACGCTCTCCGGACCGACAAAAAGATATGTCTGAACAGCGGACCCTTTTTTGGCCATCCGCGACAATCGCTCCCGTATTTTCTGATGCCCGATAATCATATATCAACTAACAGCCAACAATTAACGTTCAATGTGTCATCCCCGCGAAAGCGGGCATGATACACTATAAAAAGATCCCACTACGATAAAAATTTTAGAAAATCTTTCTCAAATTTTTCTCTTGAAAATCGCTCTGTGGTTTTTATAATCACATCGGCATCATATTGTGCCTTACTTTCCAAAAACCTACGGACGCCATCCGCCATGATCTCCGGGGTCTGCGCGCGAAAAAATTCTCCCGTCACACCTTCCTGTACGATTTCCAGAGCGCCGCCATCCGCGTAAGCGATGACCGGCACACCATAGCGCATCGCTTCCACCATCACCATACCGAAATCATCCTCCGCCGGAAATACGAGCGCGCGGGCATGCTCATACAAGGTGGCCACAGCCGCATCATCCTGCCATCCGACAACCTTGATGTTGTGCTTGGCAATCCTTCCGAGGCGCTGTTTCTGCTTCCCATCGCCCACCACGATAAGCGGGAGGCCGAGTTTATTGAACGCTTCCACCGCCAATTCGACTTTCTTATTGGGCGTCAACCGCGATACAATCAGAAAATATTCTTTCGATCCGAACCCGAAAAAATCTCCTTTCGCATCATCAGTTATCATATTGTGGTCATTGGTGATCGCGAATTGCTCCTCGCCGATCACTGACTGCTGACCGCTTCCCGTTACCGGCGGATACACTACCGTGCTTTCTCGACGATAGTACTTGGCGATTCGCGACTGCGTATACGAAGAGTTGGCGATCAATACATCAGGCCTATCCGCCGCCTCGCGATCCCATACCCGCAGATAGCTCAGCATCATCCGTTTGAAAAGACCGAGCCGCCCGCCGCCGATCTCCTTCAGGTAATGTTCATTATAATCCCACACATAACGCATCGGTGAATGGATATAGGCGATGTGCCGGGTATTGAGCCGCGTCACGATGCCCTTGCTCCAGGCGCCCGACGACGAGATCACGATATCAAAATCCCGCAGATCGAAGGCCTCGATCGCCACTGGAAAAAACGGCAATAAGAACCGGTATCTTTTCCTCAGGAACCTGGGGAAATTCTGCAAAAAAGACGTCCTGATATCCTTATCGGAAAACATACCCCGCATCGCCTCCTTGTCATAGAGCAGGGTATAGATCGGCGCCTGAGGAAACATTTCGGACAATTCCGCGAGCACCTTTTCCGCCCCGCCCTGACATACCAAAAAATCGTGCACCAAGGCCACTTTCTTATCCTTCAGATACTCGCTCTCCAGATTGGGTTGACTTTCATTCATATATATGCTATAGTTAGGCGTCTGAACATTCATTCCGGATTCGGACTCACACCACAAGAGGTAGAAACATGCGGCACAAAAAAATTAAGACAATCAAAATCTGGGTAAAACTCACCTGGCCGGAAATTTTTGCAATACTTGCCCTGGTAAGCATCCTGGGCGCATTCTCCAGCGACAGCCTCCTGGGCGTCCTCGCTATGGATGTTCTGCTCTTCTTAGGATTGAGCATCCTGGCCATATTAGCTAAAATAGTCTCGAAATACTCGAGATACTATGGCAAACAGTAGCCAAAGAACCATCGAATAGAAACCGTCGGACTCTCAAGGAAGAGATCGGCGGTTTTAATTTCCCCCCTCCTTCAAAAGAACCCCGATCTCCTTCGCGCATTTCTCCCAACTGAAGCGTTTCACATTCTCCAGTCCTTTCTGCATTATATCACTTTTCAATTCATTGTCCGAAACGAGCCATCCCATCGCCTCCGCTATTTCCTGGGCACTTTCCGGATCCACTAAGAGCGCACCCTCTCCCGCCACCTCCGGCAAAGACGATGTTTTGGAGGTGATGACCGGCGCACCCATATACTGCGCTTCCAGCACGGGGATACCGAATCCCTCATAAAGGGTCGCGAAAAGAAAACCGTCCGTATTTTTCAGAAGATCCCATTTTTCCACATCAGTCACGTATCCGAGCTCGACGATATCGTTTCGTATCGGCTGCTTTTCGGCATCATCCGGCTGCATGACATTCAAAGCGAGCCTACGGTCCACGATAGCCTCCTTGATCCGCTCATACCCATACCCCGGCTTCCCTACTAAGATGAGCCGATGCGAAAACCCGTACGTTTCTTTCGCGAGCGCGAAGGCTTCGATGAGGCGCACGATATTCTTGCGCTCTTCGAGGCGACCGATAAACAGGAAGTATGGGTGCTGATTCTGTTTTGTCGAACGCCGATTGCCGACCGTATTCTCGTATCCTTCATGCACCACCGTTATCCTCTCTTTTGGCGTACCGTACACTCGCATCACATCGCGCTTGGTATTCTCCGAAACGCAGATAACCGTCTTGGCGACACGACATGAGAAGCGTATCGCTGCGCGCATGCACACTCGGCTCCACATCGAATAGGCCTCGCGGCAGAATTCGTATTCCAAACCATGTATGACCACCGCGGTATGTTTCGGATGAATCAACGGTACGGTATGCGCCGGTACGAACAAAACATCCGGCGTATGCAGCAGCATTTCCAAAGACAATCTTACCTGCGTCCACAAGCGCGGCGCCCACAGTTTTTTGACCCGCCAGTTGGACGGCACATCGAAATCCACCGCCTGATCCGACCGGATATACAGAACCACCGAGGCTTCCGAAAGCTCGTTTCGCAGGTGCTTGATGACCTGATAGGAGTATTCCTCTATCCCCGTCCGGCGCTTCAGGAAAGCTCGTGACCCATCGATAGCGATGAGCGGAAGTGCTTGACGTTTATTCATACATATACTATATTTAACTGTCTGAATAATTCAGACTGAAATCAACTGGAGGGTTTATGCAAGACAGAAAAGATGCAATCATAAGAGAAATTAATCGAAAAGATGCAAAAAATATCGCGAGTATCGTGGCATTGTGCACATTGATTATCAGTTTTTTTCTAACAAATGTAATAATAGCACTCGTTATTTCAGCCGTAGCTTTTTGGCTTACAAAGAAACTGTACGCGCTAAAATACCGTGGATAAAAAACGCAATCTATTTCAAAAAACCTATCGATTCTTCAAAGAAGAGTTTGGTAGGTTTTTTATTTGCCCAGCATCATCGAGCGCTTATACACATCCAGATGATCAAGCACGATGCCCGTCCCTTTGACCACGCACAAGGCTGGCTCATCCGCCAGATAGCAGGGCACATTGATGGTCTTGGCGATCAATTGATCCAAGTGCTTGAGTTGCGATGTCCCCCCGGAGAGCACCATCCCCTTGTCCATGACATCCGCGGCCAGTTCCGGCGGCGTTTCCTGCAGGACCTGCTTGATGACATTGATGATCTCGCGCAATTCATCTTGGATCGCTTCGGTGATTTCATTGGAAGACAATGTGACGGTCTTGGGGAGCCCGCCCATCAGATCGCGCCCGCGCACGTCCATATATTCTTCCTTGACCTGCGCGATAGCCGAACCGATCTTTATCTTGACCTCTTCCGCCGTCCGTTCCCCGATCGCCAGGCTGTACTTGCGCTTGATATAATCAGAAATGGCCTGGTCGATACGATTGCCCCCGACGCGCGCGCTGTGCGCCGCCACGATGCCGCCCAAGGAGATGATCGCGATTTCCGACGTGCCGCCCCCGATATTTATGATCATATTCCCCTGCGCCGTGTGAATCGGGATACCCGCCCCGATCGCCGCCAAGATGGGTTCTTTGACCACATAGGCCACGCGGGCGCCGGCCTTCATCGCCGCATCCACCACCGCGCGACGCTCGGTCGAGGTGATGCCAGCCGGCACCGACAGCACCACCTCGGGACGGAAAAATCGCACGCGCCCGGAAACCTTGCCGATAAAGTAACGCAGCATCGCCTCGGTCACCCGGTAATCCGCGATCGCCCCATCGCGAAGCGGCTGACTGGCCACGATCGAATCCGGGGTGCGCCCGAGCATCTCCTTGGCTTCATTGCCAACCGCCAACACCTTATTCTCATACAGCGAAACAGCCACCACCGATGGCTCATTGATCACAACACCCTTCCCCGGCACAAAGACGAGGGTATTCGCGGTTCCAAGATCGATACCGATTTTTCGTAAAAACATAGGTGGGATTCGAGAATGATGAGGTTTTGTGATTTTTAAAAAACAAGACTCGCCGACCTTCTGTGCTACCTAAAAATATCCCTCACTCAACACAATCAATGGATATTTTTAGAGCACAGAAAGCCGTCTCAAACAGGTTGTTTTTTAAAAATTGCGAAACCTCATCCTCTCGGTTCAGATTAGAGGCTACTCTGATATCTCTTTGCGGACGATCTGCGCGCCGATCCGCTGCAGACGCTCTTCGATTTTTTCATAGCCGCGATCGACCTGCTCGATCTCCTCGATGATGGTCGTGCCGGAAGCCGCCAGGGCCGCAATAATCAACGAGGCTCCTGCGCGCAAATCATAGCTGCGAATCATCGTTCCTTTGAGTTTCCCGGTACCGTGAATCAGTGCCTGATGCGGATTGAGCGCCGTGGAACGCACATTCATCTTCTCCAATCCCATCAAATAATTGAAGCGTCCCTCGAACATATGGTCATGGATCAAGGTGTCGCCCTCGGCCACCGCCGCCAAAACGCCGAACAGGGATTGGGTATCGGTTGGGATGCCCGGATAGAGTTCGACTTTGACCTTGCCCGGCGACACTATCCGCTCCGGAGGAAGCACCTGGATAAAGCCGTCGCCGAACACGAAGTCTGCGCCGAACTCGCGCAATTTTTCAAGCACGAGATCGAGATGCTCCGGCCGCGCATTCCTCACCTTCAACGGGCTTTTGGTTGCCATACCCAATATCAAGAAGGTGGCCGCTTCGATCGGATCGGGAATAATCTCATGCTCGGCCCCGCTCAGGTGTGCATTGCCTTCTATTTCAAGCGTATGCGTTCCCAATCCGGAAATCTTTGCGCCCATGGATTGTAAAAGCACCCCCAAATCCTCCACATGCGGCTCGGCCGCCGCGATCTTGATAATCGATTTCCCTGGCAAGCTCGCTGCGAGCATCATCGCATTTTCGGTAGCCGTCACAGAAAACTCGCGCAGGACGATTTCCGCGCCATGCTTCTTACTGGCATCCACTTCATAGACGCTGTCATTTTTTTCTATTGTTACACCAAGCTTGCTCAGCGCATCCATATGCGCATCTACCGGGCGCGCCCCGATCACGCAGCCGCCTGGGTGATATAATCGGAACTTTTCAAAACGAGCGCTCAACGCACCAAGCAGCAAAATCGACATACGGATTTTTTTCACCAAAGCGAAGTCTATTTTTTCCGGATCGATGGCCTTATTGGTGATTTTTACCTTGCGCTCCTGTAGCCATTCTACCTCCGAACCCATGCTTTTGAGGATGTCGAGCAACCGGAAAATATCCTCGATCAGTGGCACATTCGACAAAACACACGGCTCTGTCGTGAGCAGTGTGGCGGGGATGAGGGCAGCGGCGGCATTTTTCGAACCGCGCACTTCGATCTCCCCAGAAAGCGTATTTTCTCCCTGTATTTCAAATACTTGCATATGGGTACAGTATACCCTACACAGCTGTTTTTTTCAAGTAAAAAAGCGCCTCCTCTATGGTTACATAGATTCAGCGCTTTTGTTGTGAGAAGTTTTTTAGAGGACCTCTCTTAACTCTTGTTAATTTAATAAAGAACTACATTGAGTTACGCGTTCGTTGCGTACTCATTAACTCAATCGTCTGCTTCAGTATGTTTACATCGGGCGAATCCCGATTAAATGTCTCGCTGGCAACAAATCCCTGTTGATCAGATAACTTGCAATATCGCCAACTACCGCTCATTTCACATGACCATCCGATTTTTTTTAAGCTCCATTTCGTAATAGGTGTATAATTATTTGATTCCAATATCCGTTGAATACTTAATGCTTCATTAACCGGAACTGTAACAAATACATATGAATTTTCATACTGTGCAGGAAAGGGATATGTGCGTACATATGAAAAACTTTTCCAATGAGCGTTTTTGTAATTATCAATTGCAATTGAGCTGCCAATGGCAACACATAGAGTAATAAAAAACAAAATTGCAACTTTCCATTCTTCCCATATTTTAAGTGATATATCTTTCATATTCTTCTCCTCCCCCGAAAACCGTCGGGAAACTCGGTGGCAAGGTTGCCGGTGATGACACGATTGCGTGTCTTTGATACATTGCTCCTCGAATTCCGAGAAGTGTGAGAGGAATGAAGATGACTTCACCTCCCTCACGCTTCCCGAAACTCTCAGAGTTTTTTCATGTATCGGTTGTCAAAGGGCTTTTGGCACGCTCTTGTCAGTCTCGAAAACGCATTATAGCGCACTTTTTAACTTTTGTCAATGTTTTGTGACGTTTGTGGCTTAAAATAGAATCTTTTTTAGTCATTCCCGCCTTCGCGGGAATGACATGGCTCAGCAAGTTTCTACACAACATAAAATCCCGCCTTTTGAGGGGCGAGACTCTATGTATCCGATACGCGCTGTCGTATGGAAATTACTTCTTGCCTTCTCGGAAACCGGTTCCGGCTGGAATCAATCGTCCGATGATAACGTTTTCCTTGAGGCCTCGCAAGCGATCCTCCTTGCCGGCGACGGCGGCATTGATCAGAACGCGGGCCGTCTCCATGAACGATGCGGCAGAAAGGAAGCTCTCGGTCGAAAGCGCCACTTTAGTGATACCCAGGATAAGTGCCATTCCGGTCGCCTCCTGCCCCTTGGTTGCCCTCGCCTCTTCGTTCGACTCCTCGAACTGGACGCGCTCCACGACATCGCCCGGCAGAAGCATCGTGCTTCCCGGTTCCGATACCTGGATACGAGAGAGCATCTGACGGATAATCACTTCGATGTGCTTGTCATTGATACCTTCACCCTGAGATGCATAGATTTCCTGGATCTCGCGGATGACGTAACGGTGCAGTTCTTCGCGGCCCATAACGGTGTAGAGCTTGCGCAAGTCGATGTGTCCTTCGGAAAGAACCGATCCTTGACCAATCAGATCACCCTCTTGAACCTTGAGCGTCGTACCGGCAGCGATCTGATATTCCTTCACGCTTTCGTCCTGTGCCTGCACTTTAACGACCACCACTTTGCTGCTTTCCTTGACGATGGATACCACACGTCCGGCCTCTTCGGCGATCAGCGCCTCGCCTTTGGGCTGACGAGCCTCGAAAATTTCCTCGACACGAGGGAGGCCCTGCGTAATGTCCGATCCGGCGACACCGCCGATGTGGAAGGTACGCATCGTGAGCTGCGTTCCCGGTTCTCCGATAGCTTGAGCCGCCACGACGCCGACAGCCTGGCCGAGCTGCACCAAAGCGCTTCGTCCGAGATCCAAACCGTAACATTTCTGACAAACGCCCCTCATGCTCTTGCAGGTCACGACGCTTCGAATCTTCACCTTGTCGATGTTCAAATCCTCGATCGCCTGTCCCTGCGTCTTGGAGATAAGATCCCCGGCTTTGGCCACGACATGTCCGGAAGCATCCGACACGTCCACCAATGCGACACGGCCCTCGACGCGTGTTGCGAAGCTCTGCCCGATGATATCGGAATCGGCCCTGTACAGGTAGGCGCCTTCGGTATCGCCACAATCGGTTTCGCGGATGATGATATCTTGTGCTACATCGACGAGACGGCGGGTCAAATAACCGGCGGTCGCAGTACGAAGAGCGGTATCCGCCATACCCTTACGGGCACCGTGCGTCGAGATGAAATACTCCAACACATTGAATCCTTCCTTGAACGAGCTCTTCACAGGAAGTTCGATCGTCTCACCTGTCGGACCGGCCATCAAGCCTTTCATACCGGTCATCTGCACGACGACCGATTCACTACCGCGGGCCTTGGAATAGACCATCGAGTACACCGGTCCTTCCTTATCCAAAGAGGCGCGCACGGCATCCGTAATCTTGTTCTTGGCTTCGTTCCAGATTTCGATCACGCGGTTGCGGCGTTCTTCATTGGTCAAAAGACCCATGTTGTACTGACCTTTCACCTCGGCCACCTTGGTTTCAGCAACCGCCATGATGTCCTTCTTTTCTGTCGGCACCTTCAGGTCGTCCATACCCCAACTGATTCCGGACTTACTGACGAAACGGAATGCCAAATCCTTCACGCGATCCGCGAAAAGAGCGGCCTCGTCCTGTCCAACCGACATCATGATGGTGATCATCAGGTTCTTGAGGTCCTTCTTGATCAATTCCTCATTCACAAAACGCAATGTCTCCGGAAGAATATCATTGACCAACACGCGTCCGGCCGAAGTTTCGATGATTTCACCGTTCCACAACAACTTGATGGCGGCGTTAATGGCGATCACTTCCGACTGATAGGCCAAGATAACCTCTTCCATCGAACTGAAGATCTTGCCTTCGCCCTTCATACCCCTCTTGATGTGCGAGAGGTAATACATACCGAGCACCATATCCAAAGACGGGGTCACGATCGGATCTCCCGAAGCCGGCTTGAGGAGATTCTTCGCGGAAAGCATGATTTCGGCGCTTTCCTTGCGAGCATGATCAGTCAGTGGCACATGCACCGCCATCTGATCACCATCAAAGTCCGCATTGAAAGCGGTACACACCATAGGGTGCAGACGGATAGCCTTACCTTCGATCAATACCGGCTGGAAGGCCTGAATGGACAGACGATGAAGGGTCGGTGCGCGGTTGAGCAAAACATAGTGATGCTCGATGATCTGGTCGAGGATTTCATAGGCCTCTTCCGCTTCAGCATCCACCATCCTGCCGGCGGTACGCACATTATGAGCATACTCGCGATCGATGAGCTTGTTGATGATGAACGGCTTGAAAAGTTCCAGCGCCATTTTCTTGGGCAGACCGCACTGATGCAGTTTGAGCTGCGGACCCACGACGATAACGGATCGTCCCGAGTAATCCACACGCTTTCCCAAAAGGTTCTGACGGAAACGGCCCTGCTTTCCCTTGAGCGCGTCGGCCAGCGACCGAAGCGCACGGCGCTGTCCGGTCGAAGCGGCTGTCGATGCCTGTCCGCGACGGGCGCTGTTATCGAAGAGCGCATCCACCGCTTCTTGAAGCATGCGCTTTTCATTGCGCGTAATCACCTCCGGAGCACCGATACTGTTGAGTTTCTTCAGGCGGTTGTTTCGGTTGATGATGCGGCGGTACAGATCGTTCAGATCGGAGGTTGCAAACCTACCGCCGTCCAGCGCCACCATCGGACGAAGATCCGGCGGGATAACGGGGATGATGGTCGGAAGCATCCACTCCAATTTCAGATTCGCCTTCTTGAATCCCTGGAACAATTTCAAACGCTGCAAGGCCTTCTTTCGATCAGGAGATTCATCCTTGTCGAGATTCTCTTTCAAGATTTCGGTGGTTGCATCGATATCGATCTTGCTCAGTACCTTGCGCACGGCCTCGGCACCGATACCGGCGTGAAACACCTGTCCGAAACGGGTCGAAAGATTGAAATACTCCACTTCGGAGAGGATCTGGAACGGCTGGAGGTTCTTGATATCCTCCTTGGCGGAACGGTACTGATCCTTCAGGTCATCCATGCCGGCATCGACCGCCTTCTCGTCGTCGCCGTGATTGTTCTTGACTTCCTTCTGTTTGGACCTGTACTCGCGCTCGAGCTGTTCGACGGCGCGCTCCTTTTCTACCTCATCCACCTCGGTGATGATGTAGGCGGAAAAATAGATGACCTTCTCCAATTCCTGCGGGGAGATTCCCAAAGCGAGACCGATCTTGGATGGCACGCCACGGAGGAACCAGATATGCGAAACCGGCGCGGCGAGCTTGATGTGCCCCATGCGCTCACGGCGAACGATGGAACGGGTCACCTCGACTCCGCACTTATCGCACACGATGCCTTTGTAACGGATGCGCTTGTATTTTCCGCAGTAACACTCCCAGTCCTTGGCCGGACCGAAGATTTTTTCGCAAAACAGACCGTCGAGCTCATAGCGCTGAGTTCGATAGTTGATGGTCTCGGGCTTGGTTATTTCACCATGCGACCACTCCATCATCTGGTCAGGACTCGCGAGGCTGAGGCGGACGCTCTCGAAGTCGCTTACTTTCGTAATGTTGTTTTCCATGATCTTGTTCATAAGTTTAGGTTATTGAAGCGCCGGGCGTAGCAAGTACGCCCCGCGTTATATAATTATGCTTTTTGAGTAGTATCCTCAAGTGTAATTGGTTCGATAACCGCTTCCGTTATGACAACATCTTCGTCTTCGGGATCGAAGCTTTCGATCTTCGCTCCTACCAATTCTACGTTCAAGCACAATCCCTTCAATTCATTGACCAACACATGGAATGACGCCGGGAGGTTCGGACTCTTGATCACCTCGCCCTTGATGATGGATTCATAGGCCTTCGAGCGACCCAAGACATCGTCGGATTTGATCGTGAGCATTTCCTGGAGCGTATGAGCGGCACCATAACCTTCGAGCGCCCACACTTCCATTTCTCCGAATCGCTGTCCTCCGAACTGAGCCTTGCCGCCCAGCGGCTGCTGCGTGATCAGAGAGTACGGTCCGATGGAACGCATATGCAACTTGTCCTCGATCAAGTGATTGAGTTTCAAAACATACATAACACCGACGGTCGATTCATTATCGAATTTCTCTCCGGTTCGTCCGTCCACCAACTGGCTCTTTCCGTTTTCAGGAAGCCCTGCGGCGCGGAGTTCGGATTTGATATCCTCTTCGGACACGCCGTCGAGCGCCGGGCTGGCCACATTGTAACCGAGCTTGAGCGCTGCCCATCCCAAATGCGTTTCCAGGATCTGTCCGATATTCATACGGCTCGCCACACCCAGCGGGTTGAGAATGACATCCACCGGAGTACCGTCCGGAAGATACGGCATATCCTCGACCGGCGCGATACGGGAAATGACACCCTTGTTTCCGTGACGCCCAGCAAGCTTGTCTCCAACAGATACCTTTCGCAACTGAGCGATAGAGATCTGTATCTGCTGAAAGACGCCCATAGGCAATTTGTCACCGTTCTCACGGGAGAAGATCTTGATATCGACAACCTTTCCGTGCTCGCCGTGCGGGAGATACAGGGAAGTATCCTTCACGTCACGGGATTTTTCACCGAAGATGACGCGGAGCAATCGCTCTTCAGCTGTCAGATCGCCTTCGCCCTTCGGAGAAATCTTGCCAACCAAAATATCGCCGGATGAGATCTCGGCACCGATGCGGATGATTCCCATTTCGTCGAGGTTCTTCAAACGGTCTTCGCCGATATTAGGGATATCGCGGGTCACGACTTCCGGCCCAAGCTTGGTGTCGCGAACGTCGAGGGTGAAGTCTTCGATATGGATAGAGCTGTAACGATCCTCATGGAGCAATCGTTCAGAAAGAATGATAGCGTCTTCGAAGTTATACCCCTGCCATGGCACGAAAGCCACCACCATATTCTGTCCCAAAGCGAGCTCACCGTGATCGGTTGAGGCACCGTCCGCGAGCAAAGATCCCTTCTTGACGATGGCACCCTTCTTGACGCGAGGCACTTGGTTCATGCTCGTGAACGAGTTGGACTTAGCAAAACTCTGCAAGTGATAGATATGATCAACATAGGGCTTTTTGGATCCGGCAGGAGCTTCTTCGCGTACCGTCACATGGCTGGCATCAACAGAAATGACCTCGCCGGGACGCACGGCCAACACGACCTGTCCCGAATCGGCGGCAGCCTTGTCTTCGATACCGGTTCCCACGATAGGAGCCTGTGGCTTCACGCACGATACGGCCTGGCGTTGCATGTTCGAACCCATGAGGGCGCGGTTGGCATCGTCGTGCTCCAAGAAAGGAATGAGGGAAGTCGCGATAGAAATACACTGTTTCACGGACACATCCACATAGTTCACCAAAGCGGCTTCCGCCATTTCAGGATGCCCCTTCACGCGGGCTTCGATCATCGCGTCCAAGATATTGTCATGATCATCGATGTGGATGCCGGCATGCGCGATAATCTGCTTGTCTTCGACAATAGCGTTCAGATACTCGATCTCGCGGGTCACGAACGGCCTTACCGCAACGGTCTTGATATCCTTCTTCGCAGCGATCTTCTGCGCCAAGGCAGCATCGATCATCGTGTCCGCGGAAGCGACGCCGTCGATATCCTTCGCCAAAGTGCGGTGCTGAAGCGCCTTCGCATCGTTTGCAACTTCATTGGATACCTTAAGGTAGGGCGTTTCCAAGAATCCATATTCATTGACACGGGCATAGCTCGCCATATGTCCCACCAGACCGATGTTCGGACCTTCCGGCGTTTCCACCGGGCAGATTCTTCCGTAATGGGAATGGTGAACATCGCGCACTTCGAATCCGGCACGCTCACGAGTCAGACCTCCGGGACCCATAGCACTCATACGGCGTTTGTGCTCAAGCTCGGCCAGCGGATTGACCTGGTCCATGAACTGCGACAACTGGGAACTCGAGAAGAATTCCTTTACGGAAGCGGCCACCGGACGAGGATTGATAATCTGTCCCGGAACCACCGTCAAAGGATCGCAGGTGCTCATCCTGTCTTTGACATTGCGCACCATACGGTACATACCGACACGCAATTTGTTCTGAATCAGCTCGCCTACCGCGCGCACGCGACGGTTGCCGAGGTGGTCGATATCATCCGGCTTCGCGAGCGGATCATTGTTGAGCTTGATGACTTCCTTGATGACCAAAATCAGGTCTTCCGTATTCAGTACGCGGTTCGCCTCGATATCCTCGCGCTCGATTTCCAAGCGCTGGTTCAGGCGGTAGCGTCCCACGGCGCCGAAGTCATAACGCTCGAAGTTGAAGAACATCGCATTGACCATTGATTTGGCATTCTCCTCAGTCGCCAGATCTCCCGGACGAAGACGCTTGTATATTTCCTTATAGCCTTCGCCTTGGTTGCTGGCAGGATCCTTGGCAAGCGTCTCTGTCATGAACTTGATCTCTCCGGTGTCCACGTCCTCGAACGTATCGAGGATTTCCTTCTCGGTGAAACCGAACGCCTTCAGAAGCGTCGTGACCGGAGCCTTGCGCTTGCGGTCGATCTTGGCGGAGATGACACCGTCGAAATCGGTCTCGATTTCAAGCCATGCACCACGGTTCGGGATCAGCTTCGCGCCGAACAGCTTGCGACCCTTCTGGTAGTTCATCGTGAAGAAGACGCCCGGGCTGCGAATCAGCTGACTGACCACGACGCGCTCCACGCCGTTGATAATGAAGGTTCCGCGATCCGTCATCAAAGGGAATTCACCCAAATAGATTTCCTGCTCTTTCACCTCGCCCGTCTTTTTCATCGTAAGCGTCGCCTTGGCACGCAGAGGCGCTTCATAGGAAATGTTTTTCGCCTTCGCCGTGATCTCATCGTACTTAGGCTCATCCAAATAATAGCTGTCCAGCGTGAGTTCCATGTCCTTGCCTGCGAAATCCTTCATCGGATTGACCTCGACTAAAAGCTCTTTCAAACCCTTCTCCCAGAACCACTTAAAGGAATCGAGCTGGACCTCGATGAGGTTCGGCAGCGACACCATGATGCGGCGGTTGAAAAACTTTCTCTTCGAAAGGGATGAACCGGCACCGAAATTATCCTTGATCGACAGACTCTTTTTTTCCGTAGACATACAAAAACGCCCATGCGTCGCCCCTTTGCATGAGGATTTTTGCATTCGGTGCAGATCGAGGCACAAGCGAGGAGCGCAGTAAGTCGTACAGGGAAGTACGGCGTCGAGCACCGGAGCTTGAAACGAAGAGCTGCGCCTAATGGGAAAGTCCTCAAAAAGGTGCGGGCTATGAGATTTATTATGGTGGCTAATTAAACGAGGGCACGAACACTAAACATTCATTCGGTACTTTAACTCCCCATTCCACCACTTTGCTTTACGTAAGCCATAAAACAGTTAGAAAAACGAGCAGTCATTGCTTAAAGTAACCTTCAACCCAATCAGTCCTAGATCGTGCATTTCTTGAAAGTTGAATACTTACGTATAGTAGCAATTGCGTGAGTTTTTGTCAAATTCCTAAAATAGCGTGTTGGCCGGTTTTGCAACAGGAGATGGCGCATGCTCATTCTTGACGGATTCGAGGAGCTTTTTGCGACCGTGCAGTTCGGCGATATATTCCCAATTGCGGAATTCCGGATATTTCTCGAGCTGCTTCTCCAAAATCTCCACCGTCACCTCGACATCCCCTGCTCCGGTATGAGCAGACGTGTGCTCTTTGCCGCAATAGAGCTTATAGGCTGCCGAAAGATTGCGGGCCGAGACCATATCGCGGGCCGCCATCTTGTGATACAAAACCTTGGCATCTAGGATGCGCTTATTGCTGTAATCGAAGTTCTTGCCTACTTTGGCGAATTCCGCGCGCAAAAATGGCAAATCGAATCCCGTGATATTGAATCCCCCCACGTCCGATCCCTCGAACACGCTCCACAATTCATAGCACAATTGCGCGAATGACGGAGCCTCTGCCACATCCGCATCCGAAATGCCGTGTATCGCCTTAGCGTCCTCCGGTATCGGCATACCCGGATTGATGCGCTTGGCTACGGCGATCACCTGACCATTGGGCATGATTTTCCGGTAGGCGATCTCCACCATCCGGTCCTCGCCAATGGCAAGACCGGTCGTCTCGAGGTCGAAGATGACCATCGGGCGCTCAAGCGGTAAAAATTGCGGGATACTGGAAGTTGACATAAACATTTCGAAAGTTAAATACACATAGAGTCCACTTCAGTATAGCAAGACGGGGACGGATTGTCATTATTCGACCGTCACGCTCTTGGCAAGATTGCGTGGCCGATCGACATCATAACCTTTGGCGACGCTCATATGATAGGCGAAGAGCTGGAGCGGGATGATCGACAGAATCGGTGTCAGAAGTTCGAGCGTCTTGGGGATGAGAATGACCTCGTCCGCCTTCCCACCGATAGCCTCATTGCCCTCGGTCGTGATAACGATCACTCTGCCTCCGCGCGCCTTGATTTCCTCCAGGCCGCTGATGGATTTTTCATAGACGCTGTCCTTGGGCGCGATGAACAGACACAAAGACTGCTCATCGATCAGGGCGATCGGCCCGTGTTTCATCTCGCCCGTCGGATACCCCTGGGCCGGCACATAGGCGATCTCCTTGATCTTGAGCGCCCCCTCAAGGGCGATCGGCATATTGTACTTCCTTCCCAGATAGAGAAAGTGAGGCGTGTCCTGATATTTCTTTGCCATCTTTTTGATAGGCTCCGACTGTTCCGCTACTTTCTCTATCAAGCTCGGCAACATCCTTAATCCTTCAGCGATACGTTTTCCTGTCACCAAAGACATCCCACGCATCCGCCCGAAGTACAGTGTCAGCAAAGCGAGGATGGCGAGCTGAGAAGTGAAGGCTTTGGTCGACGCGACGGACACTTCCGGACCGGCATGATTATATATCCCCGCATCGGTCTCGCGCGCAATCGTCGACCCGACAACATTGACCACGCCCAAAGTCAGGGCGCCCTTGCGCTTCGCCTCACGGACAGCCGCTAAGGTGTCCGCCGTCTCCCCCGATTGCGACAGGGCGATGACGGCCGTGCGTTCATCGATCAAGGATTTACGATAGCGGAACTCCGAAGCATATTCCACCTCCACCGGGATGCCGGCGTATTCTTCGAGCATATACTCCCCCGCAAGTCCCGCATGATAGGATGTCCCGCAGGACGCGATGACGATGCGATCGATTTTCCGCAGACGCTCCTCAACCGGCATCAACCCCCCGAGCTTCGCCAGGCCTTCTTCCACAAGCAAGCGCCCGCGCAGCGCGTCTTCGAAACTCTTGGGCTGCTCCAATATTTCCTTGATCATGAAATGCGGGTGACCACCCTTCTGCGCCTGCTCCTGTGACCACTCCAAAATCTGCTCTTCTTTTTCAAGCAATTCATGGTCCAATGTTTTGACACGGTAACCTTGCAGATCAATGATCGCCATCTCCCCATCTTCCAGGTAGATGACTTTGCTCACATGCCCCACCATCGCCGAAACATCCGAGGCCACCAGGTATTCATCCGTTCCCACCCCGATAACCAGCGGGCTTCCCTTACGCGCCACGAACAGCTTCTCGGGATCGGAAACGCCCATCATCGCCACGCCATAGGTTCCCTGAAGCGCCGAGAGTGCCCTTGTGAATGCGTCCTCGAATTCGCAGGATTTCAATTCCTCTTCCACGAGATGCGCGATTACTTCGCTATCGGTTTCGGAGACGAATCTATGTCCCTTACCGACCAGCATATCCCGAAGCTCCTGATAATTCTCAACGATACCGTTGTGCACCAAGCTCAGATTGCCAAAGCAATCGGCGTGCGGATGCGCATTCGTTTCGGACGGCTTACCATGCGTTGCCCAACGGGTATGCGCGATTCCCAGCATCGCCTGCCGGGCGTCCCCTCGTATCTTCGATTCGAGTTCGGCCACTTTTCCTACGGCTTTCGTCAGAAATATCCGCCCGTCTTTCATGACGGCCATGCCGGCGCTATCGTATCCGCGGTATTCCAGGCGGCGTAAACCTTCGATCAAAAAGTCCTTCGCGTTTCTCTTTCCGATGTATCCGATGATTCCACACATATGTTTGGGAATTAAAAGTTACCGTTTCTTCTCCGGCAGCTGCGGCCGGTGCCGATCAAGCGGAAAGCACCTTCACTATAGCATCAAAGTCCTGGATCATAAAATCGGCAGAAGGGCTTTGTACGTCCTGATAACGCCCCTCCGACCGCATCACCTGCACCGTCTTCACGGCCGGGATATTCTTTTTGACATCGTCGATATATTCGGCCCGATCATCGAAAAACCATACCGGTTCATCGCCGGATCTTTCCATCACCAACACTATCGGAACATACTTTTTCTCCTGCACGATAAACACCTCATCGAAGTATTCCCGCAAGCCCGTGCCGTTTATCTTCTCGTTCTGAAATGCCGACTGCCCGAAGGAAAGCACGTATACCCGTATATTTTTTTCACGCGCCCTCTCAAAAAACAGGCGTATATCGGGAAAGACATAGCGGGAAGTGTCTTGTAAAAATACTGCCGCCGATTTCCTCACCGCATCGGTATCGAACACGATTTTTTGCGAAGCGATACTACTGAGGTGCATTTCCATATCATAGATCGCCGTGTCGTCACCGAGCACACGATACGCGTTTTGGCGGGTCTTCTTATACATATCGAACGGAACGCCGTTATCGGTGAATACCGTCGAAAAATCCGTGACGAAATCCCGCGTATTGAAAATCGTGTCGTCCCAATCGATAAAAACTCTCATATGATGTCTTGTATTATTTTTTTATTTTCATTGAATGTCAGCAGGAACTCGATAACCTGCGCCAGCTTATCGGAATCATGCCGGATGAAGGAACGCGTGTTGGTGAGGACATCGTTTTTGTGTATCTCCGGGACCTTATTGCTCACAACATTCGCCTTAACGACCTTGTATGTCCGCTCGACATACTCATGAAACAAAACCTGCGCGCCTTTGCCCTCGAATTGCTCGTATTTTTCGATCAGTTCCTTTTTCAATTTATGATCGTTATAGACCACATAGTCGATGCGTCCCTCCTCGATATAGCGCTCCAATGATTGAACATACTCGCGCACGCTCCACCCGTCCGTCAATCCCCTTTTGTTGGTGAGATTAGCAACATACACGATACGAGCCTTCGCATTCCGTATGGCCGTCGATACCTCCTCGATCAGAAGATTCGGCACTATGCTCCCAAAGTGATCCCCAGGACCGAGCACAATCACATTCGCCTCACGGATAGCGCTGAGCGCATCGGCATTGGCACGCACGGCGTGCTCCAGCCTAATGCTTTTAAGCCTGATACCCTTCTCCCGAAGGTCCGCATTGCTGTCCAACTGATCCTCGCCATACAACACCTCCCCATTCTCAAGCGTGGTAATAAAACGCATATCATCCTCCGTCACCGGAAGCACCCGCCCGTAAACATTGAGGATACGCGACGCCTCCCTGAGTCCGCGCGACATCCCGCCACAGGTTTTTTCCAAGGCGCTGATCAGGATATTCCCGAAATTATGCCCCGCAAGCCCTCCGTTCTCGAAACGGTAATTCATCAGATCGCGCATCTTCTCTGATGAGCGCGAGAGCGCGACCAGGCACTGGCGCACGTCTCCGGGTGGCAATACGCCCAATTCATCGCGCAGTACGCCCGTCGATCCGCCGTCATCAGCCATCGTGACGATCGCCGAAAGATCCACCGGATATTTTTTCAACCCGGAAAGCAGCGTGAAGCTTCCTGTCCCTCCTCCAATGGTAACGATTTTTTTCCTTTTCATACTCATGATTTACATATCCGAAGTAAGTATTGTTGGCACGTAATGATGCATCCGCTATCAAATACATCATTACTGATCTTGTGAGATTGCCCGAAGAAACTGCTCTGCCAGGGCTAAGTCTTGGGGATTGCCGACCGGCAGCCACCTTCGCGTCACTTTGACTTGTACCGGATGCTTCTGACCCATAACAACCAGTGTCTGAGGCAGGCCGTATTCCGTCTCGGATATTTTGACGGGAGGATAGGTGAAAAAATCCGTGCTCAGGACATAGGCCCCCGTATTGACCAAGCCTTCACCTAATTCGTGCGGACGCTCCACCACACCCGCCAAATGATGCCGCTCATCGACCGTCACCAGACCGAAGGCGGACGCATCCTGCGTATGGTACCCGAGCAGTGCAAGCGGATAGTGCATGATCTTTTCGATATCGTCCGGATGATAGAGGTCGTCGCCCATCGTCACCAAAAACCGCTCGCGGACGATGTCTTTCACGAGATAGATGGCGCCCGCCGTCCCGTTAAGCTCGGTCTGCTCGACATAGGTTATCTTTTTTCCGTTCCACTTTGTGCCGAAATAGTCCTGGATAATTTCCTTCTTGTATCCGACAACGAGAATGACTTCCTCAACACCTTCCGGGAGCAGGCGTATCTTATGCGCCAGCAAAGGCAGGCCGAGCACACAGATCATCGGCTTCGGAGTATTGTTCGTCAATTCGCCCATACGGGTACCGCGCCCGGCGGCCAAAATTACGCACTGCATAGGCTTAGACAACAATATTCATCAGTCGATTCGGCACGAAAATCACTTTCCTGATAGTTTTTCCCTGGATATGGAGCGCCACTTTCTCATCCTGCAGTGCAAGCGTTTCAACATCCTTCTGCTGTGCGCCGGAAGCGACGGCTATTTTGGCGCGGAGCTTCCCATTGACCTGCACGACGATATCGACCGTTTCATCTTGCAAAAGCTTCGGATCGAATTTCGGCCACACGCCTTCGGTGATAGATCCGGCGTGACCGAGCCTCTCCCACAGCTCTTCGGCGATATGCGGTGCAAACGGAGATAAGAGGAGCAGGAAGGTTTCAAAATCATCCTGCGAGATCTTTGCCTGCCTATCCATCTCATTGACGAGTATCATCAGGCTGCTGACAGCCGTATTGAAACGGAACTCCTCGATATCCTGCGTGACTTTCTGGATAGTCTTGTGCAACAGCGTGCGCAAAGCATTGTTTTCTGTTCCTTGTTTTCTGTTGATTGCTGACTGTTGACTAACTTTCTCTCCCATTCTCCACACCTTTTCCAAGAAGCGTCGCGGTCCGACAAGATTGTCCGTCTTCCAGGCTTTGGCATCCTCAAGCGGCCCCATGAACATCTCATAAAGCCTTAGAGAATCCGCACCGAATTGCCCGACGACATCATCCGGATTGACGACATTCCCCAAAGACTTGCTCATCTTGCGGCCGTCTTCCGCCAACACCATGCCCTGGTGCCTGAGCTTCATGAACGGCTCATCGAAATCAATCAGCCCATACTTTCGGAGCGCTTTGGCAAAGAACCTCGCATAGAGAAGATGCAGCACCGTATGTTCCGCTCCGCCCATATACACATCCACCGGGAGCCACTTCGCGAGTTTTTCCGGATCTGCAAATGCTTCCGTATTCTTCGGATCAACGAAACGCAGATAGTACCAGCTCGAACACACGAACGTATCCATCGTATCGGATTCACGCCTCGCTTTTTCACCGCACTTCGGACACAATACATCATGAAAGCTTTCCGAACGTGTGAGCGGAGACTCCCCTGTCGGGCGGAAATCCACATCCATCGGTAAACTAACCGGAAGATCCTGCTCCGGCACCGGCTGCTCGCCGCAGGTATCGCAGTAGATGATCGGGATCGGCGCACCCCAATAGCGCTGCCGCGATACGAGCCAATCACGCAATCGATAATTCACTTTTTTCTCACCGAGTTTTTTCTCCTCCAACCATTGTGTTATTTTTTCTCGCGCTGCTTGTGAAGCCAATCCCGAAAATGCTCCGGAATCAGCCAGCACGCCGTCTTCAGCAAAGATCTTCCCTTGGATGAATTTGTCGAAAAGGTATCGATGCAACGGATCAGCAACCTTGGCGAATGCATCTTCTCTGGTAATCCATTCCACCGTGAACTTATTATGCTCGTCCGCTTCCAAACGCTGCTCCGCTTTTTCCTTATCCGCCAAACGAAAGTGCAGCCCTGTGGCCTCGATATTCCTGTAGACATTCTTGGAAGCCGCGAAATAGTGATGATGGATTTTTTCGGATACCGCCACGAGCTTCACATGCTTGTAGCCAGTCTCCTCTTCGATCTCCCGCACGGCCGCCTGAATCACGTCCTCCTCTTCTTCCAGTCCCCCGCCGATAAACAGATTGCCGCCGAGTTTCTCCCCCCAATTGATGGAGAGGAATTTCCCGGTTTTCGCATCCTCGACCACCGCCACGATACTGCGACGGAATTCCTCATTCTCACGCACCGTCCCCGTGACCGGTTCGATCGATATACGTATCGGAAGATCGTATTTCTTCGCGAAGGCAAAATCGCGCTCATCATGCGCTGGTACCGCCATCACCGCTCCGGTTCCATAATTACCGAGCACATAGTCCGCCACAAATACCGGGACCGCCTCACCGGTGAATGGATTGATAGCCTCGATACCCTCAAGCTTCACGCCCGTCTTATCCTTGGCAAGTTCCGTACGCTCAAGCTCCGTTTTCTTCTTCGTCGCTTCAAGATATTTTTCGACTTCAGCCTTGTTGCTGATTCCCTGTTGACTGTTATTTGTTAATTGTTGACTGACCAAAGGATGTTCCGGCGCCACCACGACATAGGTGCAACCGAAAATAGTATCGACACGCGTCGTGAACACTTCGATATCCTCCTGCCCTTGCTTATCTTCCGTTTTTTGTTGACTGTTAATTGTTGACCCGCCCGCAACGTTTCGCGTAGCGATTCGGGCAGGCTGTTGACTGATATGAAATCGCACCATCGCCCCCTCGCTCCTTCCGATCCAGTGCTGCTGCGCCTTCTTGGTTGACTCGGGCCAATCGATTTTTTTAAGACCGGAAATCAGTCCGGAAACATCGCGTCCCTCGAATTGCTGATCCTCGATGAAATCCGTGATCTTGAAAAACCATTGCTTCAGATCCTTCTGCACCACTTCCGTCTTGCAGCGCTCGCACACGCCATCCACCACCTGCTCATTGGCCAGCACGGTCTGGCACGACGGACACCAATTCACGCTCGCCTGTTTACGATAGGCCAAACCGTTCTTATACAGAAACAAAAACAGCCACTGCGTCCATTTGTAATATTCGGGGCTCGACGTATCGATTTCGCGCGACCAGTCATAGGAAATCCCCAAGCTCTTGATCTGACGGGTGAAGTTGGCGATATTTTCGTGGGTTTTTTGATCGGGGTGCACGCCGGTCTTGATGGCGAAGTTTTCCGCAGGCAGTCCGAAAGCGTCCCACCCGATCGGATGCAAGACTTCAAAACCCTGCAGGCGCTTGAAGCGCGAATAGATGTCCGTGGCCGTATAATTCTCCACATGACCCACGTGCAAACCGTCCCCCGAAGGATACGGGAACATGTCCAACACATAACATTTTTCCTTGCCGGACTGATCCGATGCCTGAAAGTCGCCCTGCTTCGCCCACCGGTCTTGCCATTTCTTCTCGATAGTTTTAGCGCTGTACTGGCCTGCCATAAGGAAAGTATTAAGAGTATTACCCTTATCATAGCCTCTTTGGGACTTTTTTTCAAGCAAAACGAAAAGCGGACAAGATGTCCGCTTTCATACCTAATCAACCGTCAGATTATTGCCTGAGCCACTGATGGAGTTTTTTCACCACCACATACAGGATGCCTCCGAAGATCAGGAGGAAAATTCCCAGGATCGGCACTACCACGATGACGAAGGAGATGAGGAAAGATATCGCTCCTTGCCCTGCTTTAATGAGCGCGTTCACCGCCGCCTTGATTTCCTGCAGCGGGCGCCAATCCGTGTCGGTCTTGCCGATCTTGGTGTCTTCCGTGAACGACACGGCGATGGTCGACATATCCGACTGATTGTCCAGATATTTCATCTGCGCCTGGAGCTGTTCGATTTCGCCGCGAACCCGTGCAAGCTGTGTCGTCACCTGCAAAACATCGTCTATATTATTGGAGTCCCGCGTCAGGATAGCAGCGATAGATTCTTCCTCCACCTGCTTGTTTTTCAAGCGGGCCTGTAAGTCGACATACTGACTTGTCACGTCCTGACCGTTCGTCGTCTCCCTCACCACGACGCGCGCGATGGATTTGATGCTCTGCATCGCTTCATCAAAATGGGCAGCCGAAACCTTTATCGTCGCCTGTCCCTGCTTGATGCTATTGGCCGTCTTGGCATCATAGATCGAGGAAGAAAAGATATCCCCTTCAAATTGCGCAGCGATCCCTCGCAGCTGATCCATAGCCTTCTCGACGCTCTCCACCTTCAGCGTCAGGTCCCCTGTCTTGACGACTTTCTTTTCTGCCGGAGCGACGTCTTCGGTCTGCGGCAATGTTCCGTTATCGGTTGCTCTGCCGATCGAAGGCGCGATTTCGGATCCCGGTAAGCCCATCGGCGAAGGGACACCCATGCCGACCACGCCGCTATTTTTCTGCACGCGGCTATCCGAAAAATACGGGGCATTTATCCCACCCAGCATCATATTTTGCCTATTGCCAATCACGATGATCGCAACCGCGATAATGAATGCCACAACAGCGGCGATAGCGATCCCTCTGGCAACACGCGAAAAACGCTCACGCCCCGAAGACGACATGTCCATAATGTTATATTAAAAAATAACCCACACTGTCAGTGTACCACTATTTCACTATGACACAAAAATCATCCTCCAACTTCTGCCGCAGAGCAGCATGGAAATCTTCCATGCTCGCACCGCCATGCAAACTCACCACCAGTATCTGCACGGCACCATCGGAACACACTTTGAGCTGACAAGCACCCCCGCCAAGCGTCGCGACGCGTAGCTCCTTTTTATTGCCGCGCCGTCGCCCATCAATAAAACCTATCGTATATTTTTTGACCAGCGGGCATTGTTCCAAAAACCGCACCACATCCTTGGCGCGAGGGATTAGGCTCGAATGACTGCTCTTGCTGCGTTTGTATTGTCCTGCCATAGTCCCTTACTTACCGAGCGGCACCCTACAAAAGAGGGTGCCGCCTCGGAACGAATCATACGATATTCCTATACCTGCACTTCCGGAACCGCCCGGTGCTTCGCATGATGCTTGCGCGCCACCCGGATACGCGTCAATTGTTTTTCAAGCGATGCGGCAATGCGAGCATATTCCTCACTGTCCAAAAATGTGTCCTGTCGCATCAGTTTTTCTGCCCGCTCTTTCGCTTCCTGTGCCCGCGCGATATCGATGGCATCCGCATACTCCGCCGTATCCGCAAGCAAGGTTAAGACATTATCATGGAATTCCACAAAACCGCCCGAGACCGCCAAGGCGATCTCATCGCTCTGTGCCGATTCCTTGCGATACACAACTTCACCCGCCTTGAGCGCACCGATATACGAGATATGTTCCGGCAGTATCGTGATTTCGCCATCCTCGATCGGAAGCGTCACTTGATACACTTCTTCTTCCGAGACTACCTTCTCCGGCGTGATGATTTTGAGTGTGATTTTTTTCATACTCGATTCTTGATTCATTATTCCTGATTCTTAGCCATAACCTCCTCGATCGAACCCTTCATATAGAAATCCTGTTCCGGGATAGCGTCGAGTTCGCCGGCAAGGATTTTTTCGAAACCAGAAATAGTGTCCGAAAGCTTCACATATTTTCCTGGCGCTCCCGTAAACTGCTCCGCCACGAAGAACGGCTGCGAGAGGTACTTCTGGATTTTTCGCGCACGCACCACGAGCATCTTGTCTTCTTCGGTCAATTCTTCCATACCCAATATGGCGATGATATCCTGCAGGTCCTTGTAACGCTGCAAAACCTTCTGCACACCGCGCGCCACATGGTAATGGCGCTCCCCGACGATATTCGGATCCAGGATGGTCGAATTGGAATCGAGCGGATCGACGGCCGGATAGATACCCAGCTCAGTCAGAGCGCGGGACAATACGACGGTCGAATCGAGGTGCGTAAACGTCGCGGCCGGTGCCGGGTCGGTCAAGTCATCGGCCGGCACATAGACCGCCTGCACGGATGTTATGGATCCTTTCTTCGTCGAGGTGATGCGCTCCTGCAAGCTTCCCATTTCCTCGGCTAGTGTCGGCTGATATCCCACCGCGCTCGGGATACGCCCAAGCAATGCGGACACTTCCGATCCCGCCTGCGTGAAACGGAAAATATTGTCGATAAACAAAAGTACGTCTTTTTGTTCATCATCACGGAAATATTCCGCCATCGTAAGCGCGGACAAAGCGATGCGCTGACGCGCTCCGGGCGGTTCGTTCATCTGACCGAACACGAGTGCCGTCTTGTCGAGCACGCCCGAGTCTTTCATTTCATGATACAGATCGTTTCCCTCGCGGGTACGCTCGCCCACACCGGCGAATACCGAGTATCCTCCGTGCTCCTGCGCGATATTACGGATCAATTCCTGAATCACCACGGTCTTGCCAACGCCCGCACCGCCGAAAAGTCCGACCTTACCGCCTTTCATGAACGGACAGATAAGATCGATAGCCTTGATACCGGTCTCAAACACCTGCGCTTCCGTAGACTGTTCATCGAATGATGGCGCTTTGCGGTGGATGGAGCGTTTCGTTAAAAATGTTTCCTGCTGCCTGCCCGCTTCACTATCCGAAGGATTGTGGGCGCGGTCGATCGCATCTCCGAGCACATTAAACATCCGTCCCAAAACCTCCTTTCCGACCGGCACGGAAATCGGCGCACCTGTCGCCACGACATCCATACCGCGGGAAAGTCCGTCCGTCGCGCCCATCGCCACCGATCGCACGCGATTACCGCCGGTATGCTGATGCGCTTCCAGAACCAGCTTGCCTCCATCTGAAAGCGTGATTTCCAAGGCATCATAAATCTTCGGTAATTCGCCGTTCTCAAATTCCACATCCACCACCGGTCCGATAACTTGTATGATTTTTCCATTCATAATAAAAAGATTAGTATCAAAAAAAATTAAGTCACTCCCTCTTCCAGCTGCCATTACGCACTATTGTAACACGGGCTCGCTGAAAGGCGTTTTTTATACACCTTGACAAATCGATCCCAAAAGTGTATGTTATGCAGTCAATGGATTCAGCATGAAATTATTGACTGTACCGTTATTTAACAACCTTTTATCATCAGACCGCAAGGAGGTCGCATGAAACAATATCTCCGCATCATAACCGCCGGCACACTCGGGCTCACAACAGCATTTGCCGTCATGGTATTGCTATACGCCATGGCAACCGGCATGCATCGTGGGAAATCCATCCTCGATGCCAGTGAAGAATCCGTTCTTATTTTCATCGGCATCGCGATCATCACGTCTAGCGGTATCGCTGCAATGGTAATACTGGCGTGCCTCAAAAAAGCGTGGGAAATCGGATCGGCCTTCACCATGATTCTCGCAGTCGCCGCAGGATTGGCGGAAATTTTGAGCGATCAGTTTTTGCTGATACTCATCATGATCGTCGTCGTAGCATCGATCGGCCTTTGGTATTCCTACCAAAAAGCCCTTGCCATCCCTGCGAACAAAAACAAGTAATTCATCCAGCATTTGGGATTCGATACCATCCAATCCCAAAGCGCGGGGCAAAATCTCCGCCCTTCGGTCATATCGTAACAAGATACCGAGGGGCGACTTTTCCAATCAACCGAGGAATCTATCATGTCAACCTACACCACCATGCGTGTTTTCAAAATACTGACTTCGAAGGGGAAGACTTATTTCGCTGAGCAAGAAGGGCTTGAAATCCTGCGCAGCCACAATAACTTGGAAAGCGTCGCAAGATCCGTCAAGGAAAAACTTGCTACCGCCACAACCTCTATCGATTTTTGCTTCACGCCGTTTCATGATGCGACCGTCGGGTGCGACGGCAAAACGCTCTGTCACTACAAACCGCTATCAGAACGTGAGAAAACGATCTTCCTAGATGCTCTCTGCTCCGCCGGTAAACCGGCCGAATAATTTTCACCCAACATTCGGGATTCGATACCATCCAATCCCGAAGCGTGGGGTGAAGCGCTATCGCCTTTCAATTACTTTTACTTTCACAAAAGCTACTGAGGGCGATTTTTTAATGTGAAAATTTTCAATTCAAATCGATACTGTTCTTAGTCTCATGACCGTACTATTTTATACGCAACCTTCTTAAGTACTCCAACGGTTACTTAACAAAATAGTACGGTCATACTCAGTCTTTTGTGGTAATTGCTTTTAGTCATCCTTTATCATCCGTTTACCGCTGCCATACCAGCGGAAAGCTCGGCGATTTCCTGCGTCACTTTCGCCTGGCGGAGCTGATTGTACGAAAGCGTGAAATCGGCGACCATATCCTTGGCGGCATCGGTCGCATTACGCATCGCCATCATTCTGGCGGCCTCCTGCGACGCATTGGATTCCAAAATGGCGTGATGGATCTGCATCTCGATCAACCGCGGGATAAGCATTTCCAATACCATCTCCGGTGTCGGCTCTATCTGATACTGCTTGCGAAGTTCCAAAACATCGGGTTGCCTCGGATGAGACTGCTTCGCAGGCGCATACACCGGCTCATGAGTATCCTCCATCTCCCCGATTTCGTCCTGCAAAGCGCCTTGCGACAATGGGAGTAAGCGCCGCACATTCGTCTTCTGGACCATCGGCGAGACATAGTCCGTATAGATGAGCATCACCTTGTCATAGCACCCGCTCTCATATTCCTCCCGCACCAACCGCGCGATAGGACGGACGCCTGCCGCACGCACCTGTGTGAGCGCATCGGGAAAGGAGGCCTTGATGACACCCTGGCACTGGCGCAGCAGCTGATCGCCTTTCTTACCGATGGAGACGAAATCGATGTACTCCGGCTTCACGCCCCGCTCTCCGAATCTCGCCACTTCCTGCTTCACCTGACGGATGATCTGCGTATTGAATGAGCCGCACAAGCCGCGATTGGCAGTAATGACCACGAGCAAGACTCTTTTCACCTCGCGTGCCCGGAACAATGTATAATCCTCATCCTTCATCGCTTGGGAAACCTTGGCCAGCACCTGAAGCGCACTTTGCGCATACGGACGGATGGCCACCACCTGCGCCACGGCCTTGCGCATTTTGACGGCGGAAATCATCTCCATAGCCCGGGTGATCTTGCTCGTGCTCTTGATTCCTTTTATTCGTTGTTTGAGTTCTTTGGTTGACGGCATAACTATGAGAATTATGAATCAAGAATTTGGAATTAAGCGCTTTGTTCACAAAATCTTTCTTTATAGCAAGCTTGATTCTTTATTCTTAATTCCTGATTCCATATATTTTTAAAACATTTTCTTAAACTCGGTGATGCTCTGCTGCAAAGTTTCTTCCACCTCCGGGGTCAAAACCTTTTCCTTGCGGATGGCTTCGATAACCGCCGAGCCTTCCGTTTCCAGATAGACATGGAATTTCTTTTCCCAATCGCCCAAAGCTTCCACTGCCACATCTTCAAGATACCCTCGAGTCAAGGCATAGAGTAATGCCACTTCGTGTTCGACAGACAACGGCGCGTACTGCGACTGCTTCAAGACTTCGACGCCTCGCTTACCACGCTCGATCTGTTGCTTGGTCTTTTCATCCAAATCCGAGCCGAACTGCGCGAACGCTTCGAGCTCACGGAATTGCGCGAGATCGAGACGGAGCTTGCCAGCCACTTGTTTCATCGCTTTGATCTGAGCATCACCACCCACGCGCGATACGGAAAGCCCGACATTGAGCGCTGGCCTGATACCCTTGTAAAACAGGTCCGATTCGAGGTAAATCTGACCGTCGGTGATGGAGATGACATTGGTCGGGATATACGCCGACACGTCACCTGCCTGAGTTTCGATAATCGGGAGCGCGGTCAAAGAACCGCCGCCGTTTTCGGCATTGAGTTTGGCGCTGCGCTCGAGCAATCGGGAATGCAGATAAAACACATCTCCAGGATACGCTTCGCGTCCCGGTGGGCGTCGCAGGATGAGCGAGATCTGACGATAGGCCGCGGCATGTTTGGACAGATCATCATAGACCACCAACACGTCCTTACCCCTGTCCATAAAGTACTCGCCCATCGCGCATCCGGCATACGGAGCGATGAATGACAGTGCAGCCGGATCGGATGCGCCTGCCACGACGATCGTTGTATATTCCATCGCACACTTTTCCTCGAGCTCGGCAACGATACGCGCGATCTTGGATTCCTTCTGCCCGATAGCGACATAGATGCAGATGACACCCTGCCCCGCCTGATTGAGGATGGTATCGATAGCGATAGCGGTCTTACCGGTCTGACGATCCCCGATAATAAGCTCGCGCTGTCCGCGTCCGATCGGTATGAGCGCGTCAATCGCCTTGATACCCGTCTGAAGCGGCTGATGCACGGACTGCCTGGTGATTACGCCCGGAGCGATTTTTTCCACCGGATACAATGCACTCGTTGCGATGGCGCCCTTGCCATCGATCGGCGAGCCCAGTGCATTCGTTACGCGTCCAATAACCGCATCTCCCACCGGCACCGACAATATTTTTCCCGTCGCCTTGACGACATCGCCTTCCTTGATCGATCCCATCTGACTCAAAAGCATAATACCTGCCTGATCCTCCTCAAGGTTGAGCGCCACACCCAAGGATCCATCGGGAAATTCTACCATTTCAGAAGCTTTGACATTCGCAAGTCCAGAGGCGCGCACGACGCCATCCCCCACTTCCAAAACCGTCCCGATTTCCTCGCGCGTGGTTTCGGAGTGGAATCCTTCAATTTGTTTTTTCAATTCTTCGATAAGGTGATTATTGGACATAGATGTAAGTATTAGGAATTAAGAGTTTAGAATCAAGCTTTCTTCTTTGTTGTGCTGGACTCGTTTCAGCATCCCCTCCTTTGTAAAACCGATTATATCTACTCGGGATCCTGAAACAAGTTCAGGATGACAGAAACACAATTTTTGCTTTATCTAGGATATTTTTCTCTTCAATTCTTGACAAATGACTGAGTATGGAGTACAACACAAATTCGTACAATTTAGATTCCTTTCAAAATCTGAACCATGCGAAGGCTTAACAATTTTTATTTTCAACCGATCGAGGAGATCGAAACGAACCACAAACTACAATTTAAAATGAGTCTGATAATTGCTGTGATTAGTCTAGTAATTACCATTGGATGGGTAATCCTTCAACCTTTATTGGTATTATTCGGAGTAATAAGCCTCGAGCTCACTAATTCAATTGGGCTAATCCCGTCTGGTATCGGAATAATCACATTTGCAATTAGTATGATGATTGCAGCAACTAGTGCCATGCCAAAATAAAAAATGTAGTCTCGGTAATTTTCACCCCACAATCAGGATTTGAAAATTCCAATCCCGAAGCATGAGGTCAAAAAACATAACGCCTTCAGCCCCTATTGCAACAGCAATATACTGAAGGTTGTTTTTTTATTTCAAGGAACTTCTCATTGCTCGGCACACCTTTTTCTTTGTCATCCCGAGCGCAGTCGAGGAATCTTTTCCTATCGAGGAGATCCTTCGACTATGCTCAGGATGACACAACTATATGTCTTCTTGATGTATACGCTATTTATTGCTTTATTAAGCGTATTTTTCTCAGATATACTTGACAAATTGCCAAGTATGGAGTATACTGCCCTTTCAGTGAGTTTTGTATTATCGAATGCTCATCTGATAATTTAACAATTTTTCAATCACAGATCGAGGAGATCGAAATGAACGCCACGAAAATCACAGAAGCATTATCAATAGCGACACTCGCCGTAACACTAGGATCACTACCTCTGATGGATAACACTTTCGGACCAACCATGTCCGAAAGGATGCTACAGCTACTGCTGATTCTAGCATTAACCGCAATCGCAGTGCTAGCACTGGCATACAATGATGAATACGAATCCAAAGCATTTGCCATTGTGATGGTAATCCTAACAATAGGATTCTCGATAGTTCATTTAGTGTCTTGGTGGATTCCATGTATAGTTACGCTCGCGGCAGTAAACCTGCTTTCGCGACATTTCTAACACGAAACATCAGACGATAAAATGCCATGCCTTCAGTTATTACTGTAAACATACAACATACTGAAGGCTATTTTTTATTGCCAAAGAACTTTCTCCTTATCGTTCCGAGTTTATTGAGGAATCTTTTCTTGTAACGGGCTCCTCAGCAAACTCGGAACGATAATGTCCACAACCTCATTTTATTTTAACAGTATTTTTCTTACATCTTTTATCTTTCCTGCCACCGATGCATCCACCAGATGATTGTCGGTTTTCATCACCGCGCCTCCGATAAGTGTACTATCAGACCGGGTATCGAGCGCCACTGACTCGCTTTCAAACATTTCCTTCGCGAATACTTCCAACTCTTTCATCAATTCCGCATTTGCAGGAAAAGCGGTCGTGACCGATACGCGCTTCATGCCTGTTTTCGCATCCTGCAATCGCTCCAACTTCTTGACGATACCGGATAGCTTCTTGAAGTCGCCTTTGCGTCTCAGGAATGCGAAGAAGTCCGCTGCAATCCTTGTCTGATCAACCGCAGACTTCTCTGCAGAGAGTGAAAGAAGGGCTTTTGCATATTGTGAGGCGGTCGTACGCATGGGATTATCCTAAAGATTTCAAATGTTTTTGGATGAGTTCGCTGTCCTTATGGGCATCGATCTTTTCCTGCAAAACTTTTTCCGTCGTCAAAACGACTAATTCCGCCAGCTGCGCCTTCGCATCACTCAATAATTTCGCTTTCTCTGATTCCATCTTCAGTTCTGATTGCTTCATAAGACGATCCACGTCTTCCTTGGCTTGCTCGAGCATCTTCTCATAATTCTGTTTGCCCAATCTTTCCGCCTTTTCGAGTATTTTCTGCGCTTCTTTCTTGGCCTGTTCCAGCATTTCCCGTTCCTTCTGCTCCATCTCGCCGAGTTTCTTGTGCGCGGCATCGGCATCCGAGAGCCCCTTATCGATACGCTCCGTGCGCTCCGCAAGGAATGCTAACATCGGACGATACGCGAAACGGCGCAATATCCAAAACAGTATCGCGAAGTTTACGATCTGGGCGATGAAAAGCTTCCAATCGATGCCGAGTTTTGCAAGAATTTCCATAGAAGCTTATATTAGCGGAACAAGATCATCAGAGCGATTACCAGAGCATAGATGGCGATAGCTTCCGTGAAGGCGATGGCCAAAATCATGAGGGTCTGAACCTTCGATGATGCCTCGGGATTGCGGCCGATCGCTTCGAGCGCCTTGGATGCGAGGATGCCGATACCGATACCAGGTCCAATCGCACCGATACCGATCGCGAGCGACGCCGCGAGCATCCTTGCGGATTCAACATTATTTACCACACCGTCAAACACCTGCACTGACTCATTCATATATTTTCCTTATCATGTTAATTATGTATCATCCCGAGCTCGGCGAGCGATTTCCTTTTCGGGAGATTCTTCGACAAGCTCGAAATGATACTGCCTAACTCCCCGGATCAATGCTCCGCTTCGAGTGTCGCCATCTTGATAAATACCAGCGAGAGAAGTGCGAACACCGCTGCCTGCACAAACCCCACGAACACCTCGATAATCAGGAAGGGGATGGGCAAGGCATAGGGCACCAGATGCAGCATCACGATCAGAAGCACCTCGCCGGCGAACACATTTCCGAAAAGACGGAATGAAAACGAGATCATACGCGTCACTTCGCTGAGCAGCTCCAAAAGTCCCACGAAACTTCCCACAAGATACGGCTTATGGAAGGGGCTGACAAAAAACTTCCTCCCATATTTCGCCACGCCGATCGTCGCGATGCCAAGGAACTGCACCGAAAACACCACGATAAACGACAGCGCGATCGTCGTATTAAGATCAGCGGAACCGCTCCGGATAAACGGGATGATGGAATGCTCTCCATGCGCAAGGCCGACCGTTCCCATACCCGGCAAAAGACCAATCCAATTGGAGAAGAGCACAAAAATAAAGATAGTAGCGATAAGCGGGAAAACCGCGTGCGCCAACTTCTTATCCTGCATGATATCCAGAGTAAAACCCCATATCGCTTCAATCAGCGCCTCTGCTCCATTTTGGAGCCCGCGTGGCACCGGCTGCAGCCTTCCTTGGAGCGCAAACGCCGCCATCATCACCAATACGCTCACGATGAGGGTCATAATGAGCGTATTGGTCACCGGGAAACCCCCGATGTGAAACAAACTTTCGGCTGCGATCGATACTTCCATAAATGCGATACTTTTTTTTATCCTGCCATCATAACACGAAAATCGAGACGCTCAGACGTCAGGATATTCACATCAATTGTCGCTTATGCGCATAAAAAAGTCAAGAAAAAACCGAAAAACCACGCGAGGATACAAGCTTGCATTATTTTCCCCCTGTGGTATGCTACACATATTCCTTGCACAGAGGTTTTATTTTTGTAGATTTTCGCAAGGAAATATCCGTTTTCGGTCCCATCGTCTAACGGTTAGGACAGCAGGTTTTCATCCTGTAAACCGGGGTTCGACTCCCCGTGGGATCACATAGTAAAAAGACGCTCTTAAGTGAGCGTCTTTTTCATGGCAAGATTTGCCTTCTGCGAAGCTTAGGCGATAGCGAAGCCATAGACCCCTGCGATGGTCTCGGCGATTCTTCGGGACGAATAGCCTTCCGGCAAATCCGATGTCACCTCGAATTTCTTGATATCCCCGGTTGTGAGCTGATGCTTTTGCAGCATCGTGTCAATGGCGGGGAGCAGCTTCTCCAGCAGACTGTATCCGTCGCATACCAACACCCGCTCCACCGAAACGCCGCCTTTTTGCAGGCTCAAAAACACCTCGGCCTTCCCTGCTTCCAGTAACAATGACCATTGCTGCGTATCCATAGGCGCTGTTCTCATTATTATATATACAATATCTGGGTTCCGATTGCCCTCTTTATGAATAGGAGGGATGACTTTCGTTCAGTCACCCCTCTATTTTACATCATAAATATGAATCCTTTCCCTTTATTAAGAAGATGCTCCAGGATGTCTCTCGTTATCGAAGACACCGGATGACAACTCCCCTGTTCATCACCGAACATTTTCTCGATGATTATATTGCTCGCCTGCAAAAGAGATATCCAACAAAAGGCCTCTATTTCTTGATTAGCGATCATCTTTTTCCCGTCCTTGCACACGACCTTGCACATATGAACTTCGACTGATTTCTTGGAAAAAGAGGCCTCTCCTCGAAAAATTTTCGGAGAAAAGGTTCCTTTTATCTCAAAAACGCCATTCTTCAGCTCTTTGTCAAGCTCCCTATGCAATGTATCTGTCAAGGATTCATTGCCATTGACTTTTCCACCCGGAAGGGTCCAACAGGAAGTCTTGGTTTCTTGATCGTATTTAAGCACCAATAACAATCTATTATCCTGAGACTCGATACATATCGCATGGACCGCTATCTCATCCGCCATGCAATCTCTTTTCATACAACAAATAGCACTCATATCAAAATCCCCCACAAAAAAGAACTGGGTCTATCGTACAAGATTGTTTGCTTCTTGTCAAGGAAAATTACAGATTCTTCCAATCGAATCCCCAGGGGTCGGTCTTACGTCCGGGAGCGATATCATCATGGCCGAGAACATATTTGATGGCATACTGGTCCTTCAGGGAGGCAATAAGCAGCTTCAGGGCCGTATACTGCTCATCCGTATACTCGCCCGTCTTGGTATTGATAAGCTCTATGCCGATGGAAAAATCATTCACATCGGTCCGTCCGTCCGGCATCTTGCTCACGCCCGCATGCCACGCAATATTCTCATCCTTGACCAGCCTATACACGATGCCATCCCGGCCGATAAGGTAGTGTGCGGAAACACCGTAACTCTTATAGACACCGATGATTCCCTCGACGGAATAGGGGTCATCCCCTACCGAATCATAGGAGGAGTGCAGGATGATCGTATCAATAGTTCGCGGCTTGCTCGGCACCGAAAATCCGAAACCGACCAGCTTGTTGCGGATATCCAATTTTGACGACGCTACGGATTTTTTTTGAGCATCCTCTTTCGGCGTTTCTTTTGTAAGAGTATCCTTTGTGTCCGTCGCCACATCCGTGTCCTGCATCTGATTCGCCTTAACATCCTCCGTTACGCCAGAAGAAGAAGACGGCGCCGTCTTCTGTGTTGCCAAGCGTTCCATCTGAGCCGCCATATCCGCCACAGTAGGCGCATAAACTTCCTGCATCCGCATCACAGAAAAACTCACTCCGCCAAGCAGTGCTATGATTATCCCGCCGATAAAGATATACTTCTTATTCATACTCTCAGTATACCACACCTCTCTCCTTCGTTCACTTGCCGGAAACAAAAATGGTGTCAGATATATTTTCAGGACCGTTGGAGTACTCGAGAAGGTCCTGAAAATATATCTGACACCATTGCCTCACTCCGTACAAACATTTTAAAAAAGTTTTATCTTTCTTTGAACTTTCCTTCATCAAAAATAGTTTACACTACTGACATAGCCTAAATCACTCAGCAACTCCTATGAAACGATCTCATCTTTCTTCTGCATTCATCCTCCTTTCCTGTATCGTCTTCAACGCAGAAACTCCGCAGGCGTGGGCGGTGGCGCTGCCGAAGGTTATCATAAGCGAAATCCAGATCGCGGGAGATAAGGCGGATGATGAATTCATCGAGCTGCAGAACACGACCGATGCAGACATCGATCTTAATGGATGGACACTGCGCAAGAAAACCAAAAACGACACCTCCGCACTGGGCGCATCCATCATAGACCTTTCGATGGCGGACACGCTTTCCGTGACAGTGCCTGCTCACGGGTATCTTCTCTGGGCGAACTCCAAGGGCATTTTCAAAACGGCAACCCTCGATCGATTTTCGAGCGGTAACTCCTTTACCAATGATGCGAGCGATCCGCATAGCGTCGCACTGTTTGATGCGGATGGATCGCTCATCGATGCCATCACCTGGGGAACTCCCCACCCGAACCCGTTTGCGGAAAGCCTTTACTATCCCGTCAATCCACCGAAAAACACCAGCCTAAAACGGGATCTAGCAACCGATACGCTCACACCGCAATCGCATCCGACACCTTTAAACACTGCCTCGATCACAGAAAAGCCTGCGCTAAGCGCCTTGCCTGAAGCGGACCAAGATCCATCGACATCCCCTGCCGTATCATCTGGCGCAAGCAGCATCCGCATCAATGAAATCTTCCCCAATCCATCCGACACGGACGAATTCATCGAGCTCTTCAATTTCGGAACCGCCGATATCGACCTCAAGGATTGGTCGCTGCATGACGCCTCCAAAACCGGACGATACGATTTCAAACAAAGCACCGTCATCAAAGCGCAGTCCTACCTCACTCTCTTGAGCGATTCGCTCCCCTTCGCGCTCAACAATACCGATGAAACCATCACGCTCTTTGATGCGCAGGGAAGCGCCGTCGACACCGGAAGCTATGCCAAAAGCAATAAGGACGTCTCCTATAACTTCACGCCTTCGGGATGGCGATGGAGCGACATCGTTACGCCCGATGCGATCAATCGTATCCCTGACACTCCGCTTTCGATAATCGACATCCCGAAACACATCTACCTGAATGTACCGGCCCATTTCGATGCGGCCAATGCCGATGACAACATCCGCTACACGTGGAATTTCGGCGACGGACACAAAAGCCGCCTTGAAAGCGCCGTGCACACCTATGACGCGCCGGGAAACTATATCGTCACGCTCACCGCGTCCGGTCCCCTCGAGGATACCATTCAGACATTTTACATCAAGGTCGAAAAGTTTCCCGCCATAAAACTGGTCATCACGGGCGTAAGTCCTAATCCGGCAGGCGCGGATACGGACAATGAATGGATAACCATCAAGAATCAGAGCAAAAAGAAGGTCGATCTTCTGGACTGGAGTATCGCCACCGGCACCACCAAAAAGACGCTCACCAATCATCCTATCGAGGAGTCATTGATTATCAAGCCCGGCAAAGAGCTTACGCTCACGCATGATATCACCGCTTTTTCGCTCCCCAACAAAGGCGGCTTCATCGAGCTTCGGCAGCCCGATAAGAAAGCCGCCGACACGCTCCGGTACGCGAAAGCGGGCGGCGTGAAAGAGGATGAATACTATCAGAAATCCAAACATAAAACCTGGGCCTGGATACAAGAGACTGATCCGATCGCTGATGCGAGCGATACCGCCGAAAGCACTGCCTTGCTTGAGGATACGAAAACGCAGGTCCAAAGCGTTGAGACCGCCAACACCCTCATCAATGCGATCGACACCCTCTCCATAGACGAGCTCACCCTTATCAAGGCGCAGATCGAGGCGAAACTGCAATTGGCGGCGATTGCAGGAGAAAGCCCTCTTCAAGAGGATACCCCCTCCGAAGGCGCGGAAACGGCTTTTTCGCAAACCTATGCGATACCTTCCGATGAATCCCTGTATCACATCCAATCTTTTCCAGAAGCGCTTCCGGAAAACCAATACAAAACCGTCATCTCACTGATCAATCAGGGTTTCGATCCTACAAAGACAATCGCACGCAGCATAAGCGATTCTCCTTTCCTTGCACAAGAAGACCGCCTGATACCGCCGCAGACGGAAAGTCCCTCCGACATGATCCAATATCTCAATCAGGCGCTGCATGCTTTTTTGCAAAGCCGCTAACGCCCTCCCTCGCGTATGCGCCCTACTCGATCGGAGCGAGACTCTCAATAGAATCCGGCACTTTCTCGATCACAGGGGACTCCTTCTCAATAGGCGCTAAAAACTCTTTCTCTTCCTGCTCGGATTCCGTTTCCGCAATCGGGGAAGAAAGCTTGCGATAAACATAGACAGTAGCGAGCATCGAAAGCGGCATCGTGACGAGCAAACCAACGATAAGCGCAAGGAATCCGAGAAGATTGACAGCAAGTATCACCAAGGCGAAACGCAGCAGCTGCCACTTATGACCCTCCGTGATGCGCGCGCTCTCCCTCAGACTCTCTACGACATCGGTCCGCTTATCGATCAGAAAATACTTATAGAACTGGTAGCGCAAGGCGAGATACACTCCAGGGATAACCAAAAGCAATAACCCTGCAAACACCATGATTCCGTACACCACATTGGCCACGAAGTAGCGGAACGTGATCGGGTACTGAGAAAAAATATCCGCGATTTTCACCGCTCTTCCGTCATACAAAGATAGCATCACAGAGATCAGTCCGGCATCGATCACAAACCCCAAAACCACGGATACAACCTGCATGAAAAACAAAACACCCTGATTATCGGTAAAATTATCGATCACATCCGGCACCACTGCAAACACCCCGGACACCACGATGATGGCCAACAGGAATAAGAATTTCTCTTTCACCATGGCCCAGCCGAAACCGAGAGCTTCGCTTATGGAAAATGACGCTGTATTCATACGATATGGTCGTTAACCGTTTATATTTCGTCTATAAAAAACCTGCTAAGTCCCCAGACTAGCTACTGTCAGTATACCATATACACTCGAACTCATATCGGTTTTTGCTTGAGTGCGATCAGAGCGTCCATGCTATCCTCTTCCGAAAGTTTGTTTCGCCCCACAAATCCGCATTTCACGCATGTATGTATCACGCTGAAAACTTGCCGCTCCTTGGTCCAGCTGAAGGGTCGAAGCATCCCACCGCACAAAGAAGCACGATCCCCGGGATGTATATCCACATGCTTGCCCCACAGACACTTCGGACAATGATTGGTGTAGCCGTTCCCTGCGACAAAAAACCCACACTGCTCGCAGGTGAAGTCCTCCTTTTTTCGCCGGAATGTGTTTGACATAGGCACTGCTTATCGATACAATAGCATACCATAGACGAACCCTTTTGCAAAATCAAGCGAAAAGGACAAAAACATGGTATAAAGAAAGAGTCATCCGCCTATCAAAAAACTATGTTTTCACGGTTCTGCCTTTCTCCCGTCCGACTGTTTCTCTTCGTCATCGTAGCGCTCTTTTTTGGCTTCGGAAGCTACCATATCACGAAGTTTGAAACGACCGACGAACATTTTTGGAAATACGAGCGCATCCCGCAGTACTGGGAGGCTATCCGAAATCTGCATCCGAAGCAGACCGCGATAAACGACAAGCCCGGCATCACGACCGCTCTCATTTCAGGTATCGGTATGCTGGTGGGCGAAAGCCCGCAAAACCACCGTGTCCGCGACGATATCGCCACACAGGGCAATATCTTCACGATATACGATACGACGCTCACGCAGAAAATCAACGCGACGCTACGCATCCCCATACTCCTTTTCAATGGATGCTTCCTTTTCTATTTTTTCTGGGTACTCAGAAAAGTCACTCGCGACAGGTGGCTATCGCTCTGGAGCACCCTCTTCATCGGCCTCTCGCCCATCCTCATCGGCATCTCGCAGATCATCAATCCCGATGCCTTCCTTTGGACGTTCGGTGCATCCGCCCTCCTTTCCTTCATCGCACTCCTCCGAACGAATGAAAAGAAATTCCTTGCCCTCACCGCAGTCCTCACCGGCTGCGCCCTCCTTTCCAAATACACCGCCAACATCCTCTTCCCCATCTATCTCTTCCTTATTTTTTCACACTTCATCCTCCGTTTCGCATCCGAAAAAACGCGCAGTCCGGAAAGCATACGGCGCTACTTCCACAAGGAGTTCGTCTTTTTCACCCTTATCTTTCTTGGGGCATCGATCGTCTTTTCCATCTTCATGCCCGCAGCCCTGGTCAAACCGATACTTCTCTACAAAGCCACCATCGGCTTCCCGCTCTTTCACAAGCTCCTGTGGCCTATCGCAACCACCATCACCCTGACGCTTGCAGATATCCATTGCTTTAAAGCCAAAATCCTGCGTGTCATCGCAAAAAATATAAACGATCGACAGTATCTCATCCTCCGGGCATGCTCCCTTTTCGCATTCATCTTTTTCGGTGCTATCTTTATCAACGGTGCCACCGGAAATGCATTCATCCCGTTCGATGTCCTTCTTGAAACTGCCAAAAGCAACGGCAAGCTTGCCTTTCCCACCCTACAGAACGCTCATCCGCTTGTCGCTTTCACGCAAAAACTCCTGCTGCAGGCCTATCCGTTCACATTCTCACTACCGACAACGCTCTTATTGTTGCTGCTAGGATTATGGCTCAAGATATCCTTCACGAGTGTCCGCAAACACAAACTTCTCTTCCTTATCCTCACCATCATCCCCTTCCTCTACTTTTCGGCAGCGCTCTTCGGAGACGTGTTGACGAATGCCCGCTACACGATACTCCTGTATCCGCTTATGGCAATCTTAGGCGCCCTTGGCATACGAGCCCTCCTGCCAAATGCTTCCGCGAAGCACCCGATCATCATCACGATCGCTTTGATTATCTTGAGCACGCTTTCGCTTATCCGGATACAACCGTTCTATTTCAATTACGCGAACTCCTTCCTTCCCCGTCAGTTCACCGTCCATGACGGCTGGGGCTACGGATCCTATGAAGCCGCTACCTACCTCAATTCCTTGCCGAACGCAGCATCGCTTATCATCTGGACCGATCGCAACACAGTCTGTCAATTCTTCGTGGGAAAATGTCTGAGCGGTACCAAGATCAATGTGGAGACGGTTGTTCCGGATTACTTCATCATTACCAAACGGGGCGTTGAACGCGGCTACACCTTCGTATGGAAAGGACCCTCCGAACTTGTGCCGCATCCTCGCGACTACTATTATACCCAAGAGTCGCTTTCTCATCCGGCGTGGCAGCTCTTCATCGATGACCGTCCCGAAAACTTCATCAAGGCGATCCCGGTGCGCTAATACCAAAGGATGTATACTCACCGGTATGCAAAACGACCGTCCAACCGGCGGTCGTTTCATTGTACACCCACATCCTTTCTTCACATCGACTCATGCATCATACGGAGCTGCTCGGACGTGAACTCCACCACCGGAACCACGATAGCCTTCTCTCTCGCCGATGTCGGCAGCATATCGCGAGCCGTCATATCGTTATCAGCCATCACGAACGCCCATCCCCGATGATCGCCGGTCTTGCAGCCCCAACGGAACATCTTCAGAATATCCATTCCCTGCGCGTCCATCTCATCCAAAGCCTGCATACATTCTTCAGGGGTATGGGAAACCTCGATAAGGTATTGCATCATAAGTCTTCACCTCCTTCTTAGGTTCATGATTATGGTTGGATAGCATTGAAAGGACGCACTGACGCACCATCGGTTTCTTGTGCGATAAAATACGTATTGATCCGACCAAACATTTCATACGACCGATTTTCTTATAAAAATTCCCGAGAACCTAGGCTCTCGGGAATTTTTCATATATTCGCACCGCCACCTCAGCGAAAGATTATTTCTTTCGTCCCGCCTTGACGCGATCATTTTCGGTCAGATACTGCTTGCGGAGACGGACACTTTCCGGTGTAACTTCGAGGTATTCATCCTCGGCCATAATTTCAAGTCCGCGCTCAATAGAAAGCTTCCAGGCCGGAACCAGCTTAAGCGCTTCATCGGCACCGCTTGAACGCATGTTGGTAAGATTCTTTCCCTTGATCGGATTGACGGACATATCATTTCCCTTGGAAACGTTGCCGACAACCATACCCTCATACACTTCGATTCCCGGTTCGACATAAAGCACGCCGCGATCTTGAAGATTATTGAGCGCGAAAGCCAATACCTTCCCGGAAACCATGGAGGTCATGGAACCGGATTCGGTCTTCTTGATCTCGCCGGCATACGGACGGAAACCGATCATGCGGCTCGTCAGAATTCCCTCGCCCTTGGTATCGACGGTGAATTGACCACGATAACCCAGAAGTCCACGAGTCGGGACCTCGAATACCAAGCGAGTGAGTGATCCATGACCTTGCTTCATCTCGGCCATAATACCCTTGCGCTTTCCCATGCGCTCAATAACGACACCGGTCATTTCGGTCGGTACATCCACGATCGCCTCCTCGAACGGCTCGGACTTCACGCCATCGATTTCTTTGATGATAACCTGCGGCTGCGAAACCTGGATCTCGTATCCTTCGCGACGCATATTCTCAAGCAAGATAGCGACATGCATTTCGCCGCGGCCATAGACCTTATAGGATGCGTCGGAAAAATCGATCTTCAAACCGACATTGATTTCCAGTTCTTTCTCCAAACGCTCCCGAATCTGCTGATTGGTCACGAACTTTCCCTCGCGTCCCGCGAACGGAGAATCATTGACCAAGAAATTCAAAGAAATAGTCGGCTCATCGATACTGATAGCCGGAAGCGCCTCCTGATCAGCGGATGCACACATCGTTTCACCGATATAGATTTCCGGGAATCCGGCGACCATCACGATATCTCCTGCAAAAGCTTCTTCCACTTCTTTGCGCTCGACACCAAGGAAGGTGAAAAGTTTCGTGACGCGGCTGGTATAGGTCTCGCCGGATATTTTCTTGACGGTTACGGTCTGACCGAGCTTTATCGATCCCTCATAAATACGTCCGATCGCCAAACGTCCCAAGAAGTTGTCGTACCCGAGATTGAAAGGCTGCATGCGAAGCGGGGCAGTAGCGTCCGATGGAGCGGCTGGCACCAATTTCAGTACGGTATCCAAAAGCGGTGTCAGGTCTTTTGATTCTTCATCAAGACTCATCTTCGCGATACCTTCGCGACCGATGGCATAAACGGTAGTGAAATCGAGCTGCTCGTCATTGGCACCCAAATCCAAGAACAATTCGAAGACCTGCTCATGAACGATGTCCGGCTGAGCGGCCGGTTTGTCAATCTTATTGAGTACCACGATCGGCTTGAGCCCGAGTTCCAAAGACTTCTTCAGTACGAAACGCGTCTGCGGCATCGGACCTTCCTGGGCGTCCACAATCAAAAGCACACAGTCGATAGAACGCAGCACGCGCTCCACCTCGGAACCGAAGTCGGCGTGACCCGGGGTGTCCACGATATTGATTTTAGTGTCCTTGTAAAAAATAGAGGTGTTCTTGGCATAGATGGTGATACCACGTTCCTTTTCAAGCGAATTGCTGTCCATACTCGCACTCTCGTCCGTCACCATGCCTGTCTGGCGCATGATGGCATCGGTCAAGGTTGTCTTGCCGTGGTCCACGTGCGCGATAATTGCGATATTTCGAATTTCCATACTCGATTCCCTTATAAATAATAAAAACGCCACCCGCCGTCAAAAAGCAGGCGAATACACTCGTTACTCCCTATCATAGAACAAAAAGGCTTTCCTGTCAAAACGCCAAAGCGCAACCGGTAGTCGCGCCTGGCATCGAAACGGAATGTTGCGGAAAGATTAATTTGTCGGCGCGATTTCCCTCCATCTATTGATGGTAGAACAGGATCCACAGGTCTGCGTCACATTGGTGCAGGAGGCACCGCAATTACTGCCTGGGACAACGGAGGTAGCGCCCGTACAGCTATTGGTCTGGATACATGTCTTCTGTGTTGTCGTAATAGTCGTACCGCAATTGCTTGCCCCGCAAGTCGCTCCGGCTGCAGAATTACAGCTATAAGAGAAAGTCGGCGTACATGCCGATGGTGTTGACGACACGTATACTGTTGCGAGCGCTGTTGCAGAATTATCCTCCGCGACGTTCGTACAGTTCAATACATATGTGGTTGTTGCTGTTGGAGACACTGTCTGCGTACCGTTGAGCGGCTTGGATGAGGCAACGAAAGTCCCTCCCATACCCATGCACCGGGCAGCGCCGGAAGTCGACCAGGTGAGCGTTGATGTCTGACCTGAGATTATCGATGTTGGATTGGCGGTAAACGATATGACCGGCGCAGGAGATGGCGGTGGAGCAGGAGCAGGAGCAGGAGCAGGAGCTGGAGCGGGTGCTGGAGCGGGTGCTGACGAAGACACGGTATAGGTCATTGTCGCCGAACCCACCCGGTAGATGGATCCTCCAGGACTGCCGCACTGACTCGAATTACCGACCCAGGAAGCGCACGCCGGTTGGCTTGATGGCGTATAAACCGAATAGTATCCGCGCCATGTCACCGTGTATGTCCCAGGCGTGGTTGGAGCTGCCCATGTTTTCGGGGTGGAACTTTGCGCCCAGTATTTGTGATCCGGATTCGGATCGGAAGCAACGTCTTGCCAAGAACCGTTCAAAACAATCATTTCTCCAGTGCCATGATCCACCGTCCCTCCTCCGCCGAGAGTATTGGAACAGCTTGCGGCAGAAAAAGTCGCGGTCGCTATAACCGTTTCTCCCGGAGCATAGGTCGATTTATTGAGTCCTGCACTGAAACTCGTCGTATACGTTCCCTGCCACCCGCCGTAGCTTTTCACCTGTACCGGTATCGACCAAGAATCCCACGAGGCGCTCGCCTGGCCACCGCTCACGAATGCGCCTGCACCGATAAGCAATCCGAGCAACACATTCATTGATGACTTTTTTTGCTTCCTGATAAGGTATACTAAAAGGGCTAGGATGAGCAGGAAGGCTGCGCTGTACACCAATGCACCATTGGGTCTCTTCTGCACCATTGAAGGAGTACCCGTGGATCGTATGGCATAGGTATTTTCTGCCAGTACCTTTCCGGACGGATCGATGATCTTGGCTACCAGGCTCGGATTAAGACAGTCAGTCGTGATCGAAAGCATCAAGTGTTCCGTGGCACCTCCGTTTGCTGCGTCCAATTCCTTCGAAAAAGGGGCGATACAAGATTTGTTCTGATCATTTTTGAGAGAAACAACCAAAGAAGTGTCCGTAGCGAATCCTGTCGGCTGCATACGTGAATCAGGAAAATTATCCGCCGAACCGGTCCATGCCAATACAAGGGCTGCTTCATCACCCTTAGCGTAGTAGTCCTTATCTAGAGTCAGATTCTGAATGGTGGCGCTCGATCCTCGGAGCACATAGTGAACGCGCACTCCGGAAGAAACCTGTCCACCCTTATCGTTTACGAACGTAAGCACCACATCATAGGCCTGAGGTTCGATCATCTTCGGAAGATACGCATCGAACTTCACTTTTTTCCCGGGAGAAAGCGACAGAGCCGGCAGCTTTTCCGATCCCATATCCTTACCGAATGTCGATCGATAGTACACCTGCAGTACGGGCGTTACCGAAACATCTGTCGTAAATTCGCTGATGATGGAGCAGTGCATGCTCAGGGTTTCCTCCTGATTGATATCCACACCCTGCGAAAGACTGTATAGAGCATCGTTTTCGCCGACGGTCAAATAGCAGTCAGCATCATTGATAGCCACTTTTTCGCTGGAACCCTTAAGGGAAATGGCTGGTGTCTGAACCGCTGCAAGCATAAGCCCGTCGGTATTCTTGACCTGCACCTCTACGATATAGGATCCGTTAAGATAGGTCGGCGCCGTATATTCCACCTCTCTATGCACGGATGCACCCGCAGAAAGATTGAGCATATCATCGCGATACACCTTCTGATCGACGATGGAAAGGTCATCCGATTTCAGGAGATTAACGGCATACAAAACATTCGGCTGCACGCCAGCCTCATTGGAAATATCGAAGGCGAGCGCAAAAGTATTACCGTCCTGATTCTTTATCTCGATATCGCCCAAACCAACGGAGGCGATGCGGTCCTTGTCCGTAAGCATCACGGCATCCGCAGCGCTTTGCGACGACATCTCGGTGATCTGCTTCTCAAAAGGCGTCATTTCCGCTGCCGACACGAAAGGTGCTGCCGCAAAAAAACCAAGAGTTACCACCGCAAACATCAAGAAACGTTTCGGTGTCCGCATTGCGAGCGTCCGCATATTGTTTTTATTTTAGAGATTAGTTCTTACTTACCAGTATAATATCGTCGTACGACACTGTCAAAATAACCGAACGAAAATATACTTTTTTCACCGGCGATCACTCCCCTCGCTGCAGATGTTGCAAAATGCTATTGGCGGCAATAGCCCCTTCGGAAGCGGCCGTCACAATCTGGCGAAAGTGATTGGAGGAGGTGGTCGCATCCCCGGCTGCCCACAGCCCTTGTATATTCGTAGACTGATCGGGGGACACTTTCACATAGCCCTGCTCATCGAGTCCTACTCCCATATCTTTCAAAAACGCCGTATTGGGAGTCAAACCGATTTCCACGAACAGTCCGTCGGCCTTAAGCGTCTTGCTTCCCTGATAAGCTTTATCGAGCACCAGATCATCGATACGCGTTTCGCCTTTGATCTCCACAATATTAGTTTCAAAAATCACCTCGACATTTTCCTTTTTCTGCACAAGATCCTTCCAGAATTTTTCCGCTCGCATTTCCGCACCGCGCACGACGATATATACCTTCGAGCAGATATTGGACAAATAGGCGCCCGCCTCGGCAGCGCTGTCTCCCCCACCCGCAATAGCCACCACTTTGTTTTTGAAGAAAAATCCGTCGCAGGTCGGGCAATACGAAACGCCCTTGCCGGCAAGCTCTTTTTCTCCCGGAATATCAAGGTAGCGGTGATGCGTGCCCGTGGCAGAAAGAAGCGTCTTGGCGGAAAGCTCTTTCCCGTCCGCCAAGGAAAGCACAAAGCCTCCGTCGGCTTGCGGTGCGATGTTTGTCACGATAGCCGGACGGATTTGCGCACCATAGCTTTTCACGTGTGCGGCAGCGGCATCGGAAAACTCCTGGCCAGTGATGTTTTCCGTGCCCAACCAATTGCCAATCTCGAATGTTTGCGTCATAAGACCGCCCGTCACCTCACCGACCACTAGATGCCTGATGCCGTAGCGTGAGGCATAGATGCTTGCAGAAAGGCCTGCCGGTCCGGCCCCGATAATGATCAAATCGAATGTTTCCATAATGGTGCGCAGTTATATGATAATCTCCCCTCAGTATACCGCTAAAAAGCGCGGTTATCAACCGAGCCGCTCCTCTGATTCATTTTTATTCTTCTATCGGGACCAGCTTCAGGGAAAACGTGTTCGAATGGCGATAGATGACGGCGAAGACGGCGATATTGAGTACAGCGAAGACGGCGAATGACATAATACCGATCGCGGCATAGATGAGCCCGGCCACGATAGGCACCACTGCCTGCACGAGGGCCACGAGCGACTCCTCGACGCCCATAATTTCTCCCCGCTTCTTACCGGAAACACTCTGCACGATGAGCGCCTTGAATGTCGACATGGAGAGCGCGATGGCGAGATTAAGGAAATAATAAAAACCGATAAAGAAAATGATGGAGTGTGCGAGACTTATGGCCGCAAGTGCGATCAGCATCAGCGCCTGCCCGAAGGAGAATGTTTTCGATTCACCCAAACGCGTTACGAACCATTTCACCGCGATAAGCTGGTTGAAGATCATAAATGATCCGGTAAAAAGCATCAGCTGCGCCGACTCCCATTCATTCAGATGGAAAAACCGGATGGCGTGGAAAATAAAAATAGAAATATACGCCACGAAACCAATTGAAAACAGTACGCGCACCAGAAAAAGCGTTTTCACCTGTCCATCCTGCGCGAAATGCACGATTCTTGAGAACACATTGATCCGCTTCCAGAGTCCCATCGACACATGCACGGATCGCTTCGATGCCGGCAATGATTCCGGCAGCCACACGTACATGAAGATGAGCGTCATAAGCGAAATAGCCGCCGCCAATATCCCGACGCCTCCAAAGCCGAGCGGTGTCGCCGAGACCAGGCCGCCCATAACCGGCCCGACGAGCATCCCGAAACCGAATGTCGCGCCCATCATCCCAAAGGTCTTCGCTCGGTCCTTTGGTGCCACGATATCGGACGCATAGGCGTTCGCCACCGAGATATTGCCGCCCGTAATCCCATCCACCGCGCGAGCCAAACCGATACCGATCAAGGGAAGGGTTATTGTCCACACCCGTATATCCGGCAGATACAGGGCACCCACGAACAAAAGCCACCCGATAAATGTCCCGGCGTGGCTGATGAGGAGTATCGGCTTGCGCCCATACGTATCGGAAAGGGCGCCCAAAATCGGCGACCCGATGAATTGGAAAATGGAAAACAGCGAAAGCAATGCCCCATACAAAACAGGTCCGCCTCCATAGCGTTCCACCAAGAACGGCAGTACGGGAATAAGGATCGAAAACCCCAGCGTATTCATGAATGACAAGAGTAAAACCGGTATCAATTTTTTCGACATGGTATATTTCAACAATTTTTATATTACCCTCTTGTGCAGATAGTTCTCATAAGTTTTTTACAAGCCCTCCACGATAGCGCGGAATTGATCCCCTCGATCGAACTCGTTCTTGAATAATCCGAAGCTCGTCGCTCCCGGAGAAAGCACGATCACATCGCCCTTCGCCGCCTTTTCGGTAGCGATTCTGATCGCCTCATCCATCGACTCAACGATATCGAAAGCCCTGTCTTTCTGTTCCTCGGGCAATGATTTTTGCATGAACCTGATTATCTTGTCCGTCGCCTCTCCCCTGAAGAACACGACGTCTTTCGCATACGTCGCTATCGCCTCACCAAGACCGGCAAATTCCAATCCCTTATTATTCCCGCCGGCGATAAGGACTATCGGCTCCTCGAAAGACGAAAGTGCCATGATGGCCGCCTCCGGGACCGTCGCTGCCGTATCATTGTAGTATCCGATCCCATTCTTCTCACGGATAAATTCCAAACGATGCGCCACGCCCGAGAAATGCATGATGGCCTTGCGAAGCGTCTTCATTTCCACACCATAGGCGAGCGCCCCACCTATGGCCGCCAGAACATTGCCGATATTATGCCTGCCCCGCATCCTGATTTCGGAAAGCGTCATCACCTTCTTCGTTTCATGGTCATGGGTATAAAAAATCTCGCCGTTACTGACAAAAACGCTTTCGGTATCCGTCATGACATGCTCCGAAAATCCCAACGTATGGGAAACGGTGCCGTTTGCCGCCAAAACAACAGCTTCATTATCCCGATTGACGATCAGCCAATCTTTCTTGGTCTGGAAGGCGAAGATATTTTTCTTGTCCTTCATATACTCCGCTATGCTCTTATAGTAATTGAGGTGATCGGAAAATATATTCGTGAAAATAGCGATGTGCGGACTCTTTTGGATGAGCGCGAGCGATGAGAGCCTCCAGCTGGAAAGCTCGAACACCACCGCCGACTTCGCCTTGATCTCATCGAGTGCGCCAAGCACCGGCGTCTGTCCGATACCGACGCGCACCACATGATGCCCCGCTGTCCTCAGTATCTCCGAAAGCAGGGTCGCGGTCGTCGTCTTGCCCTTCGTTCCTGTGACACCGATAATCGGCCTTGGGCACAACTGGAAAAAAATACTCGCATCCATTTCGACCGGGATATTCTTCTTCCGAGCCAACTTCACGTATTCGTTGGTCCAAGCAATACCCGGGTTGACGATCACCATATCCACACGGGTAAAATCCTCGGGACGATGCTGCCCAAGCACATAGGTGATGGTTTTGATACCCTTAAGCAGCGCGATGGAGGCGGCGAGCTCGGAGCGTTTTTTGATATCGGTAACGATGATCTCCTTGGCACCGCACTTCGCCAAAAACTTGACCGTATCCACGCCGCCGCCGTTCAAACCCAAACCGAACACGGTGACACGTTTATTTTTGAAAAATTGTTTCGTAATCATAACTGACTGAGAAAATAATGCGCTCGTTTCACGTCGGAACATTTCCAATCGGAAAATATACCCTGCAATCAGAACCACGAGGATGTTTTTCGCAGCACCTCTCCTGAACGCTTGCCGGTATAGACACCGTTATCGATAGAGACTTCCCCGTTGATAAGCACCCACTCCATACCGCGAGCATACTGATACGGATTCTCAGACGTTGCCGGCGATGCTATATGGGACGGGTGAAACACCACTATATCAGCATAATTTCCCTTGCGCAAGATGCCTCGATCTTTAAGTCCGAACTTCTTTGCAGGCTTGCCGCTCATCTTATGAATCGCCTCCTCCCAGCTGAGAAGTTTTTTTTGCCTTACATGGTGGGAAAGTACCAAAGGGAATGTCCCGAAGCTTCGCGGATGCACCCGCTCTCCCGTGCTCTGATAGTCAGTCGAATACCCGGAACCATTGGTGCTGATGATGGAAAAGGGGTGCTGTATCGCCTTCTCGATATTCTCCTCGCTCACCACTTCCATAGAGGCCACAGCCCGTCCACCGCTTCCGATGAGCACAGAGATAAGCGCTTCTTCCGGCGACATATTCTGATTCTTGGCGATAGCGGCGATGCTTTGATGCACCAGAATCTGATTCAATGGCGATGTCAGGATCACGATTTTGGAATAATCTCTTTTTTTCTCACGCAGCTCGATGACCACCTCGTTCTTGATTTCGGGATCCTTCAACCGTTCAAGCATCATCCGTTTCCCGCCCTCGGTCACCCATTCGGGCAGAAGTGTGTACAAAACGGTTCCCGTCACGACATACGGGTACACATCGAACGTGACATCGACACCGCCCGACTGCGCCGACTCGATAAGATAGAGCGCCTGCTCCATCAGGTGCCAGTGCTCCTCGCCCACTGCCTTCAAATGTGAGAGGTGCAATCGGCAACCGGTTGTGCGAGCGATGGCAAGCGCCTCCTGGATAGACTCCAAAAGATGCGCCGACTCATCCCGCAAGTGCACCGTGTACACGCCGTCTTCTTTCTCCACCAGTTCTCCCAAGGCGGCGAGCTCGTTTGCGGAAGCGTGCCTGGCATGCGTATATTCCAATCCCAAAGAACAGCCGTATGATCCGTCGCGAAGCGAGCGCTTGAGCATCACGCTCATCGATGCCAATTCATCGGAGCGAAGCGGCCGCGCCTCATCCTTGATGAGGCCGCGACGCAGCGTCCCGTGCCCTGAAAGCGTCGCAAAATTCACCGAAAGGGCATGCTGTTCTATGTGCGTCAAAAACTCTTTCATCGAGAGCCAGTTGAGATTGATTTTCCGGATATCGGCCCATTTCTGAATGGACTGCAGCATGGAGGCGTTAACCAAGGGTGCCAGCGATGATCCGCAATTGCCTCCCACAATCGTCGTAATACCCTGATATACCAGACTCTCCAGATGCGGGTTGGAAAATATCTGCCAGTACGTGTCGGAGTGATTATTGACATCGATGAATCCAGGCGCGACATATCGATCCGTCGCATCGATAACGCGCTTTGCCGATTCATCGTGAAGGTCACCGATAAATGTGATCATCTCTTCCTTCACGCCCACATCGGCGCGAAACATGCGGCCGCCCGCACCATCGATAACCGTTCCGTTTTTTATGATAACATCGTACATATTTTTTTCCTAAGCGATCAATTGGGCCATTTCGACAAGACGGTTGGAATAGCCCCACTCATTGTCATACCATGCCACTATCTTGACCAGGTTCCCACCCACTACTTTCGTGAGCGACAGATCGGCGATGCTTGAATATGGATTGCCGATAAAGTCGGATGAGACTAACGGCTCATCGGTAATGCTGAATATGCCCTGATACGAAGGCTCTTGTGCAGCCGCCCGAAGCGCCGCATTGATTTCCTCCACTGTCGCATCGCGCTTGAGTAAGAACGTGAAATCCGTCAGCGACACCACGATAGTCGGAACCCTCACCGCCAAGCCGTCAAAAAGACCGGCGAGTTCCGGTATGACCTCGGTCACCGCGATGGCGGCACCGGTCGTCGTCGGTACGATATTTTCAGCCGCCGCGCGTCCTCGGCGCCAATCCTTGTGCGGCCCGTCCTGCAGGTTCTGGTCCGCGGTATAGGAATGGATCGTCGTCATGAGCGCCTTTTCGATACCGAAAGCCTTCTGGACAATCTTGGCGACGGGCGCGATGCAATTGGTCGTACAGGAAGCATTGGAAAGGATTTCCTGATCGGAAGCATACTGATCATCATTGACGCCCAAAAGAAAGGTCGGAACATCCCCACCCTCTTTGGCGGGCGCCGAAAGAATCACTTTCTTCGCACCGGCCTGTATGTGTGCCCGCATCGCATCACCATTTACGAAACGCCCCGTGCACTCGAGCACGACATCCACCGACAAATCACCCCATGGCAACTGCTTAGGGTCGGGCTGCGCGTATACCGGAATGATCTTACCATTGACAATCAGACTGTTCTCACCCGCCTCCACGCTGTAGTGATAGCGTCCATAGGCGGTATCATAGCGTAAAAGGTGCGCTAATGTCTTCGCGTCCGTCAGGTCGTTGATGGCCACCACCTCGATATCGTTTTTGGTAAAAGCGATCTTGAAGGCGGCGCGTCCGATACGACCAAAACCATTGATTGCGATTTTTTTCATAGGTGTTTTTATTTTTACGTATATATCATCATGAATGCATCACGCTTTCCCGGCGCTTCCGAAATACGTCATTTTTTCCTTGACGGTTTTTTTGACGGCGTCTTTGGAGGCGGCAAGCAGCTTGCGCAGATCCGTCTCATCGCCGTTCTCCAGGCTCTGTCGCAACTGACCGATAAACGCGAGCCTGGTGCTCGTGTCCACATTGAAGCAGCTCACCCCCCGATTAATCACTTCCGTCACGCGATCCGCCTCCCAATCCGAAGCGCCGTGCATCACCAGCGGCACCGACACTACCTTGGCGATCGCCTCCAACCGCGCGTAGTCCGGCTCCGGTCGCTCGCGGAAGAATCCATGGGCATTGCCAATCGCCACCGCCAAAACATCGATACCGGTATGCTCGACGAACTCTTTCGCCTGGCCCGGGTCCGTCATGTAATCATCCCAATTGATTTCCTGCATCGACAGCTCCCCTAAATACGGGACATTGCCGAGCTCGGCCTGCACCGACACGCCCTTGGCATGACAGAAATCCACCACCTTTTTCGTGACGGCGAGATTGTCGGCGAAATTATGACGGGATCCATCATACATCACGGAGGTCAAGCCGATTTCCGTCGCTCGCTGGACGATCTCGAAACTCTTCCCGTGATCAAGGTGAATACCGACGGGAATCTGTGGCATGTAGCATTCGGCGATCGTGCGCACCAGGTTATAGATAGCTCTGCCGCCGGCATAATCCAGCGTTTTCTCCGTCATCTGCACCACCACCGGACTCTTCATCTCCAAAGCCGCCTCCAAAATGCCCTGCGTCGTCTCCAGGTTCACCGTATTGAAAGCACCCACGGCATACCCTCCCTCCCTGGCCTTATTCTGCATCTCCTTGACATCGACAATCATACCCGTATGTACAAAATAAATTATATGCTTCTTATGTTGCGCGCCCTATTATGCTCCGCTCGCGGTAAGCGCGCCGATAATTTTCAAAAGTTCAGCAGGGTCAAGACTCTCCTTGCCCACCAAAACCCCGGACATATCCGCCTTGATACACACCTCATCCATCAAGGAGGCATTCACCGATCCACCATACAGGATGGCTGCTTGGGACGCAGCTTCCGTACCGTATTTCTTTATCAGCATCTTCTGTATCACGATACGTGTCTGCATAATGTCTTCGGATGAGGGCGTCATGCCGGTACCGATGGCCCACCTGGGTTCATAGGCTATGATAACCCTTTCAAGCTGCTCTTCCGACACAAAATCCAAAGCTGCCGCGATCTGCTCGGCGATTACCGTGGCCGTCTCGTCATGTTCTTTTTCTTCCGCCGTCTCACCGACGCAGACGATAGCCGTCATCGCATGATCAATCGCCGCCTTCACTTTCAAAGCGACTTGCTCATCAGTTTCGCCAAGAAAGCCGCGTCTTTCGCTGTGTCCGCAGATGACCGCCTTGACACCACTGTCCTGCAGCGATTGCGGCGACACCTCTCCCGTAAACGATCCCTTCTCCTCCCAGAACATATTCTGCCCACCTAGAAGAATCCCGGCTGGAAGTTTTTGTGCGAATCGCTCCATAAAGAACGGCGAAGGGCACACAATGAGCTTCACTGCATCGCTTTGCACATATACCTTCCATGCCTGAGTCAGGGCATCAAGATACCGGTCACACTCCTTGGCGGTGACTAGGTTCATTTTCAGATTGGCAATCACGTATTTCATAGCATGTATATCGGTGTGAATTATGGGATAACATTTTTTACGGAGTACGGATATTTTTTTTCTAAAAAATTCCTCGTACTCGCCTCGCCAGTCTCACAAGCCTCCGTAAAAAATGTTATCCCATAATTCACGGTTGGCTAGCTTTCCTTAATTTTCCTTGAGTTGGTCGCGCAGGAATTCCGCTGCCACTTCCGGTTGGATGGTGGATATTTCCACGCCGGTCGAAAGCTCGAAACCGGCCCAGACGGCCGTATGCGGCAGGATCTCGATGTGCCAACGATACGCACCGTAGTCCTTGCCGTCGCATGGCGCGGTGTGGAGGTAAAAATTATACGGAGGATCGCCTAATCCCTTATAGAGGGACTGCATGGCTTTCTGGAATACTTCCGCCAGCTTGAATTTCTCGTCATCGGTGATGCGCTCGAAATACGGGCTATGCTTTTTGGGCATCACCCACACCTCGAAAGCGGCGCGCGAAGCGAAAGGACAGAAGGCAATGAAATCATCGTTCTCATACACCACGCGCTTCTTGGCTTCGATTTCGTATTCCACCATGACCGAATAGACCTTGTGCTTATGACTGCGGAAGTAACTTTCCGCACCCTTGAGTTCCAATTGCACATACGGCGAAATGATCGGTACGGCTATCAGCTGAGAATGCGGATGCGCGATCGACGCACCCACTTCCGTCCCGTGATTATGGAAAATCTGGATATAATTGACGCTTTTCTTCTTCATCAAAGAAAGGTAGCGGTCCTGATACGCGTCGAAAATCTCTGCAATCTGCCAAACCTCCATCAGGGCGATATGGTCATAGTGGTCGCGCGTGGCGATGACTTCATGATAGCCTGTCCCGGTCATCGCGAAATACGGCCCCTCCTCCAAAGAGCGCGGGACCTTGCCGCGAGAGACAGCCGGATATTTGTTAGGAAACACCCGAAGACTCCAATCATTCTCACCGGAATTGTAGATCAGGACATCCTTCTCCTGCCCTGATTCTTCCGGATGTTCGAACAAGCAATCGTGCACGCCCACCGTATCCTCGACGCGACGGAACTGAGCGAATTCATGCGGCCGCTTCGCTCGCGACGTCGCGATGATAACCCAGTCCCCTGTCACGATATCCTGCCTGAGCTCGGATTCGGTCAATCCTTCTTTGTGTGTGTTTTTTACTGTGAGATGCATATGCTTGGCGGCTTACCTGGCTGCCCCGTCACCGCAAGTAAGCTTTTTTATTTTTGACTTAATGTATATTTGATATGTTCAGAGTACGATCACTGTTTGTATTCGCTAATCCTGTATCGCCCTGTCAGCAACCTCAGGCGTGTCGCGAAAAGATCCCTGAGCACTCGCAGATAGCCATTGGGTCCGAAGAGTTTTACGGTTGATCCCTGTGCCTCGTCCACCCAACGTACCGGCAGTTGCTTCACTCGGAATTTCAAGGCATGCGCCAAAGCCAGCAATTCGAAATCGAAACCGAAACGATCGACCACCATGCGCGAAGCGATCGCTTCGGATGCCTTGGCCGAAAGCATCTTGAACCCGCACTGCGTGTCCGGATATTCCCATAATCCCAAAATGGATTTGATGGCGATATTGCCCATATTCCCCAACATCTCACGGTACTTCGCCTGGTGTTTCTCGATATTGGCACCCGCGATATCGCGAGAACCGATCACGACGTCATAGCCTTCCTGTTCGAATGCCGGCAAGAACAAACCGACATGATCGATAGAAGTCGAGCCGTCCGCATCCATAAACAACCGGTACTTCCCCCTCGCCTCAAGCAGGCCCTGCCGCACCACATAGCCCTTACCGTGATTTTCCTTATTCTCGATCACGCGCAGATTGCTTATCTGGTCGGAAAATCCGCGAGCCACATCGCCCGTGGCATCGGATGCGCCGTCAATTACCACCAAGACCTCGAAAGGGAATCCCTTGGTCCGCAAGAATTTCTCGATAGTCAGAAGCGTCTGCCCGATGCGATCCTGTTCTTTGTACGCAGGGATAATAACCGACAAATACATATCTTGTTCCATATTCATTCTGTGCGCTGAAGTTATATTTCCATTGTACCACACGCACCGAAAAAGAAAACTTCCTTTATACGCTCTATTATTGCGAAAGATATTCAAAGGCGATACAATACAAAGACTTACATTCATAAAGTATAAGGATTGATACCCTTGACCCCCTTTCATTATCTTCACGCGATCAATACCATTCCACAGATCGGCTCGAAAGCCCTGCGGAAACTTTTGGACTATTTCGACACCCCGAAAGAAATATGGACCGCCTCCCCTGCCATGCTCAGAGCGTCCGGCCTGACCGATAAGCAGCTCCAAGCATTCATCGACAAGAGGCCTTCTATCGATATACAGGCCGAGTGGAAAAAACTGACGGCGTCCGGTATCACGCTCATCACACAGGAAGACATTGACTATCCGACACTTCTCAAAGAAATTCATGATCCTCCCTTCCTTCTTTATAAGCGTGGCGCCTTCGATTGGAATAGCAAGCCGCTCATCACGATCGTCGGGTCCCGAAACTGTAGCGCCTATGGCGAGCGCGTCACGGAAGTCTTCGCTTCAGAGCTTTCGGCCGCGGGCATCGGCGTCGCATCAGGACTGGCTTTCGGCATCGACAACGCCGCTCACAAAGGAACCCTCGCTGCTTCGGGCAATACCGTGGCCGTACTGGGCAACAGCCTCGACGACGCATCCATCGCCCCCAAATCGCAGCTGCCGCTCGCTCACTCCATCCTCAACCAGGGCGGAGCACTCCTTAGCGAGTACCCGCCCGTCACATGCGCCACGCCTTACACCTTCCCGGCCCGCAACCGTATCCTGGCCGGCATGAGCCAAGGAGTCCTCGTGGTTGAAGCCGCTCAAAAAAGCGGCAGTCTCATCACTGCAAGGTTCGCCCTCGAATTCAACCGCGAAGTCTTCGCCGTCCCAGGCTCCATCTTTTCCGAAGCCTCCATCGGTCCGCATATACTCCTGCGATCAGGCGCCAAAATCGCCACCTGCCTCCAAGACATCCTCGAGGAATTGGGTCCGCTTACCAAGGCTGTGCCACATTCATCACCCGCACCCAAAGCTCTTTCCCTGGATGAAGAAACGGTTTTCTCACTTCTTTCGAGCGAACCGCTCCATATTGACAAGATTCTCAAAACGACTACACTTGAAACGTCTCAAGTGCAATCCGCCCTTGTGTTTCTCGAAGTCAAAGGACTCATCAAAAACATGGGCGGCATGCACTATATTCGTTTATAGGAGGCACCTAAACATCCATTTACTTTCACATTCTTATGAAACTTCTCATCGTCGAATCCCCTGCCAAAGCCAAAACCATTTCCAAATACCTTGACGATAAGTACAAGGTCGTGGCCTCTATCGGTCATATCCGCGACCTCCCTAAAAGCAACAAATCCGCTATCGACATAGAGGCGGGCTTCGTGCCGCGCTACGAAATTTCATCCGGCAAAGAAAAGGTCGTTTCCGAAATCAGCAAGCTCGCCAAAAAATCGGACGAGATACTCCTCGCAACCGACCCCGACCGCGAAGGCGAGGCGATAGCCTGGCATGTCGCGCAGGCTTGCGGCATCAAAAATCCCAAGCGGGTCGTCTTTTACGAAATCACCAAAAGCGCTGTCCAAAAAGCGGTCATGGAGCCCCGGCTTATCGATCAAGACCTTCGCAAGGCTCAGGAAGCCCGCCGGGTACTCGACCGTCTCGTGGGCTATAACCTCTCCGGCCTTATCTGGAAAAAACTCCGCTACGGACTTTCCGCCGGCCGCGTACAGTCCCCAGCCCTTCGCATCCTCGCCGAACGGGAACGTTTGATTCGCGCTTTCGTGCCGGAAGACTTCTTTGTCCTCACCGCCTCGGTCAAAACCGACCAAGACACCTCCTTTTCCCTCACCTGTTCTGAAGAACCCAAAACCCTGGAGCGCTCCGACGAGATTATCGCGCTTGCCCACAAAGAAGACTGGCATGTGGTGGATATCAAAGAAAGCGAGATCAAGCGTGCCCCTCGGCCGCCATTCACCACATCCACCCTACAGCAGACCGCGAGTTCCCGTTTGGGATTTTCTCCGAGCAATACGATGCGCATCGCCCAGAAACTCTATGAAGCCGGACTGATCACTTATATGCGTACCGATAGCACTACCATCAGCAAGGAGGCACAGGCCAATACCCTCGCCAAGATCGAGAAAGGCTACGGTAAGGACTATATAGCGCCGCGCCATTTCCAAACCAAGAGCAAGAATGCGCAGGAGGCTCACGAAGCCATCCGTCCCACCGACGCCTTCTTGGAACGTGGCGGCACAACCGATGAGCAAAAGAAGCTCTACCGCCTCATCTGGCAAAGGACCACTGCATCACAGATGACGGACGCACGGCTGCTCCGCACCAAAATCACCGCCAATACCCAAAGCAACTCTCTCCCGAATTTCTTCATCAACGGTTCGCGCCTTCTTTTTGCCGGCTGGCTCACTATCGACCCGGATGCGCGCGCGGAAGATATCGAATTGCCACAGGTCGCCATCAATGAAGCCCTCACCCTGATCGCTATCGACTCCGAAGGCAAGCAGACTGAACCGCCACGGCGCTATTCGGAAGCAGGCCTTATCAAAGAGCTCGAGAAACGCGGCATCGGACGGCCGAGTACCTATGCCTCCATCATCAAAACTCTCGCCGACCGCGAATACACTGTCAAGGAAAACAAGGCGCTTTGCGCCACCGAGACCGGTGAAATCGTGAGCGAATTCCTGGAAAAACATTTCGCCAATATCGTCAGCGATTCATTTACGGCCGAAATGGAGCAGGAGCTGGACGATATCTCCAATGGCAAACGCGATTACGCGGAAACGCTCCGCAATTTCTACACGCCATTCACCGAACAGATACGCTCAAAAGAGAAGATGGAAAAAATCAACACCCTCGAGGATGCCCCTTCGGATATCATCTGCCCGAAGTGCGGCAAACCAATGGTGGTCAAGCTCGGACGCACAGGCAAGTTCTACAGCTGCGCCACATTCCCGGAGTGCTCCGGTGCGCGTACTATGGAAGGTAATGAGCTTCAAGGACCTCGGGAAACCGGTGAGGAATGTCCGAAATGTAAAAGTAAGCTCGTGGAGCGCGAGGGGAAATTCGGCAAATTCATTTCCTGCTCCAATTATCCGAAATGTAAATATATCAAAAAGGAAGAAGGTGCCGCTCTCCCGACCACCGGCATCAAGTGCCCTGTCTGTAAGGACGGCGAAATGGCGGAACGCCACGGTAGATTCGGTATTTTCTACAGCTGCTCCAATTATCCGAAATGCAAGCACGCCATCAAAACCAAGCCGACGGGCAATATATGCCACTTTATCCGTGAAGACAAGGACAATCAGGGGTGCGGTGCGCTCATGATGCTCGGCACCAAAACCATCCCGGAACGCTGCTCGGACAAAACCTGCCCCAACCACCATCCGCACAAATTGAAATAGTGAGTTATACCACTATCGCATCCCCCATATATTGAAAATGCGGTCCTTGCTTTCTTATCCCTCTTATGTTTCAATACCAGTATCACTACCGATCAGGAGAAATGTGATGAATAAAGAGACCAACAAAAAAAGGGCTGAGAAGAGAAAAAAATCCCGAAAGATTATGGATAAGCTCAAAGCTCAATAACGAGATTATCCAAAATATAAAGCCAATACGCTTCAAAAACGAGGCAGAAAAAAGACGATCGTATATACGCGACCGTCTTTTTCACATCATATCCCTTACGCTATATCGTCTCCACCATCATGAGGTTGGTACCGCCCTCATGACCGAATGGCACACCGGCAGCGATAACGAATCTGTCGCCCTTCTTGGCGAATCCCTGCTCCACAAGGATCTTGCGGGCCTGCGACACCACCTGTCCCACATACTGAAATGACTTCACTTTGTAAGCATAGCAGCCAAACGACAATGCCATCTTGCGGGAAACGCGATCGTTCGGGGTCAGCACGACGATGTGCTGCGCTGGACGATGACGGGATACCATGCGGGGAGTGAAGCTCGATTCCGTGAGCGCCACGATCACCTTCGCGTCGATTTCGCTCGCGGTATTCACCACGGCCTGCGTAACAGAATCGACCACCTCTCCCACCAAGGTCTCATTCTTGCGCATCAAACGCTTGCGTGGGTAATGCGCTTCCGTGTACAGGGCGATGCGTTTCATGGTCAAAACGGCGTCTACCGGGAATTTTCCGAGCGTACTTTCCTCGGAAAGCATCACGGCGTCCGCCCCGTCCAGGATGGCGTTAGCGACATCATTCACTTCTGCGCGGGTTGGCACCGGAGAATTGATCATCGATTCGAGCATCTGCGTGGCCACAATCACCGGCTTGCCCAATTGGCGGGCCCGTTTGATCATATCCTTTTGCAGCACCGGCACGCGCTCCATAGGCACCTCCACCGCCAAATCGCCGCGTGCCACCATAAGACCGTCCGCTGCCGCCAAAATAGCATCCAGATTCTCGATCGCCTGAGGCGTTTCGATCTTGGCGATAATCTGCGCCTTCGATTTTTTCTTTTTCAAAATAGCACGAAGCTCTTCAATATCCTCCGCCTTGCGCACGAACGACAGCGCCATGAACTCGACATCGTTTTTGACGCCGAACATCAAGTCCTTGCGATCCTTGGCCGTCAGACAACTGATCTTCAAGTCCGTACCCGGAAGATTGACACCCCGGCGACCCTTGGTCTCACCGCCGACGATAATCTTACAAAAAATCTCATTGCCCTTCACTTTCAAAACTTCCAACCGCTTCTTTCCATCATCCAAAAGGATCGGCTCACCCGGCTTGATTTCCTTCGGCAGATCCACATAACTGATAGAAGCCCTGTGTTCGTCGCCGACGCATTTCTGATCGGTCGTAAGGATGAATTCCTCGCCCGCGGTCAACATGACACGCTCCTGATAGAATTCACCGATACGGATTTTCGGTCCCGACAAATCCTGAAGTACCGCCACAGGCATGCTCAGCTTTTTGGAAAACTTGTGCACCATATCGAATGAACGCTGATGCTCCTCGAAACTTCCGTGAGAAAAATTGAGTCGCGCCACATTCAAACCGGCTTCCATCATCTTCGGCAATACGTCCTCCTGAGCCGATGCCGGCCCGAGCGTTGCCACGATTTTCATCTTCTTGACGTGATTCATATCGTTATGTCAATCATTAATAAAATGGTTCTTCTTGTGTTCCCACTGCCCACGAAAAAAAACGAAAATTCAAGACTTTCGTCTCCTTTGTCTGCCTGAGAATAACACCCACTAGCCTACTCCTTTTCCCAAAAAAAGTCAAAAATGAGGTCTGCGTGTTACGATATGATCCTCCGAACGATTCGGAATAGATTTCTCTACACACTTCCACCATACTCCGTCCGCATCACCCCGAAGTCGAGCATATTCACCACCCCATCGAGATTGACGTCCCCGGCGGCATTCGTGGTCCCGTAATTGGTATTGAGCAGGCCGAAATCCGCG
>JAQTRS010000020.1 GCA_028711705.1 Candidatus Moraniibacteriota bacterium
GGTGCGACTCGTTGTGCAATTAAAAGTTGCACTAACCCCAGTCGTAAAAGGGGGTTAAACTAATAATTTGACGGGTGGAATGATGGGGTAACGCCCTGAAACACCTGCCCTAATACTCCGATTGGCGAGGAACGGCGTTAACCGTGAATGGTCAAAAGTTCGGTGAAGACGGTTGAAGGTTGTCCAAACGAATGCAAAAGCAAGGCGTGGAAAGCTCTTTGGGGACAAAGGGTACAGCTGATAGATCGGGGGTCTATAAAAATTCTATGGTGAGAATGACCGAAAGGTCTGACGAATTTCCGAATGTACAAGTCTAAAAGCAGTAGGCATAGAAATGTGTCTGCCCCGTGATCTGGGGAGCAAGTGTGGATTAGTAAAAATCGAAGTTATGAAAATCCATATACCGTAATTGGCGGTATCCAGCTTGCAGGCTTAGAGGAAACACCTAAGGCATTATGAACAGATAAAATTATTGGAACGAGGAAAGGGCAGATCGTGGAACCTTAACGGGTAATGAAGCGATACATCGTATAAATCTGTAAGGTAATAAGGGTGTTTTATCTGCTTGAAAGTGATGTCATGAGCGTTGAAACTTCTGTAATGGAAGTGGAGCAAAGGGCATTAGTCGATGGTCTTTGTCATAATCGACATAAGTTTATTATCAAAGGTTCGAGTACGACTAAAAGAGGCTAATCCTAATTAAGGAGGCCGACTTTGAGTAATATCAAGAATCCAAAGAAACAAAAAATTCGCAATAATGAGTACTACAACTTCCAGAGTATTCAAGATGGCCTATACGCTAAAAGCCAGCAAGGGAAAGTATTTACCGATTTGATGAGTGTTATCCTCTCAGAGGCAAATATTTTATTGGCGTATCGCAATATTAAGAAAAACACTGGAAGCCGCACAGCAGGAACAGATGGTAAAACTATTGATGCATTAGCATTGATGATGCCTGATGAACTTGTAAAACTCGTTAGGCGTAAAGTGGAGAACTTTCAACCAATGATGGTTCGACGTGTGGACATTCCAAAGTCAGATGGAAGAACAAGGCCATTAGGTATTCCTACGATCAGTGATCGATTGGTTCAACAATGCATTCTGCAAGTGATGGAACCGATATGTGAGGCAAAATTTTACAAACACAGTTACGGCTTCCGCCCACTTCGTGGGGCAAAAGATGCCATAGCACGTGCGTACCGCCTTGCACAGAGGTCACATTTGCATTATGTTGTAGACATGGATATTAAAGGGTTCTTTGACAACATCGATCACGGAAAGCTGATAAAGCAGATATGGGCATTGGGAATCAGAGACAAAGCGCTTATAACGGTTATCTCCAAACTTCTTAAAGCAAGAATCGAAGGCATCGGAATCCCTGAAAGAGGGACTCCGCAAGGTGGTATTTTATCTCCCTTATTAGCGAATATCGTACTCAATGAATTTGATCATTGGGTAATTAGCCAATGGGAAGATATGCCGACAAGGACAATATATAAAGGGAAAGATGCCAAACACAATAAGGTCACCCATGCGTTGAAGAAAACTCAACTCAAAGAGGTTTATATTGTCCGATACGCCGACGATTTTAAACTGTTTTGTCGAAAGCATGACCACGCGGTTCGAATATTTGAAGCCTCCAAACGGTGGCTAAAAGAACGACTGAAGCTTGAAATAAGCCCTGAAAAATCAAAAATAGTCAATCTTAGGAAAGAATATTCAGAATTTTTAGGCATCAAGATGAAAGTTGCAATCAAAGGGAAGAAGCGAGGTTCAAACGAAAGAAAATGGGTCGTTCGATCTCACATTGGCAATAAAGCCTTTGAAAAGATTATAATGATGATAAGAGACCATATTAAAAATATTCAGAAACCAAAAGGCAAAGGCGAAGGGGCTGTAAGAGGCTACAACAGCTATGTACTAGGGGTGCACAATTATTATAACTGTGCAACGAATGTAAATGTGGACTTTAGTAAAATTGCCTTTCGTACTCGAGCCATCCTCAAAAATAGAGCTAAACCGCGCAGGCGGAAGGATAAGGAACTATTACCTAAATATATTGACTTGCGTTACGGCGCAAGTAAACAGTTGCGGCTTGTCTATGATGCTCCGCTTATCCCAGTAGCTTACATAAAGCATCAAAAAGTCATGCTTAACAAAGGGTATTCCCCTTATGTTGAGCGTGATCGCCAATATGTCCATGCAAAACAAAATGTGGTCAGCGTAGAATCGTTGCAATATTTGATTGAAAACCCTATCAAAGGGGAGTCGGTAGAATACAACGATAACCGCTTGTCATTGTATGTTGGACAGCGTGGTAAATGCTATGTTACGGGGAAAATACTGAATGTACAGAACATGGAATGTCACCGTAAAAAGCCAAAAAGCTTGGGTGGCAGCGACGCGTATATTAATCTTGTTCTTATTGAGGAGGATATATGCCGTTTAATCTACGTCTCTGATACTGATACGATAGAGAAATATGTTTCAAAGCTAAATTTGCAAGTAGATGCGCTTGAAAAAGTGAATAAACTTAAAAAGTTAGCCAATCTCCCAACTATTTTGTAACCGATGGATCACTGATAATTATTGAACTTGTGATGAGCGACAAATACTATCGATGGAACGCCGTGTGCGGTGAAAGTCGCATGCACGGTGTGAATGGGGGGAAAACCTGAAGATTATGTCAAAGGGTTACCTATCCATAT
>JAQTRS010000021.1 GCA_028711705.1 Candidatus Moraniibacteriota bacterium
AATCATAAGAAGAGTGCAGGATTATGGTGTCGATAGTTCTTGGTTTGTTTGGCACGGAGAATCCGAAACTAACCAACTTGTTACGGATGTTCAATTTCAAAGACGACTTGGATTTTTTGGGAGCAGCATCCAAAGACGTGTCTTTCGAGCTGTTTGCATCGATGGTTGCTACCGTATCCGTATCCTCCGTTTTTTTAACACCAGCATCAGTCTGCGGCTGCGCTTTTTCAGTATCCGAATCCTGTGCCTGCTCGGGTGCAACGCCTTCCTTAGTGCTATCGGACATGGCAGTCGCCTCATCCACCACCGCAGCTTCGCCCATATCTGCCACGGTAGGCGCATAAACCTTCTGCAAACGAATCGCAAAAAAACTTACTATGCCCAAAAGCACTACGACTCCCACTCCAATAAAGATATATCTTTTATGCATGGTGCCATTATACCATAATACCGTGCCTCTCTCCCACATGTACTTTTCTAAATGATACCCGACCAAAACAAAAAACGATGCCGGATATATTTTTCAGACCGTTGGAGTACTCGAGAAGGTCTGAAAAATATATCCGGCATCGTTTTCCTCACTACATAAGTATCATTTTAAAAAAGTTTTATCTTTCTTTGAACTTTCCTTCATAGAAAACAGTTTACACTACTGACACACCCTAAGCCTCTAAGCACACTTCTATGAAACGCATTCCTTTTTCTCGCCTGATGATTATTCTTTTCGCCGTCATCCTCATCAAAGAAACGCCGAAAGTGCAGGCGCAAACTCCGCCACATATCATCATCAATGAAATCCAGACCGCAGGGGACAAAGCGGATGACGAATTCATCGAACTATACAACGCGACCGATACTGCCGTTGATCTTAATGGCTGGACGCTGCGCAAGAAAAGCAAACATGATATTTCCGCCATCGGTTCATCCATCATAGATCTGTCGATGGCGGATACATTGTCCGTGACGATACCTGCCAAGGGCCATTTCCTTTGGGCGAATTCTAAAGGTTTGTTTAAGGCAGCGACTCTCGATCAATTTTCCAGCGGAAATTCCTTTACCAATGATGCGAGCGATCCCTACAGCATCGCACTTTTCGATGCGGATAATGCACTTGTCGATGCCGTAACCTGGGGAGTTTCTCACCCGAACCCATTCGTACCAAGCATTGCCTTTCCTTCCAATCCTCCGAAAAATGTAAGTCTCGTAAGAGATCTTGAACACAATTCTCTGCAGTTCCAAACGAATCCGACACCGGAAAATTCCGCGACGATATCCGAAAAGACGGCACCAAAAGTCACCTCTCCTCCAAATGAAGCTCCTATAGTATCCAAAAATATTCCGAGTGCTACCACCATCATTATCAATGAAGTGCTGCCGCAACCGTCAGATACGGAAGAGTTTATCGAGCTCTTCAATTTCGGAACCACCGACATCAACCTGAAGGGATGGTCGCTGCACGACGCTTCAAAAACGGGTCGCTACGAATTCAAGACGGACACTGTTATCGAAGCTCAATCCTATCTCACCCTTTTTGGCGATATCCTTTCCTTCGCACTCAATAACACCAATGAAACCGTGACGCTCTTTGACGCGCAAGGCCATACCGTCGATAGCGTGGGCTATGCCAAGAGCAATAAGGATGTCTCATATAATTTCACGCCTTCAGGCTTCCGGTGGAGCGATATCGTGACGCCCGATGCGCCCAATCAGACAATTGCCGCACCGATTTCAAAAACCGATATCGCCAAACATATTTATCTGAATATGCCCGCCCATTTCGATGCGGAGGATGCCGACGAGGATACCAAGTACGTGTGGGATTTTGGCGACGGACATAAAAGCCGCCTGGCGAATGCAACACATACATATACCAAGCAAGGATCCTACACGGTCACACTCACCACATCCGGCACGCTTGAAGACACGGTACAAACCTTTGCTATCAAGGTTGAAAAATTCCCCGCTCTTAAGCTGGTCATCACAAGCATCAGCCCCAATCCATCCGGTGCGGACACTGACAGCGAATGGATCACGATAAAGAATCTTGGCAAGAAAAAAATCGATCTTTTAGACTGGAGCATCGCTACCGGCACCACCAAAAAGACACTTGCCAATCATCCCATCGAGGAATCGTTCATCATCAAATCTGGAAAAGAAATCATTCTCACGCATGACCTCGCCGCCTTTTCACTCCCCAATAAAGGAGGTTTCATCGAACTCAGGCGGCCCGACAAAAAAACCGCCGACTCGCTCCAGTATGCGAAATCAGGCGGCGTGAAGGAAGACGAATACTATCAGAAATCCGGAAAGAAAACCTGGACCTGGATACAAGGCGACACTAACACGCCCGAAGATGCCTCTGAAGATGCACTCACTGATGATAAGAATACGTCTGTCGATAGCGAAGCCAATCTTTCGGCCATTGAAATGCAAAATCAAAGTATCGAAACCATCAATGCCATCATCAATACGATCGACGCCCTTCCTGCCGAAGAACTCGCGCTTCTTAAGGCTCAGATAGAAGCGAAACTCCAACTGACCGCCTTACCGAAAGAGCCACTACCGGCAGAAAACCTCATTTCCGAAAACACCGAAACATCCGTCGCCCAAACGAACGGAGAACCT
>JAQTRS010000003.1 GCA_028711705.1 Candidatus Moraniibacteriota bacterium
TGGGCTGCTGATTGAGCAAGCGAACTCGGCCCGATACTCAAGGACGAGGACTGGCCAGCTGTAGCTGTCGTAGCGACACCATTAAACGTGGCTGCTTGAGCTTGTTCGGTGGAACCAGCTGTAGAACTGGCACCACTAGAGTCGGCAACGCCAATTGCTCCAGTATCTACCTGGGCAACACCCGCCGACCCGCCAATACCGGCTGCGGTATAGGTGGCGATACCTTGCGCGTTTGCTATCGTCGCAAACCCACTACTTGGGTCTATTGCCGCTACCTGACTGAATGAGCCGGCCCCGCCAGCCACCCAGGTGATATCGCCTGATGCGGAACTAAATGACTTAGCACCTGACAAAGACACATCCAGATCTGCCAAGGCAGTACCAGCCGTTGCCAACAACAAGGCACACAATACGCTATTAAAGATATTCTTTTTCATCTTCTTTCCTCTATTGCAAATTTTAAGTGAAGTGCCTTCATTCCCTACACAAGGGCATAATCCGGCAGTTTTTTACGATCTCCACTGCCAAAAAACGGAAGCGGAGCACTACATTCCATTCATTCGAGATATCTTGGAGATATCCTTCACAGGTGGAATGCATCTACTCACTACGTTCTCTGTCTCATACTGCGAAACAGGCGACATAATCAGTAAATCCACGCGTTTTTTGACGTTTGCAACATTGCAAATCTATTCGATTGTCAAAAAAACTAATCTTTGATTCAGGCTCGCGACATGCATCCCCCTGAAGCAAAGATCAGTTTTTTTGTCTTTTTCAATGATTTCTTGGGATGACCATGGGAACGCTTCTCTATCTCCCATTTCCTTATCACAGTTTTTTAAAACTAGCATGCCTGAAGAATCCTGTCAAGCATCCCCATATTCCCTCTTATTTTTAGGACGTATAGAATATATAGCACGCCCGACAGCATGTGTCAAATTCCCATTAGATACACTGAGTATCCAATATCTCTTGCAGTATCTCCTCCGGTATCGGGTTATTCTTGGGGCTCACGCCCGGATACCGCCACGCGCTGATGATAGTTGTCACCCCATCTCGATCTAAAAGCTTCTGCAAACGTGCGACCGTTTGATTCTGAGTGCGCGCGCCTAACTGATTTTTTTTCACTTTCTTCTTCTGATACATAACCCAGACTTCCTGCTTCCATATCTTTTTACCATCTTGCATCTTCGGCGAGACCGCCTGCATCACCGCGACGGTGTTATTGCCGACAACTCCCTTTTCAACACGATCCGGACGACGAATCACGCCGGATACCTTTTGTTTGCTTAATCCGTAGTACTTCATCTTGAATACCGCATGCTTGGTCCAGAGGTATTGTTCCATAGCAGTCTACAATTTCATACCGCGAAGCGCCGCGATACGCTCCTGGATAGGGGGATGGGTCATAAATAATGCGGAAACGCGGACGCCTTTGAAGGGATTGGCGATAAACAGATGGGCCGTCGCACGATTAGCCACCTCGAGCGGTTCAGTGTCATGCGATATTTTTTCCAGAGCGCTGGCCAATCCTTCCGGATAACGCGTCAAAAGCGCTCCGGAGGCATCCGCCAAAAATTCCCGCTTGCGCGAAATCGCCAGCTGCATCATCATGCCTGCGATCGGTGCCAGGATGGAAAGCGCGATCGCCGCGACCATGAAGACTATCTTTATCTGCGCCGGCCGCTCGTCATCGGAGCTTCCGCCAAAAAATGCCCAATGACGGAACCAGTCCGCAAGCAAAGCGATAAAGCCGACCATCACCACCACGACGGTCGAAAGCAGGATATCCCGATTACCGATATGCGAGAGTTCATGCGCGATAACACCCTCAAGTTCCGCCTTATCGAGGCGATCGATGATACCAGTCGTCAGGCACACGACGCCGTGCTTGGGGTCGCGCCCTGTCGCAAAAGCGTTCATGGCAGAATCGTTAATGATATATATTTTCGGTGTGGGTAATCCGGCAGTAATGCACAGGTTTTCCACCAACCGGTATAACTCTTTATTGGTTTCGAATTCCACCAAAGTGGCATTGCTCATCGAGAGCACAATTTTATCACTCCACCAATACGATCCGAAGCTCATCAGCACCGAAAAGATAACGGAGGCATAGAGGATACCGCTGGAATTCATCGCCTGCGCGAACACATAGCCAACGCCGATGACGAATACTAAAAACAGGGTCATATACACCCAAGTCAGGCGCGTGTTATTGTCATAATGAGTATAGAGTGTCGGCATATATTTTGGAAAAGAAAAGGCTCTGCGCGAACGACAAAGCCTTTCTTCTTGATGCGTTAGCGAACTTAAAACGCCACTTTGACCGGCTCGCGCTCGGCGCCGTCAACCTCGAAGAAATCCCGCTTGGTGAAATTGAGCATGCCCGCGAACAGATTGGTCGGAAAGACCTGGATCTTGGTATTGTATTCCATGACATTGCCATTAAAAAAACGACGGGAGGCTTGGATCTTATTCTCCGTATCGGAAAGCTCGCGCTGCAATTCCAAGAAATTGACATTGGCCTTAAGCTCCGGGTAATTCTCCGAAACCGCGAACAATGTTTTGAGCGTTCCTGAAAGCACGTTTTCCGCATCAGCCTTGTCGGCGGTCGTGCCCGCACTCATCGCGCGGGTCCGTGCCTCGGTCACTTTTTCGAACAATTCCTTTTCGTGCGTCGCATAGCCCTTGACCGTGTTCACGAGATTCGGGATAAGGTCATAACGTCGCTTGAGCTGCACGTCGATGTCGCTCCAGGCTTCATCCACGCGATTCTTCAATCGGATCAGACCGTTGTAGGTAGCGATAAGCCACAGCACCAGTACGGCGGCGACGATCAATGCAATAATTCCTGTTCCCATAAACGCATGTAATAAAATAAGTTATCCCCTTCACAAGACCATCATAGCATATTTCTGCGAAGGCGCACAGATATGCTATACTGATGGCAATAATACACTCTATCAAAAATTATGATTTTCACCCACTCAGTCGCCCTCTTCGTTATCCCTATCGCTGTCGGAATCATCACCGAAGGCATCAAGTTCCTCAACTATATCCGCAAGCACGGCTGGAACATCAACTACTCCATCGCCTATGGCCATATGCCCAGCGCCCACACCGCCTATGTCCTCTCGCTCGTCACGACGATGTGGATTTTCGAGGGCTACCATTCCTCCGCATTCGCCATCGCCTTCATCATGGCCATCATCGTCATCATGGATGCTCTGCGTCTGCGCGTCTATATGGGCCAATACGCGAAGCATATCAACGACATCGTCACCCACCTCAACCTCGACCCGGACAAATTTCCGGCCCTCAAAGAACGCGTAGGGCACAAACCGGCAGAAGTCGTTGTCGGCGCGCTCTGCGGCATCGTTCTCACGCTTCTCATTACGGCCTTCATTCTCTAAATCTTTTGTCCGCTCTCGCAGCATAAAACCCTTGATTTCTCAAGGGTTTTATCGATCTCATTTCGCCTTATGCATTCAGCAATTCTTCAACGACGCGCTTATCATTCCATGGGATGCGTTCCTCTCCTATCGCCATGGTTTCCTCGGCACCCTTACCGGTAATCACGATGATATCGCTCTCTTGTGCCAATTTCAAGGCCTTGGCGATGGCTTTCTTGCGATTCAAGATGTAAAAATAATTCTTCCCCCGCTTCTTTCCCGTAACACCCCTAGCTATCTCGCTTATGATGCGTTGAGGACTCTCGTGATACGGATCCTCATTGGTCAGAATAACGATATCCGCGTACGATGAGACGATTTCGCCCATAATCGGACGCTTCCCTCGATCACGCTCTCCGCAGGCCCCGAGCACGGCGATAATCTGAGATGTCTTGCGCGGCCTCATGGTGGAAACGAGACTGTACAGCTTTTCCAAAGCATTGGGCGTCACCGCATAGTCGATCAGTATCTCAAGCCCGCGCGCATTGGAAACTTTTTCCATGCGACCAGGAACGCCGGTCACTTTTTTCAAAGCCTTCGCCATGATATCAAGTGAAATATCCGACGCCACGCCGACGCCGATCGCCGCCAACGCGTTCTCGACATTAAACATCCCCGGGAGAGCCAGCTCAAAAGCCTGCTGTTCGATCTGAAACGTCGAGCCCTCCAGGCGAAGCGCGATATCGTGCGCCAGCACCGCGGCGGATGGATCCTGCATACTATAGGTTATACGCTTTTCATAGTTTCCTTCCAAAAATTCTTCCGGGTTCTCCATATCCAAATTGACCACCGCCACTTTCGCCTGGCCAAAAAGCCGCTTTTTCGCCCGCCTGTAGCGCTCCATGGTCTTGTGATAATCCAAATGCTCTCGTGTCACATTAGTGATAACGGCCACGGCATAAGCGATGCCCCACACCCGATACTGGTCGAGTGCATGCGAACCGGTTTCCACAATCACGACATCGCATTTTTCCTGCGCTGCCTGCTTCAAAAATTTCTGGGTCGCAAAACTCCCGAGTGTCGTATACTTCGAAGTATTCACCCATTCTTTGTCACCGATCTTGAAATTGATGGTCGAAGCCAAGGCCACCTTCTGCCCCGCCTCTTCGAAAATCCGCGCGATAAGCTGCACGGTCGTGGTCTTGCCGTCCGTACCGGTCACGCCGATAATCCGAAGCTTCCTTGATGGAAAGCCGTACCAAACATTCGCCAACACCGCCTGAGCGAAATGATAGACGTTTTTCACCCGCTGCGGCACCAAAGATTTCATATAATGCATACCGTCTGAATCTAAGGGATATATGTACCCTATTATACAGAAAGCTTGACGCAAGGCAAATAATAAGGTACACTCCTCAGTGCAATGCCGCGCTCGATCTCTTGCGCTTCGGTCCTTATTGCGATATACACACATCCGGAATGGTGTTCCTGTATTACTGGAGGACTCATAACCTAAGAGGTCAGCGGCGCGGCGCCCAATTTTTTCGCAACAGCCCTTGACAAAAGTTCAGGGCTATGCGTATTATAGAAGTATCGCAATAATGATATCGCCTGAAGGATTCAGTGTCGGTATCATCCACCCACAACTACACTCCCGATAAGGAGAAGGTCATGAGCCATTAAAACGCAACTGCGACCCAAACAATGTCCCCTAATCTCAACGAGAATAGGGGACATTTAACTTTTATAGACTATTCATCTCCACCGCCTGCGACCCTATTTCTGAGAGTGAACCCCTTCCCAAGCCAATTCGTATATCGCCTTGAACGCCTTGGCGATTTCCTTATCTTCTATCACCACCCCGATAATCCTATTTTTCAATGACGCGATCCTGACTTTGTTGTCATAAATGGCAATATCACAATCGATCGGCAAATCCTCCTGGGATAACCTCACCGCCCTCGTCTTCGAAACATCTCCGACTTCATTGTCGCGCGACGTGTAAAGAGCTCTCACCTTGATATTCTGACTCAAGCGATCCTCGCGAAATTTGTCCAATGTCTTACTGTCGAAGACATTCTTGATAGCGTCACGGGAATAGGCCATGCAGATTTCTTGCCCATACGCCGATTTCGTGCAGTCCTGAACCATGGATATCACGCCTTCTTTCCCTTCATAGTATTTCACAACCGGTTTATCCGCCTGGCGGTTATTGATGGATTGCAGCTGCGGCATAATCATTTTGAGCTGATCCTCTTTTTTGGAAACTTCCTGGCGCTGCTTCTGAAGCATATCCACCAAGCGTTCCGGATTCTCCGCGACAAAGTACTGTTTCTTGCCTTCGTAGAAGCTCGAAATAAGCCCTTGCTGCATCAGATCCTCTATCACCACATAGGTCGTCGGCCGCTTCAATCCTGACTTGAGAGATATTTGCTGCGCTGTCCCCTTGCCCAATTCCAATGCCGCCAGATAGACTTTCGCTTCCTTCTCATGCAAACCGACACTTTGCAACTCCTTTCCGATCATACCGTTGTATTAAAAATGGATAATGCCTCTCATTCCTACTACCGCCGTACCTGAGCGATTCTTCCGAGATTTCTCGAGAGTCTTTTGAGGCCCTGCAGTATACGATAAAGCCTATACTGATTTTTTGCAATAAGCACGTCATAGCTTCCCAAAAAATGCGTCGTTTCCTGACGTGGCGTAAAACCCTGTTTGAAACGGGTAATGCCGGACCAGTCATTCTCCGTACCCTTAGTTTTCACACCGCCGAAATCATACCGAAGGCAGCCGTGCTTTTTGGCATCCTGTATCTGGTGCCACTGCAAAAGAGAGGGTGCCATGACTTCCCGATATTCATTGCCTGACGCGCCATGCAGATACGTCGCATAGGTTCCGAAGAACACGACCAGATTGGCCGCGACGATTTTTCCCTCATATTCCGCCAGATACAGTTTGAGCGTATCGTCGGGAATCATCTGGAGCATTTTCTGATAATGCGACCTCGGATGCGGCACGATGCCGTCGCGCTTGGCGGTGATTTCCACCAAATCGCAGAACGCATCGATATGTTGTTGTTCACGGGAGACGAATACCCTCACGCCCTTCTTCTGTGCCAAACGGATATTATAGCGTGTCTTTGGTTTCATATCCGCCAAGATACCTTTCTCGTCGCCATCGATAGGCATCACCAGAATTTCCTTGGGCTGCACATCATGCGCCGTTTTTCTCACCCCGACATCCGACACCTCCGCCCACACTCGCATCATCGCCTCATCCGCCGGCTCTATCCGGATCCACCCGATACGCTCCTGCCGAGCCTTCCTGGAAATATCCTCTAAAAATCGCGCGACTCCGATATCTTCATACTTATCGCTCGCGATTACCGGACCACGAGGGATATACCAATACTTCCCCACCCACGGCAAGGTATGCTCGATAACATTCGCAAAGCACCCCTCTCCCTCGAAATGAAAGGTTCGCCGACCCAAACATTCCTGAAACCCCATCCACTCCTGCGACTGCAAAAAACCGCCATCCGCGATATGTTCCTGCAAAAACTTCATCTGTTCCTGGATTGTTCGATTCATGCGTGTACGTACCTCTATATGGTTAATGCCGGAAGGGCGAAGTATTCGCTTTCAAGCCTGACAAGATCGGCGCTCTCACGGGGAGATTTTTTCAAGAGAGGGAAGATAACATCTGAACAGGTTTTGCTTTTTCGGATCTATCAGCATACCGCGCCTAAATGTCAGGCTTTCAATCAAACACTTCGCCCTTCCGGCATTTTCTTCCCATCCTAAAAATCTACTCATGAAAACAATCACATCTTGTCAGATTTGAAGTCAAATACTTGCTCCTGACTATTTCCTTCCCAAATGCTTCAAAGCGAATTTCACCTTCTCTCCGACATCGGTCATATCCGCCGGCGCCATCTTGAGCGCTTCGCGAGCTTCCGCCACGGCGTAGCCCATCGCTGTCAGTGCATCCATCGCATCCGTATCGAGCACCGCACCCGTACGATGTATTTCCGAAATGTTCCCGACTTTGTTTTCCAGATCAAGGATGACCCGCTCAGCGGTTTTCTTCCCCACACCCGAAACGCGCGTCAAAATGGAGGCGTCATGATTGATGATCGCGGCCCGGAGCGTATTGGGATCCGAAATGGAAAGGATGCCCAATCCCGCCTTGGGCCCGATACCCGATACCGAAATAAGCAATTCGAACATATCCAATTCCTCAACCGTCAAGAAACCGTAGAGTGACAAGGAATCCTCTCGGACATAGGTGTGCGTGTGCAGCGTTACGGTGCCGCCGCCCGCGATATTGCCGAGCGTATAGGGCGACACGAACACCTTGTAGCCGACACCAGAAACCATGATCACCGCGGCGTTTTCTTTCATATACGAAACCGTTCCTTGGATTTGTGCGATCATAGCGGTATTGGTTAGAGGATAAAAGAAGTAAGAAACAAAAAGACAGAAAGGGACTGAGTAAGGGGTTATGTGTTTGATTGAAAGCCTGACATCTAGGCGCGGTATGCCGGTAGATCCGAAAAAGCAAAACCTGTTCAGATGTTATCTTCCCTCTCTTGAAAAAATCTCCTTGTGAGAGCGCCGATCCTGTCAGGCTTGAAAGCGAATACATCACCGCTTACGAGTATGCGGTAGGGCCTCCCTTAGTCTATCATTTCTTCCTTTGCTTGCCAAAAATAAAACGATGTGGTACAAAAGAAGGAGTCCGTTTGCAAGAAAAAGTATCTAAAAACATTTAATTTCACGGTGTCGCTCCAATGCTCTCGTAGGGACATCTAAACAACAAGGATATGCCGATCAAAGATTCAGCTAAGAAATACATGCGCGTTACCGAGCGAAAGACCGCTCGTAACAAAATCGTCAAAGGAACATTCAAGGGCGCTATCAAAAAAACCCGCGAGGCCGTGAAGGCTGGCAACACCGATGAGGCGCAGAAGTGGTTGAAGAGCGCTATCAAGTTCCTGGACAAGGCAGCTCAGAAGAAAGTGCTCAAGAAAAACACCGCTGCCCGCAAGAAATCCCGCCTCAACACGCTTGTGAAGAATTCTATCGGAAAGGTTGTCGCCGCCGTCAAAAAACCCGCGAAGAAAGCTGCAGCAAAAAAGACAGTCACCAAGAAAGTGGCGAAGAAAGCCGTCAAAAAGGCTCCTGCTAAGAAAGCCGCTGCCAAGTAATCTTCGCTTCGACAAACGCCAAAAAAATAGACTCGGACGAGTCTGTTTTTCGTATCCGTACACGATGCGATCACGCTTTCATCACGAACATATCCAGTGCCAGCTTAGGATCGAGCGCTCCGGTCTTGGCCTGCGTATCCAAATTTGCCAGAAGCGAAAAATCCTGTCTGATCCTCTCGAGCGGGAAGTGGCCGATCTGACGCAGGAGTTTTTGCACCACGAACGGATGGAGCTTGGTCTCCTTGGCCAAAAGCGGTGCCTGCCGGCACCCATCCGCATACCCATCCGCCACCTTGAGCAGATTGCGCATCTGCCACGCGCACATCGAGAGCAGATAGAGGGCGTTCTCACCCTTCTCCAGTTGCTCCTCAAACAGACGCAGCGCCTTGGCCCGATTGCCCGAAGCGAGCGCCTCGAGCGCCTCGAACACCAAGCTCCTCACGGACTGCGCTACAAACAATGCGACATCCTTTTCGGATATCCGCTTGTCTTCGCAAAAATCCGTGAGCTTCCGCAATTCATTTTCCAAAGCGAGCAGATCATCCCCCATCTCGGAAATCAGAAGCGGAAGGGCCCGGTTTTCGATATTCGTCCCCGCATCGATCATATGGATGCGATGGACGATCCACTGTTCCAATCGCACGCCTTTGAGGGTTTCGAACCGCTGCTTCTTGGCCACCTGCTTGTCCAGCAACTTATACAGTACATTGGTTTTCTTGGGCATTTTCGCTTCCCAGAAAATCAGGATATTATCCTTGTCCGCATCGATGGACGCGATCTTCTCTTCCAAAAAATCTATCAGTTTCTTTTGGATGGACTCAGATCCTTCCGTAAACCGCCTGGCTATCACCAATTTCTTGGTCGCGAACAGTCCCGATTCATTCAGGGTCTGTTTCATGATCTTGACCACATCCTCCGAGGAGCTATCGCCGTCGAATTCGAACAATCCGGAAGAAGGATTCTTCTCCAGATAGGCGCTGCGAAGCTGTGTCAGTTTTTCGCGGGAACGGAAGGCATCCTCGCCGTACAAAAAGATAATCATACCCTCAGTATAGCTCAAATTGGCTTTTTTCGAAAGGAAAAAGAACGGTTTTCAATCCGCTCTTTTAATGTTTCCCGTTCATGACCCCTATGCGGCCGGCTCCCACTTGATACCCATGCCCGGTTCCATAACATTGACCCAGATTTCTCCCGGAACGAATTTCACTTCAGTGCCATCCTCATTAAAGAAAGTGAGTTTGCTCTCGAGTTTGCTCTTATCCTTCTTCCATGTCCCCTTGTATTCCTTTCCGTTGAAGTAGAAAAACGCATCCCCATTGTCCTTGGTGTCGAACCATGGATCCCCCATATTCAGGTTGTTATAGCGACCAACGCCACCATAGTCCAGACCGGCGCGATCATGCTCCGGCACCAGCTCCCACGGATCCTGCACGCCGCGAGCCTTATAGTCCGTGCTCAGCTTGATCTGTTCATCGTCCACGATCATCACCACGATATTTTTCGGAGCGATGCGATTGCCATTGTTCTTGTCCGTGTCCGCCACGCCATCCCATGTTCTTACGAAACTATTGGTAACGGCATCATAGTCATAGGAGACATCGTACGGGTTCGGATAAGCCAGTCGCAAGTGACCGCCGCTCGGTCGCGATTCGACCGCCGCTTCCGCCTGGTGCGGATAACCGGAAAACTCGCCCGTCGTCCGATACTGAAGATCCTTCATCGCTTGCTCGACGCCCGTCTTGGGGATGCGTCCTGTGTCCTCAAGCTTCATCTTCGCCGTCCGATCCGCTCCGGTCCAACGAGGGCAATATGACGTGGTCATACAATCGATATTGTCGATAACCTTCCGACTGAGCAAGGTTTCCGCGAACTTCGAATATCCCCACGACACGAACACGGCATCCAATCCCTTTGCCAAAGGCAGGTAGTCATGGCGAGCGCTGCGCATCGAGCCTATATCCTTCGGGATATCGCACAGATAGACTCCCATAAGACGCGTATTCGCATTAGTGAATACCGGCATCTCAAACACCATATCCGCCTGGGAAAATCCCGCCGCTGGACGGGCCGAAACATCCGCCGGCTGCATCACCGCGATCGGGCGTTTGTTCCAATTCTCGCATTCAACCCCAGAAATCGGGCTGACAGGACCGGTATTGGCGGGGCCGGCATCCTCTATCGCCTGCTGTTTATTGTTGTTGATCTCTATCTGCTTGGTTTTTATTTTCCCTATCCCTAATTTATCCCTGAAGAAATATGCTCCGACCGCCACGATAGCGACCACTGTAACCACTATCACTACCTTTTGTTTTGTAGTCATATTCGAATATATAATTAAAGCGAACGCTTATCGCTGACACGTAGGGCAAAAGAATGCACTCCTCTGCCCTATTCTTACTCGCTGTATCATTGTACCACATTTCGGGCAGGGTTTTCCATCGCGTCCATAGACGCCCAAGATTTTCTGAAATTCTCCCTCGCGGCCGTCCGTGTCACGAAAATCACCATCGGACATCCCTCGAAAGGTGAGCGCCTTACGCAATACCTTTTTGATCCGCATCAAAAGAGCATGCCGCTGCGCCTTCGATAGGCTCGATGCCAAACGCTCTGGCAGTATGCCTGATTGGAACAGGGCCTCACTACGATAGATATTCCCGATACCGGCGATGATAGTTTGATCAAGCAGGAGCGCGCCGATTTTTGACTTCCCTTTTTTCTCGATGATGGCATCGAACGTTTTCGGCGTGAGCTCTTCCGAAAGCGCATCGATACCGAGCGAGGCGATACTCGGAAGCGTTTCGACACCAGCGGTCGGCATCGCTTCCATCCAGCCGAATTTGCGCATATCCGAAAACTCGAGCGTCGTGCCATCGGCAAAGGTAAGGATGTGATGGATGAACTGATTATACGGATCCCTAAACGCCTCGCTATCCCGATTCGCGTCATGCTTCACCAAGAGATGCCCCGTCATCTTAAGGTGGATGACGATAGAAAAGTCATTATCCAGATCCAAAACAATATGCTTCCCCTTCCGCCTCGTCTCGACAATTTTCGCACCGATCACCCTTCTTTCGAAAATCGCCAAAGACGGGCGGACGGCCTTGAGCCACTCGCTCCATACGCTCTTGATGGTTTTGCCCGTGACTTTTTCCTCAAGCTGGGAGACCACGGTCTGCACTTCCGGCAATTCAGGCATAAGGGTGTATGATATACGTCTTCTTATCGGTTTATCACGGCAAGGAAAACCGCGATTTCGGTTGACAACACAGTAAAAAACAGCTATCGTCACAATGTAGTACGGTTCGAGACTTCCGATAGGAGAGTCTTTTTGACAATCAATTTTGAGGAGAACTCACGTGAAAACATATACACTTATTATGTATACCCGTAACACGCTCACCAGCATAAGCATACTTATCATAGCATGCCTATGGTCCGCGATACGGTTCGAAAGTATCGATACGGTTGAAATCATCACCTTTCCCACGGTTTTGTTGTTCGCGATCACTCTGGCGTCCTGGATATTGTGTTCCTCTGTATCTTCGGGAAAGCATGCTCAAAGGAAACAGCTTAATGAAATTCAGCACCTCTGGCTGAGTTATTTCGTTTCGACATTTCCCCGCAAGGAAGCGTCTGCCATCATAGAGCAGCTGCAACGGCTCAGTAAGGCGTATCATCAGTGGCAGTCCTGCCATAAAGAAACGCATACACATAGCATATCGCCTTACATGGAAGATCTTCCGCTCATTCGTAGGGCTCGCAGCGTGGCAGATATGTACCTGCGCCTCATCACGACGTTCACCATTGCAGACGAAGCCACCGTCATCACCCCTGAACTGCAAACGTTTCGCGACCTCAATCGAGCGCTAGAGATAAGCATCCGGGGTGTCGTAGAGTATGTCGATATCGAGGACTTCCTGAAAAAAGAACTCGACCTGAGCACTTGTGTCATCCGAATGGAAGCAGCTGTGCTGGAGTATATACGGATGTTGCGTCGTGATATATCCCGACAGGCCCTGCTTTTCGGGCAGGCATCAACCGACCTTGGGTCTATACAGGAAGCATTGCAGTCCGATACGACATTCATCGCTTTCTTCGCGACATTGTTCCCACATGAGCAATACGCGCGATACACGGTCACGATCTGAAACCCTCCCGCTTTCACTCTCAATGGAGATTGTATCCCCTTATCGGCACCGCGATGCCGCTAAGGGGATTTAATTTTCCTATTATTCCTTGATTATCGGGCCTTTTTCTTGTACCATTGAATCAGTAATGAAGATAATGCCAGAACGTACGCGCTTGCATGCCATTCTGAACGCACACAGGAAATGCATCAAACGCGTACGTTCTGCTCTACGAGTATGTCAGGACACTCACACTGGGCAGGAATAAAGCAGCGCAAAGGGGTCAATGATGCCAAGCGCGCCAATATATTCACCAAATACGGTCGTATCGTCACCATCGCAGCCCGCGAAGGCGGCGGTGATCCTGACACCAACTTCAAGCTGCGTATCGCGATCGATCAGGCGCGCAGCATGAATATGCCCAAGGAAAACATCGAGCGCGCCATCAAGCGGGGTACGGGAGAACTCAAAGATGGCGCCACTATCGAAGAAAACCTTTACGAGGGCTATGGCCCGGGCAATATCGCGCTCCTCATCAAGACCGCGACCGATAACCGCAACCGGACCGTCAGCGAAGTCAAAACGATACTCACGAAAACGAACGGCAAAATGGTGCCGAGCGGCTCGGTGAGTTTCATGTTCCGCCAGGTCGGAGAAATCATCATCGAAATCGCCGGGAGAAGCAAAGATGACCTCGAGATGCAGGCCATCGAAGCCGGCGCCGACGACATCGCGTTTTTCGAAGAGGACGGCATATTCGCCATCTATACCAAGATCGAGGATCTACAGTCCACGAAAGAACAGCTCGAAAAGCAGGGTTTCGATATCAAGGACGCCGGTCTCTCTTTTATTCCGACCCAGAAGGCCACACCAACCCCCGAGCAGCTCGCGCAGTGCGAAGCATTGATCGAAAAACTGGAAGATCATGATGATGTTCAGACAGTCTATGCTAATATATAAAGAGATAATCTCTTGAACTTTCAGCGCTGACACACAATGCGCGCAGGCATTGCGTCCATGGCTGACACCTTATGAAAATTCTCGGTATCGATCCCGGAACAGCCATCGTCGGATGGGCCATCGTCGAGGAAATAAAAGGTAGGGTGACACCCCTTGCTTACGGCCATATCAGCACCTCCAAAGATAAGCGTCTCTCAGAGCGACTGCTTGAAATCGCGAAAGACCTGACCGAAATCATTAGGCAGCACCGGCCCGACGAGGCCTCCGTCGAGGAGCTTTTCTTTTTCAAGAACGTCACCACGGTCATGTCGGTCAGCCAGGCCCGAGGAGCGATTCTCTTGACGCTTGAGACATTACGGGTTAGGATGTTCGAATACACTCCGCTTCAGGTAAAACAATCCCTTACGGGCTATGGTAGAGCCGAAAAAAAGCAGGTGCAGATGATGGTCAAAAACATACTCAAGCTCGATCATATTCCCAAACCCGACGATACGGCCGATGCGCTCGCGCTCGCGCTGTGCCATATCAATAGTCGGAAGATGAATCTGACGTCGTAGCAAATAAGAATATGTTACCACTAATCCTTCATAAAATATTCGTATGTCCGTCCACCCACTTATAGACTTTTTCATACTCCAAGGCGTGCCGCTCGACACCATCGTACTGCTCCTCATGCTGCCGATCGTCGCGACGCTCGTTGCTTTCTTCCGCCAGATCATCGGCATCAAGGCCTTCGGTATCTATACGCCCTCCATCGTGACCTTCGCCTTCCTGGCATTCGATCCTAAGGGTATCAAATACGGCATCGCGATATTTTTGAGCATCATCATCACCGGAATGCTTTCTCGCATCCTCTTAAAACACTTCCGATTGCTCTACCTCCCGCGCGTCGCGATAACACTCACCATCGTCGCGCTCACCACGCTTACTATGCTCGTCATTGGCGGATCATTCAATCGCACCGGTTTGGCTTCCGTCTCGATTTTCCCGCTGCTCATCATGATCACGCTCGTCGAAAAATTCATCGCCACTCAAATCGAGAAGGGCGACAAGACTGCCACCATCCTAGCACTCGAAACACTCGGCATTTCGCTTATCGGCTATGCCATCGTCCGCTACCATGTCCTCATCGAGCTCATCATCGCCCACCCATGGGTCGTCCTCATCACATTGCCCATCAATGTCTGGCTCGGCAAATGGACCGGTCTGCGCGTCATGGAATACCTTCGTTTCCGCAAAATATTCGACCAAAACTAACCCCTCTTTATTCAGCATATAAAGTATTTTCTTATGTTTGAAGCCTTCAAAAAAAGTCGGGGCATACTCGGGATGAATGCGCGCAACCTTGACTATATCCGTCCGTACAATCGCAAAAAAGGTAAGCGAATTTCCGATGACAAGATTCTCTGCAAACGGGTCCTGAAGAAAAACGGCCTCCCCACATCCCGATTAATCGCCAAAATTTCCACCATCGAACAGTTGGAGCATTTCGATTGGAGCACGCTGCCCTCAAGTTTCGCGCTCAAGCCGAACCGCGGCTTCGGTGGCGAGGGCATCGTGGTTGTCTATGGCAAGAAAAAAAATCGTGAAAATACCTGGGTCAAAGCCAATGGTTCCCCGGTAACGCTTTCGGATATACAGGCACATATCCGCAATATCCTCGACGGATCCTTCTCTCTTTCCAATACGCCCGACATCGCTTTCTTCGAGGAACGTCTCACGCTGCTCAAGCTTTTCAAACCATACGCCTACAAGGGTATTCCCGATATCCGTGTCATCGTCTTCAACAGCATCCCTGTCATGGCCATGCTCCGCTTACCGACGAAAGAATCCGGAGGAAAAGCTAATCTCCAGCAAGGAGCCATCGGGCTCGGCATCGACCTTGCTTCCGGCACCACCACCACCGCCGTTTTGGGCAAGGGGAAAATCGTCGAATACGCCCCCGGAACTCGACTTGCACTTTCCGGTATCAAGATTCCTTATTGGAAAGACATCCTCACGATGGCCGTGAAGGCCCAACAAGTGTCCGGACTCGGATTCTTGGGCGCTGACATCGCTATCGATCGCGAGCTTGGGCCCGCCTTTCTCGAGCTCAATGCCCGCCCGGGGCTTTCCATTCAGCTCGCCAACCTTGACGGACTCAAAAACCGACTCGAACGGGTCAAAGGGCTTAGGGTGAAAAGCGTCCTACGCGGGGTGCGTATGGGTATGGATCTTTTCGGCGGTGAAATCCAGGAAGAACTCGAAGAAATTTCCGGAAAAAAAGTTATTGGCACCGTTGCCAAAGCGAGACTTATCGGCATCGATGGCAAAAGTATCGAGGTGAACGCCAAGATCGATACCGGCGCCGACTCGACCGCCATCGATCTTGGGATTGCCCGAGAACTCGGATTTGACAAAACCGTCGACGAGTACCTGCGCGCGAGCAAGGAATGGAGCGAGCTTTCGGAACTCTCCAAAAAGGATCGCTGGAAAATGTTCGAGCATATCCCGCATGTCATCAGCACTGTCCCTGTCAAATCATCGCATGGCGTCACCTACCGTATCATCGTGCGGATACAGATCGAATTGGACGGCATTACCATCCCTGCCAAGGTGACCCTGATCAACCGCTCGCATCTTGAATATCCGGTCATCGTCGGTAAAAGGAATCTGCGGAAATTCCTGATCGACGTCAATAAATAAGCAAAAAGACACTCATTAACGAGTGTCTTTTTGTGTGCGCTCTTTTCCGCCCATCATAAGTATTCTATATCTATTTCGGTAAGATATTTACATAAACCGGGACGCCGGCATTCCGTTGATCAGGGGCACCACCGACCTTTATGGTTCGCGATTCGATCTGTGCCTTATCCGGCAACCAGGCCGACGGCGCAGGCAAGATATCCTGCATACACACACCTCTAGTAAACTGCCTCTTGAACATCTTCACCAATTCCCGATACAGCTTCGCCATATACGGTTTTTCTTCCGTGGTAAAAAAGAGTCCCGGCATCGAATTGAGCTCCACTATCCACGGATTCGAGCACTCGTCGAACATGACGTCTATGGAAAAAATCCTATTCGAAAACGAACGGAAGGTTTCATTGACAGCCGACACGATAGGATCCAAAGATGCGGGGATCTGTTCGATCGGCACTATGGTCAACGCTCCCCCTTGCAAAACATTCGCCAAAAGACTTCCATCCTTCGGCTCACGGATATATGCATAAATAAGCTTATCGCCCGCAAACACCAATCTCAGATCATGCGCCTTACCGCTTATTCCCGGAACGCCCCCAGATGAATCGATAAACTCCTGAACGATATTCTCACCGCAAAACACCAGATCGGCAAGATCCTTTTTATCGATGATATGGATGCCTTTGCCGCCGCTTTCGCTTATCGGCTTGATGACTATCTTGTTGCTTTGAAGCTCCGGCAACAGTTTCCGTATATCGGCCTTCGTTTTTACGAACCAATTTTTCTTCGACCACTTCGGGAAAATCAGACTGGTCACGAATTTATTATCGATGATTTTCGTAAAATTCAGATCGTTGATGAAGGAGTAGTCCTCGCTGATATGCTCCTTGGCCTGCTGCGCTTCCGATCCGGATTTGGTCTTGTCGTATATGAGATCCGGCCTGATACCGGAGACCATCTTCCAACCCCCGCACTTCCCCTCATAGGTCCAAGCATGCTCAAATACGCGCTTTTCATGATCATACCACTGATACGACGCGCGATACATGCGGATATTGCTTTGCCTGCAGAGGGTATAGAAATACTCGTATGAAGATCGGTATTCTTCATTGATGAAGGGATGGGGGTTTTTCCAATCGCTCTTGCCAAAGAGAATCAATACTTCTTTCATAGATCGAGTCGCTCAAAAAAAATGCCACTTCATCTCCTAGAGCCGTTCAAACAGCAAAAGATAATCAGTGACGTTCATGTAAGATGGTTAATGACAAACGGTTTGAATAGAAATACCACGTTTTGACGTATACACTTCTGTCGGATAGCTAATAATACGATATTTGAACTCAAATGTCAATACATCGCTCGGAAATATCGCGCAGGACGTGCGCGGTCACGACTGAAACCCCATCATAGGGCGCCTTGCACTGTTTTCTCCGACACATTTCAAAAAGTGTGAGAGCTACGAAGACCGCTCCGCAACCCTCACACTTTTTAAAAGGCCCCTATTTCCATACCGCCTCAGCATAGCATATGAGGTATGTTTTGTCAATATGGACTGACAAAACAGGCCTTTCCTTGAAAAAGAGGCTCTTTTATTGTAGAATGAGTGTGGTTCTATTAACGCTACCTTATGGAAAATTTTACAACTACCCCCGCTTCGCAGGGAAAACATCCGAAACGAAATATCTGGAAAATCCTGTGGCTCAGCTTTTTGGCGCTTGCCATCGGATCGCTCATTTTCACGGCCGGATTTTTTATCTACTTCGCCAAAGACCTGCCAAGCCCAGGCAAGGTGAATAGCCGCTTCATTGCCGAATCCACCAAGATCTATGACCGGACCGGGGAGCACCTTTTGTACGAAGTGCACGGGGAAGAAAAGCGAACCCTCATCCCTTATGAGGAAATGCCCGAGGTCATCCGCACCGCCACCATCACCCTCGAGGATCAGGAATTCTATTCCCATCACGGCATCAAATTCACATCCATCGTCCGCGCCGTCTTGGCGGATGTCTTGCACCGTGGCGCCAAGCAAGGAGGCTCCACCATCACCCAGCAGTTCGTCAAAAACTCTCTCCTCTCTCCCGAAAAAACCCTTACACGAAAGATAAAGGAAGTCATCCTTTCCCTCGAAATGGAAACGAAATTCTCCAAAGACGAAATCCTCGCCATGTACCTCAATGAAATCCCGTATGGATCGAATGCCTATGGTATCGAGGCGGCCTCGGAAACATTTTTCGGCAAGCATGCCAGGGAGCTGGGCCTCGACGAATCGACCCTTCTTGCCTCCCTCCCGAATGCGCCATCCTACTATTCCCCCTACGGATCCCACGCCGATGCACTCAAGGCACGTCAGGAATTCGCGCTACAGAAAATGGCCAATGCCGGCTATATCACCCAAGAGCAGGCCGATGAAGCCAAACAGACCGATGTCCTCGCCAAACTCAAGCCGCAAAGCGAAAAGATTCAGGCCCCGCACTTCGTGATGTATATCAAGGAATACCTCGAATCCAAATACGGCGACCAGACCATCGAACAGGACGGCCTTAAGGTCTATACGACGCTGGACTGGGACAAGCAGGTCATCGCCGAGCAGGTCATCAGCGATGGCGCCGCCAAGAATGAAAAATATAAGGCCAATAATGCCTCGCTCGTTTCTGTCGACCCGAAAACGGGCCAGGTGCTCGCCATGGTAGGATCCAAAAACTACTGGGACAAATCCATCGACGGACAGGTCAATGTTTCCATCCGCGATCGCCAGCCAGGTTCCTCGTTCAAGCCCTATGTCTACCTCACCGCCTTCACCAAGGGATATCTTCCGGAAACGATGATCTATGATACGCCGACCAATTTCTCCACCGATGACGGCAAGGAATATGCACCGAACAATTATGACGGAAAATTCCATGGGCCGCTTTCTCTTGCGAAAGCGCTCGGGGGATCGCTCAATATCCCTGCCGTAAAAACACTCTATCTCGTCGGTGTCAAAGACGCCCTAACCCTCGCGAAATCTCTCGGCATCACCTCCCTTAATCAGCCGGACCGCTACGGACTCTCGCTCGTGCTCGGCGGCGGTGAAGTCAAGCTGCTCGATCATGTCAGCGCCTATGCCACCCTTGCCACGGGCGGCGTCAAGCACCCGCAGACCGCTATCCTCAAGATCGAGGACAGCAAAGGAAATGTTCTGGAGGAATATCATGACAACCCGGGAGAACGTGTCGTTGAAGAGAAATATGTCGCCATGCTCGACTCCATCCTCTCCAATAACGAGAATCGTGCCTGGATATTCGGTGAAAATAACCCCTTCCGTTCCGACACCCGCCCTATGGCTGCCAAAACCGGAACTACCAACGGCTTCCATGATGCCTGGGCCATCGGCTACACCCCATCCCTCTCCACCGGCGTCTGGGTCGGCAATAGTAAGAACGAGGAGATGTCCACCGGTGCTGACGGTTCCGTTGTCGCCGCCCCTATCTGGCGAGCCTTTATGGATAAGGCGCTTGCGAACTCCGCTATCGAAGAATTCCCGAAGTACAACTCCGAGGATGAGATCGGCGATGGCGACGGGAAAACGAATAAGTTGATGCTCGCCGGAAAGCTCGATGAGGCGAAAGATCTTAAGGTCTGCCAGGTTCCCGGCAAAGAAGACAAATACTGCATCGCCAATAAGTACTGCCCGGATAAGGAAGCCGATAAGAAAACCTTCATCAGCGGCCACGATATCCTCTACTACGTCAATACGAGCGACCCTCGCGGCGATACCCCGGAAAAACCCGACCGCGACTCCCAGTACAAACAGTGGGAAAAGGGTGTGAAAAAATGGTATGAAGACAAAGAGAACGCCAAGCACACCATCGTCGGCGACGTCCCGACCGAAGAGTGCAAGGAGGGCGACTTCACCAAATTCCTCCCGAGCATCAGCCTTTCCGCGCCGAGCGACGCCACAACAACCAGCGTTTCTTTCTCCGCATCGGTCGACGCGCCGCTGGGTATCAAGGACGTCACCTTCTCTGTCGATGGCAACGGCATCGGATCAAGCAGCAGCGATCATCCGTCCGTGAGCTATTCCATCCCGGCTGAGAAAAATAATTCAACCCTTAATGTCGAGGTCAAGGTCACCGACGACAACGGCAACACCAAAAGCGATTCCAAGTCCGTCTCGGTACACTTCTAAGGAACGGTAGCAATCCAATAAAAAACGAGTTCCTGGAAGGGCTCGTTTTTTATTTCATAAGTACTTCCCTTTATCGCTCCAATACCAATACTACCCCAGTATCCGCATCCACTTCTACCAAATCTCCCGTATGCAGTACTTTTGTAGCTATCTTGGTGCCGATGACGCATGGCTTGCCGAATTCGCGAGCTACGATAGCCGCATGACACGTGATACCTCCTTCATCCGTCACAAAAGCGGCTGCTTTCCGCATCGCCGGGACATAATCAGGAGTCGTCATCGCTGTCACGAGTATCTCTCCTTCTTGTACGAGCGGTATTTCCGATTTCTTATACACGACCCGGACCAAGCCCTGGACACTGCCTCGCATCGCCACTTGGCCGTGCAATTCTTCAACACTCTCTGGTACCTTTTCTTGAGCGATCATCAAAGAATGTTCCCGAATAAATCCCCGGATATCCCTATCAACATATACCTTAAAGCCGAAATAGATAAAGTGTGTCTGGCGACTCATCAGTACATCCGTACTTGGCAAATTCCCGCTTCGCACTTCTTCGATCGTCATATATTTCGTAAGCTCCCCAAGCTCAGGATACAAATATTTCAATGTATTCTGGATACTATGATCGGTACGCTCAAGGAAATCAACCGAGCGCTTCCGTAACGCCATTCCGAGATCTTGTGATTCCGAAGATACATTTGGAAGCGATGGTAAAAAATAGGAAATAGAAACCCCTACCCACGCCTGAGCCGCGATATCGGCCAATAACAAAAGATCCTCTGCAGATTCTACTTTTTCTTGACACCATATCGTCTCCAACGTATCCAGTAAGCCCCCGAACCACCACATCGTTTCAGCGATGAAATCCGGATCCTTTTTGACTGCATCCGTTATGAGAGTGTTCCACACAGCAGAAGTATCCTCTCGATAATACACACTCGCCACGCCATCGTAGACATCGAAAATAGAAAAAGGAACGACACTACCGAGTTTCTCACGCAGAAGTTCGCATTGATGCCTTTCCCATATCTGAAGCGCTATAAGACTGTTTTCGCGCGTATAAACTTTCGTGTACCGTTCATTCTTTTCAATTGCTTCGATCGTTGTGATCGGTCGAGACTGCACGATAGAAAATTTCCCTCCGGCAAACGCCCATTCGATATCGCATGGGAATCCATAATGACTTTCGATAGCAAGAATGATATCGGACAATTTCAAAATCTCATCAGAAGAAAGCTTCTGTGCGTTCCGTTTATCTTCATCGATACCTATCCATTCATTCCCGCCGCCGCTTTTCTGAAAAATGCCTTTCTCCTGAACAGCATTTCTTGTTTCTACAATGCTTCGGGAATGCTTATCGATCGTATAGCTATCAGGCGTGATCTGTCCAGACACGATCGCTTCACCCAACCCATACCCGGCCTCGATAAGCAGTTGATCATTATTTCCCGTCACAGGATGAACGGAAAATGCCGTTCCCGAAACCTCGGATTGGATCATTGTTTGAACCACGACGGCTACGGAAACTCCTTCGATAGGTAATTTGCTTTCAAAAAGATAGGCGAGGGCGCGTGACGAAAACAAAGATACCCAGCATTTTTTGATATTCATCAAAAGAGTATCTTCGTTTGTATTCAAAAAACTCTCCAATTGCCCAGCCAAAGCATAATGATGGCCATCTTCGGCAGTTGCGGACGATCGAACAGCGACGTATTCTGTGCCGAGACCTTCGAAATGGGTCCGGATTTCTTGCGTGATTTCTTCAGGAATTACCGCATCGAGAATTATGGTTCGTATCGCAGCGGAAACCTTTTCAAGAGCCTGCACATCAGTATCATCAACGGCGCCAAGGAGAGCGTCGATCTGTTTTGATACATTGCTCCCGTGAAACGTACTTTCAAAAACAGTGGCAGGTATCACGAAACCGTCAGGAACATTAATGCCAGCCCGTGTCATCTCACCCAAAGAAGCTCCCTTCCCTCCAGCGATAGCGGTGTCATCCTTTCCTAAGTCCGTGAAATTTCGAATCATTTCCATAAGAATAAAGTTACGTTTATGCTTTAAATATACCATCAAAAGGTTGACGGGACAACGAAAAAAGCATAGCGTATGGTATCATATCACTATACTCCTAAGATACACGCATTATGCTTGAAAAATACCTACAAGACCTCGGCCTCAATGAAAAGGAAGCGATCATCTATATCGCCCTACTCCAAGTCGATACAGCATCAGTCATCACGCTTGCCAAAAAAACCGGTATCAACCGATCGACCACCTACACCGTTTTGGATTCCCTCGCCAAAAAAGGCCTCGTCAGCGAGATACAGATAGGCAAAAAGACCAACTACCAGGCGGAAAAACCGGAACGCCTGGAAACCTATGTCGAGAAACGGAAAATCATCCTCGAAGAACAATCCAAACGACTCAAAGATATCATCCCGATGCTCAAGACCGTCACCCGCGAATCAGGAGAGCGCCCGGTCGTCAAATACTTCGAAGGGCGCGACGGCATCGTCAGCTCCACCGAAGAATTTTTTGCCGGAGAGGAAAAAAACGATCTCGCCTATTTCTTCTATCCCAACGACCTGATGGATGAAGCTCTCACGGAAGCCGAAAAAAAATACTTCCACACTATCCGCAACAAAAAGAATATCAAAGCCAAAGTCCTCTATACCCGCAAAGGCGGTGATCTCGCCTCGGATGCGATGGGGGAGCGCTTACGGATCGATGAAAAAGCCTACCCTATCACCTGCGATATCGCCATCTACAAAGACAAAGTACGTATGAACACGATGGGAAAATCCTTTTCCGGCATCTTTATACGGAGTAAAGACATCGCCGACACCCTCCGCAGCATATTCAACCTCGCCTACGACAACTTGAGCAAGAACAGTAAAAAGAAAGGCTAGGGCTAGTCTCGTGTCATTCCCGCGAAGGCGGGAATCCAGGTTCCACAACCCCTCCTTTCCGTGTCATACCGAGTGTCCTTGATGAGCTGTATTCTATCTCGTTTTTATACAAAGTGGTATATTTTTATACCACTTTTTGTGTATTTATAATTGCTTTATGAAGCTGTTTTACTAATTTTATATACATTATTTGGTAAAAACACTTGACAAAATTATGATATGGGTGTATACTGGTTTTTCAAGATCAGTAAAGAGATAGTTTAGTTCTTTGAAAACCAGTCTCGCAAGTATGGATTTCTCCAAGTATGAAAGTCTTGTGGAAATGATTATGCCTCTCATCGCACTATGCAGAATGAGCAGCAGAATCGATTTTCACAACATTTTAAAAAACAATTTGGAGAAATACCATGCAAAACAAAAAAACTATACACATTGCCAAGATATTTATTTCTTCAGACGGCGAGATTGACATACTCGGTGCGTACAAAAGCCGGAGGAAAGCGGTCGGAAAAGTGCGTTCAGCACTTCGTCACCAATATCCAAAGGATGCCTCCGTTTATGTAGCAAATAACGGAACCGTGGTCGAGGACGGACTAAGAACAACTTCTTTCGTAATCGTTGGAGAAAATTATCATACGGATAGTTGGCATCCTACGCACAGCGAAGTGCAAGAGGTTTTAGTGCTCGATTAGGGCTGTTAAAAATTGAGCGGGGATCCTGGGGAATAAATAAGCCAGGGCGAGACCGCAAGAGAGATAGTTTTCTCTCGAGGATATGTCTGAAATCATATATCCGCAGGTGAGTACCTGAAACCGATTCCGAGCAACTGCTCATAACCCGGAAGAGATAACGATAAACAAGATAATTGGAAATTATCCTTCGTTCTCCTCCCCTCAATTGAGATTTCAAATTCGTTTGAAGTTTCATAGAGATTTAGTTCCTTACAATCAATCGGAAAAAATATCATGAAAACTATCCCAAACAAATACCATACAAAATTATTTCGTGCAACACAGTCAATTTTTATGGCTAATGCACGAATGGCAGATATTTTTGCACCCATAAACGGACGCCGTTCCACTATGGCAAACTCGTTTCTAGAAAAAATCACAAAAAATGACGTTACTGTTTTCTTCGGGGAAGAGGAAATGACAGAATTTATGTCGAAAGGTCAAGTGATTTTTTTCATCAAAAGAGACATGGATAAGACTGCTACGGATAACTTTGAGTTATCGGAATTACGTAAGCTCATGGATGCAGAGGAAAAAAAGAGTCCTTTATACGACGCGTATATCAGTGATAGCTTGATTGATATGCCCAAAAAAATGCTTTCCAATAGCAAGGAAGAGTATGGGTCATATCATCAGCACATCATTGATTACTTAGTCAAAAGCGACTTTCTTGAGCCAGTTGAGTCTGAGTTTGAAAATATGTAGCTGCCTAAGAGCGGAAAATCCTGATGAAGTGATAGAGGTAATAGCCATCTATAAGCCAGGGCGAGACCGCAGACATTGGAGGAAATTAGTAATATCTGTTTCCTCCTCTCAATTGAAATTTCAAGCGAAAGTTTGAATTTTCATAGAGATGAAGCAAATTAACAATACAACGCGAATTGTTCGCACCGCATCCGACGGTTTTCGGGAAGAAGAGGGGTTATATCATGTACGATCATTATGTGATGGAATTACGCCGAGGTTGGACAAAAAGCTTGCCATCCAATCCATCGGATGTATACAAAGAATTCTACCGATTCAGAACAAAAAGGATTCGGCTAGAGAAAAAACAATGTGAAAAATGGAAAGCTCTATTTGAAAAACTTGGAGAATTTGGCAAACCGTTTTTGGATCGAAGTTATATTACAGGTAAAAAATCAAGAAAATCTTCAATCATGGATCCGATTGCCAAAAAAAATGGCATGATTCGACCGGAAATACTTATTCCTTGGCCGTATTCAAATAACCCATACTGCTGCAAAGGCAAGGTGCGTTTTGATGAAGATATCCCTTGTAGTCCCTATCAGTTGAGGCACAGGGCTTTGTATGAAGCGAGGGCAAAAATGGTAGTCGGGACTCTTGATTCGCTCGATACACCATTTCCGATCGATCAGCTTACCGAAGAAGAATGTCTTCTTTTCTGGCAAGCGCTGCCGTTTGATGAGGTACTCAAAGCAATCATATATCGGAGAAGAATCAATTACGAGCTCTTAGTTAAATATAAAGTATTTGATTATTTCAAAGAAATACCTGGTATATGCAAAAAACCAACTGGGATTTTTATGAATTTACAACCTCATCTAACAGAACTCCCGATAGATAAACAACTGCCATTCTTTGCTTATGATAGATTTGGATCGATCGCGCAGATCGTTATGCGTTCAATGAGATTCAAGAAAAACCGGCCACTCAAGGTCCTACAACTCATACTCCAACCAATTGGGGATGATGTGTTCAATGATAATCAAAAGAAAGTGATTCTTGAAAAAGGAGTGCGTTATGAGAGCTACACATATACTCTTGACATTGAAAGAATATGCGAAGGATTGAGGGTTTGTGGAATAGATCTCTCTTATTTTGAGTCCCTCAAAAAAGATGCTGTGCTAGATTTTTATAAACAATGTCTTGAGGCAAAGAGCGATTATAAAAGCCGCTATGGAAAATACAAGCTTAGGCTTATTCATTCTCTTACTCCCTCTCACCCCCTAACGCAAGATGATGCTAAGGCTTTATATGATATATGTCTTTTGTCTGATAATAGCAATATGCTAAAATTACAGACGATTCATGAAATCATAAAAAATCAGATCGAGAGCAATACAACATCCGATCTTATCTCAAACTGTTTGATATTTTTTGAAAAAATTCTTGATCGAGCTAAAAAATAAAAGTTTGGATCAAGCCTACCACTCTAAACGGACAGCAACACTTGTCCGTTTTTTCTTTGCTTATTTCTTCAATCCCTCGATGTCCGAGAGCAGACGATGCAGGGTCTCTTCGATTTTTTCAAGCTTGCTATTGGTGACGTCATGATGATGCTTGTCCTCCTCATCTTCAACGATTTCATCGGAAATATCCTCGATGTCTTCGGAAATCTCATCCACATCCTCTCCGATCTCTTTGACCTCCTCTTGGATACCTTCAATGTCTTCGGAAATCTCCTCGACATCCTCCTGGATATCCTCGATGTCCTCCTGGACCGCGCTTAGGCCTTCCGAATGGCGGTTGACCGTCATCTGGATGAAGATGGACATATAGATGGCCTCGAGCGAAACGATGGTGGTGAGGATAAGGAGAATCTGTTCAACATTCAGGCCCGCCCACCTCAGACTGAAAATGCCCACGAACAACACGGTGTGTATCAAAAGCGACCAGGCTGATCCCAGATTTTTGGCCGCGCGAAAAGCGAGGCGCTCAAAAAAGCCCTCCTGTCTTGAAATGACTTCGATATCCATTTTTTCATTTTTCTTCATACCTTTTGTATATTAAGACGCGAAACTACTTTCCACTTTTATTTCGAGCACCGCTTCGGATCCGATCTCTTTATTAATAGCATCCATGAAGTGCTTGCGGCTCATCTGAAGCTCATTCATCCAAAGCGAATTCTTGGCGGCCACGAACAGCTTTTTGTTCTTATAGTACCGCGCCTCGATATACTGCTCGCCGCGGGCACCGTATTCCTGCGACACGATCTTTTTGAATATATAAAAAACCGTCTGATCATCAAGGATCACTTTCGCGACACGTTCCTGATATGTCTGCATGAGCAGACTTCCTATTTTCTTCATAACTTTACTCCAATAATTCTACCGACGTGCGATGGATGTGTGCGAGCATGAGGGAGGCTTGCGAGCGCGGCGGTGCGAGTACGAGGAATTTTCTAGCAAGAAAATATCCGTACTCCCTCATACTCGCACACAACATGCTTGCCTCAGGAAAGCTTAATTCCTGATCGGCATGATGATATAGATATACTCGCCCGCGTGAGCGCCCGTTTCTTCGTCGACAGCCTTCAGGGCTGCTGGCGCCGTGCTTTCATTGGCCAAGATCGCGATGCGCGAGGTGGCGATGGTATTGATACCGTCCAGGATATACTTCGGATTGAAGACCATCTCGAGCGGGATGTCGCTCAGGATATCCGCCTGCAGGATGGTCTGGTTCTCGCCCATTTCCTGCGAACGCGATTCGATCACGATATGGCTCTCTTCCGGATCGATACGGAACACCACTTCCTGAGAAGTCTGCGAGGTGAAGACGGTCGCGATCTTGACCGCGCGCAGCAGATCTTCTTTGGACACGGTCGCCTGAAGCGCGAATTGTTCCGGTATGATCTGCTTGTAGTCGGGGAATTTTCCGCTCACCAAGCGGGAAAGAATCTGCACGCCGTCGACCTCGAAAAAGATCTGATTGTCCTCGAAAGCCAGCTTCACCTCTTTGCTTTCCGGACTAATCACGCGGGACACTTCCGAAAAGGTCGCGGCCGGGATGATGCATGACCCTTGCGGAAACGATGAGGCGACGCTTGCGACATTGGCGCTATCCAGAGCGATCGTCTCTTCCGCCAAACGGAAGCTGTCCGTCGCCGCCAGACACATCGAATTGTCCGAAAAAATGATATTCACGCCGGTCAATTCCAAGCGGGCCTCGTTGAGCGCGACACACGGTAAGAGCTTCGCGAGCGTGGCGCGGAGCGGTTGTGCCGGGATATTGAGGAATTGCGTACCGTGATGCTGCGGGATAAGCGGGAATTCCTGTGCGTCCAATCCCTTGATTTTCACCTGGTAACCGCCGCTGGAAATCTTCAACGACTGCCCCTCCGACTCCAAAACAATGGTATCGCCCGAGGGGAGATTGCTGATAAAATTGCTCATTAGCTTGGCAGGGATGGTGATACGTCCATCAGACTCGATCTTGGCGCCCACGCGAGCGATCACCCCGATTTCCAAATTGGTGGCGGAAAGCTTCAACCGTCCATTCTCGGTCTCGAGCAAGAAGTTTCCCAAAATAGGCAGTGTGCTCTGCCGCCCGACAGCCCGCTCAGCCGCCGCTATCGCCTTTCGCAAATTTTCTTGTGTGCAGATCAATTTCATATCGATATTTTTAACGTGTAATTCTTCCGTTGTTTATGAAAGATGATGGTTTTTTGGAGGCCTGCGAGCCGCGACGGCGCGAGTACGAGGAATTTTTTAGCAAAAAAATATCCGTACTCCAAAAAACCATCATCTTTCATAAACAACATCCCCCCTCTATTCTCTATACAGCTTTTCCTTCAGACTGGTGATTTCCTCCTTGAGCCGCAGATTCTCATCCAGATCCTCCTTGATCTTCTCGCAGGCATGCAAAACCGTCGTATGATCGCGCCCACCGAAATACTTCCCGATGGCTGCAAACGAGGTCTGCAGTTCCGAACGCATGAGATACATCCCCACCTGCCTCGGGTGCACCACTTCCTTCTTGCGACCCTTGCGCGTCAGGTCATCCTCTTCGATATTATAGAACTCGGCGGTCATCTTCATGATGCGTTCCGGACTGACGACGCGTTTGGTGTTCGCGATGATATTACCCAGCGTCTTTTTGATATACGAGATGGTCGGCGTAATCTTGTGGAATTCGCAGGAGGCGATGATGCGATTAAGCGCCCCCTCAAGCTCGCGGATATTATTGGTGACATTCTCGGCGATGAAACGCACCGCTTCGTCATCGAGATAAAAATGTCTCTCGGCTGTCTTGATTTTCAAGATAGCCATGCGTGTCTCAAGATCCGGACGCCCGATATCCGCGATCATCCCCCCTTGAAAACGCGACCGCAAACGGTCCTCCAGCGTCGGGATGGCCTGTGGAGGCCGGTCGCTACTGAGTACGATCTGCTTATTGGCCTGATACAGGGTATTGAAAATATGGAAGAATTCATCCTGCGTCTTTTCTCGTCCCGAAAGGAACTGGATATCATCGATAATCAGAAGATCCGCTTTCTGATACGCCTCCTTGAACTCCGCAACTTTCTGATTGCGAATCGACTCCACCAATTCCCCGGTAAACCAATCGGCTGTTGTATACTTGATGCGTATATTCGGTTGCTGCCTTAAGACTTCATTGCCAACAGATTGCAAAAGATGTGTCTTACCCAAACCCACGCCTCCGTAAATGAAAATCGGGTTGTAGAGTTGTCCCAAATTTTGCGAGACGGCATAGCACGCAGCACGTGCCAGCTCATTGTTTTCACCCACGATGAAATTTTCAAACGTATAGCGCGGATTGAGCGCATGTTCTTGCTTCGCTTTCGGCATTGCCTGTAAAGGATGCGCTTGTGGCGGATAGTACGGCACGGATGCTCCGGGCGGATACGTCGGCGGCGGCTGCGATGAGGATTGCTGTTGCAAGGAAACTCCCTGCACCGATGAAAATCCGGTCTGGGTCTGGGTGAATTGTTGCCCCTGCGCCGCTTTTTGTTCCGGCGCATTGATGACGCAGGAAAATTCCGAGATATCGCTTTGCAGGTGCCGCAAAGACTGCAGGATATGCATATTCACCTTATTCTCAAGCCATTCCCTGGCAAAACCGCTCGGGACACCGATAACCACACGCCCATCCTGATTGGAAACGATGGAAGTGTTTTTAAACCACGTATTGAATTCTCCTTTGGATATGGAAAGTTCCAATTCTCCCAAAACCGCTTTCCACAGCTCTTCGTTATTCATAAATTGAGCATTTTTTCCTTTAGTATATGGATTATATCATAGTGGAAAAACAAAGAATAGGGGTGTATGTGGATAACTTGTGCACAAGCTCATGCCTCTTGTGGATAACTTGAAAGAATTTCCTTCGATTAGGTATAATTCCCGTCATGAACACAGGCGACGCATACCAGAGCAGCGCCCGATACGGCAGAGAACATCAGTCATGCAGACACCGAAAGGGAAGGCGCGCGAAGTTTTATTTGACTTTTTTGGCTTTATTGGTATACTGAGTACTACATTGTTAAATAGCGTATAACCCTCATTTTTTATGCCGAAGAGAACGTTTCAGCCAAAGAGCCTTAAGCGAAAGAAGCAGCACGGCTTCCGTGAGCGCATGTCCACCAAAAACGGGCAGAACATCATCAAAAGCCGCCGCGCTCAGGGACGCAAGAAACTCACCGCTTAGTTTTCTCTCACTGCCATGCTGCCAGCATCCTCTCGATTGTCGCACAAAAAGGCTTTCGCCATAGTGTTCAAAGAAGGACAGTACGCGGCACACGGCGCTCTTTCCATCAAATGGCGATCAACCCACCCCTCGCAGACCAGGGTGGGTTTTATTGCGAACAAGAAAAACTTCACAAAAGCGCGCGCGCGCAATCGCGCCAAGCGGCTTCTGCGCGAAGCTACGCGCCCTCTGCTCTTTCAATTACGGCCCGGTTTTGATATCATTATCTTGTATCGCTACAAACCGGAGCAACTTGACCTTGATACGGTAGCAGGCATGCTCCGGATGCTTTTGGAAAAAAATAATCTCTTACAAAAAATCTCATGATGGCTTTTTTTGATACCCTTGTCTATAACCCTATCTATAATGTCCTGATCTTCCTCTACAACACCGTTCCGGGGCAGGATTTCGGTATCGCCATCATCCTCACCACACTCGTCCTGAAGTTCATACTTTTGCCGCTCTCCAAGCAACAGATCGAATCCCAAAAGAAGATGCAGGAACTCCAGCCGAAAATCAAGGATCTGCAACAAAAATACAAAGATGACAAAGAAAAGCAGACCCGCGCTGTCATGGAGTTCTACAAAGAAAACAAAGTCAATCCTCTTGCGGGCTGCCTCCCGCTCATCGTGCAGTTAACCTTTCTTATCGCTATCTACCGCGTCCTTATCAATGTCTCCACAGCTGGACTTCTGGTAGAAGATATCAATCTCTATTCATTCGTCGCCAACCCCGGACAAATCAACCATCTCTTCATCAGCATCGTCGATCTTACCAAACCGAATTACCTCTTCGCGGTATTGGCCGCTGCCGCCCAGTATTATCAGACGAAAATCATGATAGCCCGCCAACCTAAGGCCGAACAAAAAGAAGGTGAGGCACCGGATTTCGCAACCATCATGACCAAGCAGATGCTTGTCATCGGACCACTCCTCACATTGTTCATCGGTTTCACATTTCCTGCAGGACTCTCGCTCTACTGGCTCATTTCCACCCTGTTTATGATCGTACAGCAAGAATATATTTTAAAGACGGCTCATCCGGTTAAGAACTAAGCACAATACTATGGATATCACTAAAGCAACCCGCATACAGGAAATGACTCAGGCCGTCGTCGAGCACATGGGATTTCATACGCAGGTTACCCTGCGGGAGCCGGTGTGCGAAGGACAAGGGGATTTCATCTGCAATATCCGCGTCGAGGGGGATTCCAATCTTTTGATCGGCCAGCACGGGGTCAACCTCCAAGCTCTCCAGCATCTCATTAGGCTGCTTGCCAAGAAAGAGTTCCAAGAAAACATCGTCTTTTCTCTGGATGTCAACTCATACTGGGAACAAAAGAGTCAGGCGCTCGTCAAAGAAGCCCATCAAGCGGCACAGACAGCCATCCAAACCAATGCCGCCGTTACCTTACGACCGATGGCCGGCTATGAACGGAAAATCATCCATGCCGAGCTCGCGCTCATCAAAGAAGTGGCCACCGAAAGCACCGGGGCCAATGAGAATCGCAAGGTGATCGTCAAACCGGCCATCGCCGCCTAAAGCGCTTTCTTTCTGAAGGAATCCTTGATACAATACCGGTACCAAGGATTTTTTCATTTCCACATCGGTCTCACGGGGTTTTAGAATTCGAGTGCAGTTCTAGGCGCAATCGAGGAGCGGAGTAAGACGTACACGGGGTACGTCGTCGAGCACCGGAGCTTGCAACGACGAAATGTGCCGAATTCTAAAACCTCTATCACTCTATGGCACTTGCCGGAAGAATCGCCTATAATGTCGTCTTCAATGCTGTCGCGAAAGTCATCTCGACGGCTTTGGCGTTGGTAGCTATCGGATTTATCACACGTTATCTGGGTAAGGATGGTTTCGGCAACTATGCCACCATGCTCGCGTTTTTCGCGTTTTTCAACGCCATAGGAGACCTTGGCCTCCAATCGGTCACGGCCCGAGAAATATCGCGCGAAGGAGCCAAAGAGAGTCATATCATGAGCAATGTGCTGACACTGCGTCTTGCCATTTCTTTGCTTATCCTCGTCCTCACGCCAGCTCTTGCCTTCTTTCTCCCCTACTCGGTCGATCTTAAATTCGCCATTATCGTCGCAGCCCTCGCCTTCGTTTTCTCCTCTGTTTCCATGACCCTCAACGGTATCTTCCAAAAGCACCTGGCCATGGATAAAGTGGCCACTATCGAACTTGGCGGCAAGCTCGTGCAGCTTAGCATCATCATCATCGCCGTACAAAAGGATCTCGGCTTCATGACCATCGCGCTCGCCCTCCTGAGTTACATGATGTTCAATGCGCTCGCCGTTTTCTTCATAAGCCGCAACTATTTTTCCTTTTCCTTCCAGTGCGACTGGGCATACTGGAAAGGATTCCTCAAGCAGTCCATCCCGCTCGGCATCGCCTCCGTCATCGGTTTCGCGTACTTCAAGGCCGACACCATCATGCTCTCGTTTCTGAAATCCAGCGCCGATGTCGGTATCTATAATGTCGCCTACAAGGTTATCGAGAACCTCATCTTCTTTCCTGCCATGGTCGCCGGACTCGTTTTGCCGCTCCTCTCCCGTTTCATCTTCACGGAACGCGCTAAGTTCGACCTCATCGCCAACAAGACTTTCAAGGTCTTTCTTGTACTCGTCGTGCCGCTCGTCATCGGGGTATTTTCCTTGGCACCGCAAATCGTGGGTATCATCGGAGGGGCCGGATTTCCCGAATCGGCCGCTATCTTGCGCACCCTTATTTTCTCCCTCGCCTTCATTTTCTTCGGTCAATTCTTCAATACCATCGTGGTGGTCAGTAACCTCCAAGGCAAGCTCATGAACGCCTTCATCCTCGCGGCCATCATCAACATCTCGCTCAACCTACTGCTCATCCCCCGGTATTCCTACACAGGAGCTGCCTTCACCTCCGTCCTGACAGAAATGGTCGTCGTCGCCTGCTCGTTCCTGATCGTCTACAGACACACGCATTATCGGCCGACCATCACTAATTTGTGGTCCATTGCCCTCTCCGGGGCGCTTATGGGACTCTACCTATGGTTTTTCTCATCCCTTCACCTTGCCCTCCTCATCCTCGGCAGCATCGCCATCTACCTTAGCTCGCTGTGGATGACCGACGCCATCGAAAAAGAGGAAATCCTCCAAGTCCTTGCCGGCTCAAAATTCGCCCGAAACAACGGTGCCATCGTTGAATAATAATCAAGTTATGCCTCTGGATTTCTTTTCGAAAACACCTGTGTCAAACGCCCTGCCAGATGGGATGCGCCACATTATAGATGAGCTTAAACAGTCAGCCTCTCAAGAGGAGTGTTTGAAAAAGGCATACGTGATTCTCACGAAAAAATACCACGGCGAACGAATAAGGACATATAGAAACCTGTTCGATATTTTCAAACGAGACTTGGACACGCTTTGGAATAAGAGTGGCTTCCTTCATTGCACCAACATCAACTACCTTCTACGGACACTTCTTGTGCAAAGCGCATTTTTCACTGAAGATGACATCCGCTTGAAATGGACGCTTGTCTGGTATGTCTCGCCGCATCAATACCTGCAAGTGCTGGTCGGGTCCGAATGGATCAATGTCGACATCTGGGCACATGCCTATGGTATCGGTTTCGGCGATAATGCATGCGGATTCCACTGAGTCGCTTACACACTTTTGGCCGCAGACACACCCTGCGGCCTTTTTGCATCCATCCTGAAATGCTATACTGAAGATATTATCCAACAGTCTGCTTTTTTATGCATCAACCCAAAGTTTTCATTCTCATCCTCAATTACAACGGCAAAGCGACGCTCAAACAATGTCTCCAATCCATCTACCAGCTCAACTATCCCGATTTCGAGGTCGTGGTGATCGATAACGATTCCAAAGACGGATCACTCGAGAAAATCAAACATGCCTATTCTCGCGCACACTTCATCAAAAACGACGCCAATCTCGGCTTTGCGGCCGGCAATAATGTCGGTATCCGTTTTGCACTCGAGAAAGGCGCCGACTATGTCTGGCTCGTCAACAACGACGCGAAAGTCGAGAAAGACTCGCTTGCAAAACTCATCGATGCCGGCGAGCAGCGCCCCAAGGCAGGCATCCTCAGTCCGCTCATCCTTCACACCGAAACGAAGAATATCTGGTTCGGCAAAGGCATCATCGATTGGGTATCCATGAAAACCCTTCACATCAGCCCGCCCACGCTCCTACAATCCTTCACTTCGGAATATATCTGCGGCTGCGCCATGCTCATCAAAAAAGACGTCTTCAAAAAAATCGGCCTCCTCAGCGAGAAGTACTTCCTTTACTACGAGGATGCCGACTTCAGCGTCAAGGCATCACGCGCCGGCTTCGAACTCTGGACCATACCCACCGCCCATGTCCTTCACGCCGAGGCTTCCGAAAACAATCCCGAAAAAACCTATTGGCTGGTCATTTCCGGCTTACAATTCTTTCACGAAAACACCCCTTCCCACCTCAAGCCATGGGTCGCCCTCTATTTCCAAGCCCGCCGCATCAAAAATTATTTCGACTGCGCTTCTGGGAAAAACCCCATCGCCAAAGAAGTAGCCCGCGCCTATCGGGATTATCTTGCGCATGTATGAATTCCCTCTTTTCCTTCATCGTCATCAATTTCAAGAGCGCTCACTTGCTTTCTGATTGGTTCGCATCGCTTTCCAAAACCGGACTTTCTTCCAATGAATATGAAATCATCATCGTCAATAACGACTTGAGCGAAGCAGAAAAACTTGACACACTCAATCAACAACACCAATTCAAACTCATCCATGCAAAAAGCAATATCGGTTTCGGGGCGGCCTGCAACCTCGGGGCAACCGTCGCTACCGGTGAAATACTCGGATTCATCAATCCCGACACGGAATTCCTCAGCGGCGACCTGCACCTACTCTATGATCGATTCCTCAACAACTCTTCATTGGGCATCATCGGCCTCAAACTTCTCACCCAGCAAGGCTTGGTTCAAGAGTGGAGTGTCGGAACACGGATCACTCTCTGGGACATCATCAACAACAACCTCGGATTCCCGAAAAGCAAGCTGCTTTGGGAGAGTCAAAAACCGATTGGGGTTGATTGGGTCAGCGGCGCCTCACTTTTCATACCAAAAACACTATTTCAAGAAGTCAACGGCTTCGACGAAGATTTTTTCCTCTACTTCGAAGATACCGATCTCTGTGAACGCGTTCGATTGGAAGGAAAATCCATCCTCTATTTCCCGCCCATCTCCCTTCAACACCTCTGTGGTCACAGCGCCCCGTCACATAAGCAGCAAAAAGAATATTTTTACACTTCCCAAGACATCTACTTCGCCAAACACCGTCCGAAATGGGAAGGTTGGTGCGTAAAGATATTGAGAAGAATTTTTTTCCTCTAGATTATGCTCACTATCATCTCCCTTCTTTACCTTCTTCTTCCCTTCCAGATAGCGCTCAGCCCGTCCGCGTCTTTCGATGTGGCCTCGGTGCGGATCATCATCCCGCTGATCGTGATAACGTGGCTTATCAAAAGCCTGATTACCAAAAAACTCTGGGTGTCTTCGCGCATCCAGACGCCGCTTCTGCTATCATTCCTTTTTTTAAGCACGCTTTCACTTATCAGTGCGCAGGAAATTTCCTGGGGACTGCGCAAGCTCCTGTTCCTCCTTTCTTTTTTCCCGCTCTACTTTGTCCTCACCGCCATCCTCGATACGCACGAAAAGGTTAGGAGCTTAATGAAATATGTCGTTTTGGGGTCCTTCGCCCTCGCCATAACCGGCATCGTCCAATTCCTCCTCCAATTCCTCTTCCCGCTAGGCGTCCTCTTCCGTTTTTGGACGAGCCACCTACTCCCTTTGTTTCTCGGCGACGCTTTCGCGCAATCCGTCGCAAATTATCCGAGTATATTCGTCGATATCGGCGGCCACACCCTGATGCGTGCAGTAGCGATATTTCCGGATCCGCATATGCTTTCTTTTTATCTCGGAATGACGGCGCCGCTCGCCATCGGACTCGCGCTTACGCATTCTCATAAAAAATACTTTTTCTTTTTCATTGCGGCCGCCCTTCTTGTGGCGGACCTTCTGACATTCTCCCGCGGTGGATATCTTGGTATAATCGGTGGATTACTTTTCCTCTTCATCCTTCAGTTCCGTACGTGGGCGCCGCGCACCAAAAAAACCACACTCGCATTGCTTATCGCGAGCGCCTTTGTCATATTTTCCAGCCCGATTGGCACTCGACTGATCTCAAGCTTCAATACGAAAGAGGGCTCCAATCAGGGACGGATCGAAATGTGGCGGGCCGCGACCGATATCATCAAAGAGTATCCATTTTTCGGTGTGGGTACCGGCAATTACTCCCTCGCCGTAAAACCCAGCGCAAGCTATCGCGACCCGATTTATGCTCACAACCTTTTCCTGGATATCGCGGCCGAAACTGGCATTGCCAATGCATTGATTTTCCTCTCACTCATTCTTGTATCCCTCTTTTCACTCTACAAAAATAGCCTCACGCAAAGATTCTATCTTTGGCCAGCCCTTTCCATTATCATCTTTACCGTCCATTCCCTCGTCGAAACCCCGCTCTACTCCGTGCACATCCTCCCACTTTTTATCTTCCTCATCGCTCTTAATACCATAAAAAACACCGACTGAAACTCAAAAAAGAATGTGCTTCGGATCTTGGGGAGTGGCTGTTTGGCGTACTCGGCAAGGCCGCGGAACAAGATCTGAAGCACATTCTCCCTACTACATAATCTGCCTACCTCTTAAAACAAAAAAATGTTATCCTGAAGGCGCTATGAAGTCACAAAAAATCCTTCACTATCTCCTCCTTGCCACTATCCTGACGCTCCCTTTTTCCGGAGTCCGCTTTTTCATACTCGGAGTACCGATTTGTATGCCGGAATTGATGGTTATTTTCGCTTCTGCGATGTTTGTGTATATAAAATGGCATACTGACACCTTCAGAATGCAAAAGCTCCCACGATCGATTGTAGCGTCAATTACAATGATTGTTATCGGATTGTTTTCATCTTCGATTTTCAATGGCCTATCAACCGTTTCGCTCGGCATCATCAAAAGCTGGTTCTTCTTTCCCATACTCTTCGCCTGGCTTCTTTTCCAATCATTCCACCTGCGATCGAGCGGCGCCAAAAACCTTCCTGAAAAAATGTCTCCACTTCCGCAATACACGCTGCTCATCTGGTATATAACCCTCTCACTCACATCCATCGCGGCGCTTTCCTTTTTTTTCCAAAACGACTTGACTTATGACGGACGACTGAGGGCCTTTTATCTCTCTCCGAACTATCTCGCCCTCTTCCTTTTCCCGGGGGTTTTGCTCGGGTGGCATTTCCTCATAAAGTACTGGGTGCAAAGAAAGCCTTGGCTCTTTGCCATCGCTCTCGCTTCGTGGATGATGCTATGCGCCACGCTCTATCTCACGCTTTCCTATACCGTCATCACCGCATCGCTCCTGGGTTTTTTCATCGCTTTATTCCTTGCATCCAACCGATCTTATTTCTCACGCATCACTCTTATCGCGCTCTTCGTCAGCTCCATCTCCTTTTTCCTGCTCTTTCAGATGCACGGGCAAAAATTCTCCGATCTTATCCACTTCAATGAACGCTCCTCTTTGGTATCGCGCATGATGATCTGGCAGTCATCGATAAAAATGATCGCCGATCATCCCATTATCGGTATCGGTCCGGGCAATTTCCAGACGACCTACCTCGACTACCAGTCATATTTCCCACCCTACCTTGAATGGGCTGTGCCGCATCCGCATAATCTCTACCTTGCCTTTTGGCTGCAAACAGGCATCATCGGACTAATCGGATTCATATGCCTCAACATTTTCTGGATACACCATATTAGCAGCTACGTGACTCACGGTACGAAAAAAGTGCCCTTCGCGTGGACGCTTCTTGGCATACTCATAGCGCTACTCTGTATCGGGCTGCTCGACACGCCATATTGGAAGAACGATCTTGCCTACACCTTCTGGCTACTGATCGCTCTTGGTCTCTACAAACCTTCTTTGGAAAAGGACATCAAAGCTTGATGCTATAGAGTTTTCCGTCGGCACGATTCAAGAATATGAGCAACGACTCATCATCATTCACCATCATCGATGCGGCATCGTAGCTTTTGGATATCTCTTTGGTTTCCACGATACGGCTCTTTTCGCCCGTTTCCATATTCACCTTCCAAAACGTATCCTGTGTCAAAAGCGGCTTGGAAAAATAATCATTCGGCAAAATCGCATCATCCGGAAGCGATCCAGGCAAAGCATAGTACACCGAGTCGCTATTTTTCGCCCAGACCGTTTTGGAAACCAGTGTCGGAATCTGGAGATTCTGATACTGGGCACCCTGATTGAGCAAAATGCCGAGCGTCGTCAGCATTCCGCCTTTCTGATCCGTCGAGCTCATCAAAAGTTTTTGCCCATCCGGGGAAAAAACATACTCCGCCCCGAACTTCCCGGAAAAAAGCGTCTTCACATCACCACCAATAAGTGAAACGCTTCGCAAAGATGTTTCCTCGAAAGCATTGCCCTGATTCCAGAAGGCGAGCAACGAACCCTGCGGCATTACCATGGCATTCATATTCACAAACGGGCTATCCCCGATTTTTTTCCACTCGGAGCCGTTGGGATTCGCGATATTCAAAGAGCGCTCTTTGGTTTTGACATCATAATATTTGTACACGATATGGTCCCCCAAATTCGTCCAGATCGGCGTCTCCATATTATCCTTGAGCGGCGTTTCGGTTTTCGCAACGGTATCCACCAAATACCATTTGGCGCTATCGGCGATCTTCATTTCAACCAAAGCCTGCGTATGAAGCGGCGACCACACGGCGCGAAGCGGTTCCCCGGAAAGAGTCATGATCCGTGCTACGGATTCCGTATCCAAAGAAATTTTCTTTATTTCCCTGCCTTGTACTGTGAAATACACAACCTGATTCCCTTCCAGATCATATGTCGGACTCATTATTTTTTCCTCGGTCAAAGCCTTGATATGAGCCTCTTCCTTTGGGACTTCAGGCGTCGTATTTTTCACCTCGATAGTTTTCGAATCGTTCACGAATGGGCTATTGACATTATTTCGGAACGCGAAATTATACACCGCAAGCAAAAGCAATGCGATACCTAATACGACAGAAGAGATGAAAAACAATTTTTTCATAGAAACATCAATGAAAAAGAAATGAGCACGCCATTAGAAACGGACATGAATATGGTCGGCCCCGACACAATCCGCCTTGTAATTCCCATTAACATCTTCGCAAAATGTTCCCGATCCGTTCGGATTATTAGGCAGGGCGCCCTTGAGGATAAACTGATCGCGAAGAGCAACGGAAGGAGGTGTGACATCAAAAGCATTGCCCGAATAATGCGCTGAGTTTGCAGCATGAGACCCTCCCGCGATACTGGTAATTTGGTAATTCCCATTCACGCTGCTGATGGCGGAAAGCATCGCTGCAGACGGTGTGACTTTTCCAGTGCAGGCAGCGCTCGTCGCATTGCAACCGCTGAAGCAAGCCGTCATAGACTGACCCTGCTTCGCTTCATTGATATTGGATTGGGGCGAAACGGCCGCACCGTTCGTATCCTTGCAATCCCCTCCATTGGCGAGTTTGCCATCAGCGATCTGGCTGGCAGCCTGTTGTGCTGAAGCAGACGGTACCGGAGCCGTGCCTCCGTTAACCGGCGTTGAGGATGTTCCGGTGCCGACACCGCTGAAATTAAGCGTGGTCAGATCCGGATTGATAGTGTTGACGATAAGCCATGCAGCCAACCCGAGCGTCAACCCAATCAAGGCATCCTTGATGACGCCCTTCGCCGTGCTGGCCGATGAGGTATTTCCCGCACTCGTAAGGTACATGAATCCGCCGACCGTCAGCATGAACATCGCCGAGATACCGATTATCCACAAAGCGAGCTGATAGACGGAACTCACATATTCAGGAAAGGTTTTATTGCCTTCGTATCCGGGAATATTTTCCAATTGCTGGTACTGTGGCATCGATGCGGCATCGATAGCAAAAGCGTCTTGTCCTCCAAAAACGACTACCGCGATACCGATCGCAAACGCTATCACATAAAGACGAGATGATTTCATAAAAATATTCTTAGATACTCACACATATATTACTGCACTTTTTTCTCCGGAATGAAAGAGAAGGTGATTCCTAGCGCCAACAAAATAAGGCCCATAGTCACCACCAATCTGAAAAAGAAGATCACTGAAGCAGGCACATACGAGATGATGCTGGCGAAAAACTTCTTTGAACTATCCAAAGGCCCCGAGGCGAGCTGCCCGGTGTTTTGAATCATTTCAACCTGAACACTGCGTGACAGCTTCACGTCGACCACATCGGCTATAGAAACGCCCCAGATATCGAATAGGGCTTTTTTATTCTTCGCAGGCGGCACATATACACCGCTTAAAGAAACGGAGTAGACCATCCCTGGCACAGCCGCCGTATCGGAGACCTGAATCAAACCGGAAGCATCCGCCATCACCGAGGAGCCGTTCACGGACCAAGCGACATTGGCGCCGCTCTTCAATGAATTAGGATAGAACAATCCTTTCAAAGCAAACGATCCCCCAGAGAAAGATTCAAACATATCTTTGCTATAATTATCCGTTGTGGCGCCATTCGCATCCACGTACTGTCCAAGGTATTTCGGCCACACATTGCCGGTATCTGAGGAGATGATAAGCACGGAAGGATCAACGACACGAAAAACCCTATTCAAAGTCAACGACTTCCCCGACAAAGGATTGGTCGCTGTCATAGCAATCGTATATGATTCACCGACATCGCCCGTCACGGGAAAATAATTCACCGTGCCGAATTCGGGCTTATTCGGATCGCAGGCATTTGAATTAGAGACGCTCAAGGAACATTTGAACGGCTTATTGTTGATCAGCCACGAAATATCGGATCCGCTATTCGCCGGGAAACCGAGCACATCAGCATCGAAATCCAGTCCAATAATCTGTCCTTTTACGACAGGACAGACGGCGCGATCCTCAACAGTATCTTCACACAGCAATCCCGTATCAGACGCCGACGCCGACGCGAATTTCAACTTCCAGTTCGCATCGACATCGACTGAGTGCGTCTGTATCTGAGCCTGCGACTGCACTATCTTCACCACCACAGAACTTCGCCCCACGCGCTTCTGATTCGAATCGTAATTCTCTGTCGCCGTCACATTGATACGGAAATAACCTATAGCGTCCTCAAAGTACCGATCAAAAAAATCCTGACCATTGGCCTTGGTCCCCTCTTTGACATTTAAATTTATCTTCAACGAAGGCAAATCGCTTCCGGAAACGCTCGAGATGGCATGCGCGTCAATGAGTCCTTTGGTGATATCTTCCCAGGCCGTATCGTCCGTCTGCGACTTGCTGCTATTGGCATACACCTTCCATTCATAGGATATATTAGAGTCCTTAGTGGCTGAATTGATCAATACCGCATGCGTGGTCAAAAGATCGCCACGATTGTCAGGATTGTTCTGTGAAAAGGAATCTATGACCGGATTTTCGGGAGTAGCCGTCAACTGGATCTCGAACTTACCGGCTTGATTGCCGTTCGTTGGATCAACCAAGTTGTCCGCGATACAATCATTCAAATCTTGATCGGCTGTGGGAATCTGTGCGGTTCCCCCGTTATAGGGCGCACCAGACATATACCTCCCTGTCGGCCGCGGCGTGCACTGATTCTTCGCGAAAGCCCATGTCACCTGCATGGATGAATCCTGATACTTCGTCGCATTCATCGACAAACCCTCAATCACGACACCTACTTGATCCTTGGAAGCATAATTCCATGTGAATTTATCCTGACCCAAACCGACAACGTTGGCCTCATCCTTATTGCCATTTTGTGCCGTGCTTGGATCCTTGGGATCCGTGTGCCAAAATTCCTCTTCACTATTTCCGAAAGCACCATCTCCTGTGGTATGACCGGGCGCATCAGGAAAAAGATGCTCGCAGCCGCTGCCGATCCAATCGCCATTCGTGTTGTAGTGTTCCAATTCGTAGTCCACGCCAGTCTCGAAATCATGGATATAGCAGTATCCGCTCGTACTCCTGTCACCACCGAATTGAGCCCTGTACTCGTCATTATCACCGCCGGGCTGGCCATAATTCACCTGATCGCCAGCAAAGCCGCCATTCGTAACCCGGCGCATAGCCTCTATCTTCCAGTCCTCGATGGTAATCTTATTGTTATTATCAAGATCGCATAATTTCTTTTCCAAAGCACTCAGGTTGCTTGTTTTCAGATCACACTCTTTGCGCTTGAGGTACCATGTGAAATACAGATTCTCCTTCTGGCTTGAGAAATATAGAGGGAAAGCCTGAGCGGTTATCTCCTGGCCGTTTTTTGGATCGGTAGGATTAAAAAAAAGATTCATCTGCGGCGCCATTTCCTTGTTTGGGGAGATGTTCATACCTTCACCAAGATTCTGTATAGAAAGCGGATTAAGGTGATAGCGCTTTTCGATGTCGTCTATGATGCTATTGGCCGAACCGGATCCGAATGTTCCTGCGCCGAACGCATCGGCTCCGAATGATCCGGGATTGAATGATCCGGAACTGCCAGAAAGACTCCCGATATCGAACAAGTCTGCATTGGCAGGTGTCGGACTCACGAAGGCGAAAATGATCTGGAAGAAAATGATACTTACAGTTATTGTTTTGTAAAGATATTTTGTTTTTGTGGCCATGGCGTGTTTCATACAAATAGATGTTTTATACGACACTCGTATTTTTTGGTCAGGTGCGTGTGTTTATTTTACAAAAAGAACCGCGCTTGCTATCCCAAGTATAGCAGAGATATATGAAAATAAAAACGAGTATACTATTGAGCGTGATTGCGCGACGAGAAATCCCGAAAAAACAGCCATGGCAATCGCGATAAGAAATAATATATCCACTTTTCCGTGCGAACCTGCCACTAAAAACAACATGAAGAGCAGTGTCTGCATCGCTATCGCCTTCATCCCCCCGAATTTTTCCCACACGAAGAATACGAAACCTCGGAAGAAGAATTCGAAAATAAAGATATATACCCCGGTCACGAATAGGTAGAGGAGGAACATAAGGAAGCTCACGCGTATCGACAATGGCACCGCGAATCGGGCAAGGATATCCGTATAGTGGATCACCGCGGCCAGGCCTGCGACAATTCCCGAAAGCAGCACGATCATCCACAAGCTGCCTCGCAGCATCTTACCCAAAGAAAAACCGTATTCAGAAAGATCTCCTTTAAGGAGAAACTTGACAAAGAATATCGGGAGAATGACCAGAAACACGCTGTCAGAAATGAGTGATTGAATAGCATTCTCGGTCGGGAAAAACGCCGCGGCCAACAAGCTAGCTACGATAATCGCATTACTCATCCAAAATTGCTTATTGTGTATCGACAGAGTCATTTCTTTGTATGTTAAGCCTCCAATTCAACGCGACTCTTACTTGCCTTCTTATCTATAAAATAAATGAATAAGACTGTCATGGTTTCTATGGGGAGCATATTGATTCCGATAAGCACACCTTCTGTCAGTGTTCCGATAAGCAATATCAGGCTTTTTTTTGCGAGCGAGTATCGCTGGCCAGACCCACTCAGCATCAGCAAGAAAAAGATGAGGATGGAAAAGCAGAGCGTGATGATCGTCCCAAGCCCAGGAAGCGATCCTATGAATACCAAGTCAAGCAGATCTTTAAGGATGGCCACACAGAGCGCTGGCATATAGGAAAAGAAGGATACCGGCCGACCCGAGACTACCTGCCCTTTCGTGAGATGCCCCTGCGATTGCCTCCTGGCCTCGCGCTGGGTCGCCTTAAGCTTTTCATTCCATGTCGCATCCATAGATTAGCTGTTTTCATTCTCTTGATCAAAATCACGCTTCGCCTGTTCGATTTCCAAGAGCTGCCGCGGATCCGAAGTGATGATCTGATCCTCGCTATAGGACGCGATAATTTTGATCGCCACATGCTTGGTGCCTGCAAAAAAGATCCCTTCCCCGACATTGCTTTCCAAAAGCAGGAACTTTTCATGATCGGTAAGATAGAAGGTTTCCGCGATCAGCTCGATAGACGCCGGGGATTGGCGTAGCAAAAGCTGCAGCGATGAGTTGGTCAGGATGGGTTTCCCATAGCGCGAGTGCATGAAATCACCAATATCCTGCGTAATCGTCGTCAGTCCCGTATAGTATTTGCGGCAGCGCTTGGCGATGCCATAGAGAAACGAAGCCGCATCCTCATGCTGCATCATCACCCACGCCTCATCCACGACGACGATGCGTTTCTTGAGCTCTGAGCGCATCTCATTCCAGATGAACTGCAGGATGATGTACATGGCGATAGGACGAAGCTCCTCCTCCAAATCACGGATATTGAAGACCACCAGCTGTTCCCGCAAGGACACATTCGTATGGCTGCTCAAAAAGCCCGCGAAGATGCCTTCGGTATACTTCTCAAGACGGGCTGCCAAAGACTCGGCGCCTTCCATATTCTTCAATACCTCATACAGGTCCACCATAGTAGGGAAGGCGTTGGATGGTATGTCTTTGAAGCGTCCCGTCGGTGTTATATCGCGGATAGCATAGGTTTCCCGTAAGGCGCGATCCAAAATCGAGTCTTCTTCCGGTGTCAGGTTGCCAAGCATCAGGTGGATCAAACCGATAAGGCCGGCAATAGTGTTTCGGAGCACCGCCGTCAGATCCTCGTCCTCGCCAACGCGCGGCAAATCGAACGGATTGAGGTGAAAACTCGTGCTCAGGTTGATGTCGATAAACGATCCGCCGACCATCTCGCACAAGTGACGGTACTCGTTTTCCGGATCGATAATGATCACGCCCGTGCCGAGCATCATCGAACGCAGCACCTCAAGCTTCACGGTATAACTTTTTCCGGCACCGGATTTTGCGAACACCACCATATTGGCATTTTCCAATTTGAACCTATCGAATAGGATAAGACTATTATTGTGGCGATTGATACCATACAAGATGCCCTCATTTGAGGAAAGATCAGCGGAAACGAAGGGGAAGGTAGTGGAAAGCGGTGCGGTATTGAGATTGTTGGCGATATCCAACACATCGGTCACGAGCGGACGGGTCGAAACGAATCCCTGCTCCATGCGCAGCACGGCCGGCTTGATATAGACCAGCTGCGATTCCAGGATCGCCTCCACAGCCTGACTCATCCGATTGAGCTCATCTAGAGTTTGCGCGTACAATGTGATATATAGGCCAAAGCGGAAGAATTTTTCCGTCCCCTGCTGCAATTTATCCCGCAATTCTTCGATATCAGTAAGCGCTGTTTCAAGTATCGGATCACGCACTTTTCCACCTTCCTCCTCGATATGGATCTGCGACTGCACCTGGGTCACGGATTTTCGCAGGTTTTTCAATATTTCCCGGGTATCGATCGGATGGATCATCATGGCAATATCCAAGGGAAAGTCCAGGTTAACGATAGGCGAGAACCAATTCGTATTCAAATAGCGGGGATAGGCGACCACGAAATGCGTGCGTGCTATCGTTTCCCCCACCTGCATATAATTGGAACTGAGCTTGATCGCCGACGGAGCGATAAGGTCACGTATCGTCGCGATGCCTTTTTGATACAGTTCCTCACTTGCCAAAAATTCATCGGTAGTTATTTTATTTTTTGAAAAAAATGCCATACTGTGATTCTCTTGTTATATATTCACACCCCCATACTATACCAGCGAACTCAGCTCGATATCCTTGATATTATTGGTCAATGTCGTGGAGAATAACGATGGGTTATAGGTATTGTAGAGCAATTCGATAGTCTCTTCCGTGTTCAGTGCCGCAACTTTCACGCCGGTCCCGGAAAGCCCCATGGTCACGTGATCCACGCGTTGCCAGAGTTGGTTCTTATAGGTTTCAAAGAGTTCTCGCTGTTCATGTATGGCTTGTTTGGGATTAAGGATATTGCCTATCTTCTCAAAAAAGCCGCTATGTTCATCCTCGATAGCTGCGAAAGGCACGATAACATAGAAATACTTCGACATGATGTCGGATACTTCCGTAAGATTCTTGATAAAATGTTGATACTCGGATATCTGAAGCCGCAAAAGCTCATTCATCTGCTCTTCCTCCTTTTCCTTGAGGAGCTGCAAATAGGGCTCTATATTGAATCTGCGAGAATGGATAAGCACCTGCACCGGAAAATCCAATGAATTGAGAAAAGCTTGGTACTGAGAAATGATAGCATCCTGCTCTTCGGTCGATTTCAGATCGAAATTCAGAGAGGATACTAAAAGAATAGCGCGCAAACCCCCGTTTCGCAGGACGACCACACCATCGCGAACCTCCTTCACATCGACGTATTGTTGTGTGCTCGCATTCGATGATTTTTTGTTTTTCTGGGAACTCTCCATAAGATAGCTGCTTGATTATTTTTGATTGTCGACTATTTTCGCCAGACGACTCACTTCATCCGCTGTCACCACTTTCTGCACGCTCACTATATGTGCCTCAGGCGTTTCCTTCACCTTCTTCGCGGATATGACTTTTGTAGGACGGTCCCATACATACACCTTCGGACGCACTATGAACAGTATAGCATTGCCGATAAAGACGATGAGGGGCTGATTATACGGCCGATAGAAAGCGAGCGCCACAAAAATGCACACTACCGGCACGGCCGCTATAAAAAAAGCGAGCGGGTCATAGATATTCCAGAGTATCATGAGTACAGCAACCATGCCGATCATCCAAAGCAGCTGTTTCACGGTCAAAGGACCTGCCACCTTATCTTCGACATCGATATATTGTGGGACATTGAATAGCATAAGTGGAAGCGCTTTTTGAATAAAATGTTCACTACTCCGGAAAAAATGGCGTTGTGTCGTTCAAAACGCAACTTAGGTGAAGTTGTTTAGTGGCAACAAACAACAATTGCGGCTCTTGCTCGCCGACACGATGAATAGGAAATGCTACCTTTTCAGTATACCATACCTTTATTCATCCGATCGCAAATCCACGACGTTTTGCAATGCGGGAGGAATATCCCATACTTCTTTCTTCTGCGCGGTCGGCGATGGACCACTACTATAACCCAAACCGAAAGATGATTTCGCAGCCTTCGGTTTGAGCGAGGCGGCGCTTGTGGCTTGTTTTTCCGCCGGGAGCGTCTGCCCTGATGAGAACTGGAATGCATCAGGTGAAGATGGATGAAGCGGCTTTAGTGTCAGAGGAGCAGCTTTTGGGGTAAATGAAGGCGTGCTTGAGAAATTTTTATCGGTAGCTGCTGACATTACGGACGAAGTCTGAGGCATGGCAGGAACAGATGGAGAGGATTTTGAAAAATTGAAGCTTTTGATGAATGGTGTCTGTGTCTTTGGAGGCATGGGAATTGATGACGCAGAGAAAGGTCTCGCTTCTGGCGCCGTAGCAGACGGAAAATCCTGATACGATTCCTGCATCTTGGCAGGCGCCGCCTTCGGAAGAGGGGCGGCTATGGGCTGCGCGGGCTTCGGCGCCGAAGTAGAGACAGATTTCGACAATGGCGGCATCGTCGGAGCGGCTGGAAATATGATCTCTTGCCTCTCTGCATCAATAGAAATCGGCTCATTCTCATCGAGTGATTTGAGTATCAATGAAATCTTCTCGCGGTCCTGCATCGTCAGATTCTTGGTATTTTCTGCCTGGAAAAGAAATTGCCCACGCTCAACGGAAGAGTGTTTCCGCGCGCCAACGATATCGCGGTAGGCACGCAGCCAGTTCCGCACCGATCCGCGTACCAATTCTTTCTCGCTCCTGATTTTCAACCGGCTGCCGGTAACTTGCTGATCATTAAGACGGGAATACTTCGACAAAGCGTCAAGCAGGGCCATCTCCACAATAGAGGCCTTTTTTACCGCCGCTTCTTCTGTCACCTTTTTTTCCGCCTTAAGCGTCAGTATTTCCGTTCGGATAAAATTCATAGCTGCCTCAACCTTATCCTGCGGGAAATCCACATCATTTTTCAATGCGAGAGAGAATTGCTCGAGTGTTGTTTTCTTGAAATACAGCAATCGTAACAATGAGGCTGTTTTCATTGCAACATCATCGGTCAACTGCAGTAGCCCTTTCATTTTGAAAATCGCTTCAGCTACTAGTGGTGAACTTAGTGTTACATAAACATCCTCCGGAACATCACGAAGATTCATCCACATCGCCACACGCTCTGGTTGCGTCAAATACACCCCATTAGGGTGGATATTTACCAATAAAGGATCGAATTTCAACGCATCATTATTTGTCATAGAATCATTCATGTTTGTTTTTCAAAAAGACACAGGTCTACACGCTATGACTATGCCCTAGACTTAACCCCGCCAACTTCCCATGCAGACACGATAGCTTCCCTATTTTCTCTCGCCATGGCAGCATAGGCCTCCTTCTGGGATTGTTCTGTCTTGAATGTCATATAGTCGATGAAATCCCTACTAATAAGCATCGTCTCATCTTGTTTCGCCATATCGTTCGCGCTAATCTTATTGAACACGTCAGCATAGGCTTTCTGCTGTGCAGCAGGTGTTATAGGTCCGGCGGCTTTGAGACTATTCAGGTTGGACTGAACGCGAATATGGGCTTGACCCTGCTCCACGAGTCGCTTATCATACATCTTTTTCAAATCCCCGGTAGCGGCAATATCTATCATCTCCTTACCGGAAGCATCTTTCATAACATTACCATTGGCATCCTTCTGTTTAATCTGCAATTGAGCAAGCACTTTATCATACCCTTCGCCGTTAGCACCCAAAGCTCCCTTCTCAGCCTTGGCCACCATATCACCTAATAATTTCTGATTGCCATTAGCGTTAAGAATCTCAAGTGACTTTTCAAAATCACCTGCACTTTGAAGCACTGACTTCGGAGCTTTGGCGATAATACCCTTGGCCGCAGAAAGATCCTTACCCACCGCCTGCAAGGCCATCTGGAAATCACCAGCACCCGTGAGCGCTTCTTTTTCGGAAAGATACAAAGCGGCCGCCTTTTTCTTTTCAGGGGAAAATTTTTTATCACGCAGCATCGCTTGCGCTTGCGTCACATTACCAAGCTTCTTCAATGACTCCTGCTCAGCAGCCACCCGCTTCGCAAAAGCCGCATCCAATGCGTTCGCATGAGCCACAGTGCCCCCAGCAAGCAATGCAGCCACATTACCCTCACGTCTTTCCTGTGCCCGTCTCGCATCGCTTCCGAACATCATACGCCTATCTTTCCAAGCCTGTTTCACACCACCAGGAACACCGGTCCAGTTGGCAGCCCCTTTGGCGCCGCGCCATGGCTGGCGACCCGCCCATTTCACGAACATACTGCCATATTTGGTACCGGTATAACCAAGTTCACTGCTCATCTTTTCGGCGGAAGTGATAGCGATCCAAAAAAGAATGATTGGAACAGCAAAATACACAAGGGTCACCAAGATATCGGTGTTTATAGAGCCCGTATTCGCACCCATACCCTGAAATGTCGTTGCCATACCCATCTTCCAATTCTGCATCTGGCCAAGCACGCGGATACTCACCAACACCATAAATACCGCTATCGGTCCGTACGAGGCATACTGAAACAACTTATCCCACCACTTCTTGGCATAGCCTTGGGTAATTGGGGCGGCCATACCAGCAAATCCGATTGGGGAAAACATCACCAATATCGGCAAGGCCACTAAGCGGACAAGCAACATAAGCGAAAGCACGAGCAGGGTGATCATAAAGATGAACATCACGATGATAGCGAGGAAAATGAGCGCCCAATCTGACTTAGCCCCTTGAGGCAGAAAAATCTTTTCCAATTGAGCGCCTCCTAAAATACCGCTCGCTGCCGCCGGACCCGTCGTTTGAAACACCGACTGCACGAAAAAATACATCATGCTATTGAAGAAGTCGATAATGGTGCGAGAAATAGGCCAGCTGAAATTTACCAGCAAAGCCATGATGATCACCATCCACAAGATGCGGTTATATTTATATTTATCCACCTGATAGATGGTGGCGAATGCCGAGAAAAGCAGGACGAGAATGAAGAGCATGTTCATGGTATCGCGGACGATTTTCCAGATTTCATAAAACACCCCATTATTCATGATACTGGAAAACGAATTCGGATCGAGGATATAGGCAAATAACACGGCGGCAGCATTGGCAAGACCGGCCTCGACACTCAGCAAGGCCACTGCAGCCGGCTTCAGCATCGAATCGATTCCGATTCCGATATCCGCTCCCACCTTCTCCCACGGACAGCTGCCATCATCCAAACTCTTCGTCCACCAACCGCAATCAGCGTGCGCTTGAGGCACCGCAAAAACAAACATCGACGAGAAGAGGAATACGGAAAGGAATACGGAAAAAACCTTCTTATACTGAATAAAAAGGTGAGAAACCTTGAATTGTATTTTCATTTTTTGCAGCACAGACGCTCTGCTAATGACTAAGATTTCATCACAATCGGAGTATACCACACAATGCAACGGGGTGCAAAAAAGGAATGACCTACTCGATCATCCCTTTTCTTGGGTCTTACGGTAAACTTCGTCGCAAGCTTATTTTTATGCCTTCTTGAGTATCATATCCTCCCTTGCTAAAATATTTCCTTAAGCCTTCTTTTTAATACACGTATCCCTTTATAGAACGGCTCGCTATCGGAATAACACGACGATTCACCTTACCCCAACCTTTGTAGTTCATCTCGCTCACCGTAATGGTGCCGCTCCCGACACTTTCCACCAAGGCGACGTGCCCATAATACGGGCTGTCCGTCGTTACCACGATCGACCCGACCGTAGGGGATTTACCGGTCTTATATCCTTGCGCCTTCGCATTATACAGCCAGGTTCCCGCATTGCCGCCCCATGGCACATAGCGTTTCTGCGCCACATACCACGTACAATACCCATACGGGAAGCGATGGCCAGTGCCTGCCTTACCCTCAAGTTTCTTCCATCCTGAAGAAATATCGGTTGCGGTTCCCGCTCCGGAAGAGGTTGCATACTGACGACGGAGCGTATCGCTCGTGTCCGTCTGCGTCGGTTTTGGAATCTCCTTTTGTCCGTCCGGAATAACAATTTCCTGATCGTTTTTTATTTCGCCATTGGCAGGCAATTCATTGAATGCGATGATGCGACCCTTATCCGCATGATACTTCTGCGCGATAGAGTCCAAAGTCTCACCATTTTGCACCGTGTGCGTCACGCCGGCCACCGGCAGAATAAATATCTGGTCTCCCGGCTTGATGGCGTCAACATTCTCCAAGTCGTTCGCCCACAAGATAGTATTGACCGTAATAAAGTTTTTGGCAGCGATACCGCTCACGGTATCACCCTCCTTTACCGTATATATGCTCACGCCACCGTCTTCTTCCGGATCCTTCATGATACCGACCGAAGAAGCCACGATTTGACTTCCCTGTGATCCTGTTGACATATCAGCCACCGACAAGACCATATCTTTTTCTTCAGGATCCACCTTGGTAGACGCGCTCGCTAATGGCACGAGCGATAAGCTGTCTTTTTTACTTGCCTGACCGGCAATTTTATGTTTCGCAAGAGAAGCCTCACCGGATTCATCCTGAAAATACCCTGATAAAAATCCGCCGGATTCATCGGTAGCGGCCACATTCGTTCCGGTTACCAAAAAAGCGCTTCCCACAACAACCGAAAGCGCTGAATAATTCCTGAACAAATGAAGGAAATAAAGCGTCTTGTGCTGTTTGAGATACTGTGTCAGACGTTTCTGGGCTCGATAGACTCGAGTCTGAAAGTCCCTAAACCTTAGCCGCTTGTGCTTGAAAGAATTCAAGCCTGTGCGTAGAAGATTATTACTAATATGATCGATCCTTCAGTTAAGTTTACACCGTAGAGAACCAACACCCTCGTGTTTAAGCGGTGTCTCATTGGAGCAAACCCTAATTTTTATGTATTCCCATAGTACTAGACCCTCGGAATTTTGTCAATGTAAAATGACACAAAATTGCCATTTTTTGGCTTGTATAAAGCATATGGTACAATACGGGTATGCCTACTATCCATACCTGGAAGCGCCGATTCCTTGAATACCTTGAGATCGAGCTCAACCGGTCGCTCAAAACCATAGAAAACTATGATCAGTGCCTGAATCAGTTTTTCATCTGGTCGAAAATCAAAAAACCACAGGATATCACCACCGAGATGATACGGAAATACCGCCTTTTTCTCAATCATCCCTCCACCATCCATAAGGATGCTCTCAAAAAAAACTCCCAGTCGCATCACGTCATCATCCTACGTACCTTCCTTAAATTCCTCACCAAACAAGAACTCTCCGTTGTATCGCCTGAAAAAATTGAGGTGGGCAAGTCGCCCATGCGGCAAGTGGACTTCTTAGAACTCGAGGAAATCGAGCGGCTTTTCGCCGCCGCCTCGGGAAAAAGCTTCAAATCTCTCCGTGACAGAGCCATCCTCGAACTCCTTTTTTCCTCCGGGCTCCGTGTTTCCGAGCTGGTCAACCTCAACCGCGACCAGATCAACCTTGAAAAACAGGAATTCAGCGTCCGCGGCAAAGGCGGTAAGGTTCGACTCATATTCCTCTCCATTCAAGCCAGACAGGCTCTGGAAGCTTATCTACACAAACGAAGCGATGTCGATCAGGCTCTTTTCGTCGCCTATTCGAAGGGCTTTGGAAAAAAAACAAACGATGCTGAGCTTCGTCTCACGCCCCGTACCATACAACGCATCGTCAAATACTATACGCTTAAAGCCGGCATCGTAAAAGATGTCCACCCGCACACGCTGCGACACAGCTTCGCCACCGACCTTCTTGCCAATGGCGCCGATATCCGCAGCGTACAGGCTATGCTCGGGCACGCTTCCATCACCACAACCCAGGTCTACACCCACGTCGTCGACAAAGGCCTTCGCGAAATCTACAAGCAATTCCACGGAAAAAGAACTAAAAAGGGCTGAATTTTCAATAGCCTTGTATGCTCATTACACACACTGTCACAATTTTTTCAAAGGCACTAAAGCGATACTGATTTTTTTCAAGCCTTTCTTCTTGAAAGCGATAGTTGCGATATCATTCACCAGCGTCACGATAAGTCCCTGACCAAAATCCGGGTGGGTAATGGAATCCCCAGGACGGAAGGCATCCGATTTTGAGAAGAGTTTCGGCTTCCTTTTCTCCTGCTCTTCTGCAAAAGCGCTGAGCATCATATCCGATCGTTTCAATCGCTCCTCATTCACCAGCTCTTCCGGTATCTCGGAAACGAAACGTGATGGGGGATTGATCTGAGTCGAACCGAAAATGGTGCGCTGATCGGCGAAGAGAAGATAGATTTTCTGCTTCGCGCGAGTGAGCGCCACATACATGAGCCGCCTTTCCTCCTCAAGCTCATGTTGTGAAAAAGCGCTTCGCGAATGCGGAAAAATCCCTTCCTCCAAACCGATAACGAAAATAACCGGGAATTCCAATCCCTTGGAACTGTGTACGGTCATTAGGTGTATGGCTGGTTGTTTTTGATCAATGGAATCCGTGTCGGAAGCGAGCATCACCTCTTCCAAAAAGGCGTTCAGCGCCTCTTGGGTATCATATTCGTCATACTTTTTAGCAACGCTCAAAAGCTCCCGCACATTCTCCTGGCGAGCCTCTCCTTCGCTCGTCTTATCATCAAGACTCTTCAGATAACCACTCTTCTTCAGGATATGACCGATGAGATGGAAGAGTGATTTCGAAGTTTCGATCGTTTTGTGAAATCCTTGTATCAATTCGCAAAAAGCATGAATCGATCGTAGCTTAACCTCCCGTAAACCGCTTTCCTCGGCCGTTATGCAAAATCCGGACTCAAGCAGGTTCATGTCTTGGGACTGCGCATATGCGGACCATTTCTCAAGTGTCGCCTTGCCTAAATTCCTTTTCGGCTCATTGATGATCCTTTCTAAGGCCAGGTTATCCAGCGGGTTTTTTGTCAATCGCAAATACGCGATAATATCCTTGATTTCTTTTCGCTGATAGAATTTGATACCGCCCACCACGCGATAGGGAAGCGACGCTCGCAAAAAGGCTTCTTCCATCATACGCGACTGGGCATTGGTGCGGTATAACACAGCAAAGTCAGACATTGGTCGATGCTCTTCCTCTGCGCGCCGTATAACTTCCTGCACCACATATTCCGCCTCTTCCCGCTCATCGCGAGCCGAAAAAACGACAATCTTTTCACCCTCGACTAACTCTGTCCACATTTTTTTATGCCGCTGATTCTCATTGCGCGCAATCACACTCCCGGCTGCATCGAGAATAATCTGCGTAGAACGGTAATTCCGATCCAAGGTAATAATTTTCGCGTCAGCATAATCTTTTTCAAAATCCAAGATATTGCGAATATCAGCCTGTCTCCAACCATAGATAGATTGATAGTCGTCTCCGATCACGAACAAATTGCGATGCCTTTTCGCGAGCAAGGTAATCAGCATATACTGGGAATGGTTCGTATCCTGATACTCATCCACCATGATATAGCGGAAGAGATTCTGATATTTCTCCAAGACAGGCAGAAAGTCCTGCAAAAGCCTGACGGTCAGGAAAATAAGGTCGTCAAAATCCAATGTATTGGCGCATCGCAATTCCTTTTGGTATTCGCGGTACGCCTTCGCCACCTGTTCTTCGTAGTAGCTGCTGGCCGAAAGCGCGAACTGCTCTTCATCCAAGAGCTCGTTTTTGGCTTTAGATATGGCGCTCAATATGGAACGAGGCTGAATCTGATCCGTATTGATATCCAAAGACTTCATCACCTTTTTCATCAAAGATAGTTGGTCCTGATCATCGGAGATATTGAAATTTTTTCCATAGCCCAACACTTCGATTTCTTGGCGCAAAATTTTGGCGCAGATATTGTGGAAGGTGCCGATATGCGGCAATGCCTGCCGATGGGTGGCGTGTTCGCCAGTCATAGCCTCGAGAAGATGAGTGATACGCTCGCGCATTTCCTGCGAAGCCTTATTGGTGAAAGTGACGGCTAAAATATTATGCGGCGCGATATGCTTTTCATGCATCAAATACGCCAGACGATGGGTCAATGTCTTAGTCTTACCGGATCCGGCACCGGCCAAAATGAGCACCGGCCCATCCGTTGCCTTCATGGCGCGCAACTGTTCAGGATTGAGGCCTTTTTCTAAAAAATCTTTCATAGTCTTGGTATTATAGCACGGTTTTCGTCTCTCATGGTACACTATCTTTATGAAAAACATCATTCACTCACTCAAAAACGGTGTTCGCACCATCGAATCGGTACCGACAAGCTATACGCTATGGCTGACGTCTTTTTCCAGCCTGATCATTATAAGAATCATGGTTGAAAACTGGCTATCCGGATTCGAAAGCCGTTCCTCTCAATTCCTGTTCTATGAATTCACGCACACATTCTTCTTTTTCCTGCTTTCTTTCCTCGTTCTCTGGCCCGTGGTCTCATTTTTCGGCAAAGTAACGCTCTCGCAAACCTCAACCATCCTCCTGTTCGGATTCATTATCATCCTCACGCCCCCTCTTTTGGATACCTGGATCGCAAATGGGGCTCATCTCTGGAGTTTTTATAAATTCGATAGCCTTGCCGGCCTTTGGCAGCGCTATTTCACACTTTTCGGCGACCGCCCCGACATCGGCATCACCTATGGCGTGCGCATCGAAGTGATCCTCACTACGGTTTTGATCGGCATCTATACCTTTATCAAAACCGATCATCTGCCCCGATCCGTCGTTGCGATGATTTCCACCTATAGCATCCTCTTTATTTTAGGAACATTCCCATCTTGGCTTACCTTCCTCATCCTCGGACTTCAAAAAAATATCTTTTCTATCACCGATATCGATATCGCTTCCCTCTTCCTTTCTCCGTTCACGCTTCTGATGCGATCGAATTTCGAATTATCCTCCATCCTCAATGTCAAGATGAGCCTTATATACGCGCCATTAACGCTTACACTCACCGCCATCTATCTTTGGCGATACTTCCCTGAAAAGTTCTTCGCGCTCTATCATAATGCGCGCATCCCTCAAATCATCTACCATGGCGGATTGTTTCTTGTCGGCATAGGGCTTGCGCTTGCATTGACACAAGCGACTCTCTCTTACAATCTCTTCAATCTCATCGGAATCATCGATACCCTGATTGCTATCGGGTGCGCATGGCTTTCTTCCGTCATCACCAATGATCTTTTCGACCAGAAGATAGATATCCTGACCAATCCGACACGCCCTCTCCAAAAGCAAGTCTTTTCCCAAGAGGAATACAAGGCTGTCGGCATGACATTTTTCATGACGTCGCTTATCTTTTCGGCCCTGGTGAGCTTTAAGATCATGCTCTTGCTTCTCATCTATCAGGCACTTGCCTGGGTATACTCCGCCTGGCCGCTTCGCCTCAAAAAATTCCCCGTCATAGCCACTTTTTTTGCCGCTCTCGCCTGCGTCATCGTCCTTATCGCCGGCTTTACCCTAATAGCTCCGGAAGGAACCACCGAAAAGCTCCCAGCATCTTTCATTTGGTTTTTCCTCTTCATCCTCACCGTTTTTCTTCCCTTCAAGGACTTTAAAGACATCGCTGGCGATAAGGCCGACAATGTCTATACCATACCCGTTCTTTTCGGCGAGCACACCGGAAAACTCATCATCGGCAGCGGAATCTTCCTTTCCTATATGCTTAGTATTTCCATCTTCCACGAACCAAGACTCTTCTTATGGGCCCTGCTTTTCGGAAGCCTTTCTTTTTGGACGCTCATGATTTCCCAATCGGACAGAAAACAGCTTCTTTCATACCATAAGCTTCCCGGATGGCTCCTTGGTATCGCCTTCATCTACGGACTCATCCTTACAAATATCATCTTCTACTAATCACGCCTATTCGAATGCGGTAGCGACCCGCTGCCAATCATCGATAGCAAGCGCCTGGGCCCGGATATTCGCATCAAGACCCAATCGATCGAGTTTTTGAGCCACAGCGTCTTTCGGCAGATGGAAACTCGCCGAGAAATTATTCACCAGCGTCTTGCGCCTGGATGAAAATCCAGCCTTGACACAACGAAAAAATTTCTTATCCAGGTCTTTATCGAAGCTCCGTTTCGGAACAAGCCGAACCACCGCGCTATCGACTTGCGGCACCGGCTCAAAGGCAGTTTTCGGGACAATGAATGAAAGCTCTGCATCGGCATAGTATTGCACCGAAACCGCCAGGATGCTCAAGGCACCCACCTTAGCGGTAATACGTTCCGCTACTTCTTTTTGCACCATCAACACGATACATTCCGGCGGCATAGGGAGCTCTAAAAGATACTGGATGATCGGAGCGGTAATGTAGTACGGGATATTCGCCACCACCTTATACGACTGTCCTTCCGGCAATTGGCTTTTCTTCAGCACTTCCATCAGATCCGCCTGCAAAATATCCTGCCTTACAATAGTGACATTGCTTGAGAGTGGGAATCGTTTCAGCAAATTCGGGATAAGATCGCTATCGAGTTCTAAAGAAATGACCCGCTTCGCTTTTTCCGAAAGGACCTGCGTCAAGATCCCTGTTCCGGGGCCGATTTCCACCACGAAATCATCGGGTGCTATATTCGCGCTTGCCACGATACGACCAAGAACCCCTTCGTCTTTCAAGAAGTTCTGTCCGAGATGCTTTTTCGCCTTCACTTGCATAGATATGATGATTATATACTCGATCCAATATCTTCCACTATACATATATACCCCCTATAAAGCAATAATCTCTTCTTATTGTTTATAGAGAATACATAAAGTTATGCACATTATATACAAAGTTATGCACACTTGAGGATAACTTCTTTAATTCGCCACTTCTTCCACCTTAAGTGAGATAACGCCGGCGCCGATAGAGGCGATTTTGGCGAAGGCGACTTTATCAAGATCGATGATGCGGTTTTTCCCAAACGGACCGCGATCATTTATCTTTACGATCACCGTTTTTCCATTTTCCTGATTGGTCACTTTCGCATAGCTTCCCATCGGAAGCCACGGACTGGCAGCTGCCAGTGTCCCGGTATACGCATACCACGTACCTAGTCCCGTATGCGCTGTTCCTTTCACTGCCACATACGTCCCCTGCATAGTTTTTTCCGTTACCGGCTCCTTCACTATTTCTTGCTTCATGATTGTGCGATCGATTTCCTTGCCATCATACGAGACGACCCTATACGTCGATCTTTTTATGCCCGCCTCACCTTTTTGCGTCACGATGGCCTTCCGCCAACTCAATTTCTCATCTTCCTCGATTGTTATAGCAAAAGCGATCGTCTTATCAATAATTTCTTCTTTGACAATGACCCGCACGACACTCACAGAGGCTTTATCTATGACTACGTCCTCATTTTTCGGCAAAACAAAATCATCCTCACCTAAAATCACATCATTCTCCAAGAGCATCCTCTCCACGCTCGTCTGATACGTTACCAAAGCCCGTTTTTCTCCCCCCACTGCCAGCGTGATATGTTTCGCCCGATGAATACCAATGGTCGCGTGCGCATATACACGGTTTTCCAAAGGTCCGAACACGACATCCTCATCACCCAACACTATTTTCTGCTCATCCAAAAAATCCTTTATATTCGTCGACTTCGTCATCACATCAAATACCCTCCCATCGTCATCTAATGTCACGCGTACCGCCTTTGAATAACCTTCCGGCATCCAAGTTTCGTTCACATGCCAAAAACTCATCTGCGAGATATCATCCCTCAAAAACCATACTCCTGTAATAATAAGCATTGCCAAAACCAATAAACGCACCATTTTTTTCATTCAAAGATGTATCGGCAACGTATAGTATAGCGCATTCCGGTATAAAAATCACTCTTCCGTGCGGAACCTATACTGGATAGCCTCGCCGATATGCTGCGCTGCGATATTTTCCACACCCTCAAGATCCGCGATAGTGCGCGCCACCTTGATCAACCGATGATAGCCTCGCGCGCTCAGATGAAACGTCGAGACCGCTTGCCGCAGCAAATCAAGACTCGCCTTATCCAGTGCGCAATATTTCTTGATCTGACTCGAAATCATTTCGCTATTCGTCAGAATAGCTGACTTTTCAAAACGTTTTTGCTGTATAGTTCTCGCATTTTCCACGCGATTACGGATATCCCTGCTCTTTTCGGAAGCCTGCGTCGCTTCGAGTTTATCGAAATGGAGGCGCGGCACTTCGATATGCAGATCGATACGATCCAAAATCGGCCCCGATATTCTCTGTTTGTATTTCTCACGCTGCTGATGCGAGCACGAGCACATCCGTTCCGGATCACTCGCATTGCCGCATGGACACGGATTCATCGCTGCGATAAGCATAAATCGCGACGGGAATTGAATGGACCCTTTAGCCCTTGTCACGCTGATATACCCATCTTCAAGCGGTTGTCTGAGATTTTCTAAAATATTTTTCGAAAACTCAGCGAATTCATCCAGAAACAATACGCCCCGATGCGCCAGACTGATTTCACCCGGACGCGGAATCGAACCGCCCCCCACCAGCGACACCGCGCTCGCGCTATGATGCGGTGAGCGAAAGGGTCTTTTTGTTATAAGGGTGTTATTTCGCGTCAATCGTCCCGACACGGAAAATATTTTCGTTATCTCAAGACTCTCCTCGAAAACGAGTTTCGGTAAAATAGAAGGTAGTGTTTTCGCAAGAAGCGTTTTTCCTGATCCGGGAGGTCCGATCAGAAGAATATTATGACCACCGGCAGCCGCGATTTCCAATGCCCGCTTGGCATGTTCCTGCCCTTTGATGTGCTCCATATCGAAAAGATGCTCTTCTTCCTCAAAAACATTCTTTCCAGCCTCAAATACCACTGGATCAATCATTTCTATCCCTTGCAAGTGCTTTACCGTCTGCACAAGCGTCTGTATGGGGAAAATTTTAATACCACCCGCCAAGACTGCCTCCTTTGCATTATCTTCCGGAACATACAATTCCTCAAATCCCTTTTTCTTGGCTAATAGGGCTATAGGCAGCGTGCCATGAATCGGACGGATCCGACCATCCAAAGCCAACTCCCCTAAGAAAAGCTTTTTATGCACATCCATACGCAGCTGCTCGGTCGCCACCAAAAAAGAAAGTGCTATCGGAACATCATAGACAGGGCTATTTTTCGGCAAATCTGCCGGCGCCAAATTCACTGTTATCCTTCCGCAATGATGCGGGGGCTTCAGCCCGCTATTTTTGATCGCCGAACTCACACGATCGCGCGATTCTTTGATGGCAGTATCAGGAAGCCCCACCAGGGTGAATCTATGCAATCCGGAACCCAATACATCTACCTCAACTTCAACTATTTCACCTTCCAACCCGAGGATCGCTGCTGAAAATATCTTTGCGGGCATAATGAAGAGCTCATGGGATTATTTTTCCATTATACACGGGTGCGATAAAATTTTTCTAAAATTATTCTCTCAACCCCTCCCGATACCTGAAAACAAACAGTATGGCACCGATAAGGATGCTTACATCCGCGATATTAAACCAGGGAAAATACGGTATCATGTGTAGGTAATCGATCACGCAACCATACACGATCCGATCGATACTATTCGAAAGCGCTCCGAAAGAAATAAAGAGCAATCCGCTGGCGCCTACATACTCACCCGATCGTACACAGCGTACCCCATAACCGATGATAAATATAAGGGTTATTCCGCTCAGAAATAGTATTATTTCCTGCGGAATATATATACTAAAAGCGACTCCGGGATTGCAAACGGCCGCAGTCAAAGGGTAAGAGCCCTTCATTACGCGATCAATAGCAAATAAGAGTACGCTTATAGTTGATAGACAATACGGTATCACCATGCACTAGTTGTGATTCATGCAGATTTTAGCTGAAGGATAGGCCTGGAGACGATCCAAGGCTATATCGGCGCCACACACTTCGCATTTCCCATACGTACCGGCTTCCATGCGCTCCAGCGCCTCGATAATATCTTGGAGTTTCTGCTCGAGCGTGTTTTCAACTGCTATATTATCGACATATTGTTCCGTTTCGGTCTCACTATCCCCTTCTTCCCGACCAAAATCCTCGAAACGGGTTTCGTATTCTCCGGGAGTGCCGGTCGGATTCGCGATTCTACCTAATTCTTGTTCCAATGTGAGCTTATTAGCCTCAAGTTGCGTTTTTAATTCCTGAAGGACTGATTGTTCGATTGCCATAACATTACCGGGAGAATATTTTCAAATATTTTTGCCAATATCCCTTTATTTAAGAGTTTTTTATCCACATTTTCCACACCTTATACACTCTATTATACCAAAACCATCCCCATTGTCTAGAAAAATATATGCTCCAGATGCCGCACTTTCGCATTTTTAGTATGCGGATCGATCAAGATAGAGAGTGCATCGAAACGATATTCCTTCTTCCAAAGCTTTTTTATCGTCAAATAGGTCGATGCGATCTTTTCAAGATGCCTCAGTTTTTGAGGAGATATATTCTCCTCAGGCAAAACCGTATCACTGCTTCTTGCGATCCGTGTCTTCACTTCCACAAAGATGATTATTTCTCCCTGAAGAGCGATAATGTCGATTTCTCCGTATTTATATCCTTTGGTATTCTGAAAATTTCTTTCAACGATCGCATACCCTTTTCTTTGAAGGTAGGTGCAAGCGATGGATTCTCCAAGGGTTCCGACGGATTGAGAAGAAGGGATCATAAATATATACGTATAAATTATTTTTTTCTTTATGGTTACTACTAGTGCGGTGCATTAGTGGATAAGGGACATCTCCTTTTAGGTAAAGAGTTTTTTAGAATACTTCTTTGTGTATAAATGGAAGCATCATTGTGAAAATGGTAGATACGTGAGTGATGTGGAGAATAAGAGGATAACTTATGAACCAATGTTCTTAGGTTACGCAAGAATTAAACACGTAGATACCCCCAAAAACCAAGCGGTTACGAACGCTTTATACACATTTTATCAACAAATCAGCGGGATGTATGTGTGTAAGAATGTGCATAAGTGGTAAACATTGTGAATAAGCGTAGTCTGCTTGGGTTCCATTTAAAGAATAATGCAGAGGAGATAAAATAAAAAGAGTTTAAGGAATTATGCAATATACATCGTGGATTTTAGTATAAAAAAACACCCTATAGGTGAATGGTTGGAGGTGGAGTTTGTTGGTGTCGGAGAGCTCAGTGACGCCTTAAATAAAGATTATTGGGCAGTGTGAGCTATCCGACGTTGCATGTGCCAACATGTGTAGTGTGATTATCCCATCCCTGATGGTATATCCCCGGGTGAGAAGATATGGTATCTTAAGATGAATCTAATCAAGCTTTCTACGCATGTAATATGTGCGCATGCTCCTTAATGATGTTTATCTGACTTTACATCTTTTCTCTTTACCGTTCTCTGGTACTTGACCTTTGTTTAAAGAACTGGTTTTTTTGTTTATTTTGATTTTATCCCTTATTTTTTATTTTTTGTAAGGGCACGCCTAAGTCAGTTATCTATCCGCTAGCATAGTGCTAGTAAGCAGAGAACTGACTTAGAACATGTTTTTATTTTTGTTTTATAGTTCCTCGGTCAGATCGAGGGAGATCTTACATTGAAGATCATTTGAACAGTAAGAGAATTCCAATCACAAATAGGGGGAAATTGTGATTGGAAACACTCTCACGGTTCATAGGTTGTCAAAGTTCTTTCCGTACTCTTATAGATATAGTATAGCAGAAAAAATAGGCTGAGTCAATAAATGATGCGAAGCACTCCTTGTTTTTATTTCTATAAAGGATCACACATCACCATGTGTATTTTTGTGGGCTGATGCTCCACTTGGCTGATTGAAAATGCTTCCCTTCTTTTTCTTTTAAAGAGCGCATAAAAAAATAATTCTCTTTTGAGGGAGAATTATTTTTCTGATCTTTCTTATTTTTTAGCGGACGATATCCAAAAGCGCGTGATGCGTTTTCATACTTGTCCCGATGATAAGATACGTTGTCGTTGTGGCGTAATCGACGGAGAGGCCCGTCTCTGGATGAATATTGTTATAGCGAAGCGAAATGTTTTTATAGATGCCGTTACTGAACGTCGCCGTCGTTTTTGTCGGAGTGTCATTAAGGAAGAGTGGCGATAGGCCTTGTACGAGTGTTGCCTCGTCCTGTTTCATGGCTGCCTGGATCGCATTTTTATCCCTAAACTCAATAGATAGTCCTATGCGCGGTGTTTGATCGCTTGTATAGATGAATAATGAGAAGTTTTCAGAAAGTGCCGCAAGCGTCGCTTGAGAAAGTTGTATTCCGGAGAGTTGTGCGAATGAGGCGAATGGTATCGGAGTATTGTTCGTATCGGTGATGATGAATTCGATAGGCGTAGCGCTATTGAGAGCAGCTACCTGTTTCGCTGTTTGCAGGAGGGTAGTTTGCAGTGTCTGCGGTGTTGAATTATTAGCATCAATAGGAAGGTAGTTGGGTGTTTCGGTTGAGAATAGGGTGAGCATTTCTTGCTCATCGATCGCATGAGAGTCTTTTGTTACGATCTGTTCTTCTATAGAAGGTGCTTCAGTGGGAGTTTCGCGTGTTGTTATGAAATAGTATATTCCACCGATAGATACTAGTACGACAAGTATGATCGCTGGGATAATAATTTTTGAGGAAGAAGATGTTTGAGGTTGTATGCTGATGTTTGAAGTAGACACCGGTAGCGGTGTTGCGTGTGCATAGGTATCGGATGACGATACAGTATCGACCGCTTGTTCATTATTAATGAAGGGGTTTTGATTGATGAATGTTTGCTTGTGTGTGCCGTCTTGATTGATGACAGAAGGATTTTGCTGTAAGGGAGCGTCTTCTTGGTATATGACGCCGTTTATAGCATCAAGATCATCCTGCATAGTTTTGATTACCGCCCCATTATTTGCGGAATCGCTCTGGCCAGGCAAGGGTTTTTTAGAAAATAGAGACATAGGCGGTTTTTATTTTGATAAACGAATAGAGATATCTTTGAAGATATCTCTATTGTATAATAAAACATTTGTATTGGCGAGTTTGCCTATGCCTTATCCGTATCGGTTTGCCTGATAGCCTTCATGGAGAGGTTAATCCTTCCTTGGCTGTCAATTTCCTTAACCTTCACGGAAACCATATCCCCTACCGCAACCACATCCTCAACCTTATCGACGCGCTCAGTGGAGAGTTCCGAAATATGGATGAGACCTTCCTGATTAGGAAGTACTTCCGCAAATGCGCCGAAATTCATAATACGGGTAATGCGAGCGGTGAAGATTTCACCAGCTACTACTTCTCGCGTGATGTTATTGATCCACGTCGTGGCCGCCTTGGCGCTCATTTCATCGACGGAGGTGATGAATACCGACCCATCATCCTCGATATCGATGGAAACGCCTGTTTCATCGATAATCTGGTTGATCATCTTGCCGCCAGGTCCGATAACATCACGGATCTTGTCTGGATTGATATGGAGCGTGATGATGCGTGGAGCATAGGCGGAAAGGTTCTGGCGCGGTTCCGGAATCGTGGCGAGCATCGTATCGAGGATTTCTTTGCGATTGCCATGGGATTGTATAAGGACCGCCTCAAGCATCTCAAGTGTGACGCCGTCCACTTTCACATCCATCTGCATGGCGGTAATGCCTTTGGTGGTACCGGCGGCTTTGAAGTCCATGTCCCCATAGTGATCCTCAAGGCCTTGAATATCGGTGAGTACTTTGAAATTCTTATCGTCTCCGACAATGATTCCCATGGCGATACCGCTCACAGGAGCCTTGATCGGCACACCGGCGTCCATAAGCGATAGGGTTGAGCCGCATGTTGATGCCATAGAAGATGATCCGTTCGAGGCAAGCACTTCTGAGACGAGCAAAACAGTGTATGGAAAAGTTTCTTTGCTCGGAAGTACCGGTATAAGTGCCTTTTCCGCGAGAGCTCCGTGACCGATTTCACGACGTCCCGGTCCTCGCATCGGGCGCACCTCGCCTACCGAGTATGGCGGGAAATTATAATGGTGAATATAACGCTTCTTTGCGTCGGTTTCCATGGTGTCGATGGTTTGTTCGTCGCCAGGAGCACCGAGTGTCGTGACAGTAAGGGCCTGCGTTTCACCACGGGTAAAGAGTCCTGTGCCATGTGTGCGCGGCAAAATACCTACGCAACAATGAATGGGGCGGATTTCAGTAAGCTTCCTTCCATCCGGACGTATTTCGTTTTCCAGTACGTTCTTGTGCACGATCTCATCGGAAACCTCATCGAAAACCTGTCTGGCGACATCTTGGAGTTTATTGATATCCTCAGTGTAGTTTTCGCTTATATATGTGGCTACGGCGGACTGAATTTCATCGGTGCGAGTATAGACAGCTTTTTTATCCTTCAAATAAAGTGCTTCCCCAAGATTTTTGGCATGCAAAAGTTCCCGTACCTTGGCTTCGAATTCAGCAGGCCCCTGAAGGAGTGCCGGAAGAGCCTTTCCCTTACCCGCTTCCTGGCGGATAGATTCGATAAAAGCGGCGATTTTCTGGAGCGCTTCAAATCCGAAAGCAAAAGCTTTGGCTATAGTTTCTTCGGGAACCTCGTTTGCTCCCACTTCCAACATATTGATTTTCGTCTGTGTTCCGGAAATCAAGAGATCAAGAGCGCTTTCTTTACGTTCCGCATTGACCGGATTGAGTACGAATTGATCATTGATGAGGCCGACACGAACCGCTCCGATAGGGCCATTCCATGGGATATCCGAAAGAGAGAGTGCAGCAGATGCTGCGATCATCGCCACGATGTCCGACGAATTTTCACTATCGAATGAGAGGGTGGTGACAATAACCTGCACCTCATTGCGCATCCTCGGATTAAAAAGAGGTCTGATGGTGCGGTCAACGGCGCGCCCAGCAAGCACTGATTCTTCAGAAGGGCGCCCCTCCCGCTTGACGAATCGAGAACCTTTGATTTTTCCTGCGGCATATTGACGTTCCTCAAAATCCACCATGAGCGGGAAATACCCGTTGATTTTTGAGGCGCCCTTGCTCATAACGGCCGTAGCGAGGACGACGGTATCACCGTAACGGACGGTAACGGCGCCATTGGCCTGATGTGCCAATAACCCGGTCGAGATAACCAATTCGCGCCCACCGATTTGGAGGGACCATTGTTTCTCTTGCATATGTGATTTTCGCATCATTATCCCCTGACCCCAACACGATACTGGATTGAATGTTTTTCAATACACTATAGTGCTTCAGTCTTTGAAATAATGACGTATTTATATATTAAACCCCTCTTATTTTGAAGCATTTTTTGAATTTTGTCAAAAATAAAAGAAACCACTCTCCAAGGGAGTGGTTTCTTTTGATCGCCCGTTGTTTTAGATGAGGAATTTCTTCTTATCAGAGGAGAGATTAAGGAAATCATCTACCTTTTCTATGAGTTTCGAGCTGGTTGATTCCTGAAACGCGATGAGCTCTACCCGGCATCCGGTAGTATTTTGGATGTACTCGACGAGCGGGATGTAATCTCCATCGCCAGAGACCAGGATAACAGCATCAAGACTCTGCGACATCTTGATGGCATCGATAGCGAGTCCAACATCCCAATCACCTTTTTTTGCACCATCCGGGAATATCTGCAAATCCTTTGTTTTGACTTCGAATCCGGATTTTTCCAGCGCGTCGAAAAATTTTTCTTCCATGCCGTCAACTGTGCTTATACCATATGCTATTGCGCGGATAAGCTTTCTATCCACAGCTCCCGCGAGGAGGATATTTTTAAAATTAGCTTTCTTTCCGTATAAAACCCGTGCGCTATAGTAGATGTTTTGAATATCTACCAACATACCGACGCGCTGCTCTTTGAATTTCGCCATAAACGTTGCAATAGTATTTACCCTTTATATAGGCACAAGAAACCAAAAATGCAGGTTGAAGCACCTGCATTTTTGGTTTATTTCAAGTTGAGCTTCTTAGCTAAAGTCTGCTGCGCACCCTCATCGGTCTTCTTGAGGTATGACATAAGCTTGCGCCTTTTCGCCACCATCTTCAGTAATCCGCGGCGTGAGTGAAAATCCTTATTATTTTTTTTCAAGTGAGTGGTAAGTTTTTTGATTCTTTCTGTAAAAAGAGCGATCTGGTATTCCGGGGATCCGGTATCTTTATCATGCCTCTTGATGCTTTTTGTCACCTTTTCCTTCTGTTGATGCGTGAGCGCCATAGCGATATATCAGCAGCATGCTCGTTTTGGTACACCAAAACCAATATGCGCTTCTTTCTTATAAATTAGTGCTATACTATAATAGAATAACAGAGAATTTTTCTTTTGGCAAATTTTTCTCATCGATAAACCTTTTATTTTGTGTAAAGGATGTTTTTATTGACATTTTTCCAATCATTTTTTATTTGAAGCTAGGCATTTTTCCAAAAGCATGGAGAGCTGCAAAGACTCATTTGTATGCAGATGACCGCATATTTCCTTGCTGAGGGTAAGATTGGTGGACTCGAATATCTTTTGCAGCATCGATCCTTTCGCAGTCAGAAAAATGCGGCGAACCCTTTTGTCTCGGGCATCATTGACGAGCTTGATATACCCGCGTTGATGTAATTCCCGTACGTATATACCGATAGTTTGCTTGGTCATTTTTGTGGCGCGCGCAAGTTCTGATGCGCTTTGTCCATCGTTCTCAAAAAGGGGAAAAAATACAGCACAGAACGATGGCTTCAAATTATAGTAGCCCTTGGAGCGTAAGATATCCATAAACCGCTGATTCCAGACGCGAGTTACCTGAGATAAGGCATACCCAAGGCTTTTTTGGTATTTTTGTTTCATAAAATCTTGATTGATCCCGGAGGATATTTTGGTCAGATAATCATACCGAAAGAGTGAAACGAACGAGTATTTTTGAGTATCGGTGGTTGGATTACTGTTTGAGAAAGTCGTTTGTTGGTGGTGGACCTGAGGAGATTCGAACTCCTGACCTCTTCCATGCCATGGAAGCGCTCTACCAGGCTAAGCTACAGGCCCCCGTGTTTTTCATAAAACATTAGTATTATACCAGATTCACAGTATTCGTCAAATATCCAAAAGATAATAAACTCTGTATAATAGAGCCAAATAAACTATATATAGATGAATTTTTTTAAAACCGTACTCAAAAATAGGTGTGAGGATATCGATATATGGCTTTTTCTAGGCTTTCTTTTGGTCTTACCTTTATCTGTACGGAAAGTCATTTGGTATATTCCTCTGCGCGGATCTTTCAATGAGTATGCGGATATTTCAGTATATGCTTCAGATATTTTTCTTGTAGCGGCCATCAGTACCTGGATTATAAAGGAGTACAATAATATACATATTTTGTCAATAGATAAAAAATGTTTCACATGGAACATGCTGAGTGTTATCTCCATACGATCTCTTTTACTCTTCCTCCCATTGATTTTGATTGTATGGACGTCTTTATCTCTATTTTACGCGATAGAACTGTATATAGGTGTATTTTTTGTGGTTAAGTTGTTGGAATTGTATGGAATGTATCTATTTCTTATTTTCCGACTTGTTCCATGTGGAACAAAATTCATAACAGGAAGGATACCTACTTTCAAGGCGACTATTTGGAGTATAATGCTGGTGGGTGTGGCAGAGTCTTTGTTGGGGATAATTCAATTTTTACGACAACGCTCACTAGGACTCTCTTTTCTTAAGGAGAGTGTTATTGATCCGTCAATGCCGGGAGTTGCTAAGATAATTGTAGATGGTAGTCAATATATACGTTCTTATGGAACGTTTCCGCACCCTAATATATTCGCTGGATTTCTTTTGATATCCATTATCGTGAGTCATTTCTACTTGAAGCAGTTTCACGTGGAACAAAATCGAGTACGAGTAGGGAATGTAATCGTATTACTTGTTCAATATGTCGGGATTGTCCTCACATTTTCAAAATCAGCAATTATCGGCCTTGGTCTCGCATTGATGTATGTTGGGGTTGTTTCACGTGGAACGCAATCAGATATGCAATTAATGGGAGGGAGATTTTTAGTAAGGATGAAGAATTTGTTTCACGTGAAACATCACAAGTGGATAATATTGACAGCGGCTACGGGTGTGGGAATTATTATAGCTGGATTTCTGTTGAACATAAATGCTGATGCCTTATTTTTTCAATCCCTCAGGGAACGTGATCTATACCAAAAGATAGCCATCGATGTTATCCAGAAGTATAGTATTTTGGGGATAAGTTGTGGACAACTCGTCATATTTATGTCCCAACAGGGTATTTATCCACTACTTGAGTGGCAATTGCAACCGGTCCACAATGTTTTTCTTCTCGTCTGGGCAGAGCTCGGCGTGGGGGGTTTTTGTATATTTTTACTATGGTACCTTCTTGTGTTGGTATCGCCAGTGCGTGATGAAAAACAAAGAAGGAGGAGTAGAGACCTTTTTATGCAAGTTGTTTCACGTGGAACAGACATGTTCGCACGGATGGAGGTGTATTGGCGTGCGATAGTATGGGGGATGCTTCCGGTACTTCTTTTCGATCATTATTTATGGGATATTCAACAAGGACAACTCATGCTGTGGCTTGTGATGGGAATGTCCGTAGGGTGTATATTACATCATAAAAGTATATATTAAGCAAGTACTTGTCTTTAATGTTATGATAGTTTGCGCGGTGCGAAAGTTTTCAATAATTGAGCGTCGGTATCTGCGTATAATTTTGCTAAACTGCAAAGTAGTGGTATAGTGAAGATATACATAATATATTGCAATATTAAAGCATTATGTTTCCGTTTCTTTCTCAAAAAATAAAAATAAAAAATCTTAAGATAACACTATTCGTATTCAGCAGCCTTTTTGTACTGAGCTTCGCTGTTTTTTCTTTCGCTGATACGCAAAGTACTACCGATAAAAATATTTTCCAGGACACCGACCAGGATGGTTTGAGTAATGATGAGGAAAAACTTTACGGGACTAATCCGAATGAAGCAGACACTGATGGGGATAGCTATACCGATGGAACGGAAATTAAAAGCGGTTATAATCCATTGAAAGCAGCTCCTGGGGATAGGGTGAGCTCACTCGCTGATCTTGAAGAGCAGGAGCAAAACATCTCGCGTGAAACGGTATCTGTGGCAAAGAAGGTGAATCTTACGGAGGAGGTTTCCAGGCAAGTGGCGATGACGATGAAAGAGAGCGTTTCAAATAAGGAGGATCTGTCTTTGGATGAATTGCGGGAAACTGTCCAAAAGACAATGGCCGACAATATCACTACAGATGCTTTGCCGGAAATCGATACGAAGGATATAAAGATCAAAAAACAGAAATATGACAGCCTTTCAGAAGCTGATCGTGCCGAAAAGATAAAAGAAGATACGCTGGAGTATACAACAGCCTTGTCGTATATCTTCATCAACAATTCCCCTGTTTCTATACAATCAGATAGCGATGCGGAGAATTTCGCGTCCAGTATGTTGGGGAGTTCAGTGACAATGCTTACCGGTGGGAATCCTGCGATGCTGGAAGAAATTACCAAGAAAGGCGTTATGATTACCGAGCAGCTTCAGAATGTTACCGTGCCGGAACATATGCTTGAGCTTCATATTAAAGCGCTACGCCTTGCGCAGTATGCTATGACGTTCAAGGATGGTATCCAGTCTGCTGGTAGTGCCGATCCGCTAGCGCAGATCAATACTCTTGCAAAAGTACAAGGCTTCATAAGTTTGTTTTCCGGATTTGCAAGTGATATGAACGCTGTGCTTGTGAAATATGATGTTCAGGTCCCTGTCGCTTCAAGTTAAGGGCCATTATTCATTTGTCTTATTGACATGCGCAATAAAAATCAAAAATCATTTCTGATGTTTGCTAAGGTGCTTATTTTTCAATTTGCCCTCGTTTTTTCTTTATTCGGATTGACACAGCGTGCTTATGCGGGTGTATGGGGCTATGATGAGGCAAATAACTGGGCGATAGAGATATATGATACGCTTTCGATTCAGATTCAGGATGTTATTACCGGTGTTGCTAAACAGGCAGTCGGTCAGCTCATGAATACCCAGATATCTATGATGGTGGGCGGGGGTAATGGTAAAGGACCTATGTTCATCACGAATTGGCAGACGTTTCTCGTGAGTGATCCTCAGCGCCAGACGAATCTGTATATGAACGACTTTTTTTCACTGACAACGAGAGGACGTAACTCGACGGCAAATTATCGTTCTGCGCCATCCGTCGATGCGATTGCTCAGGAGGGTATTACCAATGGTTCTCAGGTAGCGATGTACGGATCTCATTGGGAGACTATAGACGGGAGGCAAGTGTGTGTTGGTGATGTTCCTTGTGTAGTTGCTGCCTACGATAAAAACTACTATAAGTACCAGACAGACACGGCTATGAGCACTATTGGTTCAGGTGTGCCGAATATAGATCTTATGGATTATGTTCGTAGTCCATCTGATATATTCGATGGTGGAAGCTGGCGGGGTTTCAATGCTTTTTTCTCTAATACAGCCAATAACCCTATCGGGTATTCTATGATGGCAGGGCAAGCCTACCAAGGACAATTAGCGCAGGAGCAGCGAAAAGCCGATGTGCAGGCGATCGCTTATCAAGGATTTAAGGCTGTTACTGGACAAGGTGGTGTTGTGAAGACGCCTGGTATTACAGTTGGCCAGCTCGTGGACAAGGTGCAAGGATTTAGTTTCGATAGTATTTCAAGTGCGAAGGGGGCTGGAGCGATTGTTGGCTCGATGGCTACGATAGCTATCAATACCGTGGTTCAGACGGGTTTGAGTGCGGCCACCGAGGCGGTGCAATCGGGTCTGGATACAGCTACCGGTTCTTTGTCGAGTGCTACCGGAGGTGTGTTGAATCTTGGATTGAACGCTAACTCGCTTGCCAATGTGGACTGGAGTAGTTCTGGTACAGGGCAATCTGCTGAATTCAATAATGGTGTCAATAGTTTCAATTCAGATATTCAGAGCGGTCTTATGGGAAATAATCAGGTGTGGGGTGATATGAATTTTTCCGGTGCGAACGTGGGCAGCACAAACGCCTCGAATCAGAACAGTTATTCGCCACTTGACTCAGTCAATTTCCAGAGTCTTCAAAACACAGGGAGTTTAGGCGCGGCGCCGAACGCATTCAATCCGGATACCACTTGGTCAGCACCTGCTTCACCGCAAACAAAAGATCCTTTGTGGGTGGGTGGTAACTAGAACGGACAGATTTTAGAAGGGATAATAAACCCACACGTTTTCGTGTGGGTTTATTATTTCCGAGGGACTTACCTATTGATGTGTGGGTGTATCCTGACTCGAACAGGAGACCTCTACAATGTCAATGTAGCGCTCTAACCAACTGAGCTATACACCCAAAACATTATCAGTATACACAAAGTCCCTATAAAAATCAAGAGCTTAAGGGATTAATCGGCATAGCCGCGCATTATCAGTCCATGTTTCCAAATCAAAAGGTGTTCAACAATTTTACTCTATAGCCTGAGAGTGCGGGATGGCTACTGTGCGAGGTTTCCGAGTGTCTTTGCGGCTATATGATGAGGATTAATAATAGGCTCATGGGCAAGGTGTATTAACATCAGGGGATGGATATATTATAAAACAGGGCGTAGAAAAGCCCTGTTTTATAATAGCAAGGTGTAATCGGAATGCTAATCCTTTTTAGTTGATATCCCGACAATTGCATTGAATTCTTCCTTTTCGAGAATTTCTTTTTCAAGAAGAGCATCCGCAATCTTTTTCAGGATGTCCTGTTTGTCCATTAAAATGCCACGTGCGCGGTCATAGGCCTCACTGACGAGTCTTGATACCTCCTGGTCGATTTCCTGGGCCGTTTTTTCGGAATAATTACGTTCTTCATGCATCTCACGTCCGAGGAATACAAGTTCTTCTTTCTTTCCGAATGTGCGTGGTCCGAGTGTGCTCATGCCGTAGCGGGTCACAATGCTGCGAGCCATCTGCGTGGCACGTTCTAGATCATTGGATGGTCCAGTGGTGATGTCATCAAAGATAAGCTTTTCGCTGGCATACCCACCCAGGAATGTTGCCAGCTCGTCCAAGAAATACTTGTAGGAATGCAAACTCCTGTCTTCTATCGGGACAGCAAGCGTGTATCCTCCGGCATGACCGCGAGAGATGATGGAAACTTTTTGTACCGGGTCGGCATACTCAAGATTGGCGGCGACAAGTGCGTGCCCTCCTTCGTGGTAGGCGATAATCTCCTTTTCTTTCTGGTTGATAACCTTACTTCTTCGTTCCGGTCCGAGGATAACCTTCTCGATAGACTCAGTGAGTTCCGCGATGCCGATGGTTTTTTTATTGCGACGGGCTGCTAAAATAGCAGCCTCATTGACGAGGTTGGCAAGATCGGCTCCTGAAAATCCAGGTGTGCGCTCAGCAAGCGTTCGCAAACGGACTTCCTTTTCAAGGGGCTTGTTTTTCACATGAATAGCGAGGATAGCTTCACGCTCGTTGATGTCCGGCAAATCCATGGTGACGCGACGATCGAAACGTCCTGGGCGAAGAAGCGCCGGATCTAAGACATCTGGGCGATTGGTGGCGGCGATGACGATGACATTCGTATCGGTTTCGAAACCATCCATCTCAACCAAAATCTGGTTGAGCGTCTGCTCACGCTCATCATGTCCTCCGCCGAGTCCTGCGCCGCGATGACGACCGACAGCGTCGATCTCATCGATGAATACGATAGCTGGAGCGCTTTTCATAGCCTGTTTGAAGAGATCTCGTACGCGGCTTGCACCGACACCGACAAACATCTCGACGAATTCGGAACCGCTGATATTGAAGAAGGGAACTCCTGCTTCACCAGCGACCGCTCGTGCCATAAGTGTTTTACCGGTTCCTGGCTGTCCCAAAAGCAGGACACCTTTGGGTATTTTCGCACCCATATCCTTGAATTTTTTCGGGTGTTTGAGGAATTCGACGACTTCCTGGAGTTCTACCTTCGCTTCTTCCGCACCAGCGACATCGGAAAACTTCACCTGCTTTTTTTTGTCATGAGGATCAACCATACGGGCACGGCTCATGCCGAATGAGAGGGCCTGGGAATTGCCGCGTTGCGCCTGGCGAAGCATAAACCACAGCAAGGCTCCGATAAGGAGGAACGGCAAAAGAAAGGGAAGGATGGCGCCCGCCCAAAAAGAGGCGCTCGATTCTTCCTTAATGGTTATATTCACATCCTTGAGCTTGTCTTTGTCAACGCCGTAATTGCTTAATGTGTCCGTAAGCGATGCTTCCGATTCTTTGATAGCCTTCTCTTGTTTTTTATCTTTCAAATCGATAGAGAGCTCGTTTTGGTTGACTGTGATCTGTTCCACTTGGCCATTATTAAGCTGTTCGGCCAGCTGGCTGAGCGATACATCAGTCGGTTTCTGTGTCGGTGATTGATAGAGGATCATCACTCCTGAAATAAGGAGAAAAAGGAGGATGATACCGCTTATATTTTTTGCGAAGGCATTCATAGAGGTATCATGGTTATGTATTAATATCGGTCCGTGCTGAGCGTAATCAGCGCGTCTTAAAACTCTTAAAAGGACTCTTATATACCTAAGAGTCCTTGTTACTGTAGCATCCTTTTGAATTATTTTCAACCTAGGGAGGCGTTTTTTTTGGATTATCCCCCCTTATTTTTGGAGGAGGGCGCGCATGGTGACGGTCGTGCCTCTGTAGGTGACGGTCAATCCCTGAAAGGAAAGGGTTTTTATCTTACTTTTATCGCTACTGAGCATTTTGAGGACCTCGTTCGTATGCGTACCACAAATACCTTGTACGTCCCCTCGGAGAATGGTAAAGAAGTTTCGCAATATCATTTTCTGCATACTTATGCTCAGTGCGAGCAGATCGCTGGCCTGAAAACTGATTGTCTGCTCCTCTTGATGGAAGATTATCGGGCATAATTCGGCAAAAGAAAGCAGCGTGTTATAATCTTCGCCTACAATGTGGGCAGTATGTGCCAAAACATCCTGTATGGATGGATTGAAATTTTCCCGGAGATAGGGAAGGAGCTTATGCCTGATCCGGTTGCGAAGGAAGCGCATGTCTTCATTGGAGGCATCGATGCGATAGATAAGGCCCTGTTTTTTAAGATAGCTCATGATATCCTTGCGGGATGTTTCCAGGAAGGGGCGTATGATGGTGCCTGTTTTCGGTTGCATGGCACGAAGCCCCGAAAGCCCGGATCCACGGATAAGGCGCATGAGGACGGTTTCCGCTTGGTCGTCGAGGGTGTGTGCGATAGCGATCGTGTCGAGATGATGTTTTTGACGTGTTTTTTCAAAGAAATCGTAACGGATATCCCGCAAAACCTCTTCGAGATTGTTCGTGCCGGTGATTTTCGGTTTCAGTACGGAGCAGGGGATGCTGTGGCGTTTTGCCAAGCCTTTGACGAAGCGTTCATCGGCAGCTGAATCCTTCCCGCGCAAGCTATAGTTGACATGCGCGATGCGGAGTTCCCAATCATATTTTTTGCTGAGGACTACAAGGATATCCAAAAGGCAGACACTGTCCGGTCCACCTGAAACACCCACCAGTATTTTTGATCCTTTCGACCAAAGATGGTGGGTATGCGCGGTATTTTGAATGCTTTTGATGAATGCGGACATGGGAGCTACTTTCCTTGCTGGATTATTGACCGTACTTTTTCGACAGCTTCATCCAACTTACCCTGTTCATTGACGACGGTATAGTCGTATATGTCGGTGTGTTTCATCCATTCTTGCGTGTATTTCATACGTTCCGCGATATGGATTTCTGTTGCTCCTCCTCGATGCCTGAGTCGTTCCGTAAGAACATCTAGTGAGGAAACGGTGATGAAAATAGATTTTATTTTCGGGAGAATTTTTTTGACCGACATCACACCTTGATACTCGATTTTCCAAAGCGCTGTTTTTCCTGTCTGTGCTGCGCGATTAAGCTCCTCGCGCGTTACGCCGTAGAAATTGTCATTGTACTGCTGGGCATATTCCGCGAATTTTTCCTCATTGATGCCATTTTGGAATTCTTCTTGGGAGATGAAGTAGTAGGGATGTCCTTGGGACTCACCTTCGCGCATTGCCCGTGTCGTAGTGGTAATAACTCTCTCTATAGGCATAATTGCACTCAATTTTTCGATAATAGAATCCTCTCCAGCACCTGAGGGACCAGAAATGATAAAGATATTTGAGTACATAAAGGCAGGTGTATTATGGTTTAGTTGATAGCTTATTATAGTATCCGTCAACGAAAAAGGCAATGCTGCACAGGGTGTTATATAACAAAAAACGAGACCCTGTGTCTCGTTTTTTGCGCTTTGTAATCGCTTATTTGACCGGAAGCAATCCCATGCGGTGCGTTTTCGGTTCGATGGAAAGGATTTTCCACTTGTAGACTTCGCCTGTCTTGAAGATGTCCTCCATCTTCTTTCCGGTATAGACGTCTTGGAATTCGCTCACGTGAGCAAGTCCATGAATATCCTTATCCAGGTAGACGAACGATCCGAAGTGATTGATCTTGTCCACTTTTCCGTCGACGATGTCACCGACATTGTACTTCTCTTTCACACGGCTCCATGGATCTTCTCGCAAGGTCTTCATAGAGAGGGAGATGCGGGTGTCCTCGATGCCGATTATCTGAGCTGAAACGATGTCGCCCATCTTGACGATCTCACGAGGATCATCGATAAGCTGCCATGCCAACTCGGAAATGTGTACCAAACCTTCCAGTTTCTCGCCCTTCTTTCCGCTTGGCGAAGGGAATTTCACGAAAGCACCGAAGTCGACGACGCCGCTGACCTCACCCTCGATCTTGTCTCCGATCTTGAGATTCGAGATCACCTCGCGTTCCTTCTCGCTTTGTGCGGCCTTTTCGCTACCGATCAGCTTCTCCGCCTCACGATCAGCATCCAGGATGCGTACGGTGAGCTCTTGACCGATCAATTTGCGCAAGAGTTCGAGAATCTTGTTCTTGTCGCCATCCTCAACGCGCGGATAGTGCTCGCTTGAGAGCTGCGAAACCGGAAGAAATCCGACGATACCGTTGATTTCGATCATCAGTCCTCCCTTGTTCGCCTCGAGTACCTTCGTGGTGACGATATCCTTGTTATCACGCTTGGACTCGATATCATCCCATGATTTTTCGTAGGAAGCCTCACGGATAGAGAGCTCGATATACCCATCCTCGTTTTCAAGGTCGGTAAGGGTGGCTGTCACCACATCGCCTATTTTGAGCTTCGCGTTCGAACCAAGGCCATCTTTCATCTCCTTGCCCAAAACGACACCGGTTCCGAGCGGTCCTAAGTCCAATAATGCGGAATTCGAGGAGACGTCGATAACGGTTCCAGCGAGCACATCGCCCACTTTCGGAATCTCAAACGGGTGGGCGCTCATCAGGGCTTCCATCACGGATACCTCTGCTTCAGCGCTTTTTTGAGCCTTTACGGGGGTCGCCTTTGTGGAAACCTCGGCTTCCATCGTGTCGACCAAATCCTTAAGAGTCTTTTTTGTCATAAAAATGTCTGTTGATAGCCGCATCCGCTATCAGTTAAAATTATGATGCGTTACAAAACCTACTATTTCCTTTATTTAGGTTTTCAAGCTATTTTAGCGTACTTCCTCTTATTTGGCAAGTAGCGCGTATTTTATGGGTATAGTCCGGCCATCCGCTTCTCGACAAGGAATGGCCGGCATAGTATACTGGTAAAGAAATCGAGTCTGCTTGGTCCGAGAGAGGATCCGGCGATATTTTACTTATACCTCATGTTTAGAAGACTATTATGAATATCCAATACTACGGAGATTATTGTTTCAAGATCGTAGCGAAGCCAGGAGGACGCGCGACAGAGGATATCGTTATCTGGACGGATCCTTGCGATAAATCGACAGGGCTTCGCAGCCCGCAAGGACAGGCCGATATCATCTTCTTGTCCCATGATAATGGCGTGGACGTGGAAGCGGCCGGTTTGAAGGGCGAGAGAGCGACCTTGCGGAACCCGGGAGAATATGCGATCAAAGGAATCAATGCTTTCGGTATCGCATCCTATCAGGATATGCAAAGCGGAGCTGAGCGAGGGCAGAACACGGTGTTCGTATTTCAGGCAGAATCTTTGAATCTGTGTTTTTTGGGTGCCCTGGGTCATGAGTTGACGCCGGCTCAGATCGAAAAGATCGCCGCTGTTGATATCTTGTTCATTCCGGTTGGCAATCATGACACATTGGCCATCAAGCAGCTTGATGATGTCATACGAAAGATCGAACCCTCTTTGGTGGTGCCTATGCACTATAAGATGGACGGTTTACATCTTCCGATCGAGGATGAACAGACGTTCTGCGCGGAAATCGGCAATTGCCCGAGTGAAAAAATCGCCAAACTTACCGTCAAGAAGAAGGATTTGGAAGGAAAATCCATGGAGATCGTCATATTCGAGAAAGCATAGCTAAGGAAGGGGGATCGTTTTGAAATTTGAACAAAAAAATATGGGCATCCAAACCAAAATCGAAGAAATTCGTCGGCAACCGGAACGGGTACGAATGCGTTATGTGCTTACGAGCGTATTCGTTTCGATGCTGGTCATCAGCGTTCTTTGGATTTTCTCTATCACGACGTCGTTTCAGAGCCAGAAAGAAATCGTTCCTGCTCCGATGAATCAGGGTAGTCAGAATCAGGATATGCAGGCAGGCGCCATCACTCAGCAACCGGATGTGGCCCCATCGCTTGATGAATGGATAAAAAAGTAAAGAATTTATTGTACCGCTATGGCGAAAAAGAATCACATTTTCAAAGAATATAAAGATGGTGTCATCAATCCTCGTACCATTACGGATGAAGTCAAGCAATCCTACCTTGACTATGCCATGAGCGTTATCGTGTCACGTGCCTTGCCTGATGTCCGTGACGGTCTGAAACCGGTGCATAGGCGTATTCTGTACTCTATGTGGTCAACGGGATTGCGGTCGACGGCGAAGTTTAGGAAATCGGCGACGGTAGTCGGTGAAGTGCTTGGAAAATGGCACCCGCACGGCGATACCGCGGTGTATGATTCGATGGTGCGCATGGCGCAGGATTTTTCATTGCGTTACCCGCTTATTTGGGGACAGGGAAACTTCGGTTCCATGGATGGCGACAGTCCTGCAGCCTATCGTTATACGGAAGCCAAACTCAAGGCGATTGCCGAGGAGATGCTCATCGATCTTGAAAAGGATACGGTGGATTTCATTCCGAACTACGATGGCGTGCACCAAGAGCCGATGGTGCTTCCTGCCAAGTTGCCGCAGCTTCTTTTGAATGGTGTGATGGGTATCGCCGTGGGTATGGCGACCAATATCCCGCCGCATAATTTGTCCGAGCTTATCGATGCTATCAGTTGCTTGATTGACAATCCTGATGCGACGATCGACGATTTGCTTCAGTTCATAAAAGGACCAGACTTTCCGACGGGAGGCACGATCTATAATGCTGCTGATATCCGCAATGCCTATGTTACGGGAAGGGGTCGTGTCGTGACCCGCGCCAAGGCTGAAATCGAGGAAACGAAGTCGGGGATGTTCCAGATTGTCGTGACCGAGATGACCTATGCCACCAATAAAGCAACCATGATCGAGAAGATGGCGGATCTGGTCAAGGAAGCGAAGATTTTAGGTATCCGCGATCTGCGCGATGAGTCCGACAAGGACGGCGTCCGCATCATTATCGAGCTTAAGAAAGAGGCTTATCCGCAAAAGGTGCTCAATCAACTCTATTCACATACGGATCTTCAGAAGAACTTCAATTTCAATATGCTCGCTCTGGTTGATGGTATCGATCCGCAGATTCTCAATCTGAAGTCTATCCTTGAACACTATATCAAGCATCGGGAAACGGTCGTGGTGAGACGAACGCAGTTCGAGCTCCAGAAAGCGAAGGATCGCGCCCATATTTTGGAAGGGCTTAAAACAGCGCTCGATCATATCGATGAGGTGATCGCAGTTATCAAAAAGTCCCCGACACGTGAAGTCGCCCACAGCAGCCTGATGCGAAAATTCAAGCTTTCCGAGAGGCAGGCGACCGCCATCTTGGAAATGCGCTTGCAGACATTGGCCGGATTGGAGCGCAAGAAGATCGAGGATGAATTAGTGGAGAAATTGCAGTTTATCGCCAAACTTGAGGATATCCTCGCTCATCGCGAAAAGATATTCGGCATTATCAAGGATGAGTTGGCGGAGCTTAAGGAAAAATACGGTGATGCCCGTAAAACGAAAGTCGTGCGCGCCGGTATCGGTGAATTCAGCCAAGAAGACCTTATCCCTGATGAGGAGGCTATCATCACGTTAAGCGAGGATGGCTATATCAAGCGTATGAATCCGGATGTGTATCGCGTCCAAAAGCGCGGCGGCAAGGGCGTGATCGGCGCCACCACCAAAGAGGGCGATTCTATCGCGCAGGTGACTAGCATTATGACGCACGATGACCTGATGTTCTTTACGAATACCGGAAAAGTCTTTCGCACTAAGGCCTATGAGATTCCGGAGTCATCTCGAACTTCCAAGGGTCAGGCCGTTGTCAATTTCCTCCAGCTGGCCCAGGGAGAGAAGATCACTGTGATGATTGCCCTCAATGCCAAAGAGGACGGCTATAAGTATCTTTTTATGACCACTAGCAACGGAACGGTCAAAAAGACCAAGATCGAAGACTTCGCCAATGTGCGTCGCAGCGGCTTGATCGCCATCACGCTCGAGAAGGGTGATGCGCTCGGATGGGTCAGGCCGACGACCGGTACGGATCAGGTGATCATCACCACCTCGGATGGGCAGGCCATCCGCTTCAAGGAAACTGATGCCCGCTCTATGGGCCGCAATGCTGCCGGCGTGCACGGTATCAAACTGAAGGACAAGGACGTGGTGGTGGGTATGGATGTCATGCCGCAGGATCAGAAGAGCTCGCAATTACTTATCCTCACCGCGAACGGTTATGGCAAGCGCAGCGAAATCAAGCACTATAAGATCCAGAAGCGCGGCGGGTCCGGTATCCGCACTGTCAAAGTGACACCTAAGACCGGTAATCTGATCGGCGCTCGCGTGATGCGTAAGGGTGAAGAGGAAGAAGCAGATATCATGTCGACTTCCGAAAAGGGCACCATCATCCGCGTGCCGCTTAAGAGCGTACCATTGCTCAGCAGAGTTACTCAGGGTGTACGTGTGATGCGTCCACAAACAGGCGATAAAGTGGGTTCATTCACATTCGTATAGGATTTGTGAGTAAGACGTAGCTGGAAAATCCCTCGACATTCCTGTGGAGGGATTTTTCATTAAAGGGGCCGTCTCAATACGCTGTATATGCTGTAGTTGCTCGGATCTATTTTCGATGGTATAGTGAAATATCGTTTTATATACGATGCCTTTGTAGTTCAATGGATAGAACGGGCCCGTCCTAAGGGTTAGATGTAGGTTCGATTCCTACCAAGGGCACAAAAAGTTTCATTTTGGCGCATTTCGTCGTTCCAATCTCCGGTGCGCGACGCCGTATTTCTTTATACGTCTTACTTGCGCTCCTCGATTGCGCCTAGGACTGCACCAAAATGAAACTTTTTGTAAGTTGATATAAGAGAAAAAGTATGGCAGGGTTACGATTGGAAAAAATTAATGAGTTGTTGCAGCACAAGATAAGCGCGCTTCTGACGAAAGGGGTGAGTTTCAAATTGGGCGTCTTCGTCACAGTAGCCCGAGTGAGTACATCCCCGGATCTTCGCCGAAGCAAAGTTTTGGTAAGTGTTTTTCCTGCCAGCGAAGGACAGTATGTTTTAAAAACGCTTAAAAAAGAAGTGTACGCATTTCAGGGAGCATTGAACAATCAATTGCATATGAATCCATTGCCTCGTATCCATTTTGAACTCGATACAACTGAGGAGGAAGCTCAGAAAGTGGAAGATATCCTTCGCGACCTTCGCTAGAACATACCGTTATGAAAAATAGATTCATCGCAGAATTTCGGAATTTGAAATATATCGTCGAAAATGCGGATAGCGTCCTTTTAGTGGCGCATACACGTCCTGATCCCGATACCATCGGTGCCAATGTTGCCTTGAAGGAGTACCTGATGGATCTTGGCAAGAGGGCGGACATCGTCTGTTTCGATCCCTTCCCAGATTATCTGAGGAGTCTTTTCGTGCATGAGTTCCACGCTCCTGACCAGGTGGATTGGGGGTCTTATCAGGCGATCATTGCTTCCGATAGTGTTAATAGGGGGTTTGACAGGATGATGAAGCAGTATGTGACCGATAAGCACGCAACCGTCTTGATCGATCATCACCCGGATATCGATACGATGGGGGATGTGGTGATGATCGATGCCTCGTATTCGTCCACGTGCGAGATTCTATTCAATTATTTCGAATCATCCCATATTCCGATCACATCTCGTATGGCCACAGCACTTTTGACAGGTATCTCGGGCGACACTGGGAGCTTCCAGCACTCCTGCACCACGCCGCGCGTGATGGAGATCGCCTCTATCCTTATGAAGCGAGGAGCGCCGCTTTCGAAAATATCGGACAGCGTCTTTACCAATAAGAAAATATCGACTCTCAAGTTGTGGGGGCGGGCCTTTGCGAAGGCGAAGATCAATCAAAGAAACGGCATGATCGTTTCCGCTTTGACGCAGCAGGATATCGCCGAATGTGAAGCCTCCACTAATGATGTCAATCAGGTGGCAACGATTCTCAATACCGTGCCGGGGACGAAATTCTCGCTCGTATTCTTTCAGTTGAACGATACAACGGTCAAGGGAAGCCTGCGTTCCGAAGAGGGCAAGGGTGTGGATGTCTCATCGATCGCACATCAGTTTGGAGGGGCTGGACACCGTCTTGCTAGCGGATTTGAGATGGCTGGAAGAATCCAGGAGACGCAAGAAGGGTGGATGGTGGTGTAAATATAATCAGCAAGGAACAATGAACAAAAAAAATCGAATCAAATATGACTATAAAACAAAAACACTTGCATGAATTGAATCAAAAAATGGCGGAAGAATGCCAGTGTGCGTTGAAATCGACAGCGATCAATGTCGTTCCTGGAGAAGGGAATGCGGATGCCGATATTTTGTTTATCGGTGAAGCTCCGGGAAAAAAAGAGGACGAACAGGGTAAACCATTCATCGGGGCTGCCGGAAAGTTTCTGAATGAAATGCTTGCCTCGATCGGTCTGAAGCGTGAGGATATCTATATCACCAATGTGGTGAAGTATCGACCGCCAGGGAATCGCGACCCATTGCCGGATGAGGTGGCGGATTGCCTTCCATGGCTTGAGGCACAAATACAACTGATCAAACCGAAGTTGATCGTGCCGTTGGGGCGGCATGCCATGGAGCGGTTCTTGAAGGGAAAAAAGATTTCCGAGGTGCATGGACAATTGTTTGAGATCAAGATGCCTCATATCGGAAAAAGGAACTTCTATACCCTCTATCATCCTGCGGCAGCATTGTATAACGGATCGATGCGCAAGGTGCTACTCGAAGATTTCAGTAGGATACCGAAACTCTTGAAAAAAATACAATAGCCCTTGGGAGCTATTGTATTTTTACGTTCGTTTCGATCTGCCGTTTGGATTCCGCAAGAAAAGTCTCTATGAATTCCATGCATTCGCTATCGGTTTCTTTCGGTGGCAGCGCGGGAAGATTGTTATGGGCGGATGCTTTGACGTTTGGGTATTGATTACTGATCCATAGATAGACCAGTGCTTTATTGAGGCGTCCGATGGAGGCTTCGCGTATGAGTTCGACGAATATCTCAAATTCGTTGAAGCTCTTTTTGTAGACCCGATCGCTCCTTAAGGCATCGGTTTTATCGGCGATGGAGATGAGGTGCATCATGGCATATTCATCGATTTCTGTGCTTATTTGAAGGGCAGCGATACTTATCTTGTGTTTCGAATCCTCACCTTTGTAATTATGATGGTGTCCGGCAAGTTCCGCAACGATGGCATCATCGCCTAATATGCTCGCACTCGCTTCCTCATGCAATTCCAGGATGCTTTTCAGGGTTTGTTTTCGGGAGTAGCCATTTTGGTCGATGATTTCCAGGAGTTTCGGGTAGCGTTCCTGCGGAAAGGCCTCTTCTATCGGCACGAGATCGACCGAACGGTAGCCTTCGGCAAATATCGTCTTGAGAATTGTTTCATCACTTACGGTTTCACCATGAAGCAAACCGAGTGTGGTGCAGATATCTTTGCAGGCGCCGTTATGAAACATCCGAAGGATGATGCGGTCCATCTCGGGATCGGTGAAGTCGTTATTCAGGATTTCCCTGGGAATAGTGACCTTGCCGATGTCATGAAAAAGAGCGGCCCGCAGGAATTGCCGGAGCGACACGCCTTCGCTTCGGATAAAAACCTCCAAGCGGATGGCTTCATCATTCGGACCAGAGAGTGTTTTGGTCATCATGTCGTGAGCGATGTCGAATGTGCGGATGCTGTGTTCAAGGGTCGGCGTATCATACAGATCGAGGATGGCCAACATCTCCCAATCTTTCTGTTCGAGAACGAAGTTTTTTTCGCTGAAGTGTTGAGAATATTCTTCTTGGACGGTCTTTGTATGTTTCTCTAAGATCTGTTTTTCAGTGAGTTCGGCGTGTATGGACTCATAGTCACATTTCCCAGCGATTTCCTGGGCATGGGCGATATCGTAGGGAGCTCTTTGATCGATTAATTCATCGGGGTGTCGGTAGGTTTCTAGACGCATAGGTTTTTTGTTTTCAATAGGCTGTGTTGCAAAAGGGACTCGCCTTGCGGGCCCGGGTTTGCCTATTTCATAAACAAACCCTTCTCGTCCCTTTTCAGAAGCCAAGACTTTGGCTTCTTGCTGCCTTAATCACGGATAATCTCAAATAGGAATCTATTTTTTTCGGTGTCTTCTGTGCTGCGGAAGGGACTCGAACCCTTAAGCCTTTTCAGGCAGCAGATTTTAAGTCTGCCGTGTATACCAATTCCACCACTGCAGCAATTTATGTGAGGTCCGAAGCGGAATTGAACCGCTGTAGAGGGTTTTGCAGACCCTTGCCTCACCACTCGGCCATCGGACCATTGGTTGAAGTCTACCAAAATTATGGCCAGCGGTCAATGTAAAAAAGAGGGATATGGATATATCCAAAGCAAAAACCACTCCCGAAAGAGTGGTGTAATGCAAGAAGTTTACTGCACGACCTGTGCCAATAAATGGCGGCGGCCGAACGCGAAAGCCTCTGTTTTGGTTTCTGTGTAAATGTCGAAGTGGTTTCCTTTGATGGCACCACCACGGTCTTCACACGTAAAGACACCGTATCCTTCGATGCTGATTTTCGTGCCGAATGGATACATTTGTGGGCAAGCCAAAGTTCTTTTTTCTTGTACTTTGACGCCAGAAGCGGTTATGCCGTCGCTTTTACCGCATTCATCGGCAGCTGCCGTATAGGCAGAAGCGTTGATGGTAAAAGGTTCTGTCGGGAGATTATTCCACAAGTGCTGCTGTTTGACTTTCCATTTTTCAAGGGTCTGTTCGTATTTGATATCCGCCTCGGTTTTTTCAGGAGCCGCCATCTTCTCAGAATTTATCATTCCCGAGAGGCTATAGAGGCCGTATCGTATCAAGAAGGGGTCGTTTTGTATCGTGTACGTATTGATCTCATTTGATATTTTTGTATTGATGTTAGTATTCATGATGTCTGCAGATGCCTTAGGCGTCGATATGACAGCGAAAAGCGCGAGCGTGGCAACAATCGTACTAATAATACGCATAGAGTGCTGTCAATGTTTATCCAGATGCTATAGAGGAGTCGACGCAGTGCCGATCCTGTTGTATAAGAGCTGGGCCAGACCTCTTGGAGGTTGACTGACTACTATAGCATATGATAAGAAAAAAGTCAAGCAAAAATGCTTGGCTCAGTCTCTTTTTATGGCTTACATTAAGCAAATATACGATATTTTACTGATCGTTGGAAAGCACCGTATTAAGAGCATCCTCATCTTGGCAGGTGTATTTATTATCCGGTGAATAAAAACGTTTTTTCGGGCCATAGCAGCTTCCGTTTTCCGCTGGTAGCGGGGCGAGGAAGGGGAGGAAAAAGCCGATGTCTCGGGAGGTGAAGTATTTGTGGAGCTTTTTCATGGCCTTGGCCCGATCATTTTGGGACATGCGGGCGAAGGTGCTCATATCATCGCCGGATCGGCCGCTCCAGTCGAGGTGGATGAAGACATTATTGGCCTTTGACGCGAATTTGTTGTGCCAAAGGAGCGCCCAACACCAATCCCCCTCCTTTTTCCACCAGCGGGAAAAGCAGGGGCCGTCCTCGATGCTGCCGTCGGCATGGAGCCCGACGCCGCCCTCGATATAATCGAACATACGAAGGTAACTTTCATCTTCGATATCGTTGGTCTGGGCGCCGATAACGATTTGCATACCCTTGGACTGCGCATACCCGCGCATGGAGCTCATGACCGCATTGAGGAGCGATCTATCAGGGTCATTGGCGTCCTGGAGGAAGACCTGGCCGAACATGAAGCTCTGGATACCCATGTCCATGGCCTGTTTGGTGATGTATTGCACATAGAGCATATACTCGCGCTTTTCAAAAGACGGCTGGCAGGTGTGTTCGCCCCATTTGTTCTTGCTGCCATCCCGGCACATTTTCGCGAATTCGAAATCCCTTTGTTCAGGCGGATAAAAATAATCCGCCTTGGTGTCGATGGCTTCCGCGATAAACATGCCATAGACGATGTCGGGTTTGGTGACGCGCGCTTTTATTTTTTGCGCCAGTTCGAAATCAGGCGGCCGAAGCCAGGTTTCAAGCGATCGGTGCAGGTAGTAGCAGTTCGAGCGGCTGATGAGCTTCGCGGTGCTGCCGGCATTTTCCCCATAATCGGAAAGGAAGCCATCGGCGATGCAGCCCTGGCGCTTCATCCGTTCCATGGAAGGCGGGGTGGGCGGGGTTTCTTTCGGAGTGACGGTTTCGATCGGACCGAAACCGTTGTCCGTAAGACCTTGCCCCGGATGTTCAGGGAGGGGGATGTCGGGGATGCGCGGATGTTCGGTGGATTTCAAAACGATAAATACACCCATGAGGAGTATCATGAGTGTTAAGCTAAGAGCTATCGTATGTGATCGGATAAATATCAGCAGTGGATGCATAGGGCATATGAAAACGATATCGCTATATAAGTATAGCACTTTTAAGCCGAATATATTTCACGGGCGCCTCTGATTCATCGCCTGTACGAGATTATTGCGCACGAGAATTCGTATGCACAGGAAAGGAAAGTCCATAAACTTTGAAGGGAGGAGGTGAATGATTATGACACGGGAAATAATTCCTTGGGGCGCTGCTCGGGATATCGATGCGTTTCTGGGCGATTTCGGGCTCGGTCATTTCGGTGGGCGGTTCGTGCCGTCGATGGACGTGTATCAGGACAAGGACCAGGTGGTGGTCGATGTCTCGATCGCGGGCGTCGATCCGGAAAAGGTCGATATCACCATCGAGGGCGATGTGCTGACCGTAAGCGGTCACACTGAGGAGCGAAAGGAGATAAAGCATGAGGACTACTATCGCAAGGAAGTGCGCAGCGGTTCTTTTACGCGGTCCGTCATACTCCCGATGCGCGTTAAGGGCGATCTTGCGGAGGCTCAGTATTCCAAGGGTATCCTGAGGATAACGATGCCGAAGGCGGAAGAGGAAAAGTCAAAGAAAATCGCTGTCAAAGTGAAGTGACCGATGCTTTGTTTGGGCGGTGATCTTGATAAAAGCAGCCTTTACTCAGGGCTGTTTTTGTTATAAAACCTTGACTTTTTTTGAGAGTCGTCCTATACTGAGCTCGTCAATTCATATTTTGGAATGATACAACTGAAGCGTTTTTTTGGAGGTGAGTATGAAAAGTAATAACGGTGGTAGGGGAAATAACGGGTTCCCTGATGAAAAAAGCATCGAACAGGTTCAAGAACAATTCATCATTGGCAGTGACGAATTGTTGATTGATCCGGATGATGTTTGGCTCCTGAGAGAAATTTGTGACTGCGGTCATAGGGACTGCATATGCCCCTCAGATGAGTAATATGCGGATGGACAGCCTACCCTAAAGGAGGGGATAGCGATGAAAACGAGTAATAATCCAACTGATTATGATCAGCTGGGATGGGAGATTACCGGCGCACCGAATCTTCCAAGGTGGCTAGTATCGACGGCAATCAGTATGGTGTTGGTGGTGTTGCTGATTGCGGCGTTTGTATAGCCAAGACAGGTTTATTGAAACTGAGGCCTAGAAGCTCTAGGCATTGGCTTGAAACGAGCCAAGAATACAGGCATTGTCGCTTAAAAAAGTGATGATGCCTCTTTCTTTTTGAGATGTATGATCAATGAGATATATCCTGAAAGGACTGTATTTTGTGTATCGTAGTAGGAAAGAGAGTATGAATATACCGTTATGTCCTATGCATCACAAAAGACTTCAGGTATTTGCAGGCGTTACGTTCATTGTTCTGGGCATTGTGTTGCTCCGCGTCCCCCAGGAGTGGTTCCCGGATTTTTATCGAGCCTCATATATAGGCGTTATCGCGCTGCTTTCTTCGGTGCTTATTTATCTTCCATCGTTGATGCTCACGCAAGACACGCCCAAAAAGCGGGAATTGGTCCTGCAAAGCCGATCCGTCATAGCGTTTTCACTGAGTATCAATCTATTGGGTGAGCTCGGACTGTTTCAACTCTATCGATTCGGATTCGAATATGATAAATTCGCCCATTTCATTGTTTGCATGGCTTTTACGGTGATACTCTGCGAAGCGCTTATAGAATGGAAGCATTGCCATTCCAAGCAAGCCATCATAGTAGCAGTCTTGATCATTGTTGGTTCCGGAATATTGTGGGAAGTTGTTGAGTTTTCCTCAGATGTGCTTTTTGGAACGCAAGAATGGGGAGTCTATGGAAAATACACGGTTCCGGATACGATTAAGGATATTCTTTTCAACATCGTGGGCATCATTTCTGGTATAATCATCTTTAAACCCCCAAAAAGGCTTTCGAAGTGAGTAGGTATACCCGTATTTATTATGAAAGCGCATGTCTTTATAACCTTGTTGTATCATAATCTCATTGTTTGATTATCGATATTACAATAGCTTTAAAAGGGGTTGTTTCTGTAAAATACCGGAAAGATCTCCAGGGTTTCTCCTTATTATCAACAGTGGCCCAAAGCTGATCAGAGGAAGAAATCCTATAACCCCAATGAGTTTGAGCGCTGTTTTAATAATTGGAAGTTCGCTCGTATCATTTTTCCATTGTGCGCAAAGCATCGCAGTGATCGATCCAATAATAGACGCTCCAAATAAAGATGTTAACGAAAGATATCCAAGAAGCATAAGTGTGAAAAATGCTACAGTTGTAAATACCAGGAAATAAGAAATAAACAGCGTGATGAAGCCATGCACGCTTGTTTTCGGTTTAAGTGTTAGTCCATTCTCATGCATAGTATAATCGTTGTCACTTTATTCAACAAAAAACAGAAAACCCACTGAAGCAGATTTTCTGTTGAGGGGTTTTTTACTAGATTTCTACTGGCGATGGCGTTCTTAGCGTCTACCTTGGGGTAGTTCTTGAAATATCCACTCGCTTCGATCCGGGTCAAGAAAATCAAGAACATCTTCAGCACTTTTTTTACTTAGCCATTTTAAAGTGTCTCTGAAACAGCATGCCTCGACAATGCTTAAATTTTCATCAGCTTGTTCCCAGAAATTAGCATGGCGCACAAAAACAACTTTGATCTTATGTTTTTGACATGCTTCAACAACACTTTCTTTAAATGACTCTATATCATACAAACAACGGCTACATAGACACGTTACGAAGTACGGACGCTCTTTCGGATTTTGTCCTTTGAATACAATAGTACTCGCCGTATCCATTATCGCATCATTCCATACAGCGAAGGCGCATTGCGGTAATGATTTTATCTGAAGGAGTGATACGTGACGAAATGTGTCAAGTTGGATCACATCAACCGTATCTTGGTGCCCAGTTGTGATGATTGTCTCCTTAAGAGATTTTCCTTCGATTACTCCTCCACGTGGAAAGACGTATCTGCCGACTGCTTTAGTTTCACTTGATCCTGATTGTGTTAGATTGCGCCCAGTGACAGTGGGTGCGTGATGTTTTGTTATTGCGATTAAACCATCTTTAACTTTGAATACTATATTCTTTAGATGATAGAATGCGCCGAGTAGGGCTACTTTTATTTTCATGGAAAAACTCCTTTATTTGGGGTTGTGTATTTTATTGTTAAATAATCTGCTCATGCAGACTTTCGATCCTAGTATATGTTATGAATTTTGTCAATATAAATACCAAAAACAAGGTCCTTTCAAACCTTGTTCTTATCTGAGCGAGTAACGGGAGTCGAACCCGTATCTTGACCTTGGCAAGGTCACATAATAGCCGCTATACGATACCCGCTTATGCTATTTTTATCACTATTTTACACACAGAATATGAGAAAGCAAATGGTCTTGGTGGGTCCGGCTGGAATCGAACCAGCGACCTAGAGATTATGAGTCCCCCGCTCTAACCGCTGAGCTACGGACCCCCCTTTTCGAACTTAAGCAACTTCATGCCCTCTATCCATCCAATAATTCGGAAGAATAACCGTACATCATACATTCTAATATGAACCGTGCCGTGAGTCAAGGTGTTTCCGCGCTTTCCTTGGCTTGATTTATTTGCTTTCAATTGTGTTTTGATGAACTGATTTTTCGGAATAGAAGTGACGTTCGACCAAAAGGAAATGACCGTATCTGTATCGATATTGGGATGCGCTATGACCTGTATTTTTATTTCCGAGTCGTTTTTGATGCAAAATGTCCGAAAAAAGGCCATCATTAGTGTAATCATTTGCGGATCCGAATTTGCGAAATCTACGCATTTCCATTTGCTTCCGTAGGCGCCTTTTTTGTATCCTTCCGCCCAATAAAGGGATACTCCTATGAGGAAAAGGGGATTTTCAGAAAGTTTATGGACTTCTTGCGTGGCATTGTCACGAATATCATCCGCCTGTTTTTTGGCAAGCGCTGTTTGATTTTTATTTCTTTGAATTAGTGATCGTATACTTGTAGCACATACCCGGGTGGATATTTTTTGCTGAGCCTCTGTTGAAAGAGGTATATCTTTGAGCCACGAGCTGAGTGTGCTTTTGGGAATATGTAAGCTATTTTGAATCTGAGTATAGCTCTGTCCGGTTTTCCTGAGTCGAATAGCCTTATCTTTATCATTTCGCATAAAATTGAACCTATGATAACATTTTCAGTATACCATAGGTTCAATTTATACGTAATCGGTTTGTGTGTGCCTGGGAGAAGAATCGAACTTCCGACACAAGGATTTTCCTTTTTCTCTGACTTGAGTTTCCTCAAGAGTCGGACTATCTCTTCCTCGCTTCCTTGTGAGAAGTACGAGGTTGGGCGCTTATGCAGGGTTATTGTTGGGACTCACCTGCTAGTCTCTACACCTTTCCTCAAATCTTTCGCCCATGAGGACTCGGCTCGGGATTGCCATATTTCACCTTGAAACGTAGGTTTCCCCGAATTCACCCAATTTTTCTCATCTCGCTTTACAACGAGAGGGACCGAAATTCAGTCCTTTGCTCTACCACTGAGCTACCCAGGCATCTATAAATCTCTTGTGTATCTTTATGTGGATGATACTGGACTCGAACCAGTGACCCCCTCGGTGTAAACGAGGTGCTCTAACCAACTGAGCTAATCATCCTGATGGTGCCTCAAGAGGGACTCGCCCGATGGGCCTGGTTTTTCCTATGAAATAAGCAAAACCTTCTCGTCCCTTTCGTAAGCCAAGACCTTGGCTTACTCTTGCCTTATACATCATCTGCTATCAACCAATCGTCTTATTCTTTATACTCCTGTGTGCCCCAAGGGGGACTCGAACCCCCAACCCATAAAGGGTCACGCACCTCAAGCGTGTGTGTATACCAATTCCACCATCGGGGCATATACATAAAAAGTATACCGAAATATACTTTTTATTGCAACGCGCGCTTTATTCGACTGCGGCTTCTGTCGGTGCTTCGGCAACAGCTTCAACGGCAGGAGCTTCTTTGGCAACCTCCGTAGCAACAGCCTTGACGACTGTTTTTTTCATAGGAACCTCCTTAAGCTTCTTGCTCAGGAGTTTTGCGGATTTGTCGCGAACGAAGTACAGCTTGGCACGACGAGCGCGGGTGCTTTTGATAAGGTCGATTTTCTCAACCTGCGGGGAATTGAGGGGTAGTACGAGTTCGACACCGATACCCATTGACACTTTGCGCACAGTGATGGTCGGAGAAGAGCTCTGACGGCCCTTGATAGCGATAACCATACCCTCGAACATCTGGGTGCGCTCCTTAGCGCCTTCCTTGATCTTTCGGTATACCTTGACGACATCGCCGGACTGCAGCTCGGGCAGGTCGGTTCGGCGTTGATTGAGGTTGAACTCAATGAGTTTCTTATGCATAATAATGTTATTCTTACTTATTCTTGACAGATGAGACCCTCGGCGTTATTTGACTCTAAAAGAGGCTCATTCTGTGAGAGCCTTTTGAAATCCTTTCTATCATAGCGGTTAATCCGATTTTCGTCAATACTGGGGGATTTTTTGGATTTTAGCTGGATTATAAAAAAACCGCCCCATACGATATGAAAATATCCTAAAGAGGCGGTGAAATTGATCTCTTACAGAGTGTTTGACTTACTGATAGTCCTTTTTAAGGCTTTTAAACCATTTATTTTTGAGCATAATAAGCTTCGTTTGACTTTTGATAAAGTCTCGCCACTGAGTTTTTGGAAGGGTGTCTAAAAGTCCATTCATTGTTTCCAGTCGTTGCCGTATTTCTCTTTCGATTTCGCTGAATACACCTAAATCAACAAGATGTTCTCCTATTTGTTTGGCGAGATCATAGATTTGTTCGAGAGATTGCTCTCGGACCTCTGCTTTGTTTATAAGGCTATGGTTGCATTTCGGGTGACGGAGCGCAAGCCAAATCGGGAGACTGACCCGACCATTTCGCAAATCAGATAAGGTGTCTTTGTAGGGTTTTTCTTTGTGACCCGTTTCATTTGTGGGTGGGACACAATCTCCCATATCATTGACGATCTGAAGTGTTTCCCCGTATAGTCTCCCAAATTCTTGTACAGTCGACCGCTCCCTAATAGATGCTCCGGAAAGAATAGCTCCTAATTCTGGTACAAAACCGTAAAATGCTCCCGAGAAACCAGCATAACGAGCTTTGAGAAGACTTCGTATCGTTTCCTCGTCCTGTTTTTGATGAAGGGCTCGGAGATCCACGTATTGACCTTGATAGATCGCTAAATTGATGGTTGAAATCCTTTGCAGGATAATCCTTTTTGTTTTTTCGTCGCACCATTGTCGCTCCATAGCGATTTGCGCTACCTCGCGATAGATATTGCCGGTAATAATCGCATCTTTGATCCTTTCTTGGCTTGTGTAGCCCAGTTTTTCATCAAGGACGCTATTGAAAAGATAGGTGCTGCTATTGAGCAATTCAACTGACGCCATAGCTGGTAGGATCTCCTTGGGTGTGCCTTGTCCGCCTGAAGCCTTATAGAAAAGCCAAAGAGTGGTAGGGCGAAGCCAGACTGTTCCGAAGCGTTTTTCTTGGTATTTAATTAAAAATGAAAAGAATGCTTCTTCGCTGGCTGGAATTTCATGAACTATTTGTTTCATTAAGTCTTTGATGAAATCGAATACAAGATTCGTATTCGATTTCATCATGGAGTAGTATTCGTTGTTTTGAGTAGAGGGATGCATAGTTATTCTCCGATTGTTAACGTGCTTGTTACCGAATGTAACTTTGTAGCATACACCCTTTTCTAATTTTTGTTGGAAAAAACGTCAAATCATATATATTTTACTGATATACTTTATAAAGTAATGGCTTATATATTGACTTTTACTGGGATTATTGCTATACTTAAAATAACGGTGCTTTTACCGACAAATATATAAAATAAGTATGAATTCACTGATCAAAGGGTTACAAAACGTTGGTCTGACGCAGAAAGAGTCATCCGTATATACGGCGTGTTTGGAGTTGGGTGAGGGAAATATCCAGCAAATTACCGATAAATCCGGTGTGAAGCGGGCGACGGTCTATGATGTCGTGGCTTCTTTGAAACAAAAAGGTCTTCTAAGTGTCACGCGAAGGAAAAAGAAGATGTATTATTATGCTGAAGACCCTCGCGCGATCGAAGGGATGCTTGATGAGAAAAAAACGGCTTTGAAAAGCATATTGCCGGAGCTTTTGGCTATGGCGAACTTTTTGGAAAAAAAGCCGAAGATCAGATATTTCGAAGGCAATAAGGGAATAGAAGAAGTGTATAAAAATACCCTGCAATTTCCTGGCACAGAAATGCTTGCTTGGGGATCGGAAAAGGCGGTGGAAGCTTTTGATTCCGAGTTTTTGAATAATTTTTATGTACCGACTCGGGTCAAGCAAAAGATCTTTGTTCGTGCGATCGCGACGTCCAATGAAGTCTGGAAAAAATACCAGCCGTTGGACACGGCACAATTGCGAAAATTGAAACTTATTCCGGAAAAGCAGTTCCCTTTCGCTGTAGAAATCGATTTGTATGGGGATTGCTATGTCGCTATCCTCTCGTTCGAAGAAAAAATCGCCCTCATCATCGAGAGCGAAAAGATTTATTCGACATTGAAAAGCATTTTTGAACTGCAGTGGGGAAGTCTTGGATGAGCTACTTTTTCGAGGATTCCCATAAATGATCGAAAATATTTTGGAACATCTGCACGATGAATTCATCCTCGATCAGGATAACGGAGGGCGCTTTCGGTTGCCACAGAGTTACTTTGTTGGCAAAGAGCAGAACCCCGGTAATAAAGGGTGAGATATCTGAGAGAATCCGGGTTTCTCTCATTTCAGTCGTGTCGTTCGATCGCAGGGTTTGAGCATCTTCACCGGGAGTGAGAAGAACGTTGATAAAAAGGTTACGTCGTACCCGTTCTTTGATCCATTTCCGTTCTTCGTTCCAGGAGATGAAGTCGATGAATTCATCCGCTGAGCCAAGAAAGCGTAATGGCGATTGTCCTTCGTCGAGAATTGACCAGAAAATGCGCAGAAATTGATCGCTGCCTTCCAGGACCTTTACTTTAGCCGGCATATCGCCTTGGCGGTAGAGGGAAAGGATATCCGGCAAAGCTAAAGATAAATCCTTTGCTCCTGTGGCCAAGGATAGCTCTTTGGATCGTAATTTTTCCAGTACTATCGATGGTGATACTACGAGGAAATTGCGAGCATACTTTTTCTTTTCAGAAAATTGAGCTAAGCCTTTCTTCTCTAATGAGCGGATGAGTTTGTAAATATTGGGTCTGGCAATCGAAAGATGTGCGGCAATGTTTTGAATCGGTGATGGTCCGAGGAGGAGCGAAGTCGTGTATACTTCGATTTCTTGGTCGTTGCACCCGAGTTCTTGCAAGGGTGTGTATAGCGTTTGTGCTATTTTTGACAGTTTATTCATAAGGATAGTGGTTTAAAGTGTATACTAATAATATACATAGTATATATTATTACTTAAAATAAAGCAAAAATACTTGACAACAGTGTTTTTATTTGATATACTCCAGCGTCAGGATGAATTGAGTAATGTTTCGATTTTTTACCTGAGCACCTTAAAAATTGAGCGGAGTGCCCGCGCCGATACTCCCGACGGTTTTCGGGGAGGAGAAAGACAATGAACATAATACAAAAGACCTTGCTCCGGGTCATCTTCGGTGTGGTTTCAAGAATCACCCACGACAAGAGCAAAAAAATAAAGTCCCTCGTGAAAGTCGTTACCTTATGAGGGAGAATGGCCAGGTATGTTCCAGGAGAGTTCTATCCTTCTCGCAAGGAGGGGTATCGTTACTTTCATGACGCTCGCCAGTACGAGAACATCTGTTCCGACAAGGATTGCGGGATAAGTCTTCATCTGGCTCGTAGGGAAGAGAAGGAACTTCGAGTTGTTAATGTGCTTACTATATGGTCTACTCATGTAGATGGTGGTACATGGCACGAAATGGAGTTTTTTCCAAAAAATACCTGACAAGGATCGCTTTTGCTATTGTAGTATTAAAAAATTTTCCTTTTTGGAGGTGTATATGATTTTACGACTAAAGCTATCTCACTCACTCAGTTTTCGGTGCCCGATTTGTTTACGAATGACTCTCCCGGGAGTTGCAACGGACATCATAGATCCTGATGATGACGAGAAAAAATATAAAATTTGTAATTTTTGTGCTGAAAAGACCCCTTCCTCGATTCGGAGATTGAAATCGTATCAACGAAGATGGGATGAAAAGAATGCCCGAAGTATGTATTCAGAAATTCTTCGTCTTTGGGAGGAGAAAGATGAGAAGAACTGAAAAAACAGAGTACGAAAAGATAATAGACATTACATTTATCATCGTATTTCTCATCACATCATGTGTTATAGGATGGATAAGTATTCTTGTTTATCTTGTGAGTCATTTGATGCAGATGTTGGGAATATAAAAACTATAGAGAAGTTTGGTATAAAGTATCAGCTTCCCTATTTTGATTGCCTATTGTATCGTATCTAAAAATTGCAGGAAGTCTGCGGGAAGTGCGGACTCAAAATCGTAGTCCTCACCAAAGAGGGTGAATGAGAGTCTTTTGGCGTGGAGAAGGTGTCTTTTTGGTCCATCGGCACGTTCTCGATCGGCTTTGCGGGTGAGTTTGGTGCTGTAGAGTTTGTCGCCGACGATGGGGTGACCGATAGAGAAGAGGTGGACGCGGATCTGGTGCATCCGGCCGGTTTTGGGTTGAGCTTCGACCACATCGAAGTCAACAGAGCTTCGCAGGACGGTATAGCGCGTGGTGGCGGCACGGATTTTCCCGCGGACCATAAGATCATTATCTGCTACGGCCTGCTTTCCCAAGGTGAGGGAGCGGGCGATAGCGGTATCAACGGTGCCTTTTTTGGGTATGATATGCCCGTGTACTATGGCGACATAGGTCTTTTGAACGGAGTGTTTTTTGAAAAGATCTTTCAGGGCTATGAATGCCTCCTGCGTTTTGGCAGCGATGCATACGCCGGATGTATCTTTGTCGAGGCGATGCACGATGCCGGGGCGAAGCGTATTCTCGCCAACGCTGCGTGTCTCCGGAAAGTGCGCGATCAACCAATTGGCGACGGTTTGCGTATCACTGAAGGCAATCGGGTGCATGGCGATACCCGCAGGCTTGTTGAGGATAAGGAAATACTGGTTTTCAAACAGTATTTCTAGAGGTAGGTTCGGATTCGGGAGGATCGAGGTATGTTTTTTTGCTTGTTCTAGGAACGTGACAATATCCCCGGTTTTCAGGACATAGCTTGGTTTGGTCTTGGCGTCATTGACCACAATGAAGCCGTTGTGTATAGCATCCGTGCATTCGGAGCGGCTCGAGAGAGTGTCTTTTGTAGCGAAACCCTGATGCATGACGAATCGGTCGAGCCTCTGGTTGGCTTCGTGAAATTTGATGATGTGGGTAAAGGGCATAATACAAGCAAAAAATAAATAGGAGAGACTTATTTTCAGTATCCCTACTCTGAGATGACCTGTCAAATGAGGAAGATTATATAGCAATCGGACGCATTGCGTAAAGACCCATTCCTTACTACAATGAGAGCGTATCGATGTCTTTTTAATTTCATGAGTAATGTGGTGGTGATACGAGTATGAAAAATATAAAAATCGCATTCTTCGAGGTAAGCAAGGAGGACAGGGAGTACGTTGAGAAATCGCACAAAGAGAAAGATATCGTGCTTATCGAGGAGCCGCTTACACCGGAATCGGCGCAGCGGGCGAAAGATTGCGAAATCGTCTCGGTTTTCATCAATTCCAAAGTAGATGCCGCTGTGCTCGAGGCTCTGCCGGATGTCAAGCTTATCGCGACCCGATCGACCGGTTTCGATCATATCAACAAGAATGACTGCACGGCTCGTGGCGTGCGGATCACCAATGTGCCGTATTATGGCGAGAATACCGTAGCGGAGCATGCCTTCGCCCTTATTTTGGCGCTCTCTCGCAATGTCCATAAGTCCTATGTCCGTACGCTGCGCAATGATTATTCGATCGAAGGTCTGAAGGGATTCGATCTGAACGGGAAAACATTGGGCGTTGTCGGAACGGGGCGCATCGGCATGCACGTCATCCGCATCGCAAAGGGATTCGGCATGCATGTTTTGGCATTCGACGTGCATCAGGACATTTTCCTTTCGGAAATCTTGCACTTCAAGTATGCGAGCATGGAAGAGCTCTTGGCGCAGTCGGATATCATTTCGCTCCATACGCCGTATAATGAGTCCACACATCACCTTATCGATGAGGAGGCGATTTACAAGATGAAGCCGGGCGTCTTGCTTATCAATACGGCGCGCGGGGGATTGATCGATAACAATGCCCTGATCCAAGGGTTGGATAAGAAAATCATCGCCGGCGCCGGACTGGATGTCCTTGAGGGCGAGGAGTTGATCCGTGAGGAAAAGCAGCTTTTGCATCACACGGATGAGTCTTCGGCTAAATTGGAGGAGCTTTTGAAGAACCATCTCCTGCTCAGTCAGGACAATGTCGTGTTCACTCCGCATATCGCGTTTTACAGCCAGGAGGCACTGGAAAGAATTCTTGATTCGACCATGGCCAGTATCGAGAGCTTCAAGCAGGGCGCCCTCTTGAACGAAGTGAAATAGGAAGGGAGCTTAGTGCCACATTGGAAGCAATAACCACAATATATTGTGGTTATTGCTTTTTTGTATGAAAAATGGTGTAAAAATATGAGTGGAATATGGCTTGAACAACGGTCAGTTGACAGGTAATTTTCGAGCCTCTATGATGAATTGTAGACGCTATTTTTTCGATTTTTAAGAGTCAAAAAACGCTCTTGTAAAAGATTGAAACCGAAAGGATTCCGTCTCAAAAATACCTTATCCAATCTAACGAAAAACATATGTGTAACGAATATTATCCAGGTGGCGAGGCGACGACCAATCACCTCCCTATTATCGGCCGTGAAATAGCTGATTTTGAGGTAGAATTATTTCATAATGAAAAGATCGAAAAGACTCACCTGTCCCATTATCGCGGACAGTGGATGGTTTTGTTTTTCTATCCTGCGGACTTCACTTTTGTGTGCCCGACAGAACTTGAGGAATTGGCGGATATGTACCCGAAGTTTCAGGAGATCAAGACAGAGATTTTCTCGGTTAGCACCGACACGGTATTTGCGCATAAAGCCTGGCATGATGGCTCTCCTGCCATCAAAAAAGTGAACTATCCGATGATTGCGGATCCGACCGGTGACTTGTGCCGAGAATTCGGGGTGTATATCGACGATGAGGGATTGGCGCTGCGCGGTACATTCATTATCGATCCAGATGGAGTGCTTCAGGCATATGAGGTGCATGCTAATAATATCGGACGAAGCGCCGAGGAGTTGCTCCGCAAGGTGCAGGCTGCTCAATTCGTACGCGAGCATGGCGGAGAGGTGTGCCCTGCAAAATGGAAGCCGGGATCGAAGACATTGACACCAGGACTTGACTTGGTGGGAAAAATCTAAATAGTGATACAAAGACGCGCTTTTATTAAAAGTAGAAAGAAGCGAATATAAAGTTCATTAACGAAAACACTATGTATCAGATAAAAGATTTTAAAAATCTGCTCGGTTTGGAGGGTCTGAGCGATACGCTCTTGACCAATCATTTCACGCTATACGAAGGGTATGTGAATAATACCAACAAGGTGGCGGAGAAGCTGGAGGCGTTGCTTGCATCCGATCAGGGGGCAACTCCGGAGTATGCGGAACTCAAGCGTCGTTTCGGATGGGAATGGAATGGGATGCGTCTGCATGAGCTGTATTTCGAGAATCTGACCAAACACTCCGAGCATCCAGAGGAAAGCGCCTTGAGTAGGAAGGTTATTGCGCAATTTGGAAATGCGGAGAACTGGGAAAAAGATTTCCGGGCTACGGGTGCGATGCGCGGAATCGGTTGGGTGATTCTTGCCTATGATATGTATACGAAAAAATTGGTGAATGTGTGGATAAATGAGCATGATGGCGGACATCTGGCAGGCACCGTCCCATTGCTTGTGATGGATGTTTTCGAGCATGCGTTTATGCTTGATTACGGCATCAAACGAGCGGATTACATCGAAACGTTTTTCAAGTCGATCGATTGGAAAAAGGTGAACGAGCGTTATGACGCCTTGGCGAACTAGAGAAGATTAAAACACTAATATACAAAGAGCCTCGTCATGTAGAGGGCATGATCGAGTTTTGCAACCTCTATGCAGGAGAAAATTACAAAAATCAAGAAACGGACCGGGGAAGTGGTGGATTTCGATCGCTCACGTATCGTGCATGCTGTCGAGCTCGCCTGCGAGGCCGTTGGTGAGATCGATAAGAGTTTTATTCCGACCATGGTGGAATATATCGCTCACGATCTGAAGCACTTGTGCGATCCGGAGGCGGATGACTGCATCATTTCGGTGGAGGACGTGCAGGATGTGGTGGAACGCAATTTGATGAAACTCAATAAGTTCGATGCGGCCAAGGCGTATATCCTGTATCGGGAAAAGCGCAAAGAGGAACGCGAGGAGAAGCATGAGAAGTTGCTGAAGCAATTCGAGAAGCGCTCGCTTAAGGTGATCAAGGCGAACGGTTCGAAGGAGAAGTTTTCCCTGTCCAAGATCAAGGCAGTGTTCGACCGCTCGGTCAACGGGTATGCCAAGCAGTGCCAATTCGAGGATTTTGTCGAGGCGTTCAAGAAAAATATCGTGGATGAGATCCATACGCACGATATCGCCAAGCTCTTGGTCAAGACCTGTATCGACCTGGTGACGGTGGAAAACATCGCCTGGCAGCACGTGGCTTCCCGCATCTTCTTGGGCAATCTGTACAAGCAGGCGATCAAGAACAGGAAGATGAAGATCAAAGATATCTATAGTCCTGAAAGCTACAAGGCTTTGTTTGATGATTATGTGAAACGAGAGCTGTATTACAAGGATTTCCATACATACTATACCGACAAGGATATTTTGAAGGCCGGCAAGCATCTGTCGCGAAAGAGGGACGAATCCTATGAGTATACGACCCTTCTGTCGCTCCAGAAGCGCTACTTGCTCAACCCGAACAAGGTGGTGATGGAGCTGCCGCAGGAAATGTATATGTCGATCGCGTTGTTTTTGGCCATCCCTGAGCCGAAGGAGACCCGCTTGGCGTTCGCGCTCAAGGTGTATGATCAGTGCTCGGGTCAGCAGATTTCTTTGCCGACCCCGACCCTTATCAATGCACGCACCAATTACCATCAACTTTCCAGCTGTTTCAAGATCAATGTGGACGATGACCTTCGCGGCATCTATCACGCTTTCGAGAATATGGCGCAGATTTCGAAATTCGGCGGCGGAGTGGGTGTGTATCTTGGCAATATCCGTGCGCAGGGCAGCGCTATCCGGGGCGTCTATGGCGCATCGGGCGGTGTGACTCCGTGGGTCAAGATCATCAATGATACGGCGGTGGCTGTCAATCAGCTCGGTGCCCGTCTCGGCGCTATCTCGGTGACGCTGGACATTTGGCATCATGATATCTATGATTTTCTGGATCTGCAGACAGAGACAGGGGATATCCGTTCCAAGTCATTCGATATCTTCCCGGCCGTTTCCGTACCAGACCTCTTCATGAAGCGCGTGAAGGAGGATGGCGATTGGACGCTGTTCGATCCGCATGAGATCGACGAACTCTATGGCAAGGGGCTCCAGAATTTCTTCGGTGATGAATTCGATGCTTTCTATGTCGAACTTGAAAAAGACGAGCGTATAAGGGTGAAGAAAACCATCAAGGCTAAGGATGTGTTCAAGCGTTTCCTCAAGTCGGTGGTGGAGACCGGCATGCCCTACACCTTCTTCCGCGACACGGTCAATGCCGTCAATCCGAACAAACATGAGGGGAATGTGTATTCGACGCAGCTGTGCACCGAAATCTGCCAAAACACCGCCCCGGCCAAGTTTATCGAAGAGACTATCGAAGATGGTAAGATTGTCTTACGATATGAACCGGGAGATCTGGTGGTATGCAATCTCGCATCCATCAATATCGCCAAGGTGAACACCAGGTCGGATATGGAGAAGGTTTTCCCGACGGTGATGCGCATCCTGGACAATGTGATCACGCTCAACTACTATCCGATCCAGGAAGCGGAAATGACCGCGATGAAGTACCGCAGTATCGGTGTCGGGTACCTCGGTTTGGCGGAATACTTGGCGGTCAATCATATCGCTTATGATAGCGCCGAGGCCCGCGAGAAGGTGGACAAGCTCTTCGCGGAGTATGCCTACCATACCTATCGCGCTTCGGCTGATTTGGCCAAGGAACGCGGCGCATACCCGTTATTTAAAGGAAGTGAATATCAGAAGGGAATTCTCCTCGGTCATAATAAGGCCTGGTTTGCGAAAAACACGGAACGCGGCGATGACTGGAAAGTTTTGTTCGACGATATGAAGAAAACCGGCGTACGCTTCGGCTATCACACCGCTCCGGCTCCGAACACTTCGACTGCAGGCGTGGTGGGAACGACAGCGGCGCTTTTGCCGATCTACAAGAAGTATTTCGTGGAAACCAACCTTTCCGCGCCGACCATCCGCGTGGCACCCAAGCTCGACGCGTCCAATTTCTGGTATTACAAGGAGTATATCCAGATGGATATGAACGATGTGATCGATATGATTTCGGTCGTCTACAAGTGGGTCGACCAGTCGATCAGCTTCGAATGGATGGTGGATCCGGCCAAGGTCAGCCCCGCGCAGCTCTACGGCTACTACATCAAAGCCTGGGAGCAGAAGATCAAGACGGTCTACTATGTCCGCTCGCTTTCGGCGGAAATCGCGGATAACTGCGTGAGTTGCTCGGGTTAAATGAAAAAACTATGTCAAAAAAAATGAAGCAAAACCTATTGTTCAACCCGAAAGGGAATGACGAGGTGTCGGCGCGGACGATTATCAAGGGGTCGACGACGGGACTTTTCAATCTCAATGCGGTGAAGTATCCGTGGGCAAAATCGCTCTATCAGGTTATGATAGGGAACTTCTGGGTGCCGGAGAAGGTGTCGGGACTCAAAGATGACGCCCGATCGTTCCATACCGATCTGTCGCCGGAAGAGCAGCGGGCGTACAAAGGCATCCTTTCGTTCCTGATTTTTCTGGATTCCATCCAGACGGTCAATCTGCCGCATTTTTCGGACTATGTGACTTCGCCGGAGGTCAACCTCATCCTTTCTATCCAAACCTATCAGGAGGCGATCCATTCGCAGTCCTATGCGACCATCCTCGAGACGGTGGTGGAGAGCAAGGAACGGGATGAAATCTATTATTTCTGGCGAAGTGACAAGACGCTTTTGGCGCGCAATGAGTATATCGGGCAGATCTATCAGGATTTCATCACCAATTCGTCCGATGCCAACTTCTTCCGCGGTATCGTGGCCAATTTCCTTTTGGAATCGATTTATTTCTATAACGGCTTCGCTTTCTTCGACACCCTGGTGGACAATATCAAGATGCTCGCTACGGGGCGTATGATCGCCTATATCCGCCGTGATGAATTGACGCATGTGACCATTTTCGCCAACCTGATCCGCGAGATCCGCAAGGAGTTCCCGGAAATCTACGATGAGAAAGTCATCCGCGATATGATGAAGATCGCCGTGGAGCAGGAAATCGAGTGGAGCTCGCATATCCTGGGCGAAAAAATCCCCGGCATGAACAAGGAAACGACCAAGGAATATACCAGATGGCTGGCCAATAACCGCTTCGCGATGCTCAATCTCGGTCCACTGTATCCTGAGGCTATCGAAAACCCCTACAAGCACCTCGATCGCCTGCAGGATCCCAATAGCGACAAGGGCAACTTCTTCGAGACCACAGTGGTCAATTATACCCAATCAAGCAGCATGAGCGGCAGTTGGGATTTTTAGGGCAGTCAGCAGTTAACAATTAGCAGGCAACAAAAAACAAGCGGCCATTCGGTCGCTTGTGAATTTTGTAGCAGTCAATTTTTAGGAAAGCACTTTTTGAAGGAGCTTTTTCAACCGATCAAAAGTACCTTCTTCACAATTTTCCCCATTGCATATGATTTGCAAGGCAATCGCAAGCGCTTCTCCGTCGCTGCCTATTCGCGTCAACCGATCTTGTACCTGCTCCACGCCTTCGCCTGGAATAAGCCTGTATCGTTGTGATTGGGCGATAATTTCACCATCATCTATATCGCAACCTGCTGTAATATAGTGTGCAGTGGAGCGAGAGTCCTCCATACCTGCGTCAAGCACAAGTTGAATAGCTTGTTTCCATACTCCTATAAACCATCTTTTGCGAGTAGCTATATGCATAACGCTCAAATCTGTCGGATGGGCGTTGACTATTTTTTTAGGAGAAATACTTTTAATAAAGAAATCCGGTATCCTCAAATGAAATCCGGAACAGACGATGATGTCGAAGTCATGATCCACTAGAATTTCCAGTATTTTTTGAAAGTATTCCTTTCGTTTGTTTTCAGGGTTTTCACTTCGAAATGTTCTCCAATCAAATATTTCGCAAGGTATCGATTCTTTCTTTTGATTCTTTGTTCTGCGGGTTTCGCTATCGGTATTATTCGTATGCCTGATGAAAAAGGCACTACCCGGAGCTTTTTCATTAGTCGTCAGTGCGCCTACTACTATATATGAATGGTTATATCCTGGATCCATACGGCGTAAATACTGTATGGCAGTAGCATTGCCTGAAAACAAAACAAAAACTCGGAGGGGTTTTTGCGGTGAAAATGACGGGGTGCTCATGGAGCCTCCTTCGGTTAAGTTGGGAAAAAACTGGGTGTATCTTTATGTGTTACACAAAGATGTGCCGCGGGCGGGACTTGAACCCGCATAGGATTTCTCCTGCCAGCTCCTAAAGCTGGTGTGTCTGCCATTTCACCACCGCGGCTGTGATGAGACTCGTCTTCACGAGCCTCTCTCTATTCAAGGTAGAGCGTTTTCTTGGAAAAAGCAAGCATTTTCAGTAATCGGTCGGAGGGAGCGGGGCGAGGACTTTCTTGAGGTGATCCGCTTCTGTTTTGAGCGCTCCTTCATCTTCGTATTCTCCGTGATGGCGGGTTTCATTGCCATAAGTATGCGCTTTCTGATCGAGATGGAAGCTGATGAGAAGGCTGGTACCGGAGAGCTTGGCGTAGAGGTGGAAGCGGGGATAGCCGGCGCTCGCCAGCGGCCGCACGAAGCTCATTTCGCCATGGTCTTCGTATTGGAACGTGTAGCCGGCACGACGCAAGAGCGTGGCCGGGTTTTCCGAGATGGCATCGATTTGGAATTTCATAGGGATAGGGAGTAATGGATAAGCTACTAAAAGGCCGTTTCAGTATACTGAAACGGCTCTTATAAGATTACATCGAGCAGCATCCGCCACCGCAGCACCCACCTTCTTCCTGTCCGGCCTCGCCGTACTCATACAGGTCACCCGCTTTCTCGTCGAGGGTCTGCTTGTGCGAGTCATCGCACAACCCTTGCTCTGATGCGGTCAATCCGCAGCGGCAGATTTTCACGATGTCGCCGCTGGCGGTCGTGAATTCGGCGGGTCCTTGCGCGGTGTGTATCACTTTTCGTGCCATAAAATTGTCTTTAGAGAATAAAAAAATCGCAGTTGATTGCGAATACAGTATAGCAGGACAGAGGCGTATTGTAAAGTGAAATAAGGGAAGCGGGATTATTTTGGAAAACAAAAAACCGCCGCCATGAGGCAGAGGTTTTTAGGGGGCGCGGACACGTTTATTGCACCCAGTATTTCTTTTTGATGGCTTGATTGTCGGATTCGCGCTTTTCCTCTATTTTTTCCTTGGCCATGGAGCGGAGGCTTTCGAGATGTTCCTTGTCAAGCTGTGCGGCGCGGTTCATGAGATGCTCGCGGGTGTTGAGGGCAGCGTCTTCGATGACTTCGGAAAGGAGGACATCAAGAATGGCACCGATTTTCGGCCCCGGCGCGAGTTTGAGATCGGACATAAGGTCTTTCCCGTTTATCTTGAGCATTTTGACGGAGACGGCGTCTTTGGAAACCTTGTCGATCATGTATTCCAGATGACGGAGCTTGTAGGGCTTGGCTTTCGGAGTGCCGGAACCGAGCCGATCGGCGATGCGGATGTCCATAAGGTCGGGCATGTTTTCCAAACCGACCCGACGCACGAGACGGCGGACGGAAGCCTCGGTCACTTCATCGACATTGTAGTAGAAGAGGTGATTATCCACGAGTAATGCCACCTTATCCACAATCGCTTTGGGATAACGCAGACGCTTGAGCATGATATCGCTCATGCGGGCGCCGACATGGTCATGATTATAGAAGGTGGAGCGGTAGCCGTCGCCTCGTTTGGTGCGGGGCTTGCCAACATCGTGCAGAAGCGCTGCCAAACGAGTGTCGAGCTTTTTTGATGGGCAGTACTTGAGTGCGAGGATATTGTGCTGATACACCTGATAGATGTGGTGCAAGTTCTGCCCTATGCCAAGACCCTCCTCGAGTTCAGGCAGGATATATTTGAGAAGCTTGACTTTTTGGAGCATGTCGATGCCCTCGGCGGGACTGTCGGAAAGGATGATTTTGGAAAGCTCCGCCTGGATGCGCTCAAAAGACACCTGCGTCAAATGAATGGCGTTTTTTTGGATAGCCTTGAAAGTGCTTTGTTCGATAATCCAATTGTCAAGTTCGGGTTCGTATATGCCGAGATATTTCGGATCTCCTGGAAGATGGGCCTGTTTGGAGGTTGTACGGAGTTTGGCATAGAAGCGGACGGCGCGCATCATGCGCAGTGCATCCTCGTTGAATCGGTCATCAGGGACGCCGACCGTGCGAATAATTCGTTTTTTCAAATCCTCCTGCCCACCGAAAGGATCGATGATGATCGGCGCGTCGTTTTCATCCATGGAAAGCGCGATGGCGTTGATGGTGAAGTCGCGGCGTGCCAAATCCTCCTCGAGCGAATGCGTGAAGGCGACATTATTGGGGCGACGTTTGTCCGCGTAGTCAGACTCGACGCGATAGGTGGTGACTTCGACGATATCGTGCTCGCGGTCGGCTTTGCCATCCTTAAGAAAAGGCACAACCTTGACACCGACGGTGCCGAATTCGTTCTCATAGAAGCTGTCTGGAAAAAGCGTCTGGACTTCTTCGGGTTTTGCATTGGTGGTGATGTCCCAGTCCTTGGGTTCGCACTCAAGCAGCAGGTCGCGCACGCAGCCGCCGACGACGAACGCCTCGAAAGAAGCCTCTCTTAGGGCCTTCAAGACATCGATAACCGGTTGCGGGATCTTCTGTATCATAGGCGCATTGTAGCAGAGGGGCGGGAAAAATGGAAGAGAGGCGCTCTATGGAGCAGAGGCTTTGAAGTGAATGGTCTGGTCGGATAAAAAATAATCCGCTCCTGGTAGGAGCGGATTATTTTCCGTTTTTTTGAAGGGATTTTTTATAATGTCCGCTTCCTGGATTCTTCGGAGTAGGCGACGAGGGTGTCTCCGACCTGGAGCTTGACGGTGCCTTCGAAGGTGATGCCGCATTCGTTGCCGGATCCGACTTCCTCGGTATTGTTTTTGTTGTGCTGGAGCTGAGTGATCTTTCCGGTGCCGATCACTTCATCGTCGCGCCTGACTTCGATGAGCGTCTTGCGGGCGATCTTGCCCTCATTGACGCGTCCTCCAACGATCATGTCGTATTTGCCGGTCTTGAAGACGGCAAGGATGGCCATACGGCCCAGATCGGTGCGGATGATTTCCGGCGGAAGCATGGCGGAGAGGCGTTCTTTGATGTTTTCGACAAGTTTATAGATGATATTGTAGGTTTCGATTTCAACCTTGCTCATTTCGGCCATACGGTTAGCCACGGCAGTTGCGGTGACATTGAAGCCGTAGATGATCGCTCCGGAACTTTCGGCGATGCGGACGTCCGACTCGGTGATGTTGCCGACGCCGGTAGCGACTTCATGGAGCGCCACCTCCTCGTGCTGGATGGCACCGAGAATCTGTTCAAGCGCCTCAAGAGATCCTTGGACATCTGCCTTGAGCACGATGTTGAGTTTCTTGACGTTCTCGTCATCATCGGAAGTGCTCTTGGCTTTCTTGGCGTTGCCGACCGATTTTCCAAGGAGGGCTTCTTTGGATTTGATGCGGGCTGCCGTTTTGCCGCTGGCGACCTGCACGACGTCGTTGGTGTTGGCGGGCGCGCTGAGCCCGTAGATGATGACTGGCATGGATGGTGTTGCGGATGTGATGCTTCGTTCTGCGAAGTCTTCGAGGCGGCGGATGCGCCCATAGACCGACCCGGAAGAAATATCCTGGCCGACTTTGAGGGTGCCTGTTTTGACGAGCGCGACAGCGACTGGGCCTTTCTGGGGATCCAGATGGGATTCGAGGACGACAGCCAGCCCGTCACGCTTGTTGTCGGCTTGGAATTCTTCAACGTCGGCCACAAGGAGTATGTTGTCGAGGAGTTTATCGATACCGATATTTTGTTTGGCGGAAATTTCGACTGCGATGACATTGCCACCCCATTCTTCGAGGAGGATACCTTGTTCGCCGAGTTCCTGCTTGACTTTCTGCGGATTGGCTTCGGGTTTGTCGATCTTGTTGATGGCGACGATGACGGGAAGCTTGTGCTCCTTGAGATAAGTGATGACTTCTTTGGTCTGCGGGCGGACACCGTCGTCGGCCGCGACTACGAGGATGGCGATATCGGCGATGCTGACACCGCGTTTTCGCATACCGGAAAAGGCTTCGTGTCCCGGGGTATCGATGAACGTGATGAGTTTGTTGTGTTTTTTGACTTGATAGGCGCTGATGCGCTGCGTGATGCCGCCGGCCTCACCGGAAGCGACGGATGCCTTGCGGATAGTGTCGAGCAGTGTGGTTTTTCCGTGATCGACATGGCCCAAGATGGTGACGATCGGGGCGCGGTTATCGAGTTTTTTTCCGGAAGATTTTTCCTGATTGCAGATTTCGATCAGACGCTCGAGCGTGAGCGTGCCTTCGCTTCCGGTTTCAAGGTCTTCCTCGGTTTCGAATCCGAGGTCTTGGGCGATGATGCTGGCCGTGTCGAATTCGATGTCTTCGTTGATGGTGGCGAAGATCTTATTCTTCATAAGCTCGGTGATGACCTGCGTGACGGGCAGTCCCAAAAGCTCCGCAAAGCGCTTGACGCTGACGGATGAAGGTATTTTGACGGTCTTGGCGGCTGCAGTTTCGGGTGTTGTTGTCATAGGGTAGAAAATATGAAATCAATGAGTATGGGCGGTACGTATGCCTTATGGATGCGCTGGTTGCTGTTTTGCTGCAAGGGCGATGGCCTGACGTTCCTCTTCGGTAAGGGGAAACAGTTTGGAATCGCCATGCTCGATCGGTTTGGCGTAGACGCGCGAACCTTCCCGGGTGTGAAGGGAAGAGATGATAGTGCCGGAATTTCTGCTGTCCAAAAGGGCTATGGCGAAGCTTTGATTGCTTCCGACCTCTTTGAAAGGATTGAATCGCACGACGCCGACCTTATGGATGCTTTTTTGCGCGAGGCGGTGGATACGATTGGAAATCTCGAACAATTCTTGGATCTCCTTGTCCATAAGGGCCATGTCATCGGATTGCTTGAGGATGACATTTTCGAGGCTTTTGGCTCCATTGCCTTGGAAAAGCGTGTTTTGTCGTTTGGCGATGAGTTTGGACTTATGGAAGAGTCGTATGATCAGAAAGCACAAGACGCCTTCGCCGAGGATAAGGCTCAGTATGGCGGCTAGTAAAAAAGAAGGCTGTGTGAGCGAATCCTGCATAGGTGAGGGGAATAAGGGTCTGTTTAGAATCTTTCTTCCCTTACATTAACACGCTTTTTGCGCGCTGTAAAGGAGATTAGCGGCATGTATGCTATACTGCCCGTATGGATATCTCCCTTATTATTTCCGCATTTATCGCGGGCCTCCTCACTTTCTTGGCGCCGTGCACCCTGCCTTTGATTCCGGGATACCTGGCATTCGTGAGCGGGGCGTCACTTCGCGATTTCCGTGATACGAAACAATCTTTATCGGCTCAACGGAAGATATTTTTGAACGGGCTTTTCTTTGTGCTCGGTTTCAGCACTATTTTTATCCTGTTCGGGATAGCGGCCGGAAGCCTGGGTTCTCTGTTTGCCTCGTATAAGTTGCAGTTATCGCGGATAGGAGGGGTGTTCGTGATCTTGTTCGGGTTGTTTATGCTCGAGGTGTTGCATTTGCCCATACTTCATCATACGAAGAGGATTTCTGTTCCGCCGATGTTTCGCCGGGGCCGATTGCGGAATTCCTTTCTGCTCGGGGTGGTGTTCGGTTTCGGGTGGACACCGTGCGTCGGTCCGATTTTGGGATCAGTGCTGTTTTTGGCTTCTTCTACGGCAACCATGGGCCAAGGCGCCTTCTTGCTCGGTGTGTTTTCTTTGGGATTGGCGATCCCGTTCCTGATGCTCGCACTCGCGATCGGCACGGCGTCTTTGTGGGCGCATCATGTGGCGAGATTCGGTAAGGCACTTACGTTTATCGGTGGTTCCTTCCTTGTTTTTTTGGGCATTCTGCTCCTTACCGACAGCTTCGGGATCTTTTCGATTGCGATGTATCGCTGGTTTGATTTTCTCCACTACGAGAGCTTGCTGGAATACCTGTAGCAGTCCGTTTGTGCACAGTCAGTGCGGAAGGGGGGAGATTCGAACTCCCGATACCGTTTCCGGTATGCCGCTTTTCGAGAGCGGTGCCTTCAACCACTCGGCCACCCTTCCAGTTGATCACTTGATTGTCCTCGTGCTTCCTGGGTTGCCTGCAGCAACCCGTCAATGCTCGCGCTTGCTCGCATGTGACCCACTCGGCCACCCTTCCAGTTGATCACTTGATTGTCCTTGCACCGTATTTGCATGACCTACTCTCTCTGTTGTACAATAGAATAAAGTCTTTTGCAACTTTTTCCACTAAAATAAATTTAATAGTATGAGCGTCCCATTTGCTGTTACCTTTGTTGATCCAGAGAGTCTGATTCGCCAGTTGACCATTTCTTCCGGATCGGTAGTGGCTGATTTCGGTTGCGGTTCCGGATATTTCTCGCTCGCGTTCGCGAAGGCGGTCGGCAAAGAAGGCAAAGTCATCGCTTTGGATATACTGCCATCCGCTTTGGATGCGGTCGCCAGCCGCGCAAGGATGGCTGGATTTACGCAGGTTTCAACCAAGCGTGCCAATCTGGAAAAGGAAAACGGGTCGGGTTTGGCGCCGGAGAGCGTAGATTGGGTTATCCTCAAGGATATTTTGTTCCAGAACAAGAGCAAGGACATCATCCTTAAGGAAGTGCATCGCGTCGTTCGTCCGGGCGGGCATGTGCTATTGATGGAATGGAAGAATACGGATGCATCGGTCGGGCCGGATCTTCATTTGAGGATTTCTCGGGAAGAGCTGACCTCATTGGTTCAATCATCGGGGTTTTCTGTGCAAAAAGAACTCTCGGTAGGGGATTTCCACTATGCATTTTTGCTGATGAAGTAGTCGTTACTCGATAGTCTTCGAATTATCATGAAAAAAATACAAAAAATTATAGCTTTGTGTCTGATGTTGACTTCCTCGGTGATGCTTTCGGGCTGCGGGTTCAAGGATAATTCTCAAAAGTACGGCGTCAAGCTTGAAATTTGGGGGGTGTTTGACGATACGGATGCCTACGGTTCGATACTGAGCGATTACAAGAAACTCAATCCCTATATCACGGAAATCAAGTACAAGAAGCTCAACGTTGACACCTATAAGCAAGATCTTCTGGATGCGCTCGCCTCGGGAAAGGGCCCCGACATTTTCCTGATCCGCAATTCATGGGTACCGTCTTTTCAGGATAAGATTGTCGCAGCTCCCGCAACGTTCACCGACGAGCGAGGCTTCCGCGAGGCATTTGTCGATGTTGTGGCTAGCGATTTTATGGATGCCGACAAGAAGATCTATGGTGTGCCGCTCAGCGTCGATTCGCTCGGCCTTTATTATAATAAGGATATTTTCAATGCTGCCGGTATTCTCACGCCGCCGGCCACCTGGGAGGATTTCGCGCGTGATGCCGCCCTGCTTACCAAAGTGGATGAATTCGGCAATATCACACAGGCAGGCGCTGCTATCGGAACCGCCTATAATATCAACCGTTCCACTGACGTGCTTTCGGCGATGATGCTTCAGGCAGGCGTCCCTTTCCATACGGACAGGAGTACCGGTATTGACTTCAAGAATGGTGAGCCGGCCCTTGAGTTTTATACGCAGTTCGCCAATACGCAGTCGCCGACCTATACCTGGAATACTCGGCAGCACTATTCAGTCGATGCGTTCTATGAAGGGCAGACTGCTATGATGGTCAATTATTCGTGGCAGTACGAGACGCTTAAGCACAAAAATGCCAAGCTCAATATCGGTGTAGCGCCACTCCCTCAATTCGCGGAGGGCACCAAAGCGAATTATGCCAACTATTGGGGCTATGTGGTCGCTAAGAACAAGGAATTCGGACCGGAAGTGACGGATAAGACATTGCAGGACAAATTGCGCGTGCACGAAGCCTGGGAATTCTTACGCTATTTGACGATGCCCAACGGCAAGGCCATCACTTTGTATAATGCTATTACCGGTACGGCCAAGGAATTCCCGTTGGCGACCGATCCGGCTCAGGTGTATCTGTCGCAAACAAAAAAACCGGCCGCCAGGCGCGATTTGATCGAGCTTGCGCGACGCGATCTGGTGCTGGGCCCGTTCGCGGAGGGGAATATCATTGCGAAGAACTGGACGCAGGCTAACCCAGAGGCGGTGGAAACTATTTTCGCCGAGGTGATCGATTCGATCAATCGCGGCGCCGCGACCGTGCATGGCGCTTTAGGTGTAGCACAGAATCGCATAGGCTACCTGATAAAGTAGAGATGTAATGTGTTTGTAAAAATATGGTTATGATGATACGGAAGTTTTTTGCTTCTCAAAAAGCGTATAGCGTCGTGTTTGCCAGCTTCGTTTTTTTGAGCTTTCTTTTTATGCCGAACGCGACAGATGCTGCCGGTCTTGTGCCCTGCGGAACGGACAATAATTCGCCGTGCACCCTCTGCCATTTGGTCGTCGGTATAAAGAGTCTGATCGATTGGGGATTCGGCGTGATGACATTTTTCGCTATTGCGGTTATCGTGGCGATGGGTATCGTCTATATCGTGTCAGCGGGAAATCCTTCCATGACGACGACGGCGAAGAATGGCATCAAGGCTGCTTTGATCGGATTCCTTATCATGCTCGGCAGTTGGGTGATCGTGAATTTTTTCATGCTGACGCTCGCCAATAACGGTGTGGGCCGTGCGACCAGCTGGAACACGTTCACCTGCGATACGGCCACGAAGACACAACAGATCAATCAGACGCCAGCTACGCCGGGCTCTGTGACCGGTGGCACATTGTCGTGCACGACCGGTACCTGCGCCACCAATTCGCAAGTTTCGGCAGCGGTGCGCAATAATGCATCCGGCCTGAATCCGAATATCCTGATGTCTATCATTGACGGTGGAGAAGGATGTAATAAAGCGAGTTCACCAGCGGGGGCTTGCGGGTATTCCCAGGTGATGCCGGCGTATAGGAAAAGCGTCTGCGGTCTGACGGGAACCGATGCGGATACATGCGCGGCGATGCAGAACGATCTGCAATTGGATATCAATTGCGGGGCGAAGTTTATCGCGACCGACTTCGCGGTGAGGTGCGGACCGAGCATTACCACTATCGCATCGTGCTATAACACGGGAAATAGAAATAATTGTGGAGAGGGAAGTCCTCCCTATTGCCAGCGCGTAACGAGTTATTATAATTCATGTCCATAGCATCCTTGTTATCAATCCTATGAAAACATTACTCTTTATCCTCCTTGGCGTATTCTGCTTGAGCGCTCCTGCCCAGGCCGATGTCTTCGAATTACATTTTTCATATGATGCCAAGCAAAACACCCTCAATTTTACTGACAATCAAGACGCCGTGACGGTGAATAAGGAGAAGGATATCTCGATCGTCGAATTTTCCAAAAGCCCTTCTTCGGGTGATTTCGAATTCGCATTCATCGATGCGACCGGTTTTGAAATAGAGCGCAAAAATTTCACGCCGAAAGCCGGAAACTTCGTTGTGGAGACGCCGTATTACAGCATCGCGACCAAACTTATCGTACGTAAAATAGGTGTGGCCGAACCGATCCTTACCCGTGACATCAGCGCCTTGTCTACCTGCAATAACAATAAGATATGCGAATTCGAGAAAGGCGAGACCATCAACACCTGTCTTCCGGATTGCGGTTCCAGCAATGTGACCTATAGCGCGGAGACCAAAACGAAGCTTGAATCCTCCAACAATATCGTACGTGATGAGAAGACGGGATCCATCTTGCTGAACAATGTCAAAGTGGCAGCACCGCAACCTGAAGCGCAACTGCAAACCCCGCAGCCGACCGCCGGTATGTCCGCAACCATGGTGGCGATTCTGAGTGCCATCGCCTTGCTAGTTTTGGGAGGCATAGGATATTTCGTTTATAAAAAGTGGTAGCACTAGGACTTGTTTATGTTCATAGAAAGAGCGCAAGCGGGGGGAGTGATAGATAATGCACCGACATTTTCGGAGGTCTTTCTTAATGCGTTCATTTTTTTGTTGCAAGTCGCAGGTATCATTGGTATAATCGGAGTAGTTCTTGCCGGTGTGCTGTATCTCTTTGCCAATGGTGATTCCCGGCGCATCCGTGCTGCAAAAAATATGCTGATAGCCATCGTGATCGGCTTCGCCATCCTTTTCGGAGCCTGGATAATCGTACAGGCCGTGAGCAGCTTTTTTTCATAGGACTCACGTGCTTGGCGCATTTTTTATTGCCTTGACCGCTTGCAAAGACAATCGAAACGGCCCCAAGCACGTGTGTCTTTATAAAAATAAAAAAATAAAAGGAAAGGAGGTGAGTAATATGAAAATATCAGTAAAACATATAGCTTCGTTTACATTAGTGCTCGCTATCTTGGTGTTGCCCCAAGTTGTTTTTGGCGCAACTATCGGTCAGCAAGGAGGATGGACACAGGGTCTGACGAATGGAACAACAGGAGGTGTCTCCCAGCAGACCCCGACTACCATCGTTACCAACATCATCAACTACGCACTGGCTATCATCGGTTTCTTGGGCGTCTTAGGATTCATCATCTCGGGTATCATGTATTTGGTATCGGCAGGTGATGAGGCTATGGCCGAGAAAGCGAAAAACAACATGGTCTACGCCATCATCGGTGTGATCGTCGCACTGTTGGGATATGTCGTTATGGCCGCTATCAGCACATTATTGTCTGCCGGTGGTGCCAACAACGGACTTTAATCCTCAAGACAGATCAAACAAAAAACAGTCTCGCTATCCCGAGATTGTTTTTTGTTTACGCTTCCGCATTTTTTTGGTATAGTGAAAGAGTAAAAAACAAAAAGGAAAGGAGGTGTGTCTTATGAAAATAACCGTAAAAAACATTGCCTCATCGGTTTTGCTACTCGTCATCATGGCTGTGCCTCAGGTTGCCTTCGGTCAGTGGGATATGGGTCAAAACCAGTCGGCAGCGACAGCCTTCGGCGTCTCGACCTCGACCCCTACCGATATCCTGACCAACATCATCAACTACGCACTGGCTATCATCGGTTTCTTGGGCGTCTTAGGATTCATCATCTCGGGTATCATGTATTTGGTATCGGCAGGTGATGAGGCTATGGCCGAGAAAGCGAAAAACAACATGGTCTACGCCATCATCGGTGTGATCGTCGCACTGTTGGGATATGTCGTTATGGCCGCTATCAGCACATTATTGTCTGCCGGTGGTGCCAACAACGGACTGTAGACGAAGACGGTTCTCATGCAAAACAACCCTGCTACAGGCCGGGTTGTTTTTTGTTTACGCTTTTACATTTTCTTGGTATAGTGAAATAAGTTAAGCGCACGTGGTAAATTTTAAGCAATGAAAATAAAAATATGTCCACACACCTGAAGAGCCTGATGTTTCCTTTGGTGATGATCGCGGTATTGTTTGCTCCCTTCGTCTCTTTTGCGGAGGTCTGCGGTGGCGGCACTATCGGAGGAAGCACCGGCGGAGGTATTTATGCTGGCGGTACCCTGGGGGTGGGCAGCGGCGCTTGTGGTGCCTTCGGCGGCTTGTCTTTGTGGGGCCCGACGCCGTTCGGTCTTCCTGGCGGAAGCATTTTCGGTATCGTTGCGACGGTGGTTGATTGGCTCTTGGCGCTTTTCGGCATCCTGGGCATTTTAGGCTTCATCATTTCAGGTATCATGTATCTGCTTTCAGCAGGGGATGAGAAGACGGCCGATAAGGCCAAAGCAGGACTCAAATACTCTATCATCGGTATTGTCGTCGGTCTGTCCGGTTTCGTCATTATGCAGGCGATTAACGGTCTTTTGAGCGGCATGGCAGGCGCATACTAGTGTCTTGCAGAGTAAATAGGATATAACTTTACACAAAACATATGTCGGTCACTCGAGAAAAAGCTGCATTCTTCAATCAGAGTCTCAAGGCCCTTCTATTCGCTATCGTCGTTGCCGGTATATCGGTGGTATTTGAGCCCGTTTCTGCGGCGCCGGCTTACTGCACCTCGTCCGCAGCGCTCTATCAATGCGTGGCCCCGGGAACAAATTGCGCTTCCCTTGGATCCACCATGGTGGGTGATTCGGCCTGCGACACTGCCTGCAACGGAGGTTGGAAGTATTGCGGTTCGCAAGCACCGACACCGCCGCCAACAGCCGCTCCTGCATCAGCGACGGGTGTCAGTTCGGCTGCAGCAGCAGGAGGGGCGACGTGCGGTGCAGGATTTTCGGCGACGGCAGGCGTGTGCTTCCCGACCGATACGGGACTTCCGGATCCTGCCGATGGTATCGCGCAGATTTTGGGAAACTTCTTCAGTTGGCTGCTGATTATCTTTGGTTTCTTGGCTGTTGGAGCCTTCGTTATTTCCGGTATACAGTACCTTGTCTCCGCCGGGGATGAGGATATGGCTAAGACGGCGAAGCGCAATATGAAATGGTCTATCATCGGTGTGATTGTCGGGCTTTCGGGCTGGATTATCATGCAGGCCGTCGCCAATGCCCTCACCGCGCAGACGTCGATCTTCTAGCGATGCGATATAAACATATTTTTTAAAACAGCGACTATGGTAACAAGCACCTGGCAAACATTTCTTCATAAGCGAAGCGCGACATTCTTATTGGCAGTCATGGTTATTGCTAGCGGATTTGTTGGCAATACGCAAGAAGCGCAGGCTGCGATAACCAAGGCTGCCTGTGAGGCACTCGGCACCGGATACAGCTGTTTGGCGGCGAGTGATCCTGCTGCTGCCGGACGAGAGAGTGTTGATCAGTGCAATATGAACACCGGGTTTCCTATAGTGACCGGGAACTGCTATAAGCCCTTGCCGCCGCCAAGCAATACCGGACCAGGAACAACTACAGGTTCAGGAAGCAACACGGGACCAGGAACGTCTACGGGCCCTGGTAGTAATACTAGTCCGGGAACAACTACGGGAACAACAACTGGAACCACCGCGACTGGAACCGGTGTTACCACCATATCCTTTCAGAATCCCTTGCAGTACAATACCGTACAAGATGTGCTAGGAAGCCTACTCACCACGCTTCAGGGCATCATCGTGATCCTGTGCATCATCTTCATCATCATCGGCGCCATCCTCTACATCACCTCTGCCGGCGATAGCAAGCGGACGTCCGCCGGGAAGCTCGCCATCACCGCCGCCCTCATCGGATTGGCCATCGCCATCGCTGCTCCGTCATTCCTCAAGGAAATCTCGAATATCCTCGGATGGAACAATACCCCTGCCAATGTGAGCGCTTCGCTTTCGATCTCGGCCATCCTTACCAATGTGCTCAACTTCCTTTTGGGCATCGTGGGTATCATCGCGATCATCATGCTCGTCATCGGTGCTATCATGTACCTTTCGGCGGCGGGGGATGAAGACCGTATCGATACCGGTAAGAGTATTGTGAAGTATTCCATTATCGGCATTATTATCGCTTTCTCAGCCTTGCTTCTCGTCAAGCAAGTCGCCACGTTTTTCCTATAATCGAAGCAGACTGATGCTTGTGAAAATAAAAGACCCAAGAATACATCTTGGGTCTTTTTAATATAAAAAAGCGGGCATATATACTATATATGCCCGTGTGTTACGTTGTGCAACGAACTATTGTCGCATTTACATCTTTTAACTACATTTGAACAGAGTTGCTTTCATTGTGCTATCTGTGCTTGTATAGTTGTCCGGATGTTGAAATACATTGATATCAAGATAGAGTTTCGTATCGTCTTGATCGAGTTTGAATCTATAGTTTGATCCGGCGTATACCATCTTGGCATTCTTTTGGAGCGTTACACCGCCGTAAGGTTTTGATTTGAACATAGCGGCGTCTGTAACCCACTGCTTAACCGGTGATTCATCCAGTAGATTGCCGTCTGCGTCCACGGTACGAGAATAACTTACCTTTCCATTTACCAGAAACCATTGTTTTCTGGTCCCTTTAACTTTCAGGAGATACTCTCCCGGACCTGCTGTTGCCAGCAATGGTTTTTTGATAAATGTTTCAGTGCCTGGCGAAAAGGATAGCGTTGATATTTCCTCGGTACAAGCGGAAACGTTTTTCTCGGCAGTTTTTTTAGACAATACTGCCTTCCCATCGTTTGCTGCGACTACAATTTTTGATTCCGGTTGTATAGCCGCATCCATTTGTTTGGCGCTGCTTGCGACCGGTGTCGATGATACGCTTGGTTGCCCGAGTTTTTCATTGACTATATTTAGTCCAGGAACGAACCAATGGTAGTTGAAATAGAAAAACACGCTTGTTCCTACCAGAATCAATACTGCTCCAAGACTGAGCGCCTTCGGTTTGGTAAAGAAAATGATATAGATCATCAATGCCGCTACCCCGAAAGGAAAGAGCATCCACCAATTGAATTCTTGTGCAAGCTCAGTGTTTGGGTTTGCGACAGGTGCTTGATTGACGGAATCGCTACCCCCGGTAATATTTGCGAGAACCGTAACAATTATCAGAAATATAATGATTCCCACCACTACTTTTATCTTTGTGCCCATAATTCCTCCTATTTTTCATTGGTGATGTTGCCAGCAAGCGCGCCGGCTTTTTCAAGCGGACTAGCGTTGCCATCTATGGTGATGGCTTGCCTTTTACCGCGTTCGGCTTGCACGATGGTTGCAATTTGCGCATCTGAGAGATTTGGAAAACTCTCCTTGTATCGCTTCATCTGCTTTATCACAGTTTCCGTCTCTTTGCTCTCTGCTTCTTGTTGTGCGTATTCTACACGAACGTTTGCGCGAGCTGCCTCCAATTCCACAGGAAGACGTACGGTAGTGATACGCACCCGGTTGAGCTTGATGCCCCACTCGGTCAGTGCGTGATTCTGAATGCCTTCAACCGCGAATTCTTCAAGCTCTTGCACTTCTTCTGCGCCGGAGGCTGGAACTCCGGGTATGCCTTCGCCAGTAAGTGTCCCGTTAATGAGAACATGTACAATGCCTACTTTCGAACGCGGAACCACTTCAGAGTTCAATTTTGAAACGATGAGGCGAAGGATTCCATCAACACCTTGTTTATAAAGATCCTCAGCGCCGGTCGCTCCAAGATATCTTTGCGGATCCACTACCTGCACCTCGGAGGACAAATCAATCTTTATCGGGACATCGTCCTTTGAAAGAATCTCAGTTACCTCCTGATCAATACTCCTTTTCTTCGCATCAACCTCTTGTATATTTCCAAAAGGTTTTGGCCAATACCAAACCAAACCTTCCGTAAGGACTTTTCCAGCCACCCTTTTTCCTAAAAATAAGGGTACGGCGGTAAATCCAATCTGTACCGTTCGTAGGCCTTCCCAGCCAAAGTACCATATTGACGCAGCAGCGCCAACTGATCCGAATACGGAGTATGCCCACCAAGATCCCTGCGGCGTAACCAGTGTCGCTACCCATGCCATGAGCATATAGCTAATGGCTGCTAGAATTACATTCCATACGATTCCATGCACCCAATTGTTAGTTGGTCTCATTTTAATCACCTCTTCATTTCAGTATATTTATTTGTCAAGGTACGTCTTTTACGACTACTCTTAACGGTTCTGTGTCGGTTGTAGAGAGAGTTCTCTAGCCAACACCCAATCCTAGCATAAAAATACGAAAAAGTCAAGTAAAAGAGGCTTGTTTGTAAGATTTTTTGGGTAAAACGGCATCCAAAAGAAGTAATTTACTTTATTATCCCTTTCTAGAGGGAAAAACGCCATGTCAAATCAGGGGACCAGCTTGACAGAGTGACTTTTGCTTGCTATACTCTAGGCAACGATGGAGATGGATGTTATGGTTCGCGAAAGCGGGCTTTTTTCTTTCTCGGGTTGTAAAAGAGTGCAAGTGGCATATGTTTTTTATCAGAGGCTTGCGAGGACGACGGGATGAGTACGAGGAATTTTTTAGCAAAAAAATATCCGTACTCTGATAAAAAACATATGTCGATTGCGCACCACATTAAGCAGTTAAGTAAGAATAATCATATGGCAAAGAAAAAGGTAGAAGAAGTGGAAGAATCAGGGAGCTTCAGTGAGCGATTGGGAGAATTCGGGGGTGCTGTGATGCAGCTTGCCGAGGAGAAGGGTATTTCCAAGGACAAAATCCTCGAGATCGTGGGGGCCTCATTGGCTGCTGCGTATAAGAAAGACTATGGGAAGCGCGGACAGGTGATTGTCGGTGAATTCGACGAGGTTTCAAAGGAAGCCAAGTATTTCTTGGTGAAGGAAGTGGTGGATGAAACTACCCGTGAATTCGTGGAGGCGCCCGAAGAGGAGTTGGAAGAGATGGCGGATGCCTCTGTCGAGGGCGATGAGAAGCGCTTGCCTCGCTACAATGAGGAGCGGGATATTACACTTGAAGACGCGCAGAAATTGAAGAAGGATGCGGTTTTGGGCGATACGGTCAGGATTGAGCTCGAATCCCATGATGAATTCGGTCGCGTGGCGGCGCAGACGGCCAAGCAGGTGATCATCCAGCGTATCCGTGAAGCGGAGCGCGAGTCGATGTTCGCAGAATACAAGGAGAAAGAAGGACAGGTCGTGAACGGTGTCGTGCAGCGTATCGAAGGACGATTGGTGTTTATCGATCTTGGCAAGTCGGTGGGTGTATTGTTCCCGGCCGAGCAGATCGAGGGCGAGAACTACCGCATCGGGCAGCGTCTCAAGGTATTCATCCTGAAGGTGGAATCCGACGCCAAGGGGCCCGGCATCACACTGTCCCGCTCGCATGCGGATATCGTGCGCAATCTGTTCGCTTTGGAGGTGCCGGAAATCTTTTCGGGTACGGTGATTATCAAAGGTATCGCTCGTGAGGCGGGATCCCGCACCAAGATCGCCGTGACGGCGTCCGATGAGAGCATTGACCCGATCGGTTCATGCGTCGGACAAAAAGGAACCCGCGTTCAGGCAGTGATCGACGAATTGGGCGGCGAGAAGATCGATATCATCTTGTGGAACGAGGATGATGAAAAATTCATCCGTGCCGCGCTCAGCCCGGCGAAGGTCCTGTCGGTCTCGTTGAATGAGGAGTTGCACGAAGCACGCGTAACCGTGCCTGATGATCAGCTTTCATTGGCCATCGGCAAGCGCGGACAAAACGTCCGCTTGGCCGTCAAATTGACAGGCTGGAAATTGGATATCGTATCCGCCGGTGCCGCTGCTCCAGCAGCGGAGGTGACTCCTGAAGCGGTGGAAAGCGCTTTAGCGGAAGTGACGGAGGTGGCTTTGGCTGCCGAAGAGACGGTGGAGGAAGTCAAGAAGACCGTCAAAAAGAAGGCTGTCAAGAAAACGAAGAAGGCTGGAAAGACCGAGGAATAAAAGGGGTGTCGATACCGAAATAACACTATAATCCATCGTAACCATATCCGTATGGCAAATATCAATCATGCGCCAAGCAAATATATGCTCAACCTCTTGCACGCGATTCCCGCGTTCGCGAACGAGGTGGAACTCCGACTGAATGTGATTATCGAGCTCAACTCGATGACTATCAATAAGTATGAGGTTATCACGGAAACCGGCCACCTTAAGCTCGATCGCGTGGGATTCTCTTCCCTTTCGTATCCGTTCGCATACGGCGCCATCCCTCGTACTTGGGACGAGGATGGCGACCCATTGGATGTTGAAATCGTCGGCGTGACGGAGCCTTTGGTGAACGGATGCCTCGTGGAGGCCCGCATCATCGGTATCATGAAATTTCAGGATGACGGCGAAATCGATGACAAGGTGATCGCGGTGCTCGCTGATGATAAGCGTATGGACCATATCACGAGCTTCGATCAGCTCGGCAGCCACTGGATGAAAGAAACCTCCTACTACTGGGAGCACTACAAGCACCTCAAGAAGCCGGGAACGTGCATGGTCAAAGGATTCTTCGGAGTCGAGGAGGCCGTCAAGATCATTAAGGAATGCGAGGTTCGTTACACGGAGCAGTACCTTCCGAAGTTCGGGGAGAGCCTTTTGGAAGAATAAGGAAGACGGATCGAATAGGTTCGGATAGAAAGATAAAAAGTAGCTACACGGCTACTTTTTATTATGGCTGCATGTATGGGCAAAGGATGGAGGGGTGATTTTTCGGAGGGCGGATGCGTAGGATCACTTGCCAAGGGGGAAGTTTTTGGTTACAATAAAGTATCTAAATTATTTATGTTATGAAATCTATGCATATCGTTGTCAAGCCGCTTGCGCAGTCAGAAGTGGAGATTACCGTCACGTTGCCGTGGGAAGCGTGGAAAAGGCATGCTGCCAAGGCTGCGAAGAATATCGCCAAGGATGTGAAGCTTCCTGGGTTTCGTCCCGGAAAGGTTCCTCAGGAGGTAATCGAGAAGAAGTATGGCAAAGAAGCTATCTTGCTTGAGGCAGCCGATATCGCTATCCAGGAGTCTTATCCGGAGGTATTGCGCCAAGAAAAGCTTGAGACTATCGGACGACCGAAGGCGGAAGTCAAGGAGGCGACAGAAGGTAAGGATCTGGAGTATGTCGTGACGACGGCCGTGATGCCGAAGGCGACCCTTAAGCCATGGAAGGATGCTGTCAAGAAGATCAATAAGGAGCAGGCGGCGGAGAAGATCGAGGTATCTGAGGAAGATGTGACGAAGGAGTTGGACCGTCTTGCCAAGACCCGCGCGAAATTTATCACCGTCAACCGCGCCGCACAGAAGGATGACAATGTTGAGGTTGACTTCCAAGTGTTCCGTAACGGCGTTGTGATCGAGAACGGTACCGGAAAAAAGCACCCATTGGTATTGGGAAGCAATACGTTCATCCCCGGATTCGAGGAACAGCTTATCGGCATGAAAACGGGGGAGGAAAAGGAATTCGAACTTTCCTTTCCGGCGGAATACCATGCCAAGGATTTGGCAGGGCAGACGGCGACATTCAAGGTGGAATTGCGATTGATCCAGGAGCGAGAAGTGCCTGTTATCGATGATGCTTTCGCGCAGTCTTTGGGAAAATTTATGACTATCGATGAGCTGAAGGCGAATATCAAAGAGGGCATGGTTGAGGAGAAGAAGCAGCAAGGGAAAGAAGCGCATCAGGCGAAGATTGTCGAGGAGTTGATCGGTTTGACCGAAGCGGCGCTGCCGGCCGTCATGGTGGATGAAGAAGTGCACAAGATGATCCATGAATTCGAATCGCAGGTGCAGTCGATGGGTATGAATTTGGATGAATACCTGAAGGGTCTTGGTAAGACGCACAAGGATCTACACAAAGATTGGGTCCCGCAAGCAGAGAAGCGATTGAAGGCGGCTTTGGCTTTGGACGAGGTAGCGAAGGATCAGGAAATCGAAGTCGCAGCCGAAGAGGTTGAAGTGGAAATGAACAAAACCTTGCAGTATTACAAGACGATGACCGACGTGGAGAAGAAGATCGATCTTGAGAAGCTATACAGCTACGTGAAGGGGAAGATGCAGAATGAGAAGGTGTTCGAGTACTTATTGAAGCTTTAGGGTTTTACGCAGGGTCAAGTTTTTAGCCATTAAAGACTTTTTATGGACAAAAATATCATGAACAATTATCTCATACCGACCGTTATCGAGAAGACGAGCTATGGCGAGCGCGCGTATGATATCTATTCGCGTCTGCTTAAGGACCGTATCGTGTTTATCGGGACGCCCATCGATGACGGGGTGGCCAATTCCGTGATCGCTCAGTTGCTTTTCTTGGCTTCACAGAGCGATAAGGAGGATATCAAGATGTATATCAATTCTCCGGGAGGGGTGGTGACATCCGCTCTGGCCATCTATGATACGATGCAGTATGTGAAACCGCATATTCAGACGATTTGTTTGGGTATGGCCGCCTCGGCCGCTGCGCTTTTGCTGGCCGCCGGAGAGAAGGGGAAGCGTATGAGCCTTCCCAATAGCGAGGTGATGATACATCAGGTGCTGGGGGGTGCGTCGGGCCAGGCGACAGATGTCGATATCCATGCCAGGCATATCCTCAAGACCAAGGACCGTTTGAACGTCATTATGGCGCAGCACACGGGGCAGTCGTTGAAAAAGGTGACGCAGGACACCGAGCGCGATTACTTCATGAGCGCCGATGAGGCCCTGGCCTACGGCATCGTCGATAAGGTGATCCGTTAACGGCTGAAATGGCGGCTTATAAAAGACATACTCGAAGTTTCTGAGCAGACTTTTGGTGTTTTATGTAAGCAGTCCACCTCATCTGAGAGTATAGGCATGTGCTTATAATGGTATGAAAAAACAGGCCCGAGGGTCTGTTCTTTCGTGAAACAGGATTTATTTCAGGAGACCAAGAAGGCTTTCGCCGTGCATCTCCGGGGGCTTTTGGATGCCCATGATTTCAAGGACGGTCGGGGCGACATCGCTCAGGAGCCCTTCGATCTGGTTTTCTTCGCGTACCATCAATTCGGCGGTTTTTTCGCGATGATTGTCGCTCGTGATAAGCCAAAAGGGGATGGGATTGGTGGAGTGTTCCGTATCGATTTCCCCGGTGGTGAGGTTTTTGACTTCCTCGACATTGCCGTGATCGGAAGTGACCAAGATGGCGCCACTGACTTTCATAACGGCCGGTATAAGCAAAGAAAGGCTTTTATCCGTGGCCTCGACGGCCTTGATGGATGCCTGCTCGTTGCCGGTGTGGCCGACCATATCCGGATTGGCGTAGTTGATGAGGATGAAGTCGTACTTACCCGAATCGATGAGCTCGATGGCTTTTTCGGTGATTTGCGGGGCGCCCATTTCGGGAACGTCGTCGAAGTGGGGGACAGTTTGCGAAGGTATGAGGAAGCGATCCTCGCCTTCGAAAGCTTGTTCGGTGCCTCCGTTGAAAAAATAGGTGACATGGGCGTATTTTTCTGTTTCCGCGATGCGGGCCTGTTTCTTTTTGTTCTTGCTGAGGGTTTCCCCGAGGCTGTTATGGATTTCTTCCGGAGGGAAGGCGATACTGACCGGGAGATCCTTTTCGTACTCCGTCATGGTGACGAATTCCAGATCGAGCTGCTTTGGTCTGTCGAATTTGTCGAAGCCAGGAAGGGTGAATGCCTTGGTGAGTTCGCGGGCGCGGTCTTCGCGGAAATTGAAGAAAATCACGGAGTCGCCGTCTTGTATGGTGGCGACAGGCGCGTTTTTTTCCATGATGATGCACGGATCGATATATTCGTCGGTCATGCCTTTGGCATAGCATGCCTCAAGATAGGCGCTGGCGCTGGCCGTGTGTTCGCCTTCGCCCTTCGTGAGCACGTCATATGTTTTTTCGATACGCTCCCAGTTGTTGTTGCGGTCCATGGACCAGTTTCTTCCGGCCAGACTAGCCACCTTGCCGACGCCGATGGTGCGGATGTGTCCTTCAAGATCGCGGATACTCTGGATGCCCGAGGTTGGAGATGAATCTCGTCCGTCAGTAAAGGCGTGAATAAAGACTTTTTTAAGGTTTTGTTCTTTGGCCATGCGCATGAGCATGTAGAGGTGATCCTTGTGGGCATGTACCGATCCCTCGCTCACCAAGCCCATGATATGTAAGGAACTGTTATTTTTCGCGACACGGTTCATGGCCGAAAGCAGGGCTTCATTCTTGAAAAACGTCCCGTCTTGGATGGCAAGCGTGATGCGGGGCATGTTTTGGTAGATGACGCGTCCGGCACCCATGGTCATGTGACCCACTTCGCTGTTGCCGGGCGTATTCCAAGGCAATCCGACCGCGATGCCGGATGCCTGGAGGCTTGTCATAGGGTAGTATCGGTTGAGTTTGTCGAAGGTGGGGAGGGTGGCTTCTCGGATAGGGTTGCCTTGCGTGGTATTGGAAAGACCCCATCCATCGAGTACGACGAGTACGACTGGCTTATACATAAAATTTCAATCAACAATTAGCAATTAACAATCAGCAAACTACGATATTTCCAGCCAGATGTTCGCCTGCTGTTAGTCATTGACTGCTTATCGCATAGTATAGCATTTAAGCCTCCTTTTGACAAAAGGGACCTGTTTGATTATGATGAGGGTACTAGACAATCGGTCTACTAAATATTCAAATCTTCGTTTTCGATCGGATAGCTGTAGCAATACACGGTATATACGACTGAACTGACAAATAAGCGTTTCTACTTATGCCATTTAGCAGACTTTTATTTAAACATATGAGGCGTGTGCATGCACGGACTTATTTACAGCGTATCTAGGCTCTTTTTTGTGAAAGGGCGACTTGTTTTTGCACGAAAAAACTACCCATCGAATCGAAGCCAACTCACATATGGAATCCGGTTTAATTTTTGTAGTCATCGCGGTAGCGGGGGCAATCGGCGCGATTTTTGGGTATCACACCCGGCAAAACATTGCTAAAAAACAGCTGAATACAGCGGAGGGAAAAGCGGCACAGATTTTGGATGAAGCGGAAAAGCAGTCCAAGGAAATGGTTTTGGATGCCAAGGATAAGGCGGTGGCCATCCTTGAGGATGCTAAAAAGAAGGAACAAGAACGCGAAGAGCAGATCGCGCGTCAAGAAGGCCGTATTGAAAAGCGTGAAGAGCAGGTTGAAAAGAAGATGGAGGAATTCGAGCACGGTAAGAAATTGCTCGAGCAGAAGGCGGAAGAAATCCGTGAAATCCGTCGCGAGACAGAAAAAATACGAGCCGAAGAACTTGATCGTCTGCAGAAGATCGCCGGTTTCGATAAGGAAGAGGCGAAAAATATCCTGCTGCAGCTGACGGAAGACGAGAGCAAGGAGGCGCTGGTGAAGCGTATGGCCAAGCTTGAGAAGGAAGGGCATGAAGAGTTGGAGCGCAAGGCACTTTCGATTATGGGCCAGGTTATTCAGAAGTACTCACGATCGCATGTATCGGAATTCACCACCACGACGGTTTCGTTGCCGTCCGATGAGGTGAAGGGAAAGATCATCGGTAAGGAGGGGCGCAATATCCGAACGCTTGAGAAATTGACGGGCGTGGAATTGATCGTCGATGATACTCCGGAGTCGGTGCTGATTTCCGGTTTCGATCCGGTGCGCCGAGAGATCGCGCGTATCGCTTTGGAAAAATTGATCGCCGACGGACGCATCCACCCGGCTCGCATCGAGGAGACCGTGGAAGAAGCCAAAAAAGAAATCGACGACAAGATTAAGGAGGCGGGTGAGGCGGCGGCCTATGAGGTTGGCGTGGCAGGACTGCATCCGAAGCTTTTGTATATCCTGGGCCGTCTGCGGTATCGCTACAGCTATAAGCAGAATATCTTGATTCATTCGCTCGAGGTTTCGTATCTTGCGGGAGCTTTGGCAGCCGAACTTGGTGCCAATGTATCAGTCGCGAAGAAGGCGGGGCTGTTGCACGATATCGGCAAGGCGGTTGATCATGAGATCGAGGGGACGCATGTGAAAATCGGGATCAGGATTTTGGAGAAATTCGGTATCGCCAAGGAGGTTATCGAGGCGATGTGGGCGCATCATGATGAGTATCCGCACAATTCGCTTGAGGCTTATATCGTGACCGCTGCCGACGCCATTTCCGCATCACGTCCCGGCGCCCGCAAGGAGACGGCGGAGAAGTATATCAAGCGCATGGAGGATCTGGAAGCGCTGGTGAACTCTTTCCCTGAGGTGGAGAAGTCCTATGCCATCCAGGCGGGACGCGAAGTGCGTATTTTTGTGAATCCGGAAAAGACCGACGATCTGGCATCGATGAAATTGGCACGGGAAGTTGCCCGAAGGGTCGAGGATGAGCTGAAGTATCCTGGCGAGATCAAGGTAATCGTGTTCCGGGAAACGCGTGCGGTGGAGTATGCGAGGTAGGCGTTCGCCGAGCGTGAAGAAGGGGCCAGTTTGCTTTATTTTGAAGATAACTATACAATGAACAAAGCTACTGGTTAGCGAAACCCTCCCGGCTCATATAACAGGTTGAGAGGAAACTAGAAAGGCAGGTGGAAATTATGGCAAAAACAACAGTGAAAAACGTTAACAAGGATATGCTGGTATCAGCGATCGTTGCACAGACAGATCTGACAAAGAAAGACGTTGAAGCGGTTATTGAGGCTATGGTAGACACAATTACCAAAGAACTCAGTGGCGGCAGCAAAGTGACTTTGACAGGCTTTGGAACTTTCAAGGTTTCTCAGCGCGCTGCTCGTGAGGGTATCAATCCTCAGACAAAGGCAAAGATTACTATTCCTGCAATGACCGTTCCTAAATTTACTGCAGGTAAGAGCTTAAAGGAAGCAGTAAAATAAAGAATCATCGGCTGTTTTGATTGACTTCCAATTTGAAACAAAAGATAGGATACTATCCCGCTGTGAAGCGGGATAGTATTTTTTCTACCAGAGGCTCTTTATTTGACTCATTTTGGTTTTTTGGCTATGATGGGTAAGGTAAAGCTTTCGGGGTATAGTATAGTGGTAGTACGAGTGGTTTGGGACCATTTAGTCTCGGTTCGATTCCGAGTACCCCGACAGGGATGAGGACCGCGGCATATGCCGCGGTCTTTTGTTTTACGGGTGGAGCGAGCGGAGGCGGAGTGCTTTTTCAAGACCGTGGTGTACTCACGGAGGTCATGAAAAAGCACTCCGCCCCCCGCTCTGTATTTTCAGCAGCGCGTCGAATGAGGTTGGGCACTGGCGGGGACGTTTTTATTTGCCTAATGGAAGAATGTTGCCTATAATGGTTATAATTACATATTCACGGAGGTGAGGATGTCAAGATGTTATAAATAAGGCAGTATCGAACATTTCAGAATGATGCAAACATACACTATCAAACTTATCGGGAAACAAGAGATCGCCGATCAGACCGTGGCGTTCGTGTTCGAGAAGCCGCAAGATTTCACGTTTCAGGCAGGGCAATATGTCGTCATGACGTTGCCGAAGCTTGCATTTCCCGATAATCGTCGCGGCATACGTTCGCTTTCTATCGCTTCCGCCCCGTATGAGGATACGCTTATGTTCGCGATGCGCATCACCGATAGCGGTTTCAAACAGACGCTCAATACGATGGAAATCGGCGACGAAGCGACCATTACCAAGGCCATCGGGCATTTCGTCTTGGATGAAAGCGAACGCCCCGTCGTGTTTTTGATCGGCGGTATCGGTATCACCCCCGCGCGCAGCATTCTCCGTCAGGCAGTGCGGGATGGATCAAAACGCCGCTTCTGTCTTTTCTATTCCAATAGGCGCCCCCAGGACGCCTCTTTTGCGAGTGAGCTCCAGGAATTTCCGACGCTAGATTATCACTGTGTCGATACGCTCACCAATCAGGATGCTGCCGATCGATGCGAATGGCAGGAAGAGCGGGGGTATATCTGCGACCATATGCTGGAAAAATATCTCGACGATCCCAAAAGCCCGCAGTATTATGTCGTCGGTTCACCTGTTTTCGCCAATGCTATGATAGCGATGCTTACCGGGATGGGGGTTGAAAAGGAATCTATCAAACAAGATCCGTTTACCGGCATTTAGTATGGTGATAGTGCTGCCCCGTCGCACTTTGGGTCGCATGTAAAATAAATATACAATCATATGGGGATACGGAGTAAGTTTTTCGTCGTTATAGGGCCGCTGATGATCGTTGTGGTCCTATTTATCTACAGCGTCATTTCCGGACGTTTCCTGGACCAGTTTTCGGATATCGAATTGGACCTTGCAAAGCAGAATGTCGATCGGGCGCTTAATGCTATCGACGGGTTGCTCGAGGATGTCAATACGAAGAGTTCCGATTGGGCGCAGTGGGATGATTCCTATGCGTTCATGCAGGATCATAATCAGGAGTATTGGCAATCCAATCTGAGCAATGATTCTATTTTGGATGGCATGAAGCTTTCCGTTATGGTGTTTGTCGACAGATCCGGCCATGTGGTCGCCACCAAAAACGCACTTGATGCGGATAGCGATTCCGACGCAGTGCCCCAAGATATCCTCGATGCGCTTCTTGATGGTAGATTCGTCAATTACGATGATGGTGCGGCGTTTCACAAGGGCATTGTGCATATCGGCGACATCGTGCTTCTCGTAGCTTCGCGGCCCATCATGCGTACGGATGGCACGGGTCCGGCAGCGGGTACGATCATATTCGCGCGCACGGTTGATGATGCTTTGATAAGAGAGATTTCGGATCGTATCCATTTGCCTTTGAAACTGTATGCTTCTACGGAGGTGTTGCCGCTTGAGGCGTGGCAGAAAGAAGTGCTTGCGGATGAGGGGAGAAAGGAGAGTGTCGATGTGGCTCATGTCGAGGGTGACATTGTGGCGGCATATGGGGCCGTGCACGATGTGTCTGGCGGGCACACCATCTTTACCCGCATAGAGATACCGCGGACGATATACCGTCACGGACAGGGTTTTGTGCGTTCCTTCAGTATTTTTTTCGGGGTGGCCTTTGTTATTTTTTCTATCACATTGATGCTTCTTTTGGAGTGGCTCGTTTTCGCCCCTATCTCCCGATTGAGCGCCGACGTGGACCGTATACGTTCAGGCGACGACGATGCGATGCGTATCAAGGTGACGGGGAATGACCAATTCTCCCATTTGAGCGAAACCATCAATCAGATGATTGACGGCCTCTACAGGATGCGCCAGCAGAAAGAGGAGAGTGAGAGTCGCTTCCAGACGGTAGCCGACCTGGCTCCCGTGATGATTTGGATGTCCGGTGCCGATAAGCAATACTCCTATTTCAATAAGGGATGGCTCGATTTTACCGGAAGATCGGCTGATGAAGAGCTCGGTAACGGTTGGGCAAAAGGCGTGCATCCGGATGATATCGATCAGCGTACGGCGGTCTATTCCAAAGCGTTCGATGCGAGGGAATCATTCCGCATGGAATACCGATTGAGGAATACTTCGGGCGAGTACCGATGGGTTTTGGATAGCGGCATACCGAATTTCGCTCCTGACGGAACCTTTTTGGGCTATCTTGGATCATGTATCGATATCACGGAACGAAGGATGGCGGAAGAGTCGAATACCAAGCGTATCAAAGAGATGGAAACCCTCAACAAGATGATGGTGAGCCGCGAATTGAAGATGATAGAGCTCAAAAAGGAATTGCAGCGGCTGAAGCAATAATCAAAGAGATGCGGAAGTTTCGACCGTATCTCACGGGCTGATCGTTTTAAAAATATGAGCATGGAATCAACCCGACTGCCCATCGTGAGCCGAAGGGAAGTCGCTAACGACGTTTTCGAGGTTTCTTTCGGCCTTTCTAGAGCGGATTTTCATTTTCAGGCAGGCCAATATATCCGGGTGGTTATCCCGCATCTTTCGTATCCCGATGGGCGGGGGAATTTTCGCGATTTCTTCATCAGTTCATCGCCTAACAATCACGAGCATATTTCTATAGCCTTCAGAAATACGGGGAGCGGTTTCAAAAAGACGCTGCTTGAATTGCCTCTCGGGTCATCGGTGGTCGTGCGTGGGGCATATGGTCTGCTCGAGCTGCCTCAAGAGCATCATCAGGGCCTGGTATTCATCGCCTTCGGTATCGGTATTACCCCCTTTCTGAGCATGATTCGCCTTGCAGCCGAGCGGGGATATGCAGGGTACCTGACGCTTATCTGCGTGCATGATGACATAGATTCGGTGCCCTATCTTGATGAGTTGAAGCAACTTCAGGAAAAAATACCCCGTTTCATCCTGAGGCAGAAAAGGGCTCCTTTGGACGAGGAATTCTTGCGTATACAAACGACGCATTCCAAAGAGTCTTTGTGGTATATTTCCGGTCCGCCCGATCTGGCACGTGAGGCTTTCGATATGCTCTGCGGCCTCGGGGTGCCTTTGGGAAATATCGTTTCTGAGGAGATGCTGGGTTATGGCGAGGGGGTGCCTGTGACATCTTCCGCAGCGGCCCAGCCGTTGCCAACTGTAGGCAGTTCGCCGAATGACCATGCGTTTTTCTTGGATGCCAAGAAATTGCGGTCCATCATCGAAACCAGCGCCGAGGGCGTGGTTATCACCAATCCCGATGGACTCATCTTGTATGTCAATGCCGAGTGGCAGAACATTACCGGTTGGAAAAGCGACGATGTCGTGGGCAAGATGACGCCCCGCATCCTCAAATCGGGAAAAACCAGACCGGAGGAATACGAGAAGCTGTGGAAAACCATCAGGCGCGGCGAGATAGCTCATATCGACATTATCAATAAGCGCAAAAATGGCAATCTGTACTATGCCGAGGATATCATACTGCCCCTCAAGAACGATCAGGGTGAGGTAACGGAGTTCGTCGGCTTCCAGCGAGACGTTTCGGAGAAGCAGCGCTATATGAAGCAATTCATACTGCACTCCGAAGAGCTGGCTGAGCAGAACAAGTTCCTTGAGAACACGAAAAAGGCGATGCTCAATCTGCTCGAGGATTCTCAGGAACTGGAAAAAAACCTGGAGCTCGAGAAGGCGGCTATCAAGAAGGAAAAAGAGAAGTCGGAAGGCATTTTGCAGTTCCTGAAATCCATCGGTGATGGCGTGCTCGCTGTTGATCTGGATTCGAATATTATCTTTATGAACAAGATGGCGGAGAATCTGTCTGGATACACGTTCGAGGAGGTACAAGGCAAATACTATACCGACGCCCTGCATTTCATCCTGGAAAAAAACCCCGATGTCTCCTACCCGCGCTTCGTCGAGCAGGTGATAAAGACGGGCGTGATCAATAAGCTGCCGAGCCACACCTCTTTGGTGAGGCGGGATGGTAGCATCGTTCCCGTGTCGGACAGCGCGGCGCCGATTCGTGATGCTTCGGGGGTTATTGTCGGTTGCATCATCGTATTCCAAGATGATACCAAGAAGCGCGAATTGGATCAGATGAAGGATGGTTTCATTTCGGTGGCGGCGCATCAGCTTCGGACGCCGCTGGGGGGTATGCGATGGAATATGGAGCTGCTGCTTTCCGAGGATGTCGGGGAACTTCCTGAGCAGGTGCGCGTCGAGCTTGAACAGCTCTACGAAAACAGCCAGCGCATGGTGACGCTGGTCAATGATCTTCTCAACACCTCGCGTATCGACAATGAGGTTTCCAGGGTGAAATACGAATCCGAATCCGCGGATATCATCACCCTGCTTCAGAAAGTGATACACGAGGTTGCCGATGAGGCGAAAAAACGTGCGGTGACCATACGATTCGCCAATGAAGGAACCTTCGATTCGGTCCGTATCGTTCCGAAAAATATATACGAAGCCTTCCAGAATCTGATCGTCAATGCCGTGAAGTACAGCGATGCGGGGGACACGGTGACGGTCGGGGTGGAGCAGCACAAAGAGGCTATGCGTGTCACGATCGAGGATACGGGAATCGGTATTCCGAAAGATCAGCAATTGAAGCTATTCTCGAAGTTTTTCCGCGCTTCCAATGCTATCCTCAAGGAGACGGACGGCAGCGGCCTAGGGCTGAGCGTCGCGAAGTTTTTTATCGAAGAGAATGGGGGGCGGATCCTTTTCGAGAGCGAGGAGGGAAAGGGGACGACTTTTTATGTTGATTTGCCCCTGGCGGCGAAAAAGTGACAAAAAAAGCGCTTTCCTGTACACTTGAGATGAGCTGGCGGCGCCAGATGCCGCATATTCACAAGCATATAAGAAATAGCCTATTTAAAGAATACGGGTATTTTTTATTGTGCGGCGTATCTGGGCAGTATGTTTGGTCGGAGCATTCTTTTGGATGTGTCGTTCGCGCATATGCCAGCGAGTTCGTTAACAATGTAGTATTTGAAACTTAGGTGGAGATAACGATGAGCAATGATAATTTTTATGAGCGTTTCGAGAATTTTCAATCTGATGTGAACCAGAAAAACGCGCTTGGAGGTGTTTTTTCTGTGACGGGATCTTCGCTTGGAGCGGAGGTTTCCATTAACATCGATGGGAATACGATGCCAGTAACGTCGTATATGAGCTTGGATTATTTGGGAATGGGTCAGGAGCCTGCCGTGATAGAGAATTGTATACGTAATATCCGATCATTAGGTACCGGGTTTGCGAGTTCAAGAACGGTGATGGAATCTTCTCAGCATCAGGCTCTGGAGAATGCCCTTGCCGATTTTAAGCGGATGAAATCTTGCTTGCTTGTCAATACCGGCTATTTGGCGAATGTTATACTCCCGCAACTGATATTCGACGACGTCATAGTGACGGGAGGCTATAAGTTGCGTCGACCCCGTAAGAAAACCGTGGTATGTATGGACAGATTGACGCATGCATCTCTTCTTTCTACGTTGGCGACAATGAAAGGAAAGCGGGTGGTTGATAATGTGAAGAAGTATGATCACTTGGATTATGACTCCCTTCAGTCGATGTTGGATGAATATAAAAGCGATGATGTTCAGAAATTTATCTTTACCGACAGCTTGTTTTCTATGGGAGGAGATTTTGCGAATGTGCGCCTATTGCTTGATTTTGCGAAGCATTATGATGCCATATTGGTTATCGATAATGCGCATGCGGATGGCGTGTATGGTGCTGAAGGCAGAGGATACCTGGAAGCGCAGGGAATAACGAGTCAGGATGATCTGAAATATATCATCCAGACAGGCACCTTAAGCAAGGCCATATGCGCTCTGGGCGGACATATCACATTCCCGTCATCGAGCCCTGTGGATCTGGCAAAGTTTTCCCAGTGGGAATTCATTTTTTCTGTGGCCATACCGACCTTTCTCGCGGCGACATGCGTTCATTCCATCAGGCTTATTCGTGGGGATATGGGTGATAAGAAGCGAGAACAGCTTCATATTCTTTCAGCTATCTTGCGATCGCGATTGCAGGAGAGAGGATTTAATATCTTGCGATCGACATCGCATATTATCCCCATTGTGATCGGAACGGCAGATACATGCCTTGCTGTTCATGATTATTTATTAAGAGAACACCGTATATGGATCGGGCCGATCCGATGGCCGGCCGTATCTGAAAACGGGGCGCTCCTGCGATGCGCTGTCACTGCGAATCATAGCGAGGAAAATATCGGCGAACTTATCGAGGCATTGGAGAAGGCGAGAAATCAATTCAGTTTTTAGATTTCGAAGCATGGTGTTATGTGTTACAATTCAATACATAATACCATGCCTTTTTATTTATGATGCAGATTATTTTTGGAGCCGCTGCTTTGAATTTTTTGGTGGGAGTCCTTCTTCTCATCCAGAGGCGGCGTACGAAGGAAATAATCGCTTTCGGTGTCTTCTCTTTGATAACCGGCGTTTGGGGTCTATCGAATTTTCTTATTTACTATTACAACAGCGGCGTGTTTTTGGAGTCGGCCTATGCCTTCGGTGCCCTTACGGCGTCTTCGATGTTGGCCTGGTCATTTTTATATAAGCAAGGGTCGAATCGCACGAACGTGGCGATTTTTATATATGCCTTGGGCATACTCATTTTCTGCCTTTCTTACGTCAATGGGTATGCTATTGGTGATATTCGTGGTATCACGGCAAGCGGCGTCGATGCCGATCCAGGATTATTTTCCGACGAGTATTCACTCTTTGTACTGGTGTCGCTGCTCTGGTCCTTGGCGAACGTGTTTTCGGTGTTCAGGAAATCTATCGGTTTTGAGCGGAAGCAGGCCCGATTGGTATTGGTTGGTCTGTTCGTATTCGTCGGAGTGACCATTATCGTGAGCGCTATCTTGCCGATTTTCGGTATTTTGGGGTATACCAATCTCGACAGCCCGAGTTCTTTGATTTTCGTCATCTTCGTGGCATTCGCTATCGTGCGGTATCACTTCTTGGAGACACGGGTGATTCTCGCGCAGGTGTTGGTGGGTGCTTTGGCTACCGTGTCGATCATCCAGCTTCTGAGTTCGACGACCGTGTTTGATGTGGTCATTACGATGATATCGCTTTGTATCGTCTTGGGTTTGGGGATATTTCTTGTACGGAGCGTGTTTAATGATATCCAGCACAAGAACGAGCTGCAGCGGGTGAATGTGCAGCTCAAGCGGAGCAAGCAGCGCTTGGGACAGGTAAACGAGCACCTAATGCAGCTCGATCAGGCCAAAACGGACTTTATCAATATCGCTTCCCATCAGCTCCGCACGCCTTTGGGAAGTATGCGTTGGAGCATGGAGATGATTCTTGCGGATGAGATGGGACCGATATCGGATTCAGCCAAGGATGCGCTCCGGGAGATATATGAGAATAATCAGCGTATGGGCGATCTGGTGAATGATTTGTTGAGCGTGGCTCGCATCGAGCAGGGCAAGGTTGTGGAAAAAGCCGTAGCGACGGATATCGCGTCCGTTATCAGCGAGGCGGTCAAGATGATGCAGCCCGAGGCGAAGCACAGGCAGATCACATTGCGATTCGATATGCCGACCAAGGATATCCCATCGATCATGGTGGCGCCGAAACGCTTTTTTGAGGTGATTCAAAACCTTATTTCCAACGCGATTAAGTACAATCGCCCAGAGGGAATGGTGATCGTCGCGATGGAAGTATCGACACGGCATATGCGCATTAGCGTGACGGACACAGGCATCGGTATCCCTCAATCGGAGCATGCTAAGATATTTTCGAAGTTTTTCCGTGCCGGGAACGCCTTATCCACGAATACCGAAGGCACGGGACTGGGTCTGTTCGTGGCGAAGTCCTTTGTGGAGGAGAATGGCGGTATCATACGCTTCAAAAGCGAGGAGGGTGTGGGAACCACGTTCATTATCGAGTTGCCGATAACGGTGCCGACCGCGCAAGAGGATCAGCGCCAGGGCGAAGCGCGGTGATTTTATGGAGAAATGAGAGACATCTGGTATACTTGGAAGAGAGACACATTAATATAAATATGTATGACCGAAATAGTGCAGGGTCAAGATGCGCCAAAGGTTTCTCTTTTGGTGGTCGAAGACGACAAGTTCTACGCTAATATCTATCGTGTGAAATTCACCAAGGAAGGATATGATATCCGCTTGGCAGGCGATGGCGATGAGGCGCTCAAGATGGCGCGCGAGCGCAAGCCCGATCTTATTTTGTTGGATCTGATTATGCCGAAAAAGGACGGGTTCGAGACGCTTCGGGAATTGAAAGCCGATACGAATCTTAAGGATATTCGGGTAATCGTTTTTTCCAATCTCAGTCAGGATGAGGACATCAAGCGCGTAAAAGATGCTGGCGCATTCGACTATATCGTCAAGGCTAACATTTCGCTTCAGGATATGGTGGCCCGTGTGAAGGGGTATGTGGCCCAGTAATAACATCTGCTTCGAATATGCCAGAACAACAACCATCGGAAGAACTTATACCGGACGAGGTACTGTACCAGTTATTGCTTGAGACAGGATCGGTACCGCAGGCATCGCTTGATGTCGCCGCGCAGCGTGCTAAGGAGGAGCATACTTCTTTGTATGAGGCTATTTTATGGCATGATTTCGTGTCCGATGAGAAACTCTGCCGATTGGCGGCCGATTTTTTGCAGATGCCCTTCGTGCTGCTTGCGGGAATCGCCATCGAGGAAGATGTCTTGCGAACGATTCCGGAAGTGGTTGCCAAGAAAAACGCCATCATCGTTTTTCGGAAAGATACGGATGGCTTGCATATCGCGACCAAGCAGCCAGATAATGTTCAGATTATCGATTTTATACGAAGAAAGACAGGGATGTCCGTTACAGTGTATCTTTCGATGTCCCAAGATATAGCGAACGCACTCCTTTTATACGGAAAAAATATCACCAAAGCATTTGACGATATTATACACGAGAGTCTACTTGATGCGAAAGGGTCGTCGAGCGATCAGAATGCGTTGCCTATCATCAAGATAGTAGACAATATCCTCTCGTATGCGTATCAGAACAAGTCCTCTGACGTGCATATCGAACCGCGAGAAGAAGGGTCTTTGGTGCGCTTTCGTATCGATGGCATCTTGCATGATATCGTTACGCTTCCGCTTGAGATCCATCCGCAGATCGTGTCGCGCATAAAAGTGCTAGCAAAGCTCCGTACGGATGAACATCAGGCGCCTCATGATGGCAAGATCCGTTTTGAATCGGAGGGTGAAGCTTTGGACATCCGTGTGTCGGTGGTGCCGGTAACGGAAGGGGAGAAAATAGTGATGCGCCTCCTCTCGGAGCGTTCGCGTCAGTTTTCTTTGTCCAATCTCGGTTTCGGATCGAGCGATTTGGCTAAGGTGAACGAAGCCTATAACAAGCCATACGGAACTATCCTGGTTACCGGACCGACCGGTTGTGGAAAGACTACTACGTTGTACTCCATATTGAAGCTTCTTAATAATCGCAAGGTGAATATAATGACCATCGAGGATCCGGTGGAATATGATATGGAAGGCGTCAATCAGATTCAGGTGAATACTAAGGCGAATCTTACGTTTGCGACCGGATTGCGGAGTATTCTCCGTCAGGATCCCAACATCATTTTGGTGGGTGAAATACGTGACAAAGAAACGGCTGGTATCGCGATCAATCTGGCTATGACCGGACACCTCGTACTTTCTACGCTGCACACCAATGATTCGGCGACAGCGGTTCCTCGTATGATCGATATGGATATCGAACCATTCCTACTCTCTTCGACTATCAATGTCATTGTCGCCCAGCGTCTCGTGAGAAAGATTCATGATGCTTGCCGTGTCAGCGAAGAGGTTTCTATTGAAGATCTGAACCAACGCTTGGGAGCTGCGCTCGTACATGAAGTATTCGGTGATGCGAGCGAGTCTGGCAAAAGTGTGCGTCTGTACAGAGGAAAAGGATGCGATTTGTGCCATCAGACAGGATATCAGGGGCGCATCGGCGTGTTTGAGGTTATGACTATTGATGATAAGTTGCGCACCGCTATCACGAATCGCAAGGATGCGGCGACTATTGCCGATATCGCTATCGCTTCCGGGATGACGACGATGCTTGAGGATGGTTTGGAGAAGGTAAAGCAAGGGATAACGACTTTGGATGAGGTGTTGAGGGTTATCAAATAGCAGCCGAAATGTTTAGCTTTCGATCGACGGGCGATCGAGTCCGTTTGTGGATTGTGTGATATGATGCATCGGACCGGTATTGAGAGGAGTTTCATTTTTTAACGCATATGTATGACTCTTTTTTCGCGGGCGAGTTTTTTGGATATCTTGTTGTTTACAAAACACCTTTCGGTGATGGTAAAGAGCGGCATTACAGTAGCCGAGTCAGTCAAATCCCTCAAGCATCAGGCGAAAACAGGCGCTTTCAAAAGGATTCTCGATCAAGTATCGGCCGACATCGAAAACGGCGATCCTCTCGCGAAGGCACTTGCGAAGTATCCTCAGGCTTTCAGTCATTTCTATATCAATCTTATCGCTATCGGTGAAGAGTCGGGAGTGCTTCAGGAGAATTTGGATTTCCTGTCCAAGCAGTTGAGCAAGGAATACGCGCTTCGAAAGAAAGTACAGGGCGTGCTCCTGTATCCGGCGATCGTGCTGACGGCCGCCTTTGTGATCAGCGCCCTGGTGAGCATCTTCGTTTTGCCGAAACTTGTGAATCTTTTTGAGTCTTTCGATGTCGTTTTGCCGTTATCGACGCGTATCCTCCTATCCATCGCTCATGTCATGCAATCGCATGGAGTGATCATATTCGTAACGATTCTTGCGGCGAGCATTTTTTTTCGGGTTTTGGCTTTCGTGCCACAGATCAGAAAATGGTATCACTGGTTATTTTTGAGTATGCCGATTATCGGGCCATTCCTGCGAAATGTATACATTTCTTCCTCGTGTCGTGATTTGGGAATGATGCTTCAGGCGGGATTATCGATCACTCGTGCGCTGCGAGTGGAGTATGACACGATAAACAATCTCGTATTCAAGGAATATGTGAAGAGTTTGCAACTTTCTATAGCAAGGGGCGGGACTTTGTCGGGCGAATTATTGACGGGGAATTTTTCGAAGATACCGCCTTTGGTTTCGAAAATGATTGAGGTCGGAGAAGGGACCGGAAAACTCGAAGAATCGCTTCTATATCTGGGGGATTTCTTCGAAGAGGAGATTGATAATACATCGAAGAATTTTTCCACTGTTTTGGAACCGATCTTGCTTTTATGTATCGGATTGGTGGTCGCATTTGTCGCGTTGGCGATCATATCGCCGATTTATTCATTGACGGGATCTGTCCATAGGTAAACTGAGTTGCTATGAAAAAAGGATTCACGCTTGTCGAGCTATTATTGGTCATCGCGCTCATTATGATTGTCGGGATGCTTTCGGCAGCTTTTTATACCCGATTCCTGATGCAGAATAATGTTATCAATACGACTACGCAATTGGTCGGCAGCCTTCGGAAAGCGCAGATGTATAGTATGATGGGAAAACGGGGCGGTTCCTGGGGTGTGGCGGCTTTTCCTGGATCGATAGTGCTGTTTCAGGGTAATTCATATGCGTCGCGCGATGAGGCTTTGGATGAAGTGTTTGTCACGAGGCCCGATATTTCTACGGGAGATTTTTCGGAAATAGTCTTTGCGAAGACGACTGGACTTCCTGATATCGCACCGACTATCGTTATTTCCGAAGGTGGCGAGACGCGTACGTTGACGGTCAGTAATCAGGGTATAGTGAGCCAATAACTATATGACAAGGAGATTGAAAATGAATACGCGTGAGTGCAAGGGATTCTCCGTTTTGGAGATCATTTTGGCCGTGGGAATTTTCGTGGTTATGGTTTCGGGGATGGTGATCGCCGTGCTTTCAGGCATGGAGACGAACCGTCTCGGACAAGAGGAAACGGTCGCGACGGAATATACGACGGAGGGGATAGAGGCAGCCCGATCGATACGTAATCTGAATTTTTCGGCATTGAATGATACTTCCGGAACTGGCATCGATCAAGTTTCCGGCGTGTGGTCTTTTTCTGGAAACGAAAACGTGCTTGATGGGAAATATACGAGGGTTATTTCGATCGAGAGCGTGCGGCGGGATGGTTCCGGTAATATCGTTGAGAGCGGCGGCGGTATCGATCCGGATACGAAAAAAGTGACGGTGACGACATCATGGGCTATTTCTTCATCGAGATATGACTCGGTGGTACTGATGACATATCTTACCAACTGGAAAGCTCCGATATGATTATGAAACATACACAGCATACTATGCGGAGAGGATTCACTTTTATCGAGGTGCTTTTGTATATGGGCATCGTTTCATTGATGCTCACAGCGATCGTTTCTTTTGCATGGGTCATTATCGATGCGGGAGTGAAGAGCGCTACGCAACAGGAAGTTTACGCCACGACAAGATATGTGAGCGAGCGGCTGATGTATGAAATCAGGAACGCTGCCGGTATCGATGTTTCCGATTTCGATGTGAATCTTGCAAGTGATGAGACGAAAAATTGTTCTTTGGCGCAAGAGGGAACAAGTGAGTCGCTCCGTATCTTCGTGTCGAATAACCAAGTATTTATGAGGCTCCCTTCTTTGGAGATTGTCCCTTTGCAATCGACGGATACGAAAGTGACGAATCTTACCTTTACAGACTATTCTTCCGGTGATAGCAAGGCAAAATACGTCGGGTTTGTTTTGACGGTAGAGTCGAATTATCCGGGTGCAGCAGGACGGCAGGAATATCAGGAAAGCGTTACGATACGATCCGGTGTCGAAGTGAGAAGTCATTAATCGTGTGCGAAGAGCGGGGTATTTTGTGACTTATTATAACAAACGAAGGTATGAACAAAGGTTTTATTGCCATGACAACCGTATTGATCCTTTCTGTGGCGATGGTCGCGATTATGACCACGGTGTCTTTGCTCTCTATCGGGGAATCGCAATCAGGATTCGCTTTGATGAAAGGGGAGGGCGCTTTACAATTTTCGGAAGGTTGCGCCGAGGATGCGCTGCTGCGTATTCGTGCCGATGAAGCCTATATTGGAGGCACTTTTTCTCATCCGGAAGGCGAATGCACGGCGGATATCGCTTCGGACGGGAGTATTAAAACAATCACGGTACGATCGAACGCTGTTGATTATAGCCGAAGCATCTCGATCATGCTTGAGCGGACGGTGACAGGTATTACGCTCATAAGCTGGCACGAGATACCGTAAGCAATTGCCTTAATTTTCATTGTTATGGAAAGCTTGAGTAACACAGGGTTTATAAATTTCCAGAAAAACGATGAAGATATGGTATGATATCGTATATGGGCATATTTTCAAAACAAAAAAACATCATCTTTATTTCCCATTCACGCTTGCGTGCAGTGCAGGTGAATCTGGGGCGTGCCAATGCAGGGAAGGTGATCGAGGATATCGTATGGAACAAAGAGACATTGCCATCGATACTTTCGGTTATCCGTACAAAAATTGGGAGCGATATCCAGCTCGCACTAAGCGAAGATTTGGTATACGTCGTAAGTTTCGCTTTGAAAAACGCGACGAAATACACCCGTCTGACGATAAAGCAGGAGGCTTCGAGCTTTATCCCTGAGAATTTAGACGAGGTGCCTTGGGATTTCCGCAGTATCGCTGCTATCGTCGGCGATAAGCGTATCGGTGTCAGCAAGGGGGTGCAGGTAGCAGCGGTTTCGAAAGTTTTCCTGCACGACATCGCGCCGGCATTCGTATCGGCCGGTTTCGTGGTGGAGGCGATGGAGGCTGAATCATGCGCTTTAGCAAGACTGATGCATGATCAGGCCAGTCCGATACTTATCGTGCATACGGACCATGATAGAACCCTGCTAGTTATTCTTGAGCGCGGCGTCGTAATGGCAACACAAAATTTTGCGGAATCCATACATTCGGATGATATCGAGAGGTTCATAAGTTCGGCGCAGAAACATTTTTCATTGCGTATCGCATCGGTTATTTTTTCCGAAGAATCGACGAAATCGCTCGGCGATGTGAGGGATTCGCTTCAGAGCAAGGGCTTTTCGGTGCAAGAGGCTTCTTTTGACCCTATTCTCGGTCTTGCTTTGAAAAAAGATATCAGAGGAAATGATGCAGACGTATTGAATGTCAATCTGCTACCTCAAGAGAAACGAAACTTTTTGAGCCTCATACGGAGCCCTCGTGAAAAGCGATTACTGATCATTTTTTTTATTGTTTTTATCCTCGGATCGGTTGCAGTATCTGGGATGTTTATGTTTAATCGTTCAGTAAAGGCACCGATAAAGCAGGAGTCTGTCATAGCGGATATTCCTATTGAGGTTGCGAAACCCTCTGTGCCGCAAGATAATGCAGACGGTCTTGTGCCTCCATCCGGATCTGGTGCTGTCGCTGATTATGCGATCAGCATTCTTAATGGAAGTGGCATCCGGGGTGAGGCAGCCGGAGTAGAGAAGTTGGTTCGTGCGGAAGGCGCGACAAAGGTCCGTATCGGCAATGCAGATAACAATTCGTATACCAAAACCAAGATACGGGCAAAAAAAACCGTGCCTCCTTCGATGTCTCAATCGATTGTGAAGGTATTGTCTTCGCGTTACGTTGTGGAAGATGTCGAAATATTGGATGATGGTGCGGAAGATGATATTATGGTAATAGTTGGCAGTCAAAAAAACGAATAAAAGGATATATTTTATGAAGCAGTCTGGTTTTCGGACAGAAAAAGGATTCACTCTTATCGAACTTCTTTTGGTGATAGGGATTATTTCAGTTTTGGCAGTCGTTGTGTTCGTTGCGCTTGATCCCGCGAAACGATTTGCGGATGCGCGTGATGCGAGGCGAAATTCCGATGTCCAAAATATCCTCAGCGCTATCCATCAATATATTATCGACAACAAAGGCGCTTTGCCTTCCGGACTCGGTACGACTGAAAATCAGATCGGCACGGCTACTTCCGGATGCGGCCTCGTGGCGGGCGAGTGCAATGTTGGTGCCACCGCCTGTCTCGATATGTCCGCTAATTTGGCGAAGTATCTCAAGTCGATACCGACCGATCCGCAGAACGGTACGGCTGGTACGACGCATTATTCCGTTCAAACAGATGTTAATGGCATCGTGACCGTACGCGCATGTGATACGGAAGGAACGACTGCTATCTCGATTTCGCGCTGATCACAGGTACAAACTTTTAATGTCACCTCTGGCTGTGTGTTTTGGCGAGGGAGAGTCTTGTGCGCCGATTGCTAAATTCTCGATCGATACATGACCATGCATCAATCCATACGAACCTCTATTCAGAAACTCTTTTCCTTGCAGGTCGGTTTTTTTCTTATTCTCGCTTTGCCTGCGAGTACGAATTATAAGTTGAAGGATTTCGGTATCGGAAGCGGCGGTTCCTCGACAGCTGCTTCCGCGAATTATAAGGCGGATGTAATAAGCGGCGAAACGGATAATGGCAACCTTACCGGAACGACGTATAATTTAGGAACCGGACTTGCGTTTACCAATCAGGCCGATGTTCCGGCGGCGCCGACATTCACCAACCCGAGTAACTATTACAATAAGCTCAAGATCGTTCTTGACGCGTCGAGCAATGCGACGGATACGAAATTCGCGATCGCTATCAGCCCCGATGATTTCGTGACGACGTACTATGTGCAAAGCGACGCCGCTATCGGTATGACATTGGGATCCGAGGACTATCAAACCTCTACCGGCTGGGGGAGTGCATCCGGGACGATCATCATCGGTTTGACGCCGAATACGACCTATAAAGCGAAAGTAAAGGCGATGCAGGGGGATTTCACGGAAACGGGCTATGGGCCGATCGCCACCGCATCCACGATCAATCCGACTATGACCTTCGATATCGACGTATCGGCAACGGATACGGATACCAGTCCGCCATTCACGATCAATCTCGGTGACTTAATAGCCAGCACTATCACGGACGGGCCCCAGAAAATATGGGTTGATTTCTCGACCAACGGGGAGCTTGGCGGACGGGTGTATGTGGTCGCGCAAAATGCGGGGTTGCAAAGTGTTGCGGCGAGCTACAAAATCAATGCGGTTACAGGAAATCTCTCTGCCTTACCGCAAGGATTCGGTGCGCAGGGATCCTCGGTGGCTAATGGATTATCGATTGCTACGCTGTATGATCTTTCGGGGGATAATGTCGGTGTGACAGATACCAACATCCGTGAAATATTTTCTTCAACGTCTCCGACGACAGGAGGACGAGGGTCATTTCTTCTCAAGGCGAAGTCGGCAGCCACTACGCCATCAGCGAGCGATTATGCGGAAACACTTACTGTTATCGCATCCGCAAGTTTCTGATTCATGTTCTTTGACAGTATTTTCGTGCATGTTATACTGTAATAAATTAGGTATAAAAATAAAATAAAACAATATGTACCGTGAGATATCCTTAGGAAATGGCATGCGCAAAATCTCTTTCAGCAGCATAGTTGTTTTCGTTTTGGTTTTGATTCTACCGATACTTTTTTCCGAAGAAGCTCATGCTGCCGGTTTGCAGCAGGCCTATGTCCGCCTCGATCGTTTGGCGGATGGTGCTACGACCGGGGGGATGGTGTGCGCCAAGTCCGCTACCGCTTCGGTAGAAACGACCGTCAAAGTTACGTTCCCGTCCGGTTTCGCCACGGTGGATACTCCGGCCAATTGGACGGTGACTACGACTAATATCCCTGCGGATGCGACAGCGTGGATCGGTATCGGTACCGCTTCGGCGGCTTCTGGTCAGGATGTCACGTTCCCGAGCGGCGATATGGTAGTGGGCACGCTGTATTGCTTCAACTTTACGGGGACAAGCACGCTGACAAACGCCTCTGCTGCGAATAATCTGGTAGGTACGATCACGACGCAACTCGCCGGCCCGACTGCTATCGATAGTTCGAGTTATGCACTGTCTATCGTTACGAATGATCAAATCGTCGTATCTGCATCCGTACCTGCGACATTCTCTTTCGCTTTGAGTGGAAATACTGATACTATGGGTACGTTGTCCACTACGACCGCTTCTTCTACTGGTAAGACCGTGACCATCGGAACTAACGCCGCAAGCGGATGGGTGGCCTGGGTTAAAAGCGCCAACGCCGCATTGAATTCTGCCTCGACCGGTGCAACTATCGCTACGGCCGGAACGGTGAATAATGCTCCATCGGATCTGGCTGCGCTTACCGGGTATGTGTTGGACGTTGACGTCACGACCGATAGTGCCACTGGTACGGGTTCTGTAACTCAGGCTTCTGATTACGGTGCGGAATATAATGGAACCAATACGACTTCCGGAGGTACGCTTTCGACAACCTTCCAGCCGATCGCCGCTTCGAGCGGAACGACCGATGGGGATGTGCTGACCCTCATAGAACGTGCGAAGATCAGCGCTGTCCAGGGCGCTGCCACCGACTATACGGATACCTTGACCGTGGTGGCTGCCGGACGCTTTTAGGCTCAAGATATGGTATATATAAAAGGATTCCGGTTCCGTCGGAATCCTTTTTACTTTGAGAGAATGTTCGGTTGTTGTATACTGGTGATATTATGAATCATATGCGCTTCCAGAATAACAAAGCACTCTTTTTAGGTCTTGTTTTTGTTTTCATCCTCATCCTTTTTCCGTTACCGTCCTCTGCTGCCGATGGCAGTCTTCATCTCGTCACATCGCCGTTGCCTATCAACCTGGTCACGACACCAGGCTCTTCCGTCACGACCCCTATCAAGATCAAAAACGGAGGCACACAAACAGAACAGCTCAAGATTACCTTGATGAAATTCAAGGCCTATGAATCCAATGGGCAACCGCAATTGATGGATCCGGAACCGACGGACGATTTCCTTACATGGGCTTCTTTTTCAGAAGATACGTTCACTGCTGCTCCCGATGAATGGAAAACTATCACCGCAACCTTCAATGTCCCGCAGGATGCGGCATTCGGATACTATTATGCTATTGTTTTTTCGCGTGCTCATGATGAAATTCCGACCGATTCGAAACAGACGGCCGTTGTGGGAGGCACCGCCGTTTTAGTGCTCCTCGAGGCCCGTGTCGATGATGCGAAACGCTCCGTCGAGGTGACTGAATTCAGCACGGACAAGCAGATCTATGAATTCCTCCCGGCAACATTTACTGTCAAGCTCAAAAATACCGGCAGCGTTCATGTCGCGCCAAGAGGCAATATCTTCATCAACAAAGGAGATGAACATGACGTCGCGCTGCTTGAGATCAATGCCAATAAGGGGAATATCTTGCCCAATTCGACGAGAGATTTTAAGGAACCCTGGAAGGATGCTTTTCCGGTGTATGTGGAAAAAAAGCAGGATGGGAAAGTGGTCCTGGATGAAGCCGGCAACCAGGTGATGGAGCTTGTATGGGACTTCGGACAGGCTTCCAAACTCAGGTGGGGAAAGTATACCGCCAAGATGCTCCTCATTTACGATGATGGTCACCGGGATGTCCCGATCGAAGGAGAGGTCTCCTTTTGGGTGGTGCCGTGGAGGTTGATCGGTGTCGGATTGTTCATCCTTGTTTTCGTGTTGATCGGTTTGAAGAATACACTGCAGAATATGTGGAAAAACGTGCACGGCTGGTTTGAGAAAAAGTAGGGTATAACAGTTGTATACTCAAATAGAATGATGCGAATACGAATAATGGCAGGGAGGATATTTTTTGTGGCAAGCACGCTGTCTTGCTTCTTTGCGAGCCCGTTTTCCGCATGGGCTGATGAGGATCAAAAGGGGATATCGGTGAGCCCGATGTTTCAGGAAATATCGCTGGGCGAAGGACAATCGAGTCAGACATTTTCTATCGAAGCGTTCAATACGACCGATACCCTGATCACGCTGCGGTTGTCGGTGCTTGATTTCGGATCATTGGACGAGTCTGGCGGCGTGGCTTTTTTGGGTGCCGAACAGAACTTCGAAAAGCAGTACAGTATCGCTTCCTGGATACGGCTCGATCGCGACGCTCTGGTGCTCGGACCGGGCGAATCGCAGTCTGTTCAGGTAACCTTTGAAAACCGGGACTCGCTTTCTCCTGGCGGGCATTATGGCGCCGTCGTATTCAAGGTGGAGAATAGCGGTTCAGATACGGTGGATGAGAATGGCAAATCCAAGATCGCTATCAGCCAATCGTTTTCATCGCTCGTCTTCGCGAAGAAAGTCGGAGGGGTGCTCTATGATCTCAATATGCGCAGCGTTGAGAGAGAGACGAACTGGTTTCATCTGCCAGCAAGTATCACGACGCGCTTCCAGAACAAGGGCAATGTGCACGTGGTACCACGAGGAACAATCGTTGTGACGGATCCTTTGGGAAAGGTTGTACAGAAGGGGGTTATCAATCCGGAGTCGGCCATCATTTTGCCCGAAACATTCCGTTCGTACGTGACGCGACCGGTACTTTTAGGAGCCGCCCTTGTTCCGGGATACTATACGCTCACGACACAGTACCGCTATGACGGGCGAGATGATGTCATTACGCATAGCTTTCGTTTTACGTATGTGCCGTTTTTTGAAATAGTCCCGATGATCGTGCTGCTCGGAGGTTTCGTGTGGTGGCGAAAGAAGAAAGTGGGCGCTGAAAAATCGAAAGTGAACCGTAGCGCATAGCCTATGAATGAAGAAGATATTCCTGAAGCAAAGCCGAAAAATATGGTGAAAAAGTTAGTATTCCTTTTGATGTGCGCGGCCATGTTTGCCGGCGTATGGATGGTGACGCGGATGCAACAACCTTCTCAGGGAGTCATCAGGAAGAGTCCGACACAAGTGAGTAGCGTGACAGCTCCGCCTCAGGAGAAGATCCGCCTCGAGGGAGAGTATCTTTCATTCGCGCATCTTTCTTCGTATACGCCGGTGGCGAAGCTTGAAGAATCAGAAGCGAAAGACGGAGAAGTTTCTGTCAAAAAACCGGGAGCATTCTTGCAATCCGATTTCCTTATCGCTTATACGGCCGCATCGTCCAAAAAAATAGCCGTTTCCGTAGAGTCCTTGCCGAGCAGCAATCTTGAGGATAATGCTTCGTTCAAATTTCGTATTTCGAGCCCAAAACTGTATACTCAAAGTATGGCTGATATCGGCAAAGAAAAAGTGATTCTCTTTGTGCGGGATGGGGATACGCGCGAGCAGTCGGTGTTTCTGAGACATAATGCTTTGGTGGTGCCGGTCGTTCTTTCCTCATCAAATACGAGTTTGGAATCTATGCGAGAGGAACTTCTGGCGATTGCCAACAGTGTCGAATGGTAATAGAGGCATTAAGTCAGTGTGCGAACGTATGAAAAATAAAAAACAATTACAAAGAGCGAGGAAGTGGATGCGTCTGCACGTCGTTTTGACAGCGATCGCATTCGGGGTGTATTTTTTGGCGGCTTTTTTGTACAGTCCCCATTTTTTTCTCGTTGATCTGAAGGATAAAATATATGCCTTGGCGGATACAATCGGTGTGACCGCACGGGTTTTGGATGCGCCGGTTAAGCCGGTTGTGAGCGTTACGACGACATGCGATACCATTAAGGGAGAACTCTCCGTTACGGCAGATTGGGCGGATGATGAGAATTCATATACGTATGATATGTTTCGCGGTGGGAGTTTGCTTATGACCAACCTTACAAACTCATCATACAAGGATACCAATGTCACTGTTGGGACGAATTATGAGTATTTCGTGGTAGCGAATGGGCCGATGGGTCCGGGAACGGCCACGTCCGATACCGTATCCATCACGACGCCTGCGGAGTGTATAAGGGTATTACCGAGTCCTTTGGTAGCGGCGACATCTATCGGTACTATGGATATCGCCGGACAATCCGGTGGGGCGCAGACGCTTGATCAGACCCCGTTGTTCTCCGGTACGACCAATATTCCATTTGCTATTATCGATATCGTGGTTCATAGTAATGAAACTGTAGTGTTGCAGACAATCGCAAATGCTAATGGGTATTGGGAAATAGAGTCCCCTGTACAGCTATCTTTCGGAGAACATACGATATATATCACTGCGACCGATCCTTCCGATAGTACGCGCACAGCAACGTATAATATCGTATTTTATGTGAATCAGGTGACAGCAGTGTCTGATAGCGATAGCGGGAATACGAGTAGTCATAGGAAGGCATCGCGATCACGGACGGTTTCGACCGCGTCTTCTTTATCTACGAAACAATCATCGATACATACGATACCGACTTCGCCGGTCACGCCAGTTCTCATTCCTTTCGATTTCATTCTGCGTACTGAGGGCGACAATAGAACTTTTTTTCAGGGAAAAACGATCAGTGCGGAAGTAGCCATTACTCGGGTTGATGCGAATAATGCTTCTGCAGGAGGAACGATTCGTTATGCGCTTACGGATGGGGATGGCAATGCGGTCATATCTGTCGAAAAATCGATAGAAGGCTTGAGGGCAGGCAAAGTGATACGGGAAAGCATTCCGCTTCCTGCTGACTTGAAACAGGGTGAGTATGTGTTGCTTGTTGAGTTTTCGAGTGGGAAATTCACTATCGTGAGGACGATGGATATTTCCGTTATGGAGCTGCCTTTGTCTGATCTTGGTGGCGGAGTTGTCATTACGTATCCGCAATTCGTGCGCAACATCGGATGGATCGCCTTCCTTTCACTCACATTATTGCTAGGATGGTTTTTGCTTTGGATCCGCGAATATTGGTTGTACGCGCATGCAGCGCAGCATGTTGCTGAGAGGAATTTGGCTGGAAAAGGCCTTATAACGAAGAGAAAGGGGGTGTCTTCATAATATGGAAACTTTTTTAGTGGTAGCCGAGGCGATGACGATATTGGCGGCGATGATGTCGATAGTGTATACGGTTGGTATCGTATGGCGGGTGGAAAAAGAACTTGATGTGTCATATAAATTTTTCGCATTCGCTATCGTGTTTTTTTTGATTGCCGAACTTCTGAACGTGTATTATGTTGGACATGGTGTAAGCTTTGCTGTGGCTGAAAAATTGAGCAAGGTCGTGTTTTCTGCATTGTTTTTGGTCGGGACCCTCTATATGCGCGATATTATCCGAAAACTCGACGGTGAAAAGCGGAAACAAAAGGGTAGGAAATAGCCACAAAAAGTACGTGTATCAAAAATCCGGCAATCGACCGGATTTTTTCATTTTTTATTTGTTGCGCCGATGTATTTTATGGTATTATGAAGGAGGAAAATCATACAAAAATGAAGAACACATATCGATTCCGGTTTCTGGCATTTCTCGCTATCTTTTTAGTGGTTGGTTTTTTTGTTTCTACTCAGGAGTATTCGTTTGCGGCGACCGGTACGAACAAGAAAATAAATTTTCAAGGAAAGGTGGTCAATAGCAACGGAACTAATGTTGCTAACGGATCATACGGCTTTATTTTCAGCATTTATACCGTTTCAAGCGGTGGCGCGAATGTGTGGACGGAAAGCAAATCCCTGACCGTGACCGACGGTATTTTCCAGACTGACTTAGGGGATGTTACTACGCTTCCAGGATCTATCGACTTCAATACGGACAACATTTACCTTGGTATCAATTTCAACGGTGATGGCGAGATGTCGCCACGTGTGCAATTCGATGCCGTTCCTCAGGCATTCAACGCTCAGAAAGTAGCAGGACTTACAGTAACCGACACGACGGGCACACTGACGATTCCGAATGGTAAAACCATTTCTTTCGCGGATACTTTTTCAACTTCCGGTGCTTTCGCAACGACGCTTACTGCAACCGGAACAACCACTGTGACGCTTCCGACCACCGGGACACTTGCGACGTTATCAGGCAGTGAGATTTTGAACAACAAAACCATCGGAAGCGCAGGCCTTATTTTTTCGGGAGCGGCTACGGATATCACGACTACTTCTGGAGAATCATTGGTGATTGTTGCGGCCGGTGCAGGAACGGTAGATATTCAGGACGCCACTACCGTTGACTCGCTTACCGCGGATACGGGGGGTATTTCTATTGCCGCCGGTCAATCGTATACGGGTTCGGGCGCGGTGACGCTTTCATCAGGAGGTGCTGCCGGTCTGACGATCGATTCTGCATCAGATGTGCTTACAGTGGCCACGGGAGACTATCTTGCACTGAGTCATTCCGGCGTTGCGAGCGCCGCGGCAGGATATATCTGGTATGATTCGGGGGATAATAAATTCAAGATCAACGAAAACGGTACGACCAAGACGTTATGTAATCTTACAGACGGTGGCTGCGGATCGGGTGGCGCGAGCGATCTGCAGACAACGTATGGTAATGATGCTGATGGATCGAATGCTACGATTTCACTGACGGCTGCCGATGATGGTTTGGTCTTCACTAATCCGACCTCCGGTGGTACGGATGCGAGCTCTTTCCTTGCTTATTTCAACCAGCAGAATACGACGGCCGCTGTATCGGCAGTCGATATTACTCAGGCTTCCAATGCTTCCAATGCGGTCAATATTACAGCCAATGCTATCGATGGCGAGATAGGACTTGATATCACGGCTAACGGTCTGACGTCGGGTAAGGGTATAGATGTCTCGTCATCATCGACTGCATTTACAGGCAATCTTTCCAATATATCTTTGACAGGATCCAGTGCTGCTAATACCGGTAATGTGCTTGCGGTGTCAAATACTGGTACGGCGAATGCTAACACCTCGTTTTTTATCAATCATCAGGCAACTGGAACTGGCAATCTCGCTATGCGCGTGGATGATCAATCAAGTGATGCGACGCCGTTCGTTATCGATGGCAATGGCAATGTCGGCATCCAAACGAGTGCGCCTACAGATGCTCTTCAGGTGGGAAGTGCGACGAATCGTGCCAATATGACAGCTTATGGTGATATTACGGCGGAAGGATATGATGTCCAACGCAGTCTGGCCGGCATCATTGATATCTTTGTGTATGATACGACGCGTGATGCGGATGGCGGGGAATGGCGCAACTCGATCATTTCACAGCAGATGTCTTGGGCGACGGAAACCAAAGATGATGGTATCGGCGATGCTTGCGATATCGCAGCTGATGATCGCTGCGGCAAGTCGATTTTTCCTCGTAAGGCGATTATAGCTACTACAGCGAGCGGCCTGTATATTTTTGATGGTGCGGACAATTCGCTATGGATGAAGTTTACCCAAGCAGGTACGTATGCTTTGGGTGCAGATACGAATAATAACCCGACAGGAGTGGGTGCGCAGAATGGTGTCATAGTAGTCGGAACCAATGGCACATCGGCTACCGGTATGTACGCTTTCGATTTTAAGCAGGATGCGATGTATCGTTATGATGCAACGAATCGCGTGCAGGGTGATAAAAATATCGGCAATCGAAATTCGACGGTGTCCTACGCGACCAATGCGAATACAAATTTTGCTCTTGTGAACTCGGTTGTTAATGATGTTTCGATCGCACTCATCACTTCATCGACTGAAGGTATGATCAACACGTTGACGCTACCATTAGATAGCGCAACAAGTCCGATGCGAGGCGTGACGCTTATTGCTGCAGCGACGGATACGGGGGTTTCCGTCGTCAATACTGCCAATCAAAGAGTGTTTAGTTATTCGGAAACGACAAACGATGACTATAATCAGGTTGTCATCACAAGCCGTGGAAGGATGTATGCGACCAATGAGACCCAGCAGCAATTAGAAGAATGGAGAAATATCGATAGGGATGTGGCATCGGAACTCAACGGAAACCCGGATCGATTCTATGATCAGACTGTCGGACGATCACCTATTACAACAGGAACGGCACCGACTATTTCCACTTCGCCCGGAACCCTTGCCGTTATCGAACGAAACTCAGCTGCTCGCGAATCAGCTGCTACAACCCTTCTTGAGACTGGTGATATCGTTTTTGTCGGTACGGATCAGGGTTTGGCCGAAGTGCATACTTCGGGAGGAAGCCTTGTTGGCGCCGCATGGTCCAAAATAACAACTTCGACGGTAGCGACTCCGTATATGGTCGGCGCTGCACGCTCAGTCTATCTTTTTGAGGAGGCTGCCGGTTCGACGGTCGCAGCAAGTTCTATCGGTGCGGCCGGTACGACCAATAACCCACTTAGATCAGCAGTGACAGGAACTGCCCCGACATTTGGTGGCGACGGTATTCGGGGAGTGAGTGTCAATTTCAATAACAATTCTTATTTATGTTCAGACGCGAACTCGGATGGTACGTGTGATGCGGATGCTGACTTCAATGCTGGTACGGTGAGTTTCACCGTTTCTTTATGGTTCAAGCATTCGACTACGGCAGCAGCCGATACGTTGTTCGAACGATGTTATACTCCCGTGGCGGCAACAGCGGCCGTCGGGTGTATATATGCCGGAATGCATACGACCGGGCAGATCCGTTTCGCTATCGATAGCCTTACGACGTGGACGTATAACACTACCTATGATGACACTATTCTTTCGACTGCAACCTATAATGATAACCAATGGCATCATGCTGTGTTCACTAATACTGACACGGATATCTGTATGTATATCGATGGGAAGCAGGCAGTAGCGTGCGACAGCACTATTGCAGCTACCGCGACAATGGATGCTTCGCAGGTATTGACGGTCGGAGGGTCGTGTGCTGGCGCGAACTGTGTGACGGGTGCGAACTTTTGGGATGGATCGATTGATGAGCTCGTGTGGAGTTCGAACGGTGGTACGACAAATGATGGATTAGCAGCGCAAAGCGCCAACAAACTTTATTTGGATGGTCGGGCCCACATGATACGGCCTTCTGATACGGTGGTTGATGCCACAACTTTTTCATCGACTACTATAGGGGATTCCGCAGAAAATTATGTTCCAGGGTCGTTCGTGGGACTGGTTGTGGAGTTGAACGGTGGAACCGGCGCCGGACAAACGAGAACGATTATTTCTAACGATGCGACTACCTTTACTGTGTATCCGGCATTCACGACTGTGCCCGATGCTACGACTGACTATCAGGTAAGTCCCGCGAAGCTGTATGGAGTGAACGGGGTTACGGCTATTTCAGCGGATATGCCGACCAATCTCAACAAGATCCGCAAGGTCTATGTGGGAACGAGTAATGGATCGGATGGCGGAGGCATCAGTGTCTTTACCAATGCCGGCGCTGGTTCAATTAAGACGGATGTGATTCATTCGGATGCCGGTTATCCAGCGGATGATTTCGGTTCGACGTGGTCAGGAACAGATGCTGACGATATTAGCGCTATCGCTTCCTATTCCGATACGGTAGCCTTCGGTTCTGGTGCATTTTTGCGAGCGAAACGAAATGAAGTCAGTTTGAAGCAGCTTCAGTTAGATACTATAGGAGGGCTTGAAGATATTCGTCAAGAATTGGTCTCCAAACAGCTCTTCGGATCGACTCAGGACGTACTTGGTTTGGGTCAGGGAGCCGACCTTGCAGAGCGTTATTATTCTGATGAATCTCTGATGGCGGGCACTATCATTTCTATAGATCCATCGCTTGATAATGGCGTTAAAAAGTCGACAGGGGCGTATCAGAAAGATATGCTCGGCGTTGTTGCTACCAAGCCAGGAATCACTTTGGGATCGGTACAAGATAACGCTTATCCTGTGGCTCTTGTTGGACGAGTGCCTGTTCTTGTGACGAATGAATCGGGGCAGATCTATGCAGGGGATAGGATAACTTCTTCTTCGGTTCCAGGCTATGGTATGCTTGCTATCAAAGCGGGGAGAGTGGCCGGAACCGTACTCGAGGATGCTTCGGGTTGGGATACCTGTCCTGCCGGAGTGATCACCGATGGACGAAATATCAAGTGCACAAGCGTGATGGTTTTTGTCAATCTTACGGATTATAACGGTCGATCGATCGATGTCGCGATGAAAGAGCACGCTCAGCAGCAAGCTCTTACCGGTGGCAATATCGATGGTTTGCAAGTGGACGGGTCAGTGGATACCGCGGTTCTTCCTGGCGACGAGGCTAATACCAATGGCGTCATCACTATTCTCAATACAGCTAGCAATGATCAGGATTTTTCGAGGCAGCAGCAAATACTATCCTTTTTGAATGATCTTAAAGAGGAACAAGCGAAATTTTCGCAGCAATCATCGGAGATATTTACCGATCAATTGTATGCTGCGGACGGCGTCGTTACCCCGCAGTTGGTTGCAGATCTTATCATCGCCAAGCATATCAAGGCGGATTCGATAGAAGGTTTGGAGGTGTTTACGGATAAAATCGGCAGTCTTTCCGATCGCATCACGAATCAGGACAAGGACGTGACGACGCAGCAGCTTACGGCCGGAGATGCTGAAATCGGTTCATTGGCACTCGAAAGCGCGAAGGTGTCGATGAATATGGATGTCGCCGGCAAGCTTAAGGTGGGAGGCTTGATTGTCAGTGACAGTGCCACATTCAAGAATGATACTTTGTTCAATAAACTCGTTTCATTTATCGGAAAGGTTGTCTTCAAGAGCGATGTCGCTTTTGAAAAAACACCGACCTTTGGTAAGGATACGGCCGGATTCGCCAAGATTGCCAAGGGTGCCGATCGGGTGGAAATCGTGTTTGGAACCGTGTATGAGAGGACGCCGATCGTGCAGGCGATGATGGTTTTCGATGATGAAAAGGCACTCGATACCGATGCGTCCGATGCGAATTCGGGCAATGATTCCGCGCCAGCCGTTTCCGGAGCGTCTTCTTCCAAAGAAAAAGATACGATCCAAAGACAATTGCTTGCCAAAAACTATTCGTACTTCGTGGTCAATCGAACTAAAAAGGGCTTCACCATCATTCTCAATAAACCGGCCGATGAAGACCTTGATTTTTCTTGGGTAGCTATCGCCGTGGCTGACGCGCAGACATTTGAAAGCAAAAAACCTGAACCTGTCGCAGACCCATCGGTTTCGATTCCTGCGATCACTCCTACGGTTTCGGAAAAAACTAGTATTCCTTTGATCACAGCGCCTACGACATCTCCTACGCCTATCGCGCCGACTTTGTAAATAAAATGTTTTGGAGGTATACTATAGACATATGAATAAACGTTTGCGTCATACATCACACGGATTCACACTGATTGAACTTTTACTTGTTATTGGAATTATCGCCGTACTTGCGGTAGTGGTTTTCGTGGCGCTTGATCCTGCGAAACGATTTGTGGATGCTCGAAATTCGAGACGGGTTTCCGATGCGCAGTTCATTCTCACCGCGGTACGCCAGTACGTGATCGACAATGGTAGTACACTACCGACTGGTCTTGATACAATCGAGAAACAGCTCGGAACAGGCGTCTCAGGGTGTAGTCTTACGTACGGAGTCTGCAGCGCCAATACGAATTATTGCCTTGATATGTCAAGCGATTTGGCGAAATATCTCAAGTCTTTGCCATTCGATCCGAAAGAGGGAACGTCCGTGAAAACTCACTATACGATTCAAGTCGATAGCAACAATATTATCACGGTACGCGCCTGCGATGCTGAAAACAATGAGGAAATAGTCGTTTCAGGTTAAAGGGTTTTTCTGTTGTCTGTAAAAAATAAGGCTCATAAACGAGTTTTTCAAAAAATTCTTTTTGGTAGCGAGATTGTTAATGAATGTGAGAGAATCCACAGTTGTATGAGTTTCCGAGTTTTTTCTTTCAGCATTGCGGTTTTTACAACAGGAGTCGTGTGCGGTGTTTTTGGATATCGGTTTGTACGAGAGGGCACCTTTGTGGATATTCCCGAGGATACTTCTCGGCAGATTCGGCAAAATAGCCAGTATGTGTACACCAATCCCTTACTTGAATGCGAAGTAGCGCAGGGTGTTATTGATGTTCAAAAAGAAAATTTTCAGAAGGATCTGGAGAGTTTTGTTTATGATTTGAAGCAGCGGCGCACATTGACGAATGAGTCGATATATTTTCGTGATCTCAATAACGGACCGGCGTTCGGTGTCGATGCGAGAGAGGAATTTTTTCCTGCGTCATTGCTTAAGGTTCCGGTTATGATGGCTTATTATCGCTGGGCGGAGTCGGAACCCGGCCTTTTGGGTACGGAGATTCTGTATGAGGCGCCGAAGGATTTCGGTATGACGCCGACTATTATCCCTCGTGAGCAGCTGACGGTAGGGCAGAGCTATACCGTGGAGGAACTTATCCGTAGGATGATCGTTTATTCGGATAATCAAGCATTAAGACTTCTTTCAAGCCGGTTACCTTTGGAAAAGCTTAGAGACTTGTTTAAGATAGTCGGAGCTAAAGATGAAGTACTGGTTGATGTGAATGCTCAATTGACCGTCAAAGAATATGCTGGATTTTTCCGTATCCTTTTCAATAGTTCGTATCTTTCGCATGATAACTCTGAGAAAGCGTTGAGGCTGCTTGCCATGACGGATTATGATGTTGCCCTTAAAGCAGGTGTCCCCCGTGAGGTGATGGTTTCGCATAAATTCGGAGAGGCAGGGACAGGTGATACGGAACGGCAATTGCACGATTGCGGTATCGTGTATTTCCCAGGGCATCCGTATCTCGCTTGTATTATGACGCGTGGCAAGGATATGGATGCTTTACGTCAGGCTATCGAGGACACATCACGTTTTATCTATGATAAAATCGATGGGCCATATTGATATCACCTTGTATTATGTGCACATATTTTGTATACTACAGATGATTTACCGGGTTAAAAAAACAAACGTAATTTTACGATTATGGCGAGAATAAAAGAGGTGCCGCATACCACTATTACCGAAATGCGTAAAGCGAAAAGCGTGTCCTCTCCGGCCTCAGAGGCCCCAGCTACGAAACGTTTCGGAATGAAAATATTTGGCAAGTTGTTTCTTATTCTGATCTTTATCGGCGCGGTCGGTGCTGCCGGGTATTTTTATTATCAGTACCGGAAAGTGACCAAAAACGATCAGTCGGCCGAGACGGCTGCATTGGTCAAGGAGTTGGGAAGTGTGATGGAGCTGCCGACGGATGAGACGCCGACGCTTGCGACCGTGACTGACAAGGAGAAACTTTCGGAGCAACCGTTTTTCAAGAAGGCAGAAAATAATGATAAAGTTCTGATCTACGTGAAGGCAGGCAGAGCTATTCTGTATCGTCCCGCAGTGCACAAGATAGTTGACGTATCAACAATTAATGTAACAAATGATCAACAGTCTGGATCCGCTTCCGAGAATGCGAACAAAACATCGTCCCAAGCCGTTCCGGCTTCAAGCGACGTTCATCCGACGCTTGCGTTGTACAACGGCGCTAAGACCTTGGGCTTGACGTACAAAGTGGAAGAGCAGATCAAGGCGAGTTTTTCGAATGTCGACGTAGCAAAAAAAGAACCGGCTGCTCAAACGAACTATGTGAAAACGGTTGTCGTGGATGTTTCTGGAAAATATAATTCGGTGGCGAATGACATTGCGAAGAATCTTTCTGCCGAAGTGAAATCGCTTCCGGATGGCGAATCGAAGCCGGATACCGACATACTTGTTATCATAGGAGAAGACAAGTCGTAGTGTGAATTTGACAGACGCATTTTTTTCTGCTATACTGTGTCTATAAGAGTTTGAAACGGGTGACCTCTCCATGGAGGATTCATCCGTTTTATTTTCTCTTATATGCCGATGAAGCGAGATCTGTTTGGAACATTTCTATAGTGTAAATTCTAGAGTTACACCTTGTGAAATGTCTCAGTCGGAAGTATCTTCGGCGGCAGCAAAAACAAAAATAAATAATACGTAAATATAAATATATGAACGACGAAATCAAGGATATTACCACTGGTGAATCCTGTACATGCGAAGGCGATACGTGCCCGCACCAAGAGGAAACACAGGAAACCGGCTTCATGACGAAGTATCGTGGTAGTGAGGAGATCGCATTAGCATTCTTGCTTGCATTGACCCCACTCGTAGTCCTTACATTTTTTGGACAAGTAGGACTTATATAATATAAACGAAGCTGTCTGTTTTCAGAATCAAAATTGAATACTAAAAACCTACCCTTTCGGGTAGGTTTTTTATGTGAGCGGGTGACCGGAATCGAACCGGCGTCCTCAGCTTGGAAGGCTGATATAATAGCCATTATACGACACCCGCAAAACTTACTTTCCATAGTATAGCGTGAGAGTCGATTTTTGTCCAGATGTGGTACAATGGGTGTATGGATATCTTTTCTATCATATTGATCGTGGGGGGACTTTTCCTGTTCGAGGTGATGAGCAGTATCGACAATGCCATCATCAATGCGGAGGTGCTTTCGACCATGGGCGAGAAGGCGAAAAAATGGTTTTTGACGTGGGGGATTTTCTTCGCGGTGTTCGTGGTGCGCGGACTTTTGCCATGGCTGATCGTGTGGCTGGCAGTGCCGGGGCTTGGGTTTTTCGACGCGTTCACGGCGGCCTTCAGCAGCGACCCGCGGGTCAAGGAGTCGGTGGACACGGCCGCGCCGATACTGCTTATCGGAGGCGGCATCTTTCTGATTTTCCTGTTCTTTCACTGGTTGTTCGTGGAGCCGAAAAACTATGGTCTGCGAGGGGAGCGCTTCTTCCATCGGCAGAGCGCCTGGTTTTACGCGGTCGTGTCGCTTATCCTTATGACGGTGGTGTGGATGGCGCTCAAGCAGAGTCCGATGCTGGCGTTCGGCGCCGTGGTCGGATCGACGGTCTTTTTCATCACGCACGGATTCAAGCAACAAGCGGAGGAAAGCGAGAAGCGGCTGATGAAGGGAGGGAGCAGCTCGCTGTCGGATCTGAGCAAGCTTTTTTATTTGGAGGCGATAGATATGACCTTTTCTTTGGACGGCGTGCTCGGAGCCTTCGCGTTCACGCTTTCGGTGCCGCTCATCCTGATCGGGAATAGCCTCGGGGCGCTCGTGGTGCGCCAATTGACCTTGGGTAATATTGAGCGTATTCAGAAGTATAGGTACCTGAAGAACGGAGCGATGTATTCGATAGTGTTTCTGGGCGCCGTCATGCTGGCGGATGCCTTCGGGGTGCATGTGCCCGCATGGGTATCGCCGGCGGTAACGTTTAGTGCGGTGGGATACTTCCTCTGGAAATCGTATCGGGAGTTGTAAAAACAAAAAACTATGCAGTGGAAGGATGCGACCGATAAATCAGCCGATGCGATAGCGAAAGAGATGCAGACATCCCTGGATGGTTTGACGGTGGATGAAGTGATGCGCCGTCGCGAGGAATACGGAGCGAATCAGATCGAAGAACACAGCGTCAGATGGTGGCATACGTTGCTGCGCCAGTTCCAGTCATCATTCATCTACCTGCTCTTGGTGGCGGCGGGACTTTCTTTTCTGCTCGGTGAGCGCACGGAGGCCGAGATGATGCTTCTGTTTTTGCTTATCAACACGCTTTTCGGATTTTTTCAGGAGCATCATTCGATCAAAACCTTGGATCTTCTGAAAAAGTATCTGGTGAGCCGGTCGCGGGTTATGCGCGGTAACGAGGAAGTATCGATAGAGAGCCGAGATATCGTCCCCGGGGATGTGCTTATGCTTGCTGCGGGCGATAAGATCGCTGCGGACGTATATTTTATCGAGAGTCATGATGTGATGGTGGATGAGGAAATCCTGACAGGTGAGTCGGTCGCGGTTGAAAAAATAGGCGGGGCATTGAAGGAACGGACGGAACAGATGTATCAGGCGAAGAATATCGGATTTGCCGGGACGGTGCTGATGCGCGGACGAGGTGTCGGCGTGGTGATAGCTACCGGAGGCGATACGGCTATGGGTGAAGTGGCGCATCTTACGGAAACCACCAATCGCGAGAGCACTTTCGAGAAGGGGATACTCCGCTTCAGCCGCTTTATCATGCGTCTGGTCATCGTGACGCTGACGCTGATCTTCCTGGTCAACTTGCTGATCAAGGGCGAAGGTGCCAATCCGATGGAGCTTCTGATATTCTCTCTGGTGTTGGTCATTTCGGTGATACCGGAAGCGCTTCCTTTCGTGATTACCGTTTCGCTTTCGCGGGGGTCGCTGCGTTTGGCGAAGAAAAAAGTCGTGGTGAAAAGATTGTCCGCTATCGAAGATTTGGGGAGCGTGGAAGTGCTGTGCTCGGATAAGACGGGAACGCTCACGGAAAACAAGTTGACGATGGAAAAGGTGTATGCGGATAGCAAGAAACAATGCCTGTATGCGGCGGTTTTGGCATCGGATTATGCTGGTTTGGAAAAGGGTGAGGACGTCGATCCTTTCGACGAAGCGCTCTGGAATGCGATAGATGCAAAGGAGCGCGAAGCGCTTCTGGCATGCACGAAAATCAGCGAAGCCCCTTTCGATCCGGTACGGCGACGCAATAGCGCGGTGATATGGGATCAGGAGGAACGATGGCTGATCGTGCGCGGCGCCCCGGAGGCCATTATCGAGATTTCCACCCACCTCTCTTTTGAACAGAAGGCGAAGTACCTTAGGTGGATGGCGATGCAGGGCGAGGACGGACGGCGGGTATTGGCGGTGTCTCATAAGCCCCTTCCTGGCAAAGCGCAATTCTCCTTGGAACGGGACGAGAGCGATCTTGAATTTTTGGGATTGATTTCCTTTGTCGATCCCATTAAGGAGACGGCGCAGGAAGCGATCAATGAAGCGCGGCGTTTAGGGATAGAAGTGAAGATCATCACCGGGGACAGTAAGGAGGTGTCGGGATCGGTCGCGACGCGTATCGGGCTGATCGCCTCCCCTCACGAGGTCATCCTCGGTGAGGAGCTGGAGGCTCTAGCGCATACGAAAAAATTGGAAATGGTGAGGAAATATTCGGTGTTCGCTCGCGTTTCACCGCAGCAGAAGTATATGATTATCGAGCTGCTGCAAGAGACGAAGGAAGTGGGGTTTTTGGGTGAGGGCATCAATGATGCGCCGGCACTCAAGCTCGCGAACGTGGCGCTCGTCGTGCAGAGCGCGTCGGATATCGCGCGTTCCGCGGCGGACGTCGTGCTGCTCGATACGAGTTTAAAAGTCATCATCGATGGTATCCGGGAGGGGCGGAGTATTTTTGCCAATATCATCAAGTACATCAAGACGACGCTCACGTCCAATTTCGGCAATTTCTATTCCGTCGCCATCGCTTCCTTGCTGATACCGTTCGTGCCGATGCTTCCTCTGCAGATCCTTTTGATCGATATTCTCTCGGATTTCCCGATGATCGCTTTGGCGACGGACGCGGTGGATACGGAGGAACTGCAGAAACCGAAAGGGTATAATGTGAGGGATGTGGTGCTCTCGGCGACGATCCTGGGTGTCGTGAGTAGTATGTTCGATTTCATTCTCTTCGCAACCTTTTATCAGAAAGGTGAGGGTGTGCTTCAGACGAATTGGTTTATGCTGAGCCTGTTTACGGAACTCGTACTGATTTTCTCCCTCCGCAGTAGACGTCCTTTCTGGAAAGCGAAGCGTCCTTCGACGATATTGGTGATGCTCTCCCTTGCAATGCTCACCATAGGCGTCACGGTGCCGTTTACTCAGTTCGGACAACGGGTATTTCATTTCGCCCAACCGACGCATTCATCCGTAGTATGGATCCTGAGTCTGGTGGGAGTATATTTCTTTGCCACGGAGGTGGTGAAACGTTTGTACTGCCGCATAACGGAGGGGTGAAGGTGAAAGCATATGAATCCATTTGTACAAAAACTATTCCATACCAGAGAAGGGAAGAAATTCCTCGCTTTCCTTGTGATCTTTATCGGTTTCTGGTATTCGGTTATCATGGGAGCGAGCCGTGTTTCGTGGCAGGATTTTGTTGACTATGTGCGAAATGTCACGAATGATTCTTTGCAAAAAACAGTTGATCAATCAAGTGATTTTGTATCGGTGAAGCGGGTGGTGGATGGGGATACCATCGAGCTTGAGGATGGCCGGAAGGTGCGCTATATTGGGGTCAATACGCCCGAGAGCGTCAAGGTGAATTCGCCGGCGGAGTGTTTCGGCAAAGAGGCAAGCGCGAAGAATAAGGAATTGGTCGAAGGGAAATCCGTGCGACTTGAAAAGGACGTATCCGAGGCGGACCGGTATGGGAGGTTGCTTCGTTTCGTGTATTTGGAGGATGGGACCTTCGTGAATGATGAGCTGGTGCGCGCAGGCTATGCTCGCGTTTCAACCTTTCCTCCCGATGTGAAATTGGCTGAGCAATTCAAGCAAGCCGAACGCGAAGCGCGGGAAAATAAGCGCGGGATTTGGGCGGATGAGACCTGCGCCGGGAAGAGGTAGCAGAAAGTGATACCAAAGAGGACGCATGTATTTTTTCCGACCAGAGTGAGTACACTAGTGGTCTTGAAAAAATGTCTGCGTCCTTTGTTTAACTTACGATTATCTTTTCTCGAGAATAGTTTTGGCAGTGACTTCCTTTCCGAGTTTGTCGATGATTTCCTGAAGAGAGAGCGCGCCGATCTTTCCTTGGTCGCGGGATTCGAGGGTGACGGTTTGCGATTCCATTTCTTGGGCACCGATAACCAGGGTGTAGGGGATTTTCTGGAGCTTGCTCTCGCGGATTTTCTTGCCGAGAGATTCATTGTCATCGCGCAGCGTGACGCGAAGACCAGCGTTCTGCAGTTTTTTGAAGACTTTCTTGGCGTAGTCGTGATGCGCTTCGCTAATGGGGATGATGACCATCTGCACCGGCGCGAGCCACAGCGGGAAATTGCCGGCGAAGTGCTCGATGATGATGCCCATGAAGCGCTCGAGCGATCCGGAGATGGCGCGATGAATGACGACCGGGCGCTCCTTCTCACCTTTTTCATTGATATAGGCAAGGTCGAAGCGGTTCGGGAGATTGAAGTCGCATTGGATGGTGGCAAGCTGCCACTCCCGACCGATGGCATCGCGGAACATGAAGTCGAGTTTCGGCCCGTAGAACGCAGCTTCACCTTCGACCCGCTTATAGGGGAGGTTATTTTCTTTAGCGGCGCTCTCGAGCGCTTTTTCAGCAGCTTCCCATACGGAATCATCACCTAAGAATTTATCTCTGTTTTCTCCGCGAACAGAAAGACTGACCCAATAATCGGACGTGAGATCGAATGTGGTATAGAAGTCCTTGATGATATCGACGATGACCCCGACTTCCTGGCCGATCTGATCGATACGGCAGAAGAGGTGTCCGTCGTCTTGGGTGATGGCGCGTACGCGGGTGAGTCCTGCGAGCTGGCCGGATTTCTCATCACGGTATACGGTGGCCGGTTCGAAGTAGCGCACCGGCATGTCGCGGTAGGAGAATTGATTGTCGTCGAAGATTTGCATGTGATGCGGACAACTCATCGGCTTGAGGATGAATTTGTCTTCCTTACCCTGCACCCGGAAGAGTTCATCACCGAATTTCTCGGCGTGTCCGGATGTCTGGTAGAGTGTTTCTTTGGCGATGTGAGGCGTCCAAACGCGCTGGTAGCCCTTGCCTGCATGCAGGTCCCAGAGGTAGTCCTCGATGGACTTGCGGATAATCATACCGTTGGGCTGCATGAGCGGAAGACCGGCGCCGATAAGGTCGGAGAGAGTGAAGAGTTTGAGTTCTTTGGCGAGTTTGCGGTGATCACGTTTCTTGGCTTCTTCTTGCTGCCAGATGTATTTGTCGAGCGCTTCTTTGGATTCGAAGGCCAGACCTGCAATGCGTAGGAGCTGCTGGTTTTTCTCGTTGGCTTTCCAATAGGCGCCGGCGAGGCGGAAGAGTTTGAAAGAGTTGGCGGGGATTTCGCTGGTATTGCCCACATGCGGTCCTTCGCAGAGATCGATGAAGTCACCCGTGCGGTATATGGTGATAATCTCGCCTCGGGACGCGATCTCGTCGATCAGCTCGAGTTTGAAAGATTGATGCGCGAAGAGTTTTTTGGCTGCTTCGATCGAGATTTCTTCTCGAATGAAGTCGAGTTTTTGGTTGATGAACCCGCGCATCGTCTTTTCCAGGATTTTGAAATCCTTGTCGGAAACGGTGATGCCGTCGGAAAGGAGGATGTCGTAATAGAAACCGTTATCCGTGACAGGGCCGGTGCCAAATTGCGCTTTCGGATCGATTTTAAGAATGGCCATCGCAAGAAGATGGGCGAGAGAGTGGCGGTTATTGAAAAGCTGATCGGAGCTTGGCATAGGGTTTGGATTAGATTAAGAGATGGGTTCAAGACGGGGTTGTTTATACCATTAGCATAGCAATGAAGCCTCTTTTAGGCAAGGAGAGGCTTTTGGATATGACAAGGAGGTTATTGACGTGAGGTTTTTTGTCTGGTATACAAGGAAGGTCCTCAGTGAAGGGCATCGTAGAAACAGTGTATTAACAATCAGTGGGGTGCGGTATGAACAATAAAGATGTAAGGCGCGTCATCTGGGCGCTTGATGGTATGGGCGTCACCGCGGCGCAAGATGTGCTCGATAAGGTTTTCGTTGAAAATAGCGATGTCAACCAAATGATCGCTATGATCAAGTTGAATGATATGGCGCTTTTGGGTGAGGATGCCATCATATCGATCATGAATCATGTTCCATCGGATACAGGGCTTTTTATTGATGGAAAGTGGGCGGATGTTTCGGGAACGATGAGGAATATCGCCAAGCGGTATGCTGGCCTTAGTCCTTCTATCGTTACGGTTCGAGAGAGTATCCATTGGAAATCTCTTTTAGCCATACGCGATGTATTGCCTCAAGCCACTATCGCGCTTGTTTCCGCATTGACCGATATATCCGAAGCGGATTTTTTGCGGGATTATGGCATGGTGCCGCGCGAATACATTGCCAGGCATCTGGAGAAGTTCCAGCGATATCTCGGTGATGATAACTCTCTCGGAGCAAGCGTATGCAGTCCGCTTGAGGCGAGTTGGCTTAGCGAGAGATTTCCTCATATCAAGCTGATTACCCCAAGTATCCGTAGTCTATGGATGAAGGAGGATCATCAGCAGCGGACTCTTCCAGCTGATGAGGCTATAAAAGCGGGTGCTAAATTCTTGGTGATGGGGTCGCAACTTACCAAGGGAAATCCTGAGGAAGGAATTTCCGCCGTGAAAAGTCGTCAGATGACGTTTGATGAAATCGTTTCTGCCGTAAGCGTGTAATCGCAACTAGGGGGAGTGGGTAATTGAAGTAGTCGCTTTTGGTTTATCCTTAAGCGACCCTTTTTATTTCTACGGACTAGGGATTCCCGCCTCCGCGGAAATGTCAAACACCATTTTATATTTTCACAAACCACCAAAGTAAGCATATGTATTTTTCAGACCTTCTCGAGTACTCCAACGGTCTGAAAAATACATATGCTGACGATGATCATGATAGACAATTAAAAAAACCGCATCAGATTGCGATACGGTTTTTTTAGATACTCTTGTAATGTTATTTCTTCTCCTCCACTTCCGTAAAATTGAATTTCAGATCCTTGGCAAGGGTGGCTTCCTGAGTGAATTCGCCCTTGTCGGTCTTGATATGGACAGTGACAGGGATATTGCCGATGCCGGATTGCTTTTGGATGAGAAGTTGGTATCCGTCGGCCTTGATGGTGTCGGGAAGCTCGTATTTGATGCCGGTGGCAAGGGCTTGGTTCATGACGGCATCCACTTTGTATCCGAAGATAGTCTTGTTGAAATCCGTGCTGTCTTGGCTGAGGACACCGCCCGTTTTGACGCGGCTGTTCTCGATATACTTCGAGCCAAGCGGTGCGAGGATGCGGGTATAGGTGTGGTAGTCGCTGGTGCGCCAGTCGCCGTGGGTGGCGGTGTGGTCGTAGGTGTAGCTCACGGTCGCGACAGGTTTCGGTCCGGCAGTGAAGTCGACCGAGTAGTCAAGCGAGCGTTTCACCCAGTAGTCCGATTTGAGCGCGCCTAAGTTGGCGTCGACCACCATCACGTAGTCGCTCTCCCAGTCATCGGAAACGGTGCCGTCCCAATGGACGCCGCTCACGATAGACTGCAGCGAGGGATCTTTGAACCAGATCATGATATTCTTGTCACGAAGTTCGGTCTGGGCGAAGGTGGCGAGTTTAGGGATATTGTTGAGGGTACTGATGCGGCTGATGATTTCCGCGGCGATTTTTTTCATGATGGCTTTGCGATTCTGCTTGAGTTCGGCCGGGACGTCTTCACCCAAGAAAGGTTTTTCGACATTTTCTTCCAGTTTCATCGAAGCGTCGGCGGAAGCATAGGTGCCGTAGCCAGGCATCTCTATCGGCCCGGTGATGTCGAGGATGTGATCGAAGACATTGGCATTGACCGCGATGACGCCGTCGAACTGTTCACGGCCTCCGGCGAGACGGTAGAAATACTGCGCCTTGTCGACATTGGTCGGGAAGTCCGGTGAGAAGTTGGAGTCACGGAATTTCCATTTCTTGAGCTGGATCTGTTTGAACGGATAAGGCGGGGTGATGGTGGCGGTGATGCGCTGGTCGAGGAGGTTGGCGTCTTCGACGAAGCTTGAGATGATCTCTCCGTTCTTGACCTTGAGGATGGCGTATTGTCCCAAAAAACCACCGCCAGGGCGGAGTTCATAGTTGTTTTGGAGCATGACCATGAAGGTTCTGGTGATATCGTCTTTCTGGGAGAGTTTGCTTGCTAAGGTATTGACCGCTTCGATCTCCGCTTTGGTATCGGCTTCGATCGGCAGGAGCTTGGAGACCTTTTCGAAGAGCGAGAGCGAGTTGAGCGCAAGAATCTGCTTATGCGTCCTGCCGAATGAGACGAGGAAGAATCCTCCGATGGCGAGGGCGACGATACTTGCTGCGATGACGATATTTTTGCGAGTAAGATACTGTTGCATGGGATTATACGATGAGAATTAAGTCTTTCTGTATTGTAGCAGATGCGGTATATATTGAGAAGAAAAATGGGATGCATGTCGCACAGATATGTGGTATACTGCAGTTATGGATGTGTCGATCAAAGACTAACAACATATTTTCTATGAAAGAGGTTTTAAGTACCATTTTCTTTTTAGCGATAGCTGGCAGTGCGCTGTGGGGATGGAATCGTTGGCAACAGACTGCTCGCGATGCGCGCAATACCCAGCCGTCCATCAATGCTTTGGCAATGGAGTCTTCGGTGTCGACCCCGGAATCGAAGGAGGCGCCTGAAGAGCCTGCCCCGGCGACCGAAGAGAAAAAACCAGAGGTAGCGAGCAGCGGAACTCCGAAAGAAACGCTCAACGTGAAGGTACTCAATGGCGGCGCGGCGAAGGGAAATGCCGGAAAAGTACAGGACTTTTTGAAAAAAAACGGCTATAATAAGGTACAAATTGGCAATACGATCGGGGATTACACCGGCGTTGTCGTCTATTACTTGGATTCTAACGAAGCGTCTGCTACGGCCATACAGAAACTTCTTGTGAGTGACTTTCCAGAGGCGGAGGTTAGGGCTGCGTCCGCATCGGACAAGGAAGGGGGTAGCGCTCCGGTGGTGGTCATACTCGGCAAATAGCCACAGCCTCGTTTCAAGCCATAGCGCATCGGTATGGTTTGAAGAATACGCCCAGAACTTTGACATTTCCGTATTTTTGCTTACAATGAAGTATTGCTTTCGTGTCATTTCTTAGGCTTTTTTGCTCATGAACTCTCCTATCGAAGAAATCAAATCCAAGCTCAGTCTCGTCGATCTTGTCGGGGCGTATGTCCGTTTGCAGAAAATGGGGTCGCGTTTCAAGGCACCCTGCCCCTTCCACAATGAGAAGACACCGTCGTTCATGGTGGATGAAGAACGGCAGATTTGGCACTGCTTCGGCTGCAACAAGGGTGGCGATGCCTTTGCTTTCCTGATGGAGATCGAGGGTATAGATTTTCGCGAAGCCCTGAAGGTTTTGGCGGATAGGACGGGTGTTGAATTGCCCAAGTATTCTCGGACGCAGGATAGCGGGGTGAAAAATCGCTCGTTCGAGATTCTGGAATTGGCGACGAAGTTTTATGAGAAGCAGCTTTGGGACGGCGCCGGGAAAAAAGCCTCGCTTCCGTATTTGCGTGACCGGGGACTGAGCGATGAATATATCGGAAACTTTCGCCTGGGGTTCGCACCGGACGGATGGAGGAATGTTTTGGATTTTTTGGTGGGACGTGGGTATGCGGCGGAGGAGATAGAGAAGACGGGACTTACGATCCGCAAGGAAGAGGGCAATACGTATTATGATCGTTTCCGTTCCCGCATTATGTTCCCGATCATGGATATTTTGGGGCGCGTCATCGGCTATTCGGCACGCATCGCGCCTGGCGGGGATGAATCGCAGGCCAAATATATCAATACGCCGGAAACAGGACTCTATCATAAGAGTCACGTGCTCTATGGTATACAGCGCGCCAAGCAGCCGATGAAACAAAGCGATTTTGCTCTCATGGTCGAGGGCAATATGGATGTGATCGCGGCGCATCAGGCCGGTATCGGCAATACCGTGGCCGTTTCGGGAACGGCGCTGACCGGAGAACAACTGAGCATGATCAAACGCTACACGGAGAATCTGAAACTGTTTTTCGATATGGATGGTGCGGGTCAGATCGCTGCCCGTCGCAGCACGGAAATCGCTTTGGAGAAAGGGTTTACGGTTTCCATAGTCTCTATCTTGCAAGGCAAGGATGCGGCGGATATCGCCAAGGAGGATCCGGAACTTCTGCGAACGGCCGTGACCGCATCCGTCCCGGCACCCCAGTATTTCCTGGAGAAAGCGCTGGTAGCTCACGATAAACACTTGCCTGAGGGGAAGCGCAAGATCGCGCACGAATACCTCAATCTCATCCGTTTCGTCTCGCATGACATCGATCGTGCGTTTTGGATACGCAAGTTGTCCGAGGCTCTGGATGTGGAAGAAATCACGCTTCTTAGCGTATTAAACAAAGTGGTGGGGGAGCAGAGCTCCTCATCGCCACAATCCGGAGTTTTTTCTGAAAAAAATACGTCTGAAACACGGTCGGCGCAATCGTTCGAGAAACGATCGGATTTTTTGCGCCGACAGGTTTGCGGCGTGATGATGCTGGAAGCTTCCGTCTGGGAACGATTGGCGACCGATACGCCCGAGGCACTGACTTCTTTTTTGACGCAAGATCCCCTGTTTCAGATATTGTGTGAAAAAGGAAAACAGGTGAACTTCATATTCGATGCCCTTTTGACGATGCTTTCGGAGAGTCATTTGCAACAAGAGATTACCCGATTGTACTTTGAGGGAGGGAAGATATTGGAGGGGACGCGGTTTGCGGACGACGAGGAGAAGAAGGTATATATCGGCCGCATTGCTGATCAGTATCTTTCGGAATTGGCCAAGGAATTGCGCAAAGAGGAGATGATCCGATTGGAACGTGCGATGAAAGAGGCTCAGGAGAGAGGAGATAAGATTGAGTCGCAACGCCTGCGAGCACAGTTCAGTGCGCTTTTGACGAGTTAGTCGTTTTTGACTTTTTCTGTGTTTCATCGTATGCTAACTACAGTAAATACAAGGAGGGTGAACAAGTCGCAGCTTGTTTGCTTTTTCTCTATCTTTTTCGTATGAAGAATATCAAGAAGCCGGTAAAGAGGGTAGTGAAGAAGGTCGCGCCTAAGAAAATGGCTGTTTCGAGCCAGAAAAAAGCGACAAAAGGAAAAGTCGCCGCTTCGAAAAAAACCATCGCTCCCAAGAAGGTGCAAAAAACGAAAGCCGTGAAATCCGTCAAGAAAGTAATGAAAAAACCAGTAAAGAAAACACCTCATCCAAAAGCGAGGGTAGCGAAGCGCGCTTTGGCAAAAAAGTTTCCTGCGAAAAAGAAGGCCCTGGTTGTCGCTAAAAAGGCGGCACCGAAGAAGAAGGTTACTGTACCCACTCCGGTGAAAAAGGTGGCCAAGGTGACCAGGCAATTGCCTTTGAGCAAGCAGAAGCCTGAAGAAAAGGCGAAGCCTGCGGCGCATAAGGCTGCCGCACCGAAAGAAGTCAAGCCGAAAAAGGAAACCATCCGCGAGCAGAAAGCCAATCAGAAGATGGATGCCATGGAAGAGCTGATGCTGCGAGGCAAGCAGCGCGGTTTCGTGACGGAGGATGAAATTATTCACATCCTGCCGGAAGTGGAACAGGATTTGGACAATCTTGAAGACTTGTACGAGAAGCTTGAGGCATCGGGTATCCGCGTTGTCGGATCCGATGAGATGCTCAAGATCGAGACGGACAAACTTGGCAGCGAGTATGGCGAGAAGAAGCGCACCAAGGGACCGGATATGATGGTGGCGCACAGCAATGAGGAGAGCGACGAGTCGGCTGATCTGGTGCAGATCTATTTGAAGGAAATCGGACGTGTCGCGCTCTTGAAGGGCGATGAGGAGGTGAAACTCGCGAAGCTTATTGAGAAGGGAGATTTGGCCGCCAAGCAGAAGCTGACCGAAGCCAACCTGCGATTGGTGGTGAGTATCGCCAAAAAATATGTGGGACGCTCGCACAACCTTTCGCTCCTCGACCTGATTCAGGAGGGCAACATCGGTTTGTTCCGCGCTGTGGAAAAATTCGATTACCGCAAGGGATACAAATTCTCGACCTATGCGACCTGGTGGATCCGTCAGGCGATCACCCGTGCCTTGGCTGATCAGGCCCGCACTATCCGTATCCCGGTGCATATGGTGGAAACGATCAACAAGTATTCGCAGGTGATGCGTCGCCTCGTGCAGGATTTGGGGCGCGAGCCGTTGCCGGAGGAGATCGCCGTCGAGATGGACCTGGAAGTCGACAAAGTGCGGCACATCCAGAAAATTTCGCAGGAAACCGTGTCGCTGGAGACATCCGTGGGCGACAGCGATGACGACAGCGTTTTGGGAGACTTCATCGAGGATACCGAGACGGTGATGCCGCATCAGGCAGCCGCTCGCAAGCTCTTGAAGGAACACATCGCCGGCGTTTTGAGCGAACTGACCCCGCGCGAGCAGAAGATTCTCAAGATCCGCTTCGGATTGGAGGATGGCGTGACGCATACCTTGGAAGAGGTGGGACAGGAATTCGGCGTGACCCGCGAGCGTATCCGCCAGATCGAGGCCAAAGCCTTGGACAAGATCCGCGAACACGACGTGGTCAAGAAACTGCGCGATTACTAGGGATATCAAAATCCCCTAAAAAGGGGATTTTTTGTAATATCGAAAATTGAGAATGCTTCAAAGTGTGGTTTTATGGCTAAAAACTTGCATATTTCACGATGTCTTGTTATAATCCATTATGTTTGATTTAGTCATAGAGTATATTCCGACGTAGCTCAGCGGTAGAGCAGTTGGCTGTTAACCAATTGGTCACAGGTTCGAATCCTGTCGTCGGAGCATAGACCCAGTTTGAGCGTATTCAATGATCCCCGAGAAGGGGATTTTTGTTTCAAATGAAAGGTTTTTACCCTTCAAAGAAAAGTTCTGAAGTACGAATTTGATAAGTTGAGTTTTTTCTTCAGGTTCAGAACTTTCAAACAATTCCCACGCCCGAGAGGCTAAATCCAGTATTTTACTGGCATTGATATAGAAACTCTCATCCGCCTTGGAATGATCCTCACATTGTAGCCAAAGATCTGCTTGCTCAATTTTATAATCTTTTACTCTTTCATCATACTCATTGGTTGTGATGCGCCCATCCAATCTATCCTCATACATAACCTTAAGTCTCGTATCGATAGCCTCAAGCTTTTTCTTGATGGAGGCAAGATTTTGAGTGTAGTATGCCCTTTCTTTTTCGTGGACGGCTCGGAGCTCCTTTTTGAGTTCATCAACCGCCTCCGCGGTCAATTTCAAGCCCTTGAGAGTGGGTGCTACCTGCGCCAACAGCTCTTCTTCTTTGATCCATACGACATTATTGCAATTACCGTGATAATTGGTGCAATGGTAATATACATATTTACCCTTTTTAATCTCGGGACTGATAGAACACCCGCACTCTTCGCACTTCACAAAGCCTCGGAAAATATAGGGTTTATTAGTTCGTTTGAAATTCTGCCTCTTGTAGCTATTGATTACCTCGTGAGCTTGGTTGTAGAGGTATAGGGAAATCAAAGGCTCGTATTTGTGAGGGTAAAGATTGCCATTTGTTCGCATCACGCCATAATAGAAAGGATTTTTGAGTATCTTTTCCACTTGGCTTGTTGAAATGGGGGTATGCGACCGATTGCTTGTTAAACCTCTTGCTTTCATCTCAACCCCGAGAGTTTTCATTGAGTGTTTTCCGCTTGCATAAAGCTCAAAGAGTTCTTTGATGAGAAATGCTTTTTCTTGGTCAATAACAATGGTTTTCGTGCCATTTTCAAGATTGATATTTTTGTAGCCGATCGGGGCTTTACCAATCCATTCACCATTTCGCAGTTTCTGCTCATAGGCTCTTTTGACATTATCGCTTATGGCATCAGAGTAGTATTTCGCCAAACCAAGACTCATTCCAAATTGAAACTTTTCGACGGCGGACATCTGATTGCTGATCACTTGTCCATCCGATACAAAATGAAGCTCAATGCGATCCGCTACCGCCATTTCATAAAGAGTACCAACCCTTTTATCAAAGATACTCCTTGAAAGGCGATCTACCTTATCAAAGCAAACCGCCACTTTTTCTTTCTTTGAGAGGTCTTGGACAATCCCGAGGAGCTTATCAAACTCATCTCGCTTGGTTTTGTAGGCGCTTTCGTCAAAGCTAAAGTTTTTTACCACTTCAAAACTTTTTCGTTTGCAATAATTCTCCAATCGTTCAATTTGAGCGGGTAGGGAATTGCCAGCCTCTCTTTGCTCTTCAGTTGAAACTCTTGCAAGGATGATGGCTTTCATAGATCTTTCAGTGCTTGTTTAATTTTTTGAATTGCGACAGAAGGATTTTCTCTAATTGAGTGCTCCCAGATTCTTATAACCACCCATCCATTTTTTCTTAAGTATCGTGTTGTCTTGCGATCTCTATTCCTGTTATTTTCAATTTTTTCTCGCCAAAAGTCATTCTTTAAAGTGCTTTTCCATCTTGGAAATTGCCAACCGTGCCAGAAGTCACTATCAACAAAGACACAAATTCTTCTCTTTTTAAAGACTATATCGGGGTTACCTTTTATGGTTCTTTGATGAGTGGTAAAGTATCGCTGGATGTTCTTTCGTAATAATTTAATAAAATTAGTTTCAAGCTTTGTATTCTTGGAGCGTATTTTGGACATCAATGCTGATCGGCGCTCCTTTGAGAGTTTGTCGCCGCTATTGGCTCTTCTGAAGTTTCTACCGAGGTAGTTCTTATTCTTGGGAGTTTTTCTCATAATTTAAGCCAGTCTCAAAGATTTCAGTCGCACTATGTCCAGCTAAAATACCTGGATCAGTATTTTTCTCCAGTAATATTTTCCAGTGAGTGAGGCGATCACTTGGAACTTTTGAAATATTCCAGTGATAAGATAACTTTTCTTCTTCTATAAGACTGATCACCTTGTTGATTAGTTGGGCGTTTTCAAATAAATGTGAATAGATTCTTGGCACTGTTATGGAGGTGTTTGCGCTAAGGACAATCTCTTTTTGTCCGCCAGCCGTGAATTTATCCCTTAAGCTGGAAGATACCGCATTGTAGGATGTAATAAGATAAGCAGCAACTTTTTCAAATTTCGTTTGGCTATTGCTGAAGATTTCTGGAAATAATATCATAGATTCCGCTAGAAATCTTTCTTTTTCTTCATTTTCGAGTGTTCCATAAGATCTTATAATTGGAGACACGACATTTTCTTCATTTGTTTGCTGATCAATCCACCACAATTCTTCACCATCGCGCAATTTACTTCTGTAGTAATCCTTGATCTTTGTGATTGGTTGAGTTTCTTTTCGAAGCTCTTCATAAGACACATCCATTTTATCAAATATGGATTGTCCAAAATCTAATTCCATATTGATTTTGTAGCGAGGGGAGTGTGTTACCCCAATATCGTATAGTCATTCTTGGTATAGTCGATATTTAATATCTAATTCACCCCCCAATTTTCCAAAGAATAGAAAAATTCTTTGGACGTCTTCACGTCTCGTTGTTTCTAAGACGCTATTTCCAGTCGATACCCATTTATTAGCTACCGTGACTTTT